>CAZQAT010000108.1:0-14179 GCA_964591315.1 uncultured Planctomycetaceae bacterium
TACCGCCAGGAACGCAGTTGGGTCCCAATGCGTCAAAGCCTCATGAATAGGCCGGACTAGCGCTCGAGCCCTCCGGCTACGCGCCGGGCTGCGGCTCGTCCGGCGTGACGAAGCGGTAGATCCAGGGGTAGCGGTAGTCCCTGCCCTTCCAGACCTTGACGGTGGCGATAGCGGAGAAGACCAGTCCGGCGACCATCAGCACGGGCACCACCACCAGCCCGATGATCGTGATCGAGAGGGCGATGATGGCCAGGGTCAGGTTGATCTGGAAGTTGAGGGCCTCGATCGCGTGGGCGGTCAGCCGCGGGTCGTCCTCCCCCTTCGCCTTCAGCTGCCAGATCAGGAGCGGGAGGATGACCGCGCAGCCGTAGGGAAAGAAGATCCACAGGGCCAGGGGCGCCACGTGGCAGGCGATCAGCCAGGGCCTGAGGGGGTCGTCACTGGCCTGGACGTCCGGCTCGCCCTCCATCCAGGGCCGATCGACGAAGTCTGAGGAGGGGTCTGCTGTGTTCGGCATGGCTGCTCGGGTGGCGCAAGAGGGGTGGGGCTCGGAAAGCGCCCCTCCTGCGGGGCCCGCGGGGGCCTATTTCCGCGGGACCGAGAATCAGCGCGAGGGCGGGTTCGTGGCGACGGCCAGCCCGATCGCCTTGTACAGCAGGCGCGCCCCGACGATCGCGTCCCAGCTGTCTACGGCGGGGTCGGCGTCCGCGCCCGGGCTGACCTCGCACAGATCGAGACCCACGACTCGCCTGCCGGCCTGGGCCAGGGCCTCGAACCACAGCAGCACCTCGTCCCAGGAGAGCCCGCCGGGCACGGGCGTACCGGTGCCCGGGCAGAGGTCAGGCTCGAGGCCGTCCACGTCCAGGGTCAGCCAGACCCGTTCGGGCAGGTGGGCGACCGCGCGCCGCGCGAGGGCCGAGAGGTCCTCTCCCGCCGCTCGCGCGTGCCCCCAGGTGTGGCCGTAGACAGGCTCGATGCGTCCCTTGGAGGCCTCGATGGCCGCGACCTCTCCCTCGCCCAGGTCCCGAAGCCCGACCGAGAGCACGCGCTGGAGCTGCGGTGCCGCCTCCAGGGTGTTGTGCAGGATCGAGGCGTGGGACCAGCGGAAGCCCTCGTAGGCGGGACGCAGGTCCGCGTGGGCGTCGAGATGGAACAGGCCGAGCTCCTCGTGGTGCGCCGCCGCGGCGAGCAGGGCCCCCAGGGGTACGGAGTGGTCACCGCCGAGGATCACGGGCAGGGCGCCCTCCGCCAGGCGCGCGGCCGTCCAGCCCTGGACCCGCTCGTTCACCCGCGCGCCCAGCTCGTTCACCCGCTCGAGCCCCTGCAGCAGCCCCGGCTCATCGTCGATGCGGCCGCCGCGCTCGATGATGGCCGCAGCGAGCGGGCCCGCCTCGACGTTCCAGGCGGCGACCTCCTCGTCGAGTTCGAAGTGGATGCCGTGAGCCCAGGGCCGCCCGTCGCCTCCTCGCCAGGCCCGCTGCTGGACGTCGAAGAGGTCCACCTGGCCGCTGGCCGCGAGCACCGCCGCGGGCCCGGCCGCCGTCCCACGGCGGTAGGAGGTCGTCGCATCGAAGGGCACCCCCAGGACCCGCACGCCCGCCTCCTCGGCCGGGGTGGGCAGACCGAAGATCCCTCCGGCTGCGTCCGCGGGGGCGTCGGGGTCGAAGTTCTTCCAGCCGGGGGTCATGGCGCGTCCGGGCCCCTGAACGGGGGTCCCGGAGAGGGAAAATACTCGGCTGGAGGCCCGTCGTCCGCCCTTATTCTCAGCCCCTCCGGGGCCCGCCCGAATAGCGGCCCCGGGGCTGAATAGGCCCAGGTCCCGCCGTACTCGGCCCCCGGGCTTGCGAAGCCCCGCCCCAACCGCCTACGCAGGAACTGCGATGAAGACCATCGACATGGACGACGTGAACCCCGACGGCTCCGGTCCCGAGGGGAAGAAGTTCACCAGGAACGACCGCAAGACGATCACGGTAAGAAAGGTCGTCTGGGCCGGAGCGGCCTTCATCGCCATCTTCTCCGTGTTCATCCTGGCCGCTACCGGGAGCCTCGGGATCGTCGAGGTGGAAGACAACCAGGTGGCCGTGCACGTGAACTACATCACGGGCTCGAAGGAGGTCGACACCAATCCCGGCTACAAGATCTACGCGCCCTTCTTCCAGGGAGTCTTCACCCTGGACAAGACGCCCCAGAAGTACTTGATGGAAGGCAAGGTCATGGACGGGAACAACAGCGCTCCCTTCCTGACCGTGCGTGCCAGCGATGGCTCCAACTTCTGGTTCGAGTCCCTGGAGATCCAGTACGTCCTGATCCCGGGCGCGGCGGCCGATGTCATCGAGGACTCCGGCGTCGGGGACGGCTTCAAGCGCGACTGGATCCGGGCCTACGCCCGTTCGATCCTGCGGGACGAGTTCGGTCGCTTCTCCGCGGTGGAGGTCGCCGACCCCAGCAGCTACCAGACCGCCCGGGTGCGTAGTACGGACCGCATGAACGAGTACCTCGGTCCCCACGGGATCGAGATCCTGCAGATCATCACCCCCAAACCGCGCTTCGACACTCGCTACGAGAACGCGATCGAGGAGCGCAAGGTGGCCGACCAGGACGTGGAGCGCCTGAAGGCCAAGGAGGAGCAACTCCTGCAGGAGCGCGAGCAGCGCCTGGCCCTGGTGTCCAAGGAGAAGGAGATCGAGTGGCAGAGCCTCCAGGGAGACCTCGTCAAGGCCGTGAAGGAGGCCGAGCGGCAGTCGATCCTGATCAAGAAGGGCGCCGATCGCTACAAGATCACCCGCGAGGCGGAGGGCCAGCAGGAGCTCGACCGCCAGACCGCCGAGGCCGAGGGCCTGGTGGCCAAGTACACCAAGGAGGCCGAGGGGATCCGGGCCCGGACGGAGGCCCTCGAGAAGAAGGGCCGGGTGGTCGTGCGCGAGGCCCTGATCCAGAAGCTCTCGAACATCCACTTCACTCTCGTTCCCTACAGCCGGGACCCGGAGCCCAAGCGGCTCGAACACACCAACGCCAACACCGCGGCCCGTAACAGCGCCCTCGAGGGGAACAAGGAAGAGAACTGAGCATGAAGATCCTCAAACTGTTCGTCAGCTTGGTCCTCCTGGGGTGCCTGGGCCTGTTCATCACCTCCTCGCTCTTCGAGCGGGTCGAGCCCAGCCAGATCGGCGTCAAGCAGGGTCTGTGGGGTTCGGGGGGTGTGGTCTCCGAGGACTACCTGACCGGCTTCCACCTCGGCATCACGGGTATTCACCGCTGGCACTTGCTCGACAGGCGTACCCACTTCCTGACCTTCTCGGAGCCCAGTAGCCAGAGCGGCTTCTCGAAGAAGCACGTCAACTCCCAGGAGGAGGGCCCGCTCGAGATCCGGACCCGGGACAACAACCCCGTCGCAGTCGACGTGACCGTCACCTACCACATCATCGAGGGTGAGGCCCACCTGATCGTGGCCGAGGGTCAGAAGGCTGAGTACCGCGACCGCGTGGCCTCCAACGTCAAGGGCGTCCTGCGCGAGGAGCTCGCGCGCCTCGTCCCGGAGGACTTCGTCAACACGGACATCCGCCTCGAGTTGGCCGCGGGCGTGCTGCCGATCCTCAAGGAGTCCCTGGCGCCCTTCCACGTGGAGCCCGAGCTGATCCTGATCCGCGCCGTGCGCTTCCTCGACACCTACGAGCAGAAGCTCCAGGAGAAGCAGCTCACGCAGCAGCTCACCGAGCTGGCGAAGAGCAAGCGCCTCGTCGAGGATGCGATGAAGGCCACCGGCAAGATCGAGAAGGAGACCGAGGCTCTCGAGAAGGAGGCTCGCGCGGAGTGGGACAAGAAGCTCCAGGATGCGCGCTCCACGAACGAGGTCGAGGTAGCCACGATCCTGGCCGAGGCCAACATCTACGACAACCGCGTGCGGCCCGCGGCGGACGCTCGCTACGAGACCCTCGTCGCCGATGGCAAGCTGGCCATCGCCAAGGCCGAGGCCCTGCGGGACGAGCTGCGTAACGCGGCCCTCGACAGTCTGGGGGGCAAGATCCTCCAGGCCCGTGACGCGGCCGAGAACCTGCGCTTCGAGAGCGTGACCCTGAACAGCAATGACCCGGGCGTCCCGAGCGTGATCGAGATCGACAAGCTGGTGGATCTGCTCGTGGGTGGCGACGAGTAGCCCCCCCCGCCCCCCCGGCGTCCCCCTGCGCCCCCCGGCCGAGGCTCACCCTCGGCCGGGGGGCGCGTCCTTGGTACTCCCGCCGTGGCCGCCCGGCCCGGCACCGCTAAGCTCACTCGTGGCCCCAAATTCCCGTGGAATCCCCAAGAGGCCCGAGGGGGCCGCCGTCACCTCCGCGAAGGTCGCCACCGACTCACCACATGACGGAACGAACTGACTCTCAGCTCCTCTCGGATTGGCGCGACGGGGACCAGGGCGCTTTCTCGTCCCTCGTCGACCGCTACCAGGATGCCCTGCTGCGGCACGCCCGCGGCCTGCTGGGACGAGGAAGCGCCTACGAGGACGTGGTGCAGGAGGTCTTCCTGAAGCTGGCGCGCGAGCGGGTGGTGCTACCGCCCGAACAGCCCGCCGACGAGCAGGAAGGTCGAGGACGGCAGCTCGCGGCCTGGCTGCACACGGTCACGAGGAACGCTTGCATGGACATCATTCGATCCGATCAGAGGAGGCGGCATCGGGAGCGGGAGGCTGCTCCCCCCGAGGCGACAGGCGGCGGCCAGCAGGCCGTCGATGCCGAGGACACCCGCAGTGTCGTCGAGCGCGCGATCCAGAGGCTGCCGGTGGACCAGCGCGAGGTCTTGATCCTGCGTCTGTTCGCTGAGCGCAGCTACCGCGAGATCGCCGAGGTCACCGGTCGCAAGGTCGGCACCGTCGGCTGGCTCATCAGCGAGGGGCTCAAGAGCCTGAGCGGCAGCCTGACGCCCTTGCTCCAGGTGGAGGCGGCGCCGCGAGGCGGCGCGGCCGAAGGCAACACGGGATCGGGAATGGGGGTCGCCTGAGGGAGGCGCAAGAGAGGTACGGACTCATGAAGAACCAAGACAACGACAACGTTCAATCCGCCGCGGCGAGCCAGCACGAGCAGCTGTGCGCTCTGCTCCTGGGTGAGCTCGGGGCCGCCGAGGCCGCGAAGCTCCAGGCGGAGCTCGAGGGCTCCGCCGAGCTGCGCGCCGAGCGGGACCGCCTGGAGGCCACCATCGGGCTCTTGCGTGACACCTGCGCCGAGAGCGAGGTGCTCCCGCCGCAAGTCGTCGCCACGATCCAGCGCGCCGCGGCTCCCGAGGCGGCGCCGCGGGCGGCCTCGGCCATGCCGTGGTACACGGGGGTGCCCGTCAAGCTGGCCGCCGGCTTCGTCGCCCTGGCCGGGGGGGTCCTGCTCGGGCGCTCCTTGATGGAGGGCGAGAGCGCGCGTGGCCCGCAGTTCCCGGGGGAGGAGGAGACCGCCAGCCTCGACGCCGGCAGGCGCGGCCGGGAGCGCGCGCGGAAGGACGTGGAGCAGGCTCCCAGCGAGCCCGCGACCGCGAGCGAGGCGTCCGCCCTCGGCGAGCAGTCCAGCTCCGGGGTCCAGGGCGAGCCCGACCTCGCGGTCGCCGAGGAGCGCCAGGCGGAGAAGGAGAAGACCAAGGTGTTGAAGGCTCTGGGTGGCGGCAACCAAGAGGGCCGCGGGCACAACGCCCCCCAGGGCAAGGCCGCGCAGCAGGGCTCCACCCAGTCCGACGACTTCTTCCTGGGCACGGGCCCGGTGGAGCAGGAGGTGGCCACTCAGGGGCACGTCCTGTTCAGCTCGACCGGACTGGAGCAGGGCGGCTCGTCGGTCAGTCCGGAGGCCGAGGGGCTGGCTGCCCTCGGAGCCATCGGCTACGCCGGCTCCGATTCGTTGTACGTGGCGCCCACGTCGGTCGAGTTGGGGCGGCTCGCCAAGGCCGAGGCCCAGCCAGCGCCGCGGGACCAGGCCGGACAGGCGCCGGCGCGCAAGTCGCGCCGCCAAGGCCCCTCGGCTCCGCCCGCGTCGGGGCCCGGCAGCGCGGGTCCCCCCAAGGGTGGGCTGGCACCCGGCGGCGGAGGCGGGATCTCTCCGCCCGCGTCGGGGCCCAGCAGTCCCGGTCCCCCCACGGGTGGGCACGGTAGCGGTGGCGCCTTCGGGGGGCGTCAGGCGCTCGCATCCGGCGGTGGAGGTGGGAGCTCTTCGGGAGCGTCCCCCGCCCCTGCCGCGGATCCCGCCCTCCAGACCTACTTCAAGGCCGGGCTCGAGGTGCAAGAGGACCTCGGCCTCCACCTCTACTACGACGCTGGCAAGGAAGGTGCCTTCGGGGGCTGGACCGACTGGGGCGTCGGTGACTCGGACGTCGAGGGCGGTGCCGCCGCGCTCCTGACCCCTGCCCAGATCGACGAACTCTGCGAGCAGCGCACGACCCGTGTCCTGCAGGACTGCCGGCGCAGACCGAACGAGCGCCCGCGGGACATGTTCTTCCGCTTCTGGGGCGACAACCCCTTCGTGCTGGCCCGCCTGGACACCCAGTCGACCTTCGGGGTCGACGTGGATACGGCGAGCTACACCCTGGCACGGCGCTACCTGCAGGGCGGCGACCTGCCGACCAAGGCCCAGATCCGCACCGAGGAGTTCGTCAACTACTTCAAGCCGGACCTGGCGCCCCCCGCCGAGGGTGTCTTCGCCATCCACACCGACCTGGCCCCCAGCCGCTTCGGCAATGCGGGTGATGCCCCGAGCCAGCGCTGGCTCCTGCGGGTCGGCGTGCGCGGCAAGGAGGTCGCCGTCGAGGATCGCAAGCCCTTGGCCCTGACCTTCGTGGTCGACACCTCGGGCTCCATGAAGGAAGGCCGCCGGCTCGAGCTGGTCAAGCACGCCCTGCGGCTGCTCGTGGCGCAGATGCACGGCGGCGACTCGATCTCGATCGTCGGCTTCAACAACTCGGCCAGCCTGGTCCTGCCCATGACCAGCGCCCAGAATCGAGGCGTGATCGAGGCGGCGATCTACGGCCTGCAGCCCGGCGGCGGCACGAACGCCGAGGGTGGCCTGAAGCTGGGCTACGAGGTCGCCGGCGCGGCTCTCACGGCCGGCGCCCACAACCGCGTGGTGCTGCTCTCCGACGGCGTGGCCAACGTCGGCCAGACCGACCAGGACCGCATCAACGCCGACGTCCAGCGCCACCGCGACGCGGGCATCTACCTCAACACGATCGGCGTGGGCATGAACAACCACAACGACGTGTTCCTCGAGCAGCTCGCGAACAAGGGCGACGGGATCTGCAACTACGTGGACTCCGAGAGCGAGGCCCGCCGCGCCCTGGTGGAGAACTTCACCGGCGCCTTCGAGCCCATCGCCCGAGACGTCAAGATCCAGGTCGAGTTCGACCCCGGCCAGGTCTACCGCTATCGCCTGCTCGGCTACGAGAACCGCGCCATCGCGGACGCGGACTTCCGCAACGATGCCGTGGACGCGGGCGAGATCGGCGCCGGCCACCAGGTGGTCGCCCTCTACGAGCTCGAGATGACCGGCGGTCAGACCTCCGAGCCCCTGGCCCAGGTGCGTCTGCGCTGGAAGGCCCCGACCGGCCCTGGCCGCGATCCCCTCGAGGATTCGGCGATGGAGGTCGAGCAGCCCGTGTCCTTCGCCACTGCCACCACCTGGGAGGGCGCCGAGCTCGGCTACAAGCGTGCGGCCATCGTGGCCCAGTTCGCCGAGATCCTGCGCCGCAGCGTGCACGCTCGCTCGGACTCCCTCGAGCAGCTGATCGAGGAGGGTGTCCAGCTCGCGGCACAGATGCAGGACACGGATCTGGTGGAGTTCGTCACGCTGCTGCAGACCAGCAAGGAGCTGATCCTGCGCCACACGCCGCGCGACGACGACCTGGCCAACTGCATCGACTCGATCCGCCGCAACCGCATCCTGCGGGCCCAGTACGAGGAGCTGCGTAAGACGGAGAACCTGGCGGTCATCGCCGAGCTCGAGCGGGTCAATCAGGAGCTGGAGCAGCGCATCCGCGACCTGATCCGCGAGGAGCTCGAGGGCTCGCTGCGCTGAGCTGCCCGGGGCCCGCGAGGCCCCGAGCAGGCGGAGGAAGCGGCCCGGGAGGTGCTCCCGGGCCGCTTCCTCGTGGGTCGAGACCGCCAGAGCCACCTCGACGGAGGGAAAAGGAGGTCGGCTCCCACGGATGGCGATCGATCCGTATAGTCGCGCGCTCGATTCTCGTGGCCGGTGTACCGGTCGCCCTCTCCCGCTGCCTTCGAAGCTCCCCTTCGTCGTGATCGCCTTGCTCGCCCAGCGCCTCTCCCCGCTCTCATTGCTCCTCTGTGTCGGCCTCCTGGCGGCCTGCCAGGGCACTCACGACGGGGACACGGCGGTGGCCTACCCGCCCATCACGGCCTCGACCTTCGGGGAGATGCGCAACGTCTCCGTCAGCGGGCCGCTCTGGTTCGGCGGGACGCCTTGCGTCGGGGACCTGGAGCTCGCCAAGCGACGCGGCATCGAGCGCGTCATCGACCTGTGCGCCGCGAACGAGGCGCTGGCCTGGGCGGTGGGCGGGACCTGCGAGAGCCTCGACATGGAGTACCTGGCGGCTCACGTGGGCAACACCAGTGAAGTCACCGACGAGACCGTCGACCTGGTGCTCGGCTGGCTGAGCACGGAGCCTGCGGTACCGACCCTGATGTTCGATGCGAGCGGCGGCCGCTGCGCCAGCCTCGTGGCCATCCACCGCGTGGTGGCCCTGGGGGTTCCCGTCGAGGAGGCCCTGGTCGAGGCGCGCCGGGCGGGCATGAAGCCCGGGGAGCCCGAGGACTTCGTCCGCCGCCAGGTGGCGCGCCTTCGGGCGGGCTCGGAAGGGGCCTCCTGAGTCCCTACTCGACGAGCTGCACCAGCTCGACCATGACCTCGGCGATGCGCTCGCACTGCTCCGGGGTCGTGCTGGACGGCGGCATGGCGTAGAGCACGTCACCCAGGGGCCGCAGCAGCACGCCGCGCTCGAGGGCCGCCGCCCGCAGCTTCGGCTGCAGGTTCGAGAGGTAGCCCCGGGCCGCGCCCCCGGGGGGCACCAGGTCGAAGGCGCAGATGCCGCCCGTGCGCCGCATCGCCTCGACCCGCGGGTCGCCCTCGAGGGCCTCGCGCAGGTTGGCCTCGATGGTCGCGCCGATGCGCTCGAGCCGGGCGGGCGTGTCCTCCTCCCGGCAGATCTCGAGCGAGGCCAGGCCCACGGCGCAGCCCACCGGGTTGCCCGTGAAGGTGTGCCCGTGGAAGAAGGCGCGGATGCGCTCCTCGGACAGGAAGGCGTTGAAGGTGCCCTCGCTGGTCAGGGTCGCCGAGAGGGGGAAGTTGCCCGCGGTCAGGCCCTTCGCCAGGCAGAGCACGTCCGGGACGATGCCCGCCTTGGAGCAGGCGAAGAGCTCTCCCGTGCGGCCGAAGCCGGTCATGACCTCGTCGGCGATCAGGGGCACCTCGAAGCGGTCGCAGTGGGCCCGCACCTCCTGCAGGAAGTCCGGGGTCTGCATGACCATCCCTGCCGCCCCCTGCACGAGGGGCTCGAGAATCACGCCGGCGCAGCGATTCCCGAGCTCCTCGAGCGCGTGGAAGACCTCCCCGGCCCGCGGCGCGACCCGCCGGGCCTCGAAGAGCATCTGGCGGAAGGGCAGGAAGAAGGGGTCCGGGTCGCCCACGGCCATCGAGCCGAAGGTGTCCCCGTGGTAAGCGCCCTCGAGGGCGATGAAGACCTGGCGCTCCTCCTGGCCGGCGTGGCACCAGAGCTGGCGGACCATCTTCAGGGCCACCTCGACGGCGGTGGAGCCGTTGTCCGAGTAGAAGACTCGCGTCAATCCCGGGGGCGCCAGGGCCACGAGCTCCTCGGCGAGCCGCACGGCCGGCTCGTGGGTGGCGCCGGCAAAGAGCACGTGGTCGAGGCGCTCGACCTGCCGGGACATGGCGGCCACCACCTTGGGGTGCCCGTGACCGTGGAGCGTGGCCCACCAGGAGGAGATGGCGTCGATCAGCTCGCGGCCGTCCTCCAGCTCGAGCACCGAGCCCCGCGCGCCCGCCACCGCCAGGGGCGCGGCCTCGGTCGCGTGCTGGGTGTAGGGGTGCCAGAGGTGCGCCCGGTCACGGGCCACGAGGTCTCGATCGGTCGGGTTCATCGGGGCAAGTCCGGGGTGCGCTCGACCCAGGTCTGGAGGGATGCGGGCCCGACCTCGTCGAGGGTCGGGAGCTCGACCACTCCCCCGACCCGTCCGCGTGCCTCGAGGGTCGCGCGGTTCGATGGGTGGGGCTCGCCGACGAGCACCAGGAGCTCCACCTCGAGCCGCCGGGCCCGCAGGGCCTCGAGGGTGAGGAGGGTGTGGTTCAAGGTGCCGAGGCCGGAGCGAGCCACGAGCACCAGCCGCGGCCGCACGCGGGCCAGCCAGTCGGCCTGGGTGTGGGCGTCGTCGTAGGGCACGAGCAGCCCGCCGGCGAGCTCGACCACCAGGCGACCGTCCTGCTCGAGCTCCGCGATCTCCCGCGCCAGACGCGGCTCGAGCTCCTCGAAGCGGACCCGGTCCCCAGCGGCCGCGGCGGCCTCGTGGGGGGAGGCGGGCAGGGGAAACTCGTGTTGAGGCACGGCCAGGCGCACCTCGCGATCCGCGGTCCAGGCGCCGACGCTGTCGGTGTCGCTGTCGTCCCCGGTCTGCACGGGCTTCCAGTAGGTGGTCGGCCCACCGTCCGAGAGGGAGCGGCAGAGGGCGGCGCTCACGACGGTCTTGCCGATGCCCGTGTCCGTGCCCACCACGAACCAGGGGCGCGGCGCCGCGCTGCGCAGCTCCGCGGCCTGGGCGGCGGGGGGGTCGTCCCGCAGCTCCCGCGCCAGGCCCTCGACCTCGGTGGAGCTGTTGTGTGCGTGGAGCACGAGGCGCAGGCGGGCGCTGCCCTCGGGGACCGTGGGGGGACGTACGGCACGCACCTCGAGCCCTTGCTCCTGCAGGCGCTCGGCGAGGGCGAGGGCCCGCTCGCTCGTTCCGACGATGTAGGGCAGGACCGCCGCCGGCGGGGTCGGGAGCCCGAGGGAGCCTGCGAGCTGCCTCGCCAGGCCGCGCAGATGGCGTCGCCCGTCCTCGGCCCCGCGGGCGATCGCGACCGCTGCCTCGAGGGCACCGGCCACGGCGGGGGAGATGCCCGTCGAGAAGGTGAAGCTGCGCGCGCCCTGGATCACGGTCTCGCGCAGGGTCCGCGAGCCGACCACCAGGCCGCCGGCCGCGCCGAGGGCCTTGCCGCCGGTGACGACCCGCGCGAGCAGGCGCTCGTCCGAGGCCGCCTCCGCCGCCGCCCAGGCGCCGGCCCCCTCGGGGCCGACCACACCCGCCGCGTGGGCCTCATCCACGATCAGCCAGGCGTCGTGCTCCCGGCACAGGCGCTCCATCTCGGCCAGGGGCGGAACGTCCCCGTCCATGGAGAAGACGCCCTCGGTCAGGACCAGCCGCCGGCGGGAGCCGGGGTTCGTGGCGAGCAGGGCCTCGAGCTGCCCCAGGTCCCCGTGGGCGAAGATGCGCGTCGTCGCCCGCGACAGGCGGCAGGCGTCGATGGTGGAGGCGTGGTTGAGTGCGTCCGAGAGGAGCAGGTCCCCGGGCCGGGCGAGGGCGGTGACGAGTCCCAGGTTGGCCTGGTAGCCGGTGGGAAAGAGCAGGGCCTCCTCGGCCCCGAGCCAGTCCGCGACCGCCCGCTCCACGCGCCGGTCGAGGCCGCAGCCGCCACCGAGCAGGCGCGAGGCCCGGGCACCCGTGCCGTGCTCACCGGCGGCGGCCAGGGCCGCTGCGATCACCTCGGGGTGACGGGAGAGTCCCAGGTAGTCGTTGCTGGTGAAGTCGACGCGCGCCAGGGGCTCGAGGGAGTCCTCGAGCTCGCGGTAGAGGCTCCGCCGACGCAGGTCCTGGAGCTCCGTTGCGAGCTCACCCTCGAGCGGGTTGGAGCGTTCAGGGCCCTGCTCGAGAGCCTGGGGGGCAGCTTTGTCCCTCGACATGGGGGGAGATTGTAGCGACCGGGCTCCCGGTGATCGGCCACGGCCACGGAGGGAGGCGCGGATCCGCGGTCAGAGGGCGGCACGACCTGGCGGCGGTCGCCCAGGGGGCCTCTGACTCCGCCTCGAGGAACGACTGGGTCTCGAGCGGCTGGAGAACCGTGACCTGGCTCTGGATCTCAGCCCGGGCCCGGCCGGAGGCCCAGCTTGGCGAACAGGGCCGCATCCGAGGCGGGCTCGGGGTTCGGGGTGGTCAGGAGCTGATCCCCCAGGAAGATCGAGTTGGCGCCGGCCAGGAAGCACAGGGCCTGGGCCTCCTCGCCCAGCTCCCGGCGGCCGGCCGAGAGGCGCAGGGTCGTGTGCGGCATCAGGAGGCGCGCGGCGGCCACCACGGCCACCACCTCGGTCCAGTCGACCCGGTTGTTCTCGGCCATGGGGGTCCCGTCGATCGGCACGAGCGTGTTGATCGGCACGCTCTCCGGCTGGGGGTCGAGGGCTGCAAGCTCCTCGAGCAGCTCGGCCCGGGCCTCGATGCTCTCGCCCAGGCCCAGGATGCCACCGGAGCAGACGTGGATGCCCGCCTCGCGTACGGCCGCCAGGGTCCGCAGGCGGTCGTCGTAGTCGTGGGTCGTCACGACCTCCGCGTAGTGGCTGCGGCCCGTGTCGAGGTTGTGATTGTAGTAGTCGAGGCCCGCACCCTTGAGGCGTTCCGCCTGGTGGGGCTCGAGCATGCCGAGGGTCACGCAGGCCTCGAGCCCGAGCTCCTTGACTCCCCGCACCATCTCGACCACGGCATCGAACTCGGCCCCGTCGCAGACGGAGCGCCAGGCGGCTCCCATGCAGAAGCGGTCGGCGCCGCTCTCCTTGGCCCTGCGCGCCTCCGTCAGCGTGGCTTCCACCGAGAGCAGGGTCTGGCGATCGACGGCGGTCTCCGCGTGAGCGCTCTGTGAGCAGTAGCCGCAGTCTTCCGGGCACCCGCCGGTCTTGACCGAGAGCAGCTGGGAGCACTGGATCTGGCCCGGATCGTGGTGCTGGCGGTGGACCGAGGCGGCCTCGAAGACCAGGTCCAGCAGAGGGCGTGAGAGGAGGTCCAGGGCGCCCCGGGATCCGGTGGGGGCGAGGTCCGAGAGGGGGTCCGTGATCGACATGGGGCGGAATTGTAGCGGGCTCACCGGCTGGGCTCGCCTCGAGGGGGTCCTTTCAATCCTCGGCGAAAGAGGGCCTCCAGGGGCCCTGAGGCCCGTTCTGGAGGGTGCAAGTGGGCCAATAGACGACCGGTCTGTACGAATGCCCAAGCCTCTGCGAGCGGATTTGAGTTTGCTGTTTTTCCTGAGGAGGGGGATACTTCTATGAAGAGTTGGGGAAGTGAGGACCTCGTGCGTGGTTCTGCGTCCCCCGGTGCCCCCCGAAGCATCGTTCCCAATTGGTCCAGAAATCACATTCTTTTCAAAACATGAGAATCCTCAAGCTCATCGCGGCTGCCGGTCTGGCTACCGCTCTCTCGGCGACTGCAAGCGCTCAGTTCTCCGTCGCCGGCACAGGCGGCTTCATCCCGGCTTCCGGCAGCGGCGGAGGCGGCACCTGGGACACACTAATGCCGCCGTCCCCGGCCACCTCGACGGTGACCGTGCCCGAGGCCGTCACCGGCATCGACTGTGTCACCATCGAGGGCCTGGCCCACACCTGGATCGGTGACCTGCAGGTCACCTTGCAGGACCCGAACGGTGTCCAGCACAACATCTTCGTGCGCCCCGGCTACCTGAACACTTCGGGTTTCGGAAACTCCGGCGACTTCGACGGTGGCAGCTACACCTTCGTCGAGACCGGCGGCAGCGACCTGCCCAACGACAGCGGCTCCGCCGGCGCGGCCGCCGGCTGCTGGAACCAGGACTTCGACACCGGTGGCACCACTTGGGTCAGCGGCACGAACGGCATCAACAACACCGCGCTGAGCGCCATCACCGGCCCCGCCGGTACCTGGACCCTCACGATCTACGACTGGGCTGCTGGCGACTCCGGCCAGTTCGCTGGTTGGAAGCTGAGCGGCAACGGCGCGAACGACTGCAGCGGCTGCGGCGGCGGGGCGGACAACACCGGCGCCTCGGACTGTGACTGCGCCGGCGGCAACAGCCCCTGCTTCAACGCCTCCGGCGCTGGCCGCGGCTGCCCGAACTCGAACGCCAACGGCCTCGGGGCCGCT
>CAZQAT010000109.1:0-14175 GCA_964591315.1 uncultured Planctomycetaceae bacterium
GCAGGTGGACCGCCATCTGGTCCCCGTCGAAGTCGGCGTTGAAGCCGCCGCAGACCAGCGGGTGGAGCCGGATCGCGTTGCCCTCGATCAGGACCGGCTCGAAGGCCTGGATCCCCATTCGGTGGAGGGTGGGCGCGCGGTTGAGCAGCACCGGGTGGTCGCGGGTGACCTCCTCGAGGATGTCCCAGACGTCCTCGTCGCGGCGCTCGAGCATGCGCTTGGCGGACTTGATGGTGTCCGCCAGGCCGAGCTCCTTGAGGCGCCGGATGATGAAGGGCTGGAAGAGCTCCAGGGCGATGGTCTTCGGCATGCCGCACTGGTGCAGCGACAGCTCGGGACCGACGACGATCACCGAACGGGCCGAGTAGTCCACGCGCTTGCCCAGCAGGTTCTCCCGGAAGCGACCCTGCTTGCCCTTGATCATGTCCGTCAGGGACTTGAGCGGGCGGTTCGACGAGCCGAGCACCGGGCGGCGGCAGCGGCCGTTGTCGAAGAGGGCGTCCACCGACTGCTGCAGCATCCGCTTCTCGTTGCGGATGATGACCTCGGGGGCGTTGAGGTCGAGCAGCTTCTTGAGGCGGTTGTTGCGGTTGATCAGGCGCCTGTACAGGTCGTTCAGGTCGCTGGTGGCGAAGTTGCCCGAGTCCAGCAGCACGAGCGGCCGCAGGTCCGGCGGGATGACCGGGACCACGTCGAAGACCATCCACTCGGGGTCGTTCTCCGAGTCGCGCAGCATCTCGACCGTGCGCAGGCGCTTGATGATGTCCTTCTGGCGCTGCTTGGAGCGGGTGGAGATCAGCTCCTCGCGCAGCTCCTCGGAGAGCATCTGCAGGTCCAGGCGCCCGAGCATCTTGCGGACCGCCTCGGCCCCCATCTCGGCGTCGAACTCCGCGCCGTACTTCGCGCGTGCCTGGCGGAACTCGTCCTCGGTCAGGAGCTGGTACTCCTCGAGGGGGGTGTCACCGGGGTCGACGACGATGTAGTCCTGGAAGTAGATCACCCGCTCGAGGCTGGCGACCTTGACCCCCAGGAGGTTGCCCAGGCGCGAGGGCATGGCCTTGAAGAACCAGATGTGCGCGACCGGCGCGGCCAGGTTGATGTGGCCCATGCGCTTCCGGCGCACCCGGCTGTGGGTCACCATCACGCCGCACTTGTCGCAGACGATGCCCTTGTGCTTGATGCCCTTGTACTTGCCGCAGGCGCACTCCCAGTCCCGCTCGGGGCCGAAGATGCGCTCGCAGAACAGGCCGTCGCGCTCGGGCCGGTACGTGCGGTAGTTGATCGTCTCGGGCTTCTTCACCTCACCAAAGGACCAGGAGCGGATGTCCTCCGGCGATGCCAGGCAGATGGTGACGCTTCCGTAGTCGTTGACGCGGTTGTAGATCGCTTCGGCCATGGATCCCTTCTCGTTGCTCGTGGCGGGCTGTGGGGTTGCCTCAGAGGGTGACTAGAGCGTCGCCTTCTTGTGGAGCTGCAGGTTCAGCCCCAGGCCCTTGATCTCGTTGGTCAACACCTCGAAGGACACCGGCGTGCCGGGCTCGAGGATGTTGAGGCCCTTGACCATCGACTCGTAGATCTTCGTCCGTCCGTCGACGTCGTCGGACTTGACCGTGAGCTGCTCTTGGAGGATCGCGGCGGCGCCGTAGGCCTCGAGGGCCCAGACCTCCATCTCCCCGAAGCGCTGGCCGCCGAAGCGCGCCTTGCCGCCCAGGGGCTGCTGTGTGATGAGGCTGTAGGGCCCCGTCGCTCGGGCGTGCACCTTCTCGTCGACGAGGTGGTGCAGCTTGAGCATGTACATCACGCCGACCGTGACGTCCTGCTCGAAGGGCGCGCCGGAGCGCCCGTCGTGCAGGCGGAACTTGCCGCTCGTGGGCAGGCCGGCCTCCTCGAGGAGACCTTCGATCTCCTCCTCGCGCGCGCCGTCGAAGGCGGGCGTGTAGGCCCGGATGCCCATGGAGCGCGCGGCGATCCCCAGGTGAGTCTCGAGGATCTGGCCCACGTTCATGCGGCTGGGCACGCCCAGGGGGTTGAGCACGATGTCCATCGGCGTGCCGTCGGGGAAGTAGGGCATGTCCTCGATCGGGCAGATCTTGGAGATGACTCCCTTGTTCCCGTGGCGGCCGGCCATCTTGTCCCCCACCTTCAGGTTGCGCTTGGTGGCCACGTAGACCTTGACCATCTCCAGCACACCGGTGGGCAGTTCGTCACCGCGCGAGAGGCGGTTGACGACCTTGTTCTTCTCGCTCTCCTTGTCGTCGATCTTCGACTGGAACCCGTTGATCGAGCCCAGGGCGGTGTCGCGCTTGGCGCCGTCCTCGCAGTTCTCGGCCGCGGCCACCGACAAGAGGCGCACGCGGCGCAGCTCGTCGAAGGTCGAGGTGTCGTCGATCTGGATCGGGTTGCCGGTCAGGTCGTCGAGCACCTTCTGGCCCAGGATCTCCTGGACCGACTCGAGCATGCCGGCGCTGTAGTGGCCCAGGGCGCGGATGAACTCCTTCTCGGCCTCGCGGATGACCGTCAGCGCCTTGGTGCGCTCCGCGTCGGTCAGGTTGACCCGGCGCGAGAACTTCTGGGCGTCGATCACGACCCCGCGGGAGCCCGGGGGCATGGTCAGGGAGGCGTTCTTCACGTCCACCCCGGCCTTGCCGAAGATCGCGTGCAGGAGCTTCTCCTCGGGGGTCAGCTCACTCTTCGACTTCGGGACCACCTTGCCCACCAGGATGTCCCCGGCGGAGACGAAGGTGCCCACGCGCACGATCCCCGTGTCGTCGAGGCTGGCCAGGGCCTTCTCGCCGACGTTCGGGATGTCGCGGGTGAACTCCTCCTTGCCGAGCTTGGTCTCGCGGATCTCGACCTCGTACTCCTCGATGTGGATCGAGGTGAAGACGTCGTCACGCACGAGCCGCTCGGAGACCAGGATGGCGTCCTCGAAGTTGAAGCCGTCCCAGGTCATGAAGGCGACCAGGAGGTTCTTGCCGAGGGCCAGCTCACCGTCCTTGGTGGAGGCGCCGTCAGCGAGGAGCTGTCCGGCCGTGACCTCGTCCCCCTCCTGGACCACCGGGCGGTGGTTCTGGGTGGTGCGGTCGTTGAGGCCCCGGAACTTGGTCAGGTCGTAGTCCTCGCCGTCGACGATGATCGTGGTGGCGTCCACGTAGTCGACGGTGCCCGCGGCCTTGGCGTAGACCGGCAGGTTGGAGTTCTTGGCGACCACCTTCTCCATCCCCGTGCCCACCGTCGGCGGCTCGGCGATCAGGAGCGGCACGGCCTGGCGCTGCATGTTCGAGCCCATCAGCGCGCGGTTGGCGTCGTCGTGCTCGAGGAAGGGGATCAGCGCGGCGGAGATGCCGATGATCTGGGCCGGGGAGACGTCGACGACGTCGACCTGTGCCGGCGGGACCTCCACGTTGTCTCCGTCCTTGCGCGCCAGGACGCGCTCGGCGGAGAGATTCATGTTCTTGTCGATCTGGACGTCGGCCGGGGCCATCACCAGGCCGGCCTCCTCGTCCGCCCGCAGGTAGACGACCTCGTCGGTCAGCTTGCCCTTCTTGACCTTGCGGTAGGGCGCGGTCAGGAAGCCGTAGTCGTCGAGCTTGGAGTACAGCGCCAGGCTGGAGATCAGGCCGATGTTCGACCCCTCGGGGGTCTCGATCGGGCACAGACGGCCGTAGTGCGAGAGGTGCACGTCGCGCACGTCGAAGCCCGCGCGCTTGCGGTTCAGGCCGCCGGGGCCGAGGGCCGAGAGGCGCCGCTCGTGGGTCAGCTGGCTGAGCGGGTTGGCCTGGTCGACCACCTGGGACAGCTCGCTGCGGCCGAAGAAGTAGTCGACGGCGCTCGAGAAGGTCTTCGAGTTGATCAGGGTGCGCGGGGAGACCGTCTCCGGGTTCTCCAGGTTCATGCGCTCCTGGGCGGTGCGGCGCAGCTTGAGCAGGCCCTTGCGGAACTCCTCGCCGGCCAGCTCGGCGATGGTGCGCACGCGCCGGTTGCCCAGGTTGTCGATGTCGTCGATCTCACCCTCGCTGCGGCGCAGGCCGAGCAGGTACTTGACCGAGTTGATGATGTCCTCGGGCTGCAGGACCTGGGTGCCCTCCGGGATGTCCTGGTCGAACTTGCGGTTGAGCCGGAAGCGGCCGACGCGGCCCAGGCGGTAGCGCTGCTCGTCGAAGAACTTCTCGTGGAAGAGCTCGCGGGCCTTCTCGATCTGCACCGGGTTGCCGGGGCGCAGGCGCGAGTAGATCTTGAGCAGGGCCTCCTCGTAGCTCTTGGTCGGATCCTCGCGCATCGAGTTCACGATGAGCAGGTCCAGGTCGTCCACGTCGCCCGCCAGCACCTCGACCTCGGCCAGCCCGGAGCCGGCGATCTCGAGGGCCACGGACTCGGAGATGATCTCGCCCGAGGGCACCAGCACCTCGCCGGTCTTGAGGACCACCACGTCCCCCACCGCGATCTTGTCGGTGATCTGCTTGGCGAAGGCGTTCTCGGTCTTGCTGGGGGTCTTCTTGACGACCTTGGTGTTGTAGAACTCCCGCAGCAGGTCGCGGTCCGAGCTGAGGCGCTCGTCCAGGGCGCGCAGCAGGGTGATCGCGGAGAACTTGCCCGACTGGTCGATGCGGACCGTCAGGATCTCCTTCTTGGTCACGTTCAGCTCGACCCAGGAGCCGCGCTCGGGGATGATCCAGCAGCTGTGCAGGCGGCGCGTGTCCGAGGCGCTGGCCTGCTCGTAGCTGAAGTCGACGCCCGGCGAGCGGTGTAGCTGACTCACGATCACGCGCTCGGAGCCGTTCACGATGAACTCGCCGCCCCCGATCATGATCGGGATCTCGCCCAGGTAGACCTCCTCCTCGATCGGCTCGGGCTTGATCAGGCGCAGGCGCACCTTCAGCGGGTAGCCGAAGGTCAGGCGCAGCTTGCGGCACTCGTCGATCGTGTAGCGTGGGCGCCCCAGCTCGTACCCGACGTACTCGAGGCACATCGTCTTGTCGTACGAGTAGATCGGGAAGATCTCCGACAGGAGGCGCTGCATGCCAACCGTCTCGCGGTTGGCCTGGGGCACGTCCTTGGCGAGGAACTCGTTCCACGCGCCGGTCTGGATCTCGACGAGGTTCGGGAGCTCGACGATCGACGGATAGCAGCCGAAGGTCTTGACGGGGAGAACGGACTCAGTCATGGAAGCCTCTTACCAGCAGTGCCGGATCGCGGTGGCGGTTGGATCCCGGCCAACAGGTACGGATAAGGGGTCGATCGAAAGGGAATCCCGGTGCCTGGATGCACGCCCCCCCCGCTGGTTGCCGATCGGGCCCCGGTCGACGCGGACGACGGCGAGCGGGGGCCCTGGGTGCTGCGAGTTTTTCAGCGGGGTTGTCCAGAAGGGGGTGCGCTGCCCCCACCCAGGCGGTAGAGACCAAGCCCCAATGTAGCGGCTGTCAGGCCCGAATCCAACCAGATACGCAAAACTCGGGCCGCGCGGGCCCACCAGGGGCGGATCGGGTCGGGATCGGGGGTCGCTGATCGGGGTCGGACGGGGCTCCCGGGGTCTCCGGGGGCCCACAGGGCACGAGAGTCGCCCCCAGGCGCCTGGTGGGCTCCTGGGGGGCTCGTGCGCTGGAAGGACGGCGGGTCAAGGTGGGGTCCGCGGAGGGCCGGGCGACCGGGGTCAGAGCCCACGGTCAGGCCCACCACAGGAGGGTCACTTGACCTCGACGGAGGCGCCGGCGCCCTCGAGCTGACCCTTGATCTCCTCGGCCTCTTCCTTGGAGCAGCCTTCCTTGACGGGCTTGGGAGCGCCGTCGACGACCTCCTTGGCCTCCTTCAGGCCCAGGCCGGTGATGGCGCGGACCTCCTTGATGACCTGGATCTTCTTGTCGCCGGCACCGGTCAGGATGACGTCGAAGGAGGTCTTCTCCTCCTCGGCGGCGGCGCCGCCGCCGCCACCTGCCGCGGCCACCGCGACCGGAGCCGCGGCGCTGACGCCCCACTTGTCCTCGAGGTACTTCACGAGTTTGGAGGCTTGGAGAAGGGTGAGGCCGTCCAGTTGATCGGCGATGGTTTGCAGGTCGGCTTCGAGCTCGACGGTTGCCTCTTCAGACATGGGATTGGCTCCTGCGGGGAGGAATCGAAAGGAAATCGGTTAGAGGGGATGAGACGGAAGTGGGCGGGCCCGAGCGAGGCTCAGGCGCCCTCCTCCCCTTGGTCGGCACGGGCCTGGATGACCCGGGCAAGGCCGCCGGGCACGCCGTTCATGGCGCACACCAGGCCGCGGGCAGGACCGCTGATGCAGCCCAGGATCTTGGCGCGCAGGGTGTCCCGGTCGGGGACGTCCGCCAGCTCGAGCGCGTCCTGCTGGGACAGCACGTTCGACTCGAGCATGCCGGCCTTGATCTTCACCTTGCCGCCCTTCTTGACCTCGGGCTCGGTGAAGATCTTGGCGGCGTTGATGGCCGCCTCGGCGTCGCCGTAGGCGATGCCCGTGTTGCCCTGCAGGGCCTCGGTCGGGAACTCGTAGCCCTTCTCGAGCAGAACCCGTCGGGCCAGCTTGTTCTGGACCATCCGGAACTCGACGCCCTTGGAGGCCAGCTCGTCGCGCAGAGCGTCGGTCTCGGCGACGGTCAGCCCGCCGAAGGAGACCATGAGCAGGCCCTCGACGCCTTCGAAGGCGGTCTCGAGCTCGGAGCAGATCAGTTGCTTGACGATGTTCGGCACTGGATCAGCCTCCCGGATTGATGAAGACCCCGGGACCCATCGTGGTGCTGAGGGAGATCTTCGTGAAGAAGTTGCCCTTCACCGCCGCGGGACGCAGTCCGGTCAGGTGGTTGAGGAAGGTGGTCAGGTTCTCGCTCAGGGCGTCCGTCGAGAAGGAGCGCTTGCCGACCGCGGCGTGCACGTTGCCGCCCGCGTCGGTGCGGAACTCGACCTTACCCGCCTTGAACTCCTTGACGGCCGTCGCGACGTCGGGCGTCACGGTGCCCGACTTGGGGCTCGGCATCTTGCCCTGGGGGCCGAGGACCTTACCCAGCTTGCCGACGTGCTTCATCATGTCGGGGCTGGTGATGACGATGTCGAAGTCCATCCAGCCGCCGGCGATCTTGTCCGCCAGGTCCGCGGAGCCGACCTCGTCGGCGCCCGCCTCCTTGGCAGCGTCGGCCTTGTCGCCCTCGGCGAAGACGATGACCTTGACCGACTTGCCCAGGCCGTTCGGCAGGGAGCAGGCACCACGCACCAGCTGGTCGGTCTTGCGCGGGTCGATGCCCAGGCGCACGACGACCTCGAGGGACTCGTCGAAGTTGGCCCCGGGAATATCCTTCAGCAGGCTGATGGCCTCATCCTGCTCGTAGAGCTTGTCGCGGTCGACCAGGCCCGAGGCCTTCTGGTATCTCTTGCTACGGTGCGCCATGGCTCACTCCTCTACCTCGATGCCCATCGAGCGCGCCGTGCCCGCGATGATGCGGCAAGCGTGGTCGACGTCCCGAGCGTTCAGGTCGTTCTTCTTGATCTCCGCGATCTCCTCGAGGTCCTTGCGGGTGACCTTGCCGACGATGTCGGTGCCGACCCAACCGGCGCCCTTGTCGACGCCCGCGGCCTTCTTGAGGAGCACGGAGGCCGGTGGAGACTTCAGGATGAAGTCGAAGGTGCGGTCCTTGTAGACCGAGATCACGACGGGGAGGATCATCCCCATCTGGTCGCGGGTCCGGTCGTTGAACTGCTTGACGAACTCCGCGATGTTCACGCCGTGGGCACCCAGAGCGGGGCCGACGGGCGGTGCGGGAGTTGCCTGCCCCGCGGGGCATTGCAGCTTGATCATGCCGGTGACTTCTTTCGCCACTTCAGACGGCCTCCACTTCCCAGTATTCGAGTTCAACGGGTGTCGGCCGGCCGAAGATCGTCACGACGACCTTGACCGTGCCCTTGTCCGGGTTGACTTCGTCGACGCTTCCATCGAAGCCGTCGAAAGCACCCGACTTGATCTTGACGAGGTCGCCCTTCTGCATGCCGATCGACACTTGCGGGCGAGCCTCCGAGTCGGACATCCGCGAGAGGATGCCGGAGACTTCTTGTTCGGTGAGCGGCGTTGCCTCGCCGCGGCTGCCGAGGAACTCCCGCAGGCCGTCGACCCCGCGCAGGGTCGAGCGCACCGCCTGGGTGCGAGGATCCTCGATGTCCTCGATCTCCGCCTGGACCATCAGGTAGCCCGGGTAGAGCTTCTGGTTGACCGTCCGCTTCTTGCCGTTCTTCAGGTCCGTGACGCGCTCGAAGGGCACCAGCACCTGCGGGACGACGTCCTGCAGACCGGCGATCTTGATGCGGGTCACCGCGTTCCGGGCGATGCTGTCCTCGCGCCCGGACTGGCAGCGGATGAAGTACCAGTTGAGTCCCATGGTGGTCTCGCCCTCAGGCGCCTCCCAGGAGCAGGTTGCTGACGATCCGGCCGAGCAGGAAGTCCGCCCCGGCCAGGATGACCATCAGGACCAGCACGCAGATGATCACGACGACAGACGAGTTCGTGGCCTCCGGCAGGGTCGGCCAGGTGACCTTGCGGAGCTCGCTCTCGGTGTCGATCAGCTGGTCCGCGACCTTCGGCGACTCGGTCCAGCGGTAGAGCAGCGTCATGCACGCCGCGAGGATGACAGTGGCGATCAGGAAGGCCGGGGTGATGTCGATGCCGAGGATCGGAATCCGGCCCCCCTCCCACAGCCGCTGGCCCAGGCTCTCGCTGAACTGCCCCGCCAGCTCGGCCCTCAACGACGTGCAGCCGTAGAAGATCATGATAGCCAGCGACCAGAATGCGGCCATGCGCGCCAGCCTTCCTTGGTCTTGTCTGTAGGCCATCCGAGTCGTCCTCGTCGTCAGGGGGTCCGTGGGGTGTGCGTGGGTTGAAGTCGCCGTGACCTCGGGGTCAGAGCTTCTTCTCCTTGTGCGACGTGTGCCTGCGGCAGAAGCGGCAGTACTTCTTCTTCTCGAGCTTGTAGGTCGCCTTCAGACGCTTGTGCGTCGTGTAGTTGCGGTTCTTGCACTCGGTGCACTCGAGGAAGACGTAGCGTTCCTTGATCTTCATGGCTCGGCTCTGTGTTTGCTGGCCTTGCGGCCGAGGTTTGCGGCGCGCGCGCCGCGCTCAGCGGGCCCCCCGTGGAGGGCGGCTCGCCGAGGGAAGGGCAGCGAGGAGGGGTGGCTCGGGCCACCCTCCCCGCGCTCGTTCGACCGTCGTTACTCGATGATCTTGGTGACGACGCCGGCGCCGACGGTGCGGCCGCCCTCGCGGATCGCGAAGCGCAGCTGCTCGTCCATGGCGACGGGCGTGATCAGGGTGACCTGCAGCTTGACGTTGTCGCCAGGCATGCACATCTCGGCGCCATCCAGCAGGTTGGCGGAGCCCGTCACGTCCGTGGTGCGGAAGTAGAACTGCGGGCGGTAGCCCGAGAAGAACGGCGTGTGGCGGCCGCCCTCTTCCTTCGAGAGGACGTAGACCTCGGCCTCGAACTGGGTGTGCGGGGTGATGCTGCCCGGCAGGGCCAGCACCTGACCGCGGATCAGGTCCTTCTTGTCCACGCCACGCACGAGGATGCCGACGTTGTCGCCCGCCTCGCCGTAGTCGAGGGTCTTCTGGAACATCTCCACGCCCGTGCAGGTGGTCTTGCCGATCTCGTCGGTCATGCCGACGATCTCGAGGGCGTCGCCCATGTTGATCTTGCCGCGCTCGATCCGGCCGGTGCCGACGGTGCCGCGGCCCTTGATCGAGAACACGTCCTCGACGGGCATCAGGAAGGGCTTGTCCACGTCGCGCTCGGGGAGCGGCACGGAGGCGTCGACCGCGTCCATCAGCTCCCAGATGCAGTTGTAGGCCTCGTCGTCGACGGGCTTGCCGCCGCCGAGGGCGTTCTCGACGCCGAGGGCCGAGCCGCGGACGATCGGGATGTCGTCGCCCGGGAACTCGTACTTGCTGAGGAGCTCGCGGATCTCCATCTCCACGAGGTCGAGCAGCTCGGGGTCGTCCACCTGGTCGACCTTGTTCATGAAGACCACGATGTAGGGCACGTTGACCTGACGGGCGAGCAGGATGTGCTCACGCGTCTGGGGCATCGGGCCGTCCGCCGCGGAGACCACCAGGATGGCGCCGTCCATCTGGGCGGCACCGGTGATCATGTTCTTCACGTAGTCCGCGTGACCGGGGCAGTCCACGTGGGCGTAGTGGCGCGTCTCGGTCTCGTACTCGACGTGGGCCGTCGAGATGGTGATACCACGCGCCTTCTCCTCGGGAGCCTTGTCGATCTCGTCGAAGGCCATCTCCTTCGCCAGACCCTTGAGCGCCAGAGCCCGGCAGATGCCGGAGGTCAGAGTGGTCTTGCCGTGGTCGACGTGACCGATGGTGCCGATGTTGACGTGCGGCTTTGTCCGCTGGAAGACTTCCTTAGCCATTTGCTTGTCGCTGTGTCGATGTCGAGGGGCGGGGCCCGTTCAGGTGTGACTCCGACACCGCAGAGCGAAGTCGGAATGCGAGGTGCCGACCGCGGTCGGCCGGAGCAGTTTGGATCGCCGCCCGCCGGTGCGGACGACTCGAGTTGTCGTGAGAAATGGAGCTGCTGATGGGACTTGAACCCATGACCTCTTCCTTACCAAGGAAGTGCTCTACCACTGAGCTACAGCAGCGTCCGGTTCCGGCCCCCCCTTGCGGGGCGCCCGGGACGCCGGTGCTTCTGGATGACGGTGGGCGCGCCGAGGCGGCGCGTGGTTTGGAGCGGGTGATGGGAATCGAACCCACGTGTGCAGCTTGGAAGGCTGCCGTTCTACCATTGAACTACACCCGCGCTGGGCTCTCCCAAGGCGTGGTCCCGCGGCAGCGGGTCGCTCGGGCGGGGGAGGTTCGGGCGGCGGTGGTCGGGAGGGCGGCGGCCAGGGCGAAGCTCCTCGAAGAGGAGGCCCGGCGCGCGGGGCGAGGGACCGATCGCGACCCCGAGGGCGCGCGTGGCGCGCTTCGAGGTGGTGGGGAGAGCAGGATTCGAACCTGCGAAGGCTGAGCCATCAGATTTACAGTCTGACCCCTTTGGCCGCTCGGGAATCCCCCCGTGACGTGCCGCCGCGCAGGGCCGAGGCCCGCGCTCGCGTCACGTGTTCGGTCCACCACTCGATGTTCCCGGTACCAACGCGGGAGCTGCTGGCCCGGAGCCCGGGGGCCCGGTCCGGAGCGCTCTCCGCTCCCGTGTCATCCAGTGATCTCGTTGCCATGGAGCCCTCTGCCCCGGTCGCGTCGGACCGGCGCAGCCCCGTTGTGTCTCCCCCTCGCGTCCGGACCACTCCGGGATCTGGGGCGATCCTGGAGCCAGCGGTGGGACTCGAACCCGCGACCGCCTGATTACAAATCAGGTGCTCTACCAACTGAGCTACGCTGGCGAGGTGTCTCGTCAGGAGGCCGGCGGCAGAGCCCGGAGCCCATGGGGCCAAAGGCCTGTCGGGCACCCCGGTCGAGGAATGGGAGCGCGGTATGGTACGGCCGCGCAAGGACCGGTCAAGGGTCTGGCGGCCTTTCGAGGTCCCTTTTTTCGGGGTCGCCAGGGGGGGCCGGGCCTCCCCGGCGGGGTCGCGCCCTCAGATCCCCTCGAGCTCCCGCCGGTAGGCCTCCAGGGCCCCGTGCAGCTGCTCCATGGAGTCCCCGCCGAACTTCTCGAGCAGGGCGTCTCCGAGGACCAGGCAGACCATCGCCTCCCCCACCACCCCGGCCGCGGGGAGGGCCGTGATGTCGGAGCGCTGCCAGGTGGCGTGGACGGTCTCGCCGCTCTCGAAGGCCACGCTGTCCAGGCCCTGGCGCAGGGTCGGGATGGGCTTCATGGCCACCCGCAGGCGCAGGTCCTCGCCGGTGGTCATGCCCCCCTCGAGGCCCCCGGCGTTGTTCGTCCGGCGCCGGAAGCGGCCCCAGCGAGGCCCCCCCGACGGGGGTGCCAGCTCGATCGGATCGTGGACCCGGGAGCCGGGCCGGCGGGCCCCCTCGAAGCCCAGACCGAACTCGATGCCCTTCATGGCCGGGATCGAGAGCAGGGCCCCCGCCAGGCGACCCGTGAGCCGCTGGTCGTGGCTGGCGTAGCCCCCCAGCCCGGGCGGCAGGCCCCGGGCGACGACCTCGTAGACGCCCCCCAGGGTGTCGCCGTCCTCCTTGGCCCGGTCCACCGCGGCCCGCATGCGCTCGTCCGCCTCCGGATCCAGGCTTAGGAAATCGCTTTTCTGGCGGAGGGCGAGGCGTCCGTCCCCGGCGGCCTCGTAGGCCCCCTCGCTCACGGCCTCCCCCCCCAGCTCCACCGTGTGCGCGAAGACCTCCACCCCCACCGTCTCCAGCACCTGGCGGGCCAGGGCCCCGGCCGCCACCCGGGCCGCCGTCTCCCGGGCGCTGGCCCGCTCGAGCACCGCCCGGGGGTCCCGGTGTCCGTACTTCTGGCAGCCCGCCAGGTCCGCGTGCCCCGGCCGCGGGTCCCCGGGCACGGGCAGCTTGTCGATCACGTGGTCCTTGTTGCGCACCAGGAAGGAGATCGGCGAGCCGAGCGTGACGCCCTGCTTCAGGCCCGACAGGAGCTCGATCCGGTCGGTCTCGATCTTCATGCGCCCGCCGCGCCCGTAGCCGAGCTGGCGCCGGGCGAGCTCGGCGTCGATCCGCTCCACGTCGAGCTCGAGGCCGGCGGGCAGCCCCTCGACGATGGCCACCAGGGAGGGGCCGTGGGACTCACCGGCGGTGCGCCAGGAGAGACCCCTCACGGGCGGCGCCTCTCCGGGGGATCGAAGACCGGGGACTCCGACGGGGACAGGCGCTCGGGGGCGGGCTCCGCGGCCCGGGGCGCGACCCCGGGCGCGAGGGGCACGATCTCGATCCAGCCCTCCTCGTCTTCTTCCGCCGCCTGCAGCGGGGCCTGGGGGGCCCCTGCGGCGTCCCCTTCCCCGACCTCTGCCACGATGCGCGCCGCCAGCCTCTCCAGGTCCACGGGCTTGGTCAGGGTGCCGCGCACCCCCTCGAGCCGCCCGAGCTCCGCCTCGAGCTCCGCGTCGAGGAAGCCCGACACCACCAGGGTCGCCGGCAGCCGCCCCTCCGCGGCCAGCCGCGGCAGCTCCTCGCGCCCGTGCTCGTGACCCAGGTCCAGGTCCGCCAGCATCAGGTCCGGCCGCCGCTCGTCGATGCGCGCGCCGGCCTCGGCGTAGGACAGGGCCGTCTCGACCTCGTGCCCCTCCCGCCCGAGGAAGAGCGCCGTCAGCTCCACGATGCGCGCGTCGTTGTCGACGATCAGGAGGTGGGCCATGGGGGCAGCCTAGGGGGCGGCGGGGGGTGGATCAACGACCCGCAGCGGGCCGAGGCTCCGCGGACCAGCGATCAGCACGGAGCCGAGAGCCCCCCTCGTCAGAGTGACTCGTACAGCGTCACCTCGTCGAAGCCCACCGTCAGCTTCATCTGCCCCAGCTTGACCACCACCTCCTGGCTGTCGCGCTTGACCTTGTGGACCGGGCAGCGCTGCTTGTAGCGGGGCAGGTAGACGAGGTCGCCCTTCTTCATCGAGTCGAGGAAGGCCTGGCGGCGCTGGGTCAGGGAGGCGCCGCCGAGGGCGGCGGCCAGGTCGTCGAAGACCGTCTCCATCTCCCCCCTCTGATGGCTCGAGAGCTGAGGCAGGAGGGCCCGGGCCCGCTCCAGGGCGGCGCGCGCCTCCCGCACGCGCTCCTCGAGGCCGCGCTGGGCCTCGGCCTCGAGCAGGTCGCGGCTGCGGTCGAGCTCGGCCTGCTCCTCCTCGAGGGCGCGCACCTTCTCGGCGGCGGTCTCCAGGCGCGACTCCGCGTCTCCGCGAGCCTGCTCGGCGGAGCGGCGCACCTCGCGCACGTCGGCCATGAGCTGGGCCACCTCCTCGTCCCGGCGCTCGAGGCGCTCCTCGGCACGCCCCACGAGCTCCCCGTCGAGGCCGAGGCGTCTGGCGATCACCAGGGCCGCCGAGTCGCCGGGAACGCCGACCAGCACGTGGTAGCGGGGCCGCAGGGTCTCCAGGTCGAACTCGGTGCAGGCGTTCTCCGCGCGCTGGTTCCGGAACGCGAACTCCTTCAGGCGGCCCAGGTGGGTCGACACCAGGGTCGGCGCGCGGCGCGCGAGCAGGACCTCCAAGAGGGCCTCGCCCAGGGCCGCTCCCTCGTCCGGGTCCGTGCCGCCGCCGAGCTCGTCGAGCAGCACCA
>CAZQAT010000110.1:0-10878 GCA_964591315.1 uncultured Planctomycetaceae bacterium
GGGAGAGGACTAGAAGCCCATGCCGGGCATGCCTCCGCCCATTCCGCCCATGCCGGGCATACCTCCGCCCATTCCGCCCATGCCGCCCATTCCGCCCATGCCGTCCATGCCGTCCATGCCTTCCATTCCGCCCTCGGGGGCGGCGGCGGGCTCGGGCTTGGCGACGATCAGGGCGTCGGTGGTGAGCAGCAGCGCGGCCACGCTGATCGCGTTGTTGAGGGCCGCCTTGGTGACCATGGTCGGGTCGACGATGCCCATCTCGAACATGTCGCCGTAGTCGCCGGTCAGGGCGTTGAAGCCCCAGCCCGTGTTCTTCTCGCGCAGGGTGCGGTGGGCGACGACGGCCCCGTCGTGGCCGGCGTTCTCGGCGATCTGGCCGATGGGCCGCGCCAGGGCGTCCTCGACCAGGTCGATGCCCATCGCGTAGTCCTCGTCCTGTCCCTTGCGCAGCTTGTTGAGCGCCTTGCGGGCGCGCAGCAGGGCCACGCCACCGCCGGGCAGGATGCCCTCGGCGACCGCGGCGCGGGTGGCGTGCAGGGCGTCCTCGATCAGGGCCTTGCGCTCCTTGACCTCGGTGTCGGTCGCGCCGCCCACGTTGATCTGGGCGATGCCGCCGGTCAGCTTGGCCAGGCGCTCCTGGAGCTTCTCGCGGTCGTAGTCGGAGGTGGTGGTCTCGATCGCCGAGCGGATCTGGGAGACGCGGTCGGCCACGGCCTTGGCGGTGCCGGCGCCGCCGACGATGGTGGTGCTGTCCTGGTCGATCACGACGCGCTTGGCGGTGCCCAGGGCCTTGATCGAGACGTCCTCGAGGTCGGCGCCCAGGTCCTTCATGATCGCCTCGGTGCCGGTCAGGGCGGCGATGTCCTGGAGCATGGCCTTGCGGCGGTCGCCGTAGCCGGGGGCCTTGACGGCGCAGGCCTGGATCACGCCGCGCAGCTTGTTGACGACGAGGGTCGCCAGGGCCTCGGACTCCACGTCCTCGGCGATGATCAAGAGCGGGCGGTTCGAGTCCTTGAGCCCCTCGAGCATGGGCAGGAGCTTCTGGATCGAGCTGATCTTGGCCTCGTGGATGAGGATCAGCGGCTTCTCGAAGACCACCTCCATGTTGGCGGTGTCGGTCACGAAGTTCGGCGACAGGTAGCCGCGGTCGAACTGCATGCCCTCGACGACGGTCACGTCGGTCTCCATGGACTTGCCGTCCTCGACCGTGATGACGCCGTCCTTGCCGACCTTGTCCATGGCCTGGCTGATCAGCTTGCCCGTGGCGGCGTCGTTGTTGGCCGAGATGGTGGCGACCTGCTTGATGTCCCCGCTGCCGGATATCTTGCGCGACGTCTTGTCGAGCTCCTTGCAGACGGCGGCGGCCCCGTCCTTCATGGCGCTGATCAGGCGCGCCGGGGCGGCCCCGGCGGTCACGGCCCGCAGGCCGTGGTGGAAGAGGGCGCTGGTGAGCAGGGTGGCGGTGGTGGTGCCGTCCCCGGCGACGTCGCTGGTCTTGCTGGCGACCTCGCGCACCAGCTGGGCGCCCATCTGCTCGTAGGGATCGGAGAGCTGGATCTCCTCGGCCACGGACACGCCGTCCTTGGTGACCGTCGGCGCGCCCCAACCCTTGTCGAGGATCGCGTTGCGCCCGCGGGGACCGAGGGTCGTGGTGACCGCCTTCGCGAGCTTGTCCACGCCGCGCTGGATCGCCTCGCGCGCGTCGGACTCGAATACCATTTGCTTGGCCATGGATCTGTCTCTGGATCTCGGGGTAGGGGTGGGATGCGGATGCTCCAGCCTGGAACGGCGGGAGCCCGCGCTCCGCGGGGGCGACCGGAGGGCTGCGCGGAGGGCAGCGGTCGGCCGGCGGGCGGGCGGGGCGCGGTGAACTCGTTGGGCGGCCTGAGCAAGAAGGGTGCCGGACCCCGCAGGCCGCCCGGATCGGCCCTGGTGGACCCTCCAGGCGGGGTCCGGAGGGGTCCCCGGCCCTCGGCACGCCGGGCCTCCTGCCAGCCTGGCAGGCACCGGAGGGCACCGGCGAGGCGCCTGCCAACATGACAGCGAGGCCTCTCGGACTCCCCTCGCGTTCATCGGGGGGGATCCGTTCTCTCCCCGCCGGCGCCGGACTAGGATCCGGCCATGTTCGCCGCGCACCCGCTCCTCGTCCTCCCGCTCTTCGCCGTCGCCCTCCCTGCCCAGGAGACCCGCTCCGCCGGGGGGGCCGCCCCCGAGGCTCCCGAGCTGTGGGTGGAGGCCGCCGACGGCGCCCTGGAGCGCCTGCCCCTGGCGCGGGTCGACCTGGTCTCCCTGGACGAGGTGGGGGGGGCCCTGATGCGCTTCGAGGGCCTGCCCGTCCTCGACCCGCGGGCCGTGCCCGTGGGCCGGGCGCGGGTCGAGCTGGCCTCCGGGGGCCGCGTCTTCGGCGAGCTCGACGGGGGCGACGAGGAGTTCCTCGAGCTGCGCCTCTGGGGCCAGACCTCCCTGGCCCTCTCGATCGAGGAGATCGCCAGCGTGCGGGTGCCCACTCGCCTGCCGGCCACGTGGACCGAGCCGGTGGTGGCCGCCGAGCAGGGGGACCGCCTGTACCGCACCCTCGGCACTGGCCTCGACCGCATCGACGGGACGCTCGAGGGCTTCTCCAGCGAGGGGGTCCGCATGGAGACGCCCATCGGCTCGAAGCTCTTCCCCTGGGCCGAGGTGGCCGCCCTCTTCGTCGAGGTCTTCGACGAGGGCGGGCCCGCCGTGGACCCGGAGCGGCGGCTCGTCGTCGACCTGCGCGACGGCAGCCGCCTGCCCTTCGCTTTCAAGCGCCTGTCATCCGCCGGCCTCGACCTCGAGACCGGCGCCGGACGCGGGCTTCGGGTGCCCCTGCCGCGCGTGGCGGAGGTCCTGATCGAGGGGCGCGGTGTGCGCTTCCTCTCCGACCTCGAGCCCCGTCGCGCCGAGCCTTCGGCGCCCTTCGGGGACGACCTGGGCATGGTCTGGCCCGTGCGCCGGGACCGCTCGACCAGCGGTGCTCCGCTGCGCGCGGGCGGTCGGCTCTGGACCCGCGGACTGGGGGTGCACGCCCCCAGCCGCCTCGAGTACGCACTCGACGGCACCTGGAAGCGCCTGCGGGGCAAGGTGGCGATCGACGACGAGGTGATCGCCCTGCCCGCCGGCGGCTCGGTGGTCTTCAGGATCCTGGCGGGAGAGCAGCTCCTCTGGAAGAGTCCGGTCCTGCGCGGCGGGGACCCACCCCTGGAGATCGGCCCGGTGGACCTCTCGGGGGTGACCGAGCTGGTGCTCGAGGCGACGACCGCGGACGAGATGCACGTGGGCGACCGGGCCGACTGGCTGCGGCCGATCCTGTCCCGCTAGTTCCTCCGCCCAGGGGGGCGGATCAGTCCTCCATCGTCCGGTACCAGACGCCTCGGTCGCCCCCGGCGCGCTTGGCACTGCGCAGGGCGGCCTCCGCGCGGCGACGCAGGTTCTCGACCGAGCCGACCTCGCCGCCGCTGGTGGTCTCGAAGCCGAGGCTGGCGCTGATCGGCAGTTGTGCCGCGGTCCCTGCCACCGTGCCCGAGAGGGCCCGGATCATGTCGCACAGTCGGCGCACCGTGGAGGCCGCCTCCAGGGCGCCGGTGAAGGGCAGGCAGAGGGCGAACTCGTCGCCTCCCAGGCGGCCGGCCACGTCCTCCGCTCGCAGGCTCTCGTGGATCACCTGGGCCACGCAGGACAGGACGCGATCGCCGACGGTGTGGTCGAAGTTCTTGTTCACCTGGCCGAAGTTGTCCAGGTCGATCAACACCAGTGTGAGTGGCAGACCGTGGCGCTGGGCGGCGGAGAAGTGCTCCTCGAGTCGGGCCTGAAAGACCAGGGGCCGCAGGAGCTCGGTCAGGTCGTCGTGGGAGGCCCGATAGCGCAGGTCGCCGAGTTCCACCAGCTCCGCGCGGCGGGCCAGGAGCTTCTGAATCCGCAGGGCGAACTCCTCCAGGGGAGCTCCCCGGTGGATCACGTCCCAGAGGCTCCCCGGGAGGTGCTCGGCCGTCCGCGGCAGGCTCCCGGGGCCGGCCGGGTCGATCACCACCAGCATGGGCAGGCCGGGAGGGGCCTGGGCGAGCTCCGCCAGGGCCTCCAGTTCCGCGGAGGCTCCCCCCGCCAGGGGGTCGACGACCAGGAGCTGGGGCCTGCCCGTGTACAGCTGCTCCCGGGTCTCGCGCAGGCTGGAGCTGCCCTCGATCTCGAACCTGATCCCCTTCAGGGGGCGCAGGGCCTCGAGCAGGCCTCGGCCTCGGTGGTCGCAGATGAGGATCATGGAGGTGCCGGACCCGCTCGCGGGGGGTCTTGGGGGGGGTCGCCCCGAAGTCTACCTCGCCTGGGGGGCCGAAGCCCGGATCGGGCGCGATCACGGGGGGATTCGGCTGAAGCCCTGGGCCCGGCCGGGCCCGGGGCGATGCCCCGTTGCGAGCTCCACGGGAGGTCCGGGTGGAAGTTGGCGGGGCCCCGGGCTTGGACCCTTGGGGACGGAGGGTGTAGAATCTTCGCCCTTCCTGCCGTCCAGGGCCCCAGGGTCCCGGAGGCGCGGGAGGACCCATCCTGAACCCGACAGGGCCGCCTCCTCCAGGGCCACCCCGCGTTCGTTCGCCCCTGCGGGCGATGGCGCCCGATCCCGCTCCTCGTGCGGGTCGGACGTGCAGCGCGGTCGTCGCCGTACCCCGCCGAGGGCCTCCGTTCGCGGAGGTCGTCCCGTGGGGCGAGCCGGTCCCGACTCTTCATCCTCACCTCTTCTCCGTTTCCAGCTCAACGTCCATGGAGACTGTTAGCGTTCAACGGCTCATCGAAGCCGGAGTGCACTTCGGATGCCGCGTGTCGCGGTGGAATCCGAAGATGGCGCCGTACATCTACGGCCGCCGCAACCTGATTCACATCATCGACCTGCGCGAGACCCTGCGGGGCATCCTGCGTGCGCAGAACGTGCTGTACCACCTGGCCACCGAGGGCTCCTCGATCCTGTGGGTGGGCACCAAGCGCCAGGTCAAGGGCGTCATCGCCGAGGTCGGCGAGCGCACCGGTATGCCGATCGTCACCGAGCGGTGGATCGGCGGCACCCTGACCAACTACTCGGTCATCCGCTCCCGCCTGCGCCGCCTGGAGGAGCTCGAGAAGGTCGAGGAGAATCCCGAGGCCCAGGCCCAGTACTCGAAGAAGGTTCTCGCCAGCCTCCGTCGCGAGCGTCGCAAGATCACCCGCAACCTCGGCGGCATCCGGGAGATGAACGGCATCCCCGGCGCCATGATCGTGGTGGACCCGGCCCGTGAGTACAACGCGGTGCGCGAGGCGCGCAAGATGGGCCTGATCGTGATCGGTCTGCTCGACACGGACTGCGATCCGAGCCAGGTGGACATCGTCATCCCCGGCAACGACGACGCTCTCAAGGCCGTGCGCCTGCTCATCGAGCAGCTGGCCGAGGCCGTCGAGGAGGGCAGCGCCAACCACCGCGAGAGCATGGCCTCGGTGGGCGCCGCGGAGAAGCACGAGGACGACGGCGACGGCAGCGAGCCGCGCCCGACCCGCGCCATCCGCCCGGTGCCGCCCCTGGTCAAGACCGACGGCGAGGAGATCGCCTCCGCCGAGGCGCCCGAGAGCCCGGCCGCGCCGGCAGCCGAGGAGGCGACCCCGGCCTCGGCGCAGGTTGAGGGCGAGTCCACGGACGTGGCGGCTGCCGCCAGCGAAGAGAAGAGCGACTGAGGCCCTCGGGACCCCCGCGGTCCCGTCCCACAGCCTCCCCGCGACAGTTCACGGAGTGCCCGCCCGGTGATCGACCCCGGGCGGGCCTTCCCCTTCTGGAGAGCCCTGCGGCCGGCCACGACCGCGCCGTGGAGCTCGAACCCACCCGACCGAAGAACGCTCCCGCCACCCCCATGGCGGGGCGCAACCACGACGAGACGACAACGACACCACCAGCCATGGCTATTTCCGCTGCTGACGTTCGGAACCTGCGCGAGAAGACCGGCGCTCCGATGATGGACTGCAAGAAGGCGCTCGAGGCCACCGGAGGCGACTTCGACGCCGCCGAGGACCACCTGCGCAAGATGGGCCTCAAGGCCGCCGGCAAGAAGGTCGGTCGCACCACGGGCGAGGGCCGCTGCTTCGCCAAGGTCTCCGATTGCGGCACCAAGGGCGCCCTCGTGGCCCTGGCCTGCGAGACCGACTTCGTGGCCGCCACCGCCGACTTCCAGAGCTTCCTCGAGGCGCTGGCGGACCACGTGATCGCCAACTCCCCGGAGACCGCGGCCGAGATGCTCGAGCAGGGCTGGGCCGGCGGCGGCACGGTCCAGGAGGCCCTGACCGAGATCATCGGCAAGCTGGGGGAGAACATGTCCCTCACCGACGCCAAGTTCATCGCCGTCGACGACGGCTTCGTGGGCGCCTACATCCACCACAACCAGAAGGTGGGCGTGATCAGCGCCATCAAGACCCCCGCCTCGCGCGAGGAGACCGAGGCCGTGCTCAAGCAGCTCGGCATGCACACCGCCGCGGTGCCGCCCACGGCCCTGAGCCGCGATGACATCGACGCCACCTTGGTGGAGCGCGAGACCGCGATCTACCGCGAGGAGGTCAAGGGCAAGCCCGAGGACATTCAGGACAAGATCATCCAGGGCAAGCTGAACAAGTACTTCGCAGGGGTCGCCCTGCGCGAGCAGCCCTGGGTCATGGACGACTCGAAGTCGGTCGAGAAGGCCATCGCCGACACCCTCGGCCAGGGCTCGATCATCACCGACTACGCGCGCTTCGCCATCGGCGACTGAGGCGCGCGTTCCGATCAGCGCGAGGGGGCGCCGGAGCGAAATCACCGCTCCGGCGCCCCCGGACGTTCCCGCGGAGATTGCACCCGCTCCGCTCAACCGCTAGCCTCTGCGCCATGGCGTACCAGCGGGTCCTCTTGAAGCTCTCCGGCGAGGCCCTCGGGGCGGCCGACAGCGGCCACGGCATCGACCCTCAGGCCGTGCGCAAGCTCTCCGGGCAGATCGCCCGCGTGGTCTCCGGCGGGACCCAGGTGGCGGTGGTCTGCGGCGGCGGGAACATCCTGCGCGGGGCCGAGTTCAGCGAGCTGGGGGCCGAGCGAGCCAGCGCCGACTACATGGGGATGCTGGGCACGATCATCAACGGCCTGGCCCTCTCCGACGCCCTCGAGTCCGAGGGCCTCGAGACCCGCGTGCTGAGCTCCCTCGAGGTCCGCTCGGTGGCGGAGCCCTACGTGCGCCGGCGCGCCCTGCGGCACCTGGACAAGGGCCGCGTGGTGATCCTGGCCGGGGGCCTCGGCACGCCCCTGTTCACGACCGACACCGCCGCCGCCCAGCGGGCGGTGGAGCTGGGCTGCGACGTGCTGCTCAAGGCCACCAAGGTCGACGGCGTCTACACCGCGGACCCGAAGCAGGACCCGGGCGCCACGCGCATCCCGAGCCTGTCCTACATGGAGGTCCTGCGCGACCAGCTGCGCGTCATGGACGGCACGGCCATCACCATGTGCATGGAGCACGAGCTGCCGGTGGTGGTCTTCGACCTCTTCGAGGAGGGCACCCTCGAGGCCGTCGTCGAGGGCCAGTCCCACCTCGGCACCACGATCCAGAGCTCCTGACTCCGCTCACTTCAGTTCGCGTCACCGCCCAAGAACCTCCGTGACTCCGAACCAACCTCCGAAGACCCCGATGAACTACAAAGAGATCGTCAAGGAAGCCAAGCTGCGCATGGACAAGGCGGTCAAGCACCTGCAGGACCTCCTTCGCAGCGTTCGGACCTCCCAGGCCTCGCCAGCCCTGGTGGAGAACATCCGCGTCGACTACTACGGCACGCCCACGCCCATCGCCCAGCTCGGGTCGATCTCGGTCCCCGAGCCGCGCCAGCTCATGATCAAGCCCTTCGACGGCTCGATCCTGACCGAGATGAGCAAGTCGATCCAGAAGTCCGACCTGGGCATCAACCCCCAGAACGACGGCAAGGTCCTGCGCCTGGTGCTGCCCCAGCTCTCCGGAGAGCAGCGCAAGAAGTACGCGGCCAAGGTCAAGGAGATGTGCGAGGAGGCCCGTGTGGCCCTGCGCAACACCCGCCGGGACCTGAACAAGATGGCCGACCAGGCCAAGAAGGACGGGGAACTGACCGAGGACGAGAACAAGAAGCTCCACGACGAGATCCAGAAGCTCCTGAAGGAGTTCGAGGGCAACGTGGACGTGGTCCTGGACAAGAAGACCAAGGAGGTCACGGAGCTCTAGGGGGGTCACGGGGCGGTCACCGCGGCGGGTCGGACAGCCCTCGAAATTGGTGGCCCAGGCCCTTCATCGGGCCCCTGATTTTTGTATCTTGCGCGGCCTCTCGCCGGGACCTGCGGCGGGAGACCTCACGGAGTGGGCGCGTAGCTCAGTTGGCAGAGCAACTGGCTTTTAACCAGTAGGTCCCAGGTTCGATCCCTGGCGCGCTCACCACTCCTGTCCGGCCCCGGGCACCCTGACGGGGCTCGGGTCCGCATCGCCCGAGAGCCCCGGCACCGCGTCGTCCGGTGAGAGCCCGCCCAGGGCGCGGTAGGCCTGGGCCCAGTAGCCGGCCCGCGTCACTCCCATGAAGCCGTAGAGGCCGAGGGTCGGCAGCCAGGCCAGCCCCGGTATGAACACCAGGGTCAGGAGCAGGGTGGTGGCCAGGGCCAGGAGGGCCACCACGAGGTCGATGGACAGGTCCACCGCCACGGTGCGGGCCGTGCTCCAGGGGTCGTTCCTCGCCAGCCGCCAGGCGTGAACCAGGGCCGACGCCACTCCGCGTCGGTTGTGGGCGAGGGACTGCAGGGCGAGCTGGTGCAGCACCGAGAGCAGCACCGCGTAGGTGGTCAGGAGCAGCACCCCCGGCAGGATCAGCCCCAGCCAGCCGATGATCGCCGCCAGCTCGCCGAGGTTCTCCTGCACCGCCGCCAGGAAGTAGACGACCGGCGCCACGACCAGGATCAGCACACCGGACATCATCACGGAGAGCATCAGGGACATGCCCAGGGCTGACCGGGTCAGCCCGCGCCCCGCGCGCCAGGCCTGGCGCAGGCGCGGCTGCCCGAAGGCCTCGCTCAGACTGTCCCAGATGTCGGGCCGCGCGATGCGCGCCAGACCCACCCGCAGGCGCAGCACGATCAGGAAGATGGGCAGGCCGACCAGTCCGTTGACCAGGGCCTGGGTGGCCTCTCTGAAGAAGGCCTCCGGCAGGGCCTCGGCTCCAGGCCCGAAGGCGCTCTCCCAGGCGAAGAGCGTGCTGCCCCAGCCGGTCGCGAGGCTCATGGCCACGGTCGGGAAGCCGAGCCCCGCGAGCCAGATCCAGCCCGGCCGGCCCGCGCGTCGCGCCGCCTGGGCCAGGGCGTCGACGGCCCGGGCCAGGGACCAGGCCCGCCGCGGGTCGCCCGCGAAGGAGGCGCTGGAGGGGGGGCGCGGGGCGCCCGGCTCAGGTTGTTCCGCCGCCGACATCAACCCCCCTGCGCGGCGCGTGGCCGCGCATTTCCGTCACCGCCCGCCCCCTCGGCAGCTCAGGAGACCGGCTCCAGGTGCGCTCCGCGGCAGGCCGCCTCGACCTCCTCGACCGTGCGCGGGATGGCCGCGGTCAGGTTCTCGTGGCCGTCCTGGGTGACCAGCACGTCGTCCTCGATGCGGACGCCGATACCGCGCCAGCGCTCCTCGACGGTCTCGTCGTCGGCCTCGATGTAGAGGCCGGGCTCGACCGTGAAGACCATGCCGGGCTCGAGCTCCCGGGACTCGCCGTCCACGGAGTAGGCCCCGCAGTCGTGCACGTCCAGCCCGAGCCAGTGGCTGGTGCCGTGCATGAAGAAGCGCCTGTAGCTCTCGTCCTCCCTGACGGACTCCTCGGTGCCCTCGACGAGCCCCAGGCGCAGGAGCCCCCGCACCAGGACGTCCGTGGCCGTCTCGTGGATCAGCTTGTGGGGCACCCCGGGCCGCGCGATCTCGAGGGCGGCGTTCTCCGCCTCGAGCACCAGCTCGTAGATCTCCCGCTGTTCCGGGCTGAAGGTGCCGCCCACCGGGAAGGTGCGCGTGACGTCCGTGGCGTAGTGCTCCACCTCTGCGCCCGCGTCGATCAGGAGCAGTTCGCCGTCCACCAGGGGGGCGTCGTTCTCCACGTAGTGCAGGATGCAGGCGTTGTTGCCTCCGGCCACGATCGGCGTGTAGGCGGCGCCCGTGGAGCCGCGTCGCCGGAAGGTGTACTCGAGCAGGGCGTCGATCTCGCACTCGTTGACCCCGGGGGCCGCCGCGGCCATGGCCGCCAGGTGGGCCTCGGCGGTGATCGCCGCGCTCCTGCGCATCAGCTCCAGCTCCGCGTCGGTCTTGCGCAGGCGCAGCTCGTGCAGCAGGGGCGAGGGGTCCACCAGCTCGGTGGGGGGCATGGTCCCGGCCCGGGCCGTGCGGCGCAGCCTGGCCATCACCGCCAGCATCTCCCGGTCGTCGGTCTCGGAGATGCCCGAGGGGTAGAGCACCCGCTCGTAGTCCTTGAGCAGGGTCGGCAGGTCACCCCAGAGGTCCTCGATCGGGCGCGCCTCGTCGACCCCCAGCACCTCCGGGGCACGCTCGACGCCCACGCGCCGGCCGGTCCAGGTCTCGAGCTTGGGGTCACGCGGGCGCAGGAAGAGCACCGAACGCACCTCCCCCTCGCCGCCGGCACCCAGGGGCAGGAGCACCAGCACGCTGTCGGGCTCCCCGAAGCCGGTCAGGTACCAGAAGTCGCTCCCGGGGCGGTAGCGGTACTCGGTGTCCGCGTTGCGCGTCTGGTGGTGGGCCGTGGGGATGACGGCGGCGGTCTGGGTCTCGTTCAGGGCCTCCAGGAGGCGCTCGCGGTGGGTGCGGTACATCGGCGCGGGGTCGTGTCCTCGGGGTGCGT
>CAZQAT010000110.1:10978-14058 GCA_964591315.1 uncultured Planctomycetaceae bacterium
TCGGGTCGTGGAGCCGAGGTCGAACCTCCAGCCTAGCCCGGGCCCGCAAGGGCACCAACCCTAGTCGTCCGCGGGCGCTCCCTCGAGCAGCCCGCCGGCCAGCACGTAGGTCTCCGCCAGGGAGACCACCGCCACCAGCTTGGAGAGCCCCGCCGCTCCGCTCTCGAGCTCGATGCGCACCCCGGCCACCGACCCGGGGGGCAGGGGCATGCCGTGCGCGAGGGTCCCGCCGGGCACGTCGAAGAGGCGCGAGAGGGCCCGGGCCACGGGCGCCGCCGTGCGCGCCAGCTCGTCGCTCGCGGGCAGGGAGATCCACAGGCCGCCGCCGGCGATGCCCGCCGGCAGGGCTCCCTCGGGCAGGGCCGGCAGGGGCGCGCGGCGCGGGGAGAAGCGCCCGAAGAGGTTGTGCTCCTCGCTCCCCGGTACGAGCTCGAGGCGCAGGGGCACGCGCCGCTCGTCCTGCCGCATCCAGTCGATGTACTCGACCCGGATCTCCTGGCCCGGGGGCTCGGGCAGGAGCACGGCGACCTCCACGGCCTCGCCGGAGAGGTGCCAGAGATCGACCTCCAGGCCCGAGGGCTCGATGGAGACCTTGGTGTCGAGGACCGCGCCTCCGATGCGCAGCTGCCGGGCCCACATCTCCCGCGGCCGCAGGCTGGTGGGGGGGTCGTCCGCCGGGCGCGGGGGGACCGCGGGCCGCAGCACGAGGCCCTCCGGCAGGGAGCGTCCGGGATCCGCCGCCGCCCCCAGCTGGTCGATGGGCACTCCGGGCACCAACGCAGGGACCACCGCCGCCGCCCAGGGGGGCGCGGCTCCCAGGCGCGCGAAGTGGGCCCAGGCGTCCTCCCAGCGGCGGTGGTGCACGGCCAGCAGGCACAGCCCGGCCCGCCGCCGGGGGTCGGCGCTCTCGCTCCGGCCCTCGGCCCCGAGCCAGGTTCCCCAGCGCTCCCAGACCTGGGCCGGGTCGGCCCTGGAGGGGTCGAGCAGCCAGGGGTCCTCGGCGAACAGGAGCTCGTCCAGGTCCACCGGCACGGTCTCGGGGCCGACCCCGGCCCAGGCGCGGGCCGCGGGGCTCTCGCAGAGGGTGACCTGCGCGGGGGCCTGGGGAGAGGCGTGGGCGAGCAGCAGGGCGGCGAGGAGCATCGGGCCGAGGGTCGTCGTCCCGCCCCTGGCTGTCAAGCGGGAGAAAGGTGGCAACGGCTCCCCTCACCTGCGGTTCAGCCTTGAGACCGGCCGCGGACCTGGGGGAGAATGGCGCCGGCGCCCGCGGCCCCCACCCCTCGAATCCCCACCCCTCGAATCCCCGGCGCTCCGCGACCCGACGTGATCGACAAGGAACTGCTCGAAATCCTCGCCTGCCCCGAGACCCACCAGCGCCTTGCGCTGGCGAGCCCCGAGGTCCTCTCTGCCCTCAACGAGCGCGTGCGCGCCGGCGGCGTGAGGAACGTCGGCGGCGAGGCCGTGGCGGAGGAGCTCGACGGCGGACTGGTGCGCGAGGACGGCACGCTGGTCTACCCGATCCGGGACGAGATCCCGGTGCTGCTGATCGACGAGGGCATCCGCCTGGCCGGGGAGTAGGAGCCGCGTGCGGCTCGAGCACCCCGGGCGCCCGGGCCGCAGCGTGCGGCTGGCCTACTGCCTGAACCTGCACGCCGCCGAGGACCTGGCGGGCATCCTCGACGGCCTGCGTCGCATCACGCTGCCCCTGCGTGATCGCCTTGCGCCGCCGGGGCCCTTCGGGATCGGCATGTACCTTCCGGCGCAGGTGGCGGCGCACCTCGGCGTCCAGCCCGATGGGCTCGGAGAGCTCGAGGAGCTCCTCGCCGCCGAGGCACTCGATCCCTTCACCTTCAACGCCTTCCCCTACGGCGGCTTTCACGACGAGGGTCTCAAGCGCGGCGTCTTCGCACCGACCTGGAGCGATCCCGAGCGCCTGCGCTTCACCATGGACGTGGCGGAGGTGGCCGCGCGCCTGAACGCCGGTCGCGCCGAGCCGGTCTCGATCAGCACCCACCCGGGGCGCTTCGGTCCCTGGCATGAAGGGGAGCTCGAGCGGGCGGTGGAGCACTTCGGCGGCTGTCTGCGGGGTCTCGCGGAGCTGCGGGACTCGGGCGGCCCGACGCTCACCCTGGCGGTCGAGGCCGAGCCCCGAGCCGTGGCGGGGGACACCGCGGCCTGCGCCGCCCAGCAGGCGGAGCTGCGCGAGCGGCTCCTGCCCGAGCTGGGGGAGGCGGTGCTGGACGCTCACCTGGCCACCTGCCTCGACGCCTGCCACTCCGCGGTGCAGTTCGAGGAGCATGCCGAGGCGGTCGAGCTCGCGACCCGCGCGCGCTTCGGCAAGCTGCAGTACTCGAGTGCGCTGAGGTTGCTCGACCCGGACCGCAACCCGGACGCCCGTGCTGCCCTCTTCGGCCTGGACGAGCCCCGTTATCTGCACCAGACCACCGGTCGCCACGGGCGGCAGCTCCTCTTGGCGGACGACCTGCCCGAGCTGCGGCGCGCCTGGGACGACCCGCACTCGCCCTGGGCCGAGTGCGACGAGTGGCGCACTCACTTCCACGTGCCGGTGGACCTGGAGTCCCTCGGCCCGGCCGGCCTCCAGACGACCCGCGACCACGCCTCCAGGATCCTGAAGGAGCTCCTGGATCGGCCGGAGGCCTGGGGGGCGTCGGAGCTGCAGGTGGAGATCGAGACCTACACCTGGGACGTCCTGCCCGGCTGGGTGCGCGGCGAGGAGAGCCTGGTGGCGGGCCTCGAGCGCGAGTACCGCCACGTCCTCGCCGAGCTCGCCGCCGAGGGTTGGGAGCCGGTGCCGGAACCGAATTGAGGCGCTCGATCGGCTCCCGATCAGCCCTCCAAAATCTCCTCCCGCCGCGTTGACAGCCCCCCTCCGCGGTCCGTATTCTCCCGCCCTCGCAGCGCGCCCCCGCGCTGCGTTCGCCACCCGCGAGGTCGCGACCGGCACCGCCCGAGGGGCATGCCGACGTCACCGAACACGTGTGGCCCCATCGTCTAGTCTGGCCTAGGACACCAGGTTTTCATCCTGGCGACTGGGGTTCAAATCCCCATGGGGTCACCAT
>CAZQAT010000111.1:0-14049 GCA_964591315.1 uncultured Planctomycetaceae bacterium
GGACATCCTCGCGCATCGCGCTAGACTGGGTGTCCACCAAACCGGGGGAAGGTCACCTAGCCCGGGTTATTCATGAAGACGTGCACCAGACACAGCAACCCGGTTCCTGGGGGTGCTCTGCGGGTTCTGCCGACGCAGGCGACCCTGAACGGGTCGTCGAGGAAGGCAGGTTCCGAAGAGCGCCGCCAGGGGCCGAGAGGCCGTCGAAGACGGCCGCTTGCGAAGTCTGGTGTGCGTGTTCATGCAATAGGCCGGGCTAGGACCTCTGAATGATCCCTGTGGAAGCCGATACTGCCCCCATGAGACCCACGATCCCCTCCACGGCGGCCCTGGCAGCTGCCCTACTCACCCTCGGCCTGTGCTCCGGCTGCTCCCAGGAGCAGGCCGAGCCCGTCGAGAGCACCTCCCCCACCGAAGAGAGCTCGGAGCCCCGCGGTAAGACCTTCGAGGAGCTGCTCGGCATCGGCAAGGGCGACGAGAAGGGGCTCGAGCGACCGACCCAGGACCTCCCCGTCCTGGGCTTCCAGTCCAATTCAGAGGGCCTGCCGACCTTCGGTACCTGGAGAGAGCACCCCACCCTCTGCGACCTCGACGGGGACGGTAGAGCGGACCTCATCGCCTCGAACCGGGAGGAGAACGGCCTCAACATCTGGCGCTCCGTGCCCGGCAGCGCCTGGGTGCCCGCGCGGGAAGGCGTCCCGGACGACCTGATGTACGGCGGCAGCGACTGCGCCGACCTGGACGGGGACGGGGACGTGGACGTCCTGTTCGCGGCCCACAAGCGCGGCCTGCACACACTCCTCAACGAGGGGCAGCAGGGCTGGAAGGTCCTGGAGGGGACCTCCGAGATGACCTTTCTGTCCTTGGACGTGGCGATCGGCAATCTCAACGGGGACGACATCCCCGACGCGGCCACCATCAGCCAGTTCGTCGAGCGCCGGGCCGGGGCCGTCGGCATCTACTTCGGCCGAGGAGACGGGACCTTCGAGTACCAGCCGCAGCTACGCAACACCACGGGAGAGAGCGACAACGGCGTCCAGGTGGAGATGGCCGACATCGACGGCGACGGTCTGGACGACCTGTTCCTCACGGCCGAGTGGGGCTGCCGGCTGCTCCTGCCGCGCCTGACGGCCGAGGGAGAGGTGCGCCTGGAGGACCGCTCTCAGGGACTCCCCGAGCCACCCTTCAACATGGGCAACGCCCTGCGCTCCTTCGTCCCCATCGACGTGGACGGAGACGGCCAGCTCGAGATCGCCTTCTCGAGCCTGATCAACCACATGCTGCCGATCGAGGAGCGCCACTCCCTGGGGCTACGGCGCTGGAACGAGGAGGCCCAGAGCTGGGAGCAGTTCGGCAGCGGCCTGCCCGACGGCTGGGCCCACACCGACGTGCTGACCGCGGACTTCGACCAGGACGGGAACGCCGACCTGCTCGCCATCGGTCACGACCTGGGGGCCTCCATCTACCTGGGGGACGGGACCGGCCACTTCGAGGCCAAGGGCATGCTGGAGGGCACCCTCAGCGGTGGCCGCTGCGCGCTGGGTGACATCGATGGGGACGGTCGAACGGACGTGGCCGTCATCAACGGGGACACCAAGTCCAGGCCGAGAGGGGGCGGGGTCAAGACCTTCCTCAATCGCGAGGAAGCCTGGTAGCGAGGGAGCCTCAGCGGCCAGGGGCGTCACCGCCCAGAAATCGACCGGGCCCGGGACGTCGGAGGACGTCCCGGGCCCGGAGAGTGTGAGCTCGAGGCTACTTGCCGTGCGAGATCGAGGAGCCGAAGCCTCCCCCGCTGCTCTCACCGGTCAAGGTCATGTCGTCATCGTCCGCGCTCAGGTCGGGGAGCGTCTCCTCGCCCTGGAACACGTAGACACGGCCGGTCTGGCTGGTGTGCCCCTTGGCCGAGGACATCACATCGGCGATGCCGTCCAGGTCAGAGTCGAGGACCTCGATGGCGCTGCCGAAGCGCGCCTCGGCGACCGCCTCGCCAGTCATGACCACGTCGCCGCTGAAGGACACGTTGTCGACGGGCACCTCCTCACCGAAGAAGATGAAGGCCTGGCCGTCCATGAACTCACCGATGGAAGAGAAGGGAGCGGACACCAGGACGTCGTCGTAACCGTCGCCGTTCACGTCCGCAGCGGCGAGCTTCTTGCCGAAACGGGTGTGGGTCAGCTGGCCCGTGTAGATGACGTCGGCGTCGTTGCTGGTCGTACTGGCGAAGCCGGGGCCGCCCAGGAAGACGTAGACCCGACCGGAGCCGGAGGAGAAGGCGTTGCTGTACTCGGCCCCGACGATCAGGTCCGCATCGCCGTCGCCATTGAGGTCGCCGCAGGCGACCGAGCAGCCGAACCGGTCGCCGTTCTCCGAGCTCGCCAGGACAATGTCCGCGTCGTCGGAGGTGGAGCCCGTCGCGACACCCTGGGAGAAGATGCCGACCCGCGCCTGGTGGGTGAAGCCGCTGTTGGACACGTCGAAGGCCACGGCCAGGTCGGCCTGGCCGTCGGCGTTCACGTCCGCCAGGCAGACCTCGCTGCCGAAGCGATCCTTCTCGCGCACACCGGAGAGGACCGTGTCCGCCGTGTCGGCGCTGCCCCCGGCGAGCTGGGGCCCGCCCAAGAACAGGTAGACGCGGCCCGCGTCCTCGAGCTCCTCAGCCAGTCCGACGTTCAGGTCCGTACCGGGAGCTCCGATCAGGACGTCCAGGATGCCGTCGGCGTCGCTGTCGCCCAGGGAGATCGTGGCGCCGAAGCGGTCGCCCTCGACCCCGTACCAGGCGTAGGGCACGGTGCCCTCGCCCAGGAGGGTCATGTCCGCCGAGCCCGCGTCGAGGACGCCGGAGTCCGGCAGGGGCCCCAGGAAGATCGAGACCGCGCCGGCGTCCGCCACGGGCACGTCCGAGGTCGGTGAGCCGACCACCAGGTCCGTGTGCCCGTCGCCGTTGACGTCTCCGGTCTGCACGACGGCACCGAACTCGTCCCCATCGGCCAGGCCGTGGATCAAGAGGTCGGCATCACCGGCCATGCGGTCGGCCAGGGCCGCCTGCCCCTCGCGGCCGTAGAACACGTAGACCGCGCCGGCCTCGACTCCGGAAGTCGCGTCGCCGGTGGCACCGATGGCGAGGTCCGGGAGCCCGTCGGAGTTCAGGTCACTGACGATGGTGGCCGTCGCCAGGTAGTGGAATCCGGCGCCGAGCGTGCCGATACCCAGGCTGTTGATCACCTCGACGTCGACCTTCGCGTCGTTGACGTGCGAAGGCGTGATCGCAGTGATCGTGGAGTCGTCCACGACGGTCACGTCCGTGGCGTCCAATCCGGCGAAGGTGACCTGGGTCGCGCCGACGACGCCGTCCAGGAAGTTCTCACCGGTGATGGTGACCAGGGTGCCCCCGACGGGCGAGCCCGTGGGCGGCTGGATGCCATTGACGATCGGAGCCGTACTGCCGCTGCCGGAGGTACCGCTGCCGGGGGAAGTTCCGCCGCACCCGGCCAGGAAGACCAGGGCGGTTCCGGTGACGGCCAGGAGGATCCGTCTCTCCAGGGTCTGCAGGCCTGCTTGGGAGGTCTTCGAGGTGCTCATCGGGAGTTTGGTTGGGTCTTGGCGCTCCCGGGACCCCGACGGCCGTGGACCCGGCGCGGGGCATGGGACGTGGAGCGCATGCGGGAGGGTCTCCCCCTCCATGAACTTGAGAGGACTGGTAAGAAGCCGCCGGCACGCCCCGCACCTCCGGCTGCGTCCCCTCCGACGGAGGAATCAGGGCACATGGACCAGCACCTCTACAATACCCACCCTTTCCCAATTGTGGAAAAAGACTTGGAAGGAATACCTATTCTGAGCAGAGACCCGACGTCCCGGGGCCTCCAGGGGCCCCTAGCGCTGGTCGGAGCCCTCCTCCTGGGCCTCCTGGGCCTCCTGGGCCTCCTGGGCCTCCTTGCGCCTCTCCCGCTGCCGCTCCTGGAAGCTCGCGGGCAGGGGCGGTGCGGAGCGGCGCAGCTGGTCCGCCTCGCCCGCCTCCGGCAGCATCCCCGCGTCGGCCAGCTCCTGGCGCAGGGCCAGGGCCGCTATCTTGTACTTCTCCTCGACCCGCGGAGGGTTGTGACCGACCTCCTTGGTGCCGAACTCGAGGGCCTTCGTGTAGTAGGTCTGGGAGGCCAGGTAGTCCGCGAAGTGCAGCTCGACGTCCCCCAGGAGCTCCCAGGCGCGCCAGTCCTCGGGGTCCCCCTCGAGCACCACGTTGCAGTGCTCGCGCACGGCATCACCGTTGTGGGGGTCGATCCGGAACAGGGCGTGGGCCAGCTCACGGCGCACGTGGATGAGATCCGGGGACTCGGCGTGGATTGCCTGCAGGAGCTCCAGGGCCTGGTCGAGCCGGCCGCTCTCCATGCAGATCAGCGCCAGGTTGTAGTCCACCTCACCCGCGACGGCGCCTTGCTCCTTGGCTTGCAAGAGCAACTCCTGGGCCCTCTCCAGATCGCCCACGCGCCCCTGGGCCAGCCCGAACTCCACCAGGAAGTCACCCCCATCAGCTCCGGCCTCCCGGGCCGCCTCGAGCACGGCCAGGGCCAGCTCGTGCTGCTTGATCGAGGTGTACACGCGAGCGAGGAGCAGGCTGTGGTCCAGGGCGTCCGGGTGCTCCACCAGGGCGGCCTTGAGGACCTTGACCGCCTTGGGAAGCTCGTTCTGGGCCACGCGGGCCCGCGCCAGGATCAGGGACTCCTCCACCGACAGGCTCCCTGCCCGCGGCTGAAGAAGGTCGACGACACCGTCCACCTCCCCCGCCTCGGCCAGGGCCCTCAGGTCGCCGGAGATGGACCCCGTCGCCGCGGAGGACTGGGAGGACCCCACGTCCGCGGACTCCTGCTGGCAGGAGGCGAGGGCGAGGGAGCAGAACAGGAGCAGGATGGGGATGCGTCTCATGGTGGGCGCAGGAGTCTGTAGGGAAGGTCGCGGACGGGACCGCTGGCCTCGGCGGCACCGCTTACGGGTGGATTATCCCCCGCCTACGGGCCAGCGGCAAAGATGCGAGCCGGTTTGGCAGGGATCACGGTCCATCCGAACGGCTGTGGGTGCGGTGGATCGGAGACCCCGAGAGGAGGCCCCCGATCCGCCAGGAACGGAGCACCCTGGCCTACCGACCGCCGGCATTGCCGCTCGGCAGCAGCACGCCGCCGGGCTGGGTACACAGCTCGAAGGGCAGGTCGGCGCCGGAGGAAGGCCCGATGCGTTCCACCAGGAAGGCCAGGAAGGCGGGGTCGGGGATGCTGTGCGACATGGAGGTCGCGATGCCCCCGTCGATCCGCATCCAGCCCGTCTCGAGGCCGTCGGGGCCGAGGCTCTCGTCCGGGTCGTGGTTCGTGTGATCGGCCAGGAACCCGTTCTCGAACACCATCGACACGTCGGTCAGGGCCACCTTGTCCCAGCAGCGGAAGGTGTACTCCGAGGAGAAGACCTCCTCGTTGTCGTTGTAGATCAGGAAGTCCAGGGTCGTCTCGAACTGCACGCCGCCGGTCAGGCCCACGAACACCAGCTGGCTGTTGCCGATGGCCGGGACCAACTCCTGCCCGAAGAAGCGCGGCACCAGGATCTCGGCCGGGGCCTGCTCGTACTCCTGGCCGTCCAGGTCGAGCAGTCCGTCCAGGTCCAGGTCGGTGAGGACCTGGCCGCCCGCCAGCGGCGCCCCTTCGCCGATGCCCTGGAATCCAAAGGCATTGAGGGTGTACTCCGTCGCCAGGAACTCATCGCCCTCGTCGAGCCCGATCCCCAGAGGCCGGATCACCATCACGCTGCCGATCAGGGAGTTGGCCACGATGGGCTCGTCCGTTGCGGCGTCCTTGGCGAAGGCGTAGACGTAGCCCCTGTCCTGGTTCGGGTTGTGCTCTCCCGTCAGGACCGTGAGGGTGTCGTTCGGCGTCAGGTACTCGGTACGGTTGAACTCGAGGCAGTCGTCACCGTCGATGTAGATGAACTCCACGGCCAGGTTCCCCTGCTGCTCCGAGTCCACATTGGTGATCGTCAGGACGCTCAAGGAGCCCATCTGGTTGTTGAACTCCGGGTAGACCAGCAGGCTGGAGGCCCGGCGCCGGTTCGGGGTGGCGCAGTCGTCGGGCGGCTCGACGTTCTCGCCCTCGACGCTCAGGTCGAACAGGATCGGTGAGAGCCCGCTCTGGGTGGAGCGCTGGAAATCGACCCGTACCTCCAGGAAACGGCCGATTTGGGCGATTCCGCCGCCGTTCGAGGCGGGCACGAAGGCCTGGCCGGCGAGGCCCGCCACCGAGTTCGCGCAGCGCACCAGTTTGGTCAGGCTCGCGTCCTCGGGCTCGCTTCCGTTACAGGAGACGTTCGTCCAGGAGGTCCCGGGCTGGCCCCCGTCGCAGACCACGCTCCAGCTGCCGCTCGAGGCGGAGGTGTCGTACACGATCGTGCCGATCATGTCGCTGGGGTTGTAGGGCTTCGCGCCCGGTCGCAGGGCGACCGTCAGGTCCACGGAGTTCGTGGCCGGGTCGATGCGCATCACGTTGTCGGAGCCCTGGTTGGCGACCCAGACCTTCCCATTGGGGTCGATGTCGACGCCCCGGGGCTGGGAGCCGCCGGGGGCCACGGAGATGGTGGTCATCAGGTTGCCCGCAGAATCCAGCCGGAAGACCTCATTCGTACCGGAGGAGGCCACCCAGATCTCTCCCGAGCTCTGGTCGATGACGATGCCGTGCAGCTGGAAGGCGCCGGTCGGAGAGAAGCTCTGGGTGGTCGAGCCGTCCGGGCTGACGCGGCGCAGCTGGTTACCGCCGGCGGTCCAGATGAAGCCGTCGGGCGCCTCGGCGACACCACGCACGTTGCTCTGCACCGTGATGCAACTGGAAGCCGCAGCCGCGGGGAGGTCGAGGCGGAAGAGCTGGCCCTCGAACTCGGAGGTGGACCACAGCACCCCGGCCCCGTCCACGAGCCCGGCGTAGCCGCCGCAGCCGACCCCTTGGGCGTCCTGGTTCTGCAGGAAGCTGCCGTCCAGGCCGTTCAGTTGATCGAAGGAGGTGGGGAAGGTCGGGTAGCCCCCGGCCCACAGGTCGTTGTTGGCGTCGATCGAGAGGTGCCGGATGCGCTCGGGCGTCGTGCGCTGGAAGATCAGCACGCACTCGTCCTCGGCGTCCTGCACGAGGGCCGGGTTGCCTCCCAGGCCGTCGGTCACGTTGGGCCAGGCCAGGACGTCCCCCAGGCCCGCGGAGGTGCGGATGCGGCCGTCGTTGTCCCGGTCGATGCAGGTGCTGGCGGCCTGGTTCCAGCCGACGATGTACTGGCCCATGGGGTCCGGGTTGCCCAGGTCGTCGACCCGGGTGCCGCCGACCACCACGCCGAACTTGGTGACCGAACCGAAGACCGCCTTGCCCTGTCCGTCCTCGAGCCGGTTGCCGACCCAGCAGGAGCCCTCCAGGTCCGTGGTGGCACGGGAGGGATCCCCGTCCAGGTCTCCGGGGACGGTGCGGTACTCGCCCAGGATCTCGCCGGTGCTCGTGTTGATGCGCACCACCGTGTCCAGGCCGCCGCAGGCGACGCTCAGGACGGAGAAGGGCTCGCTGGAGGCGTCCAGCTGCAGCTGATCGACGTTGGGGGCGTCGTGGTTGACGTCCACCAGGACCCCCAGGTCGAAGTCAGCGTCGGTCGTATAGGTCTGGTTCTGGCCCGTGGCCTGGGCCGCCAGGGCGGACAGGCCGAACAGGGCCACGAGACGGGTGGCGTTGGATTGCTTCATCGGGATCGGTGCTTGGAAGGAGGTGCGCTGACACGCTCCGACCACCCCGCCCCGGCGAAGGCGCCCCATGGGGAGCCCCAGGGAGCCCCTCGCTCCCTGGATCACTCCTCGTCCGAGCCCACGTCCCTCTGACGGGGGCTCTCTCCGGCCTTCGCCGCCCCGGTCCAGAGAACTTCAAAGTCCTGATATCAGGAGGCCTCCGGGCTGGGTCGGGCGGCGCTATCGACGCGCACGCATAGGATATTTCAATTCAAATGCGACTTCCTGTCAAGGGTCAGAGAGACCGCGATGCCGTAATTTCAGCCTTTTCGTGGAGCAGCGAGCCTCAGGCCCTGCCCCACTCCACTTTGAGGCTTCCTAGGGCCGGTTTGCGCCGGCCCCCCTCCGTTCGGAGGATCTTCAGAACATAGTCAGGCCAACTGGCCCCGTGGATTCAGGACCCACGGCTAGAATTCAGGAGACCGACCAAGGCCTGGGGAAGGGATCGGACCCGAGCGTGGGCACCCGTGCACGACGCGCTATTCGCCCCCATGGGACCCCCGAGTCCCCCAGCCAGGTCCGCTTCCACTTCCCGAGCCTCCCCGCCCGACGTCTACCCCCAAGCGATAGTCAGATGAATCCCGAGACCAAGTCCGCGCTGCTTCTCTCCGTGGGCGCCGCCCTGCTCGGCGGCACCGCCCAGGCCCAGGACAGTACCTCCCTGTTGAACAGCTTCCCGGGTGACGCCCTCGACCCGACCAGCACCACTGAACAGGTCAATGATTACGTCGTCGACGTGGCCGCCATCACCTCCAGCAGTGGTCGCACCTACGGGGTGGCACCTCTTGCCAAGGCCGGATGGGACTACTTCACAGGCAACCACAACTTCTTCACCGCCTCGGTCAGCGCCCAGGGCATCAGCCGCCGCACCCTCTCTGGCGTGGGCTTCGTGCGTAACAGCTACGACTACTGGAACGCCCCCGGCACGGGAGTGAACGGCGACGCGACTCGCAACAACCCCGGCACGCCGATCGACACCACGGCCCTGACCGGGAACCAGTTCGGCTACATGTTCTCCCAGTTCAGCTCCGACGACCCGACCGCGCCCACGCTCAACTTCAACTCGGTCGTCGGCGGGACGGTCAACTACGAGACAACGACGCCGTCGCGCCTGTACGTCTCCCGCATCATGGGCGCGGGTAACGACAAGACCTGGCTGTGCAACGTCTCTCAGTTCGGCGTCGGCTCGGTGGACGCCGACGGCTGGATCACGGTGCGCGCCGACGGCTTCGGCGCCGTGAGCTGCGGCGGCTACAACACCTTCCTGGGCAACAACCTCTTCCTGATCGACCTCTTGGCCCGGAACTCCAGCGCGGTCAACGTGCTGAGCCAGGCCGGCGCGGATGACGTCGGGATCCACGCCCTGGTGGAGAACACCACCGTCCACAGCCCCACGAGCATCATGCCGGCCGCCGTCACCGGCGGGACGCCGATCATCCTGGGCAGCAACTGGAACGGCCAGTTCGTCACCGGCAGCGGCCCGCTCTCGGGCACCACGGCGCACCGGGGACCGGGGGTCACCGACCACCGTGGCAACGTGAGCTACTGCGCAGAGAGCTTCCCCGGCGTCTTCGGGGCCGGCTCGACCCACGGCAGCGCCGGCATCCTCGGCCAGGCGGGCGGCACCAACACCCTGAACGTCTGGGGGCTGAACAGCGCCGCAGCGCCCCAGACTCCGCGCGCCCTGACCTACCCCGGCAACGCCTCCATCTCCGACCCCGAGACCGGCTGGGCCCCCGCCGCTGGTAGCGCGACCTTCACCAACTACTTCTCCTCCACGTCCTTCCGCGGCGGCAATGGCCAGGTGGCCATCGGCATTGACCAGGCCGGGCGCCTCCTGGCGGCGGGCACCATGGAGCACCCCAGCACCGTGGGCTCGACCAACGCGAACAACATGATCGCCGTCGCCCGGACTGCCAACGGCACCGTGGTCGAGTGGGTCGTGGCCGCCTACACCGACGGCAACGACGGCAAGCCCGTGTACGGCAGCTTCGGCACGACCGTAATCGGCAAGCTTGTCGCCCACGAGCCCGGCGGAAGCTCCATCGGAGGTCCCGCCTTGTCCTGCCCCATGATCGACTCGGTCGGCAACGTGTACTTCAACGCCCGCGTGCAGCTGACCGGGGACAACTTCTACCGCGAGTCCCTCGTCCGTGCTGTCTACGACCCGGCGAGCTTCCAGTACCGCTGCGAGCTCATCCTCACCGAAGGCGACGTGGTGCACGGGGTGAACTCGGACCGCAACTACATGATCCAGTTCCTGCAGGTGGGCGGCACGAGCGGCAGCTCGCCGAGCATGCCCTTCTCGCAGAACATGAACCAGGCCGCCTACAACGGGCAGTCGACCGCCGGGCTCGACCCGAGCGACACCGAGACCATCGGCGGCATCGTGGTCCGCGCCACCGTCATCTATGACACCGATCAGGACGGCGACTACGACACCCAGTCCTTCGACCCGCTCTCCGATGACCAGGACTACCAGGTCCTGCTCTACATCACGAGCGCGACCGACTGCAACGAGAACGGCGTGCCCGACGACATCGACCTCGCCGATGGGACGAGCCTGGACGTCAACCTCGACGGCGTCCCCGACGAGTGCGGACCCGGCTCCGGCAGCAGCACCTGCGACTGCACCGGCGGCAACGGTCCCTGCTTCAACCTCTCGGGCCCGGGCCGCGGCTGCCCGAACTCGAACCCCAACGGCCTCGGCGCCATGCTGACCGCCACGGGCGTGCCCCAGATCAGCAACGACACCCTCGGCTTCAACATCGCGGACGCCGCCCCCAACAAGCCCGGCTTGATCTTCGCGGGCGACACGGACCTCGGCCCGAGCGGTCTCTCCACCATCCCGAACAGCGCCGGCGTCTTCTGCGTCGCGGGCCCGAACACGGTCCGCGGCTCGGTGTTCTTCACCGACGCCAGCGGCGCGGCCTCGCTGCCGACCTTCCAGAGCGGCGGCCCCTACAGCACCGACCCCGGCGTCGTCGCGGGCCAGTCGCGCTCCTACCTGTTCTGGTACAGGGACCCCGGCACCGCCTTCGGCTGCCTGAACGACGGCCCCCAAGCCGACTTCAACCAGTCGAACGGCTGGACCCTCACCTGGGTGCCGTAGGCAGACAGGTCCGGAGTCGCAGAGACTCCGACACGCCAGGGGCCCCCGGGTCGGCCCAGCCGACCCCGGGGCCCCACGCGTCACTCCCCCCCCGCAGCGCCGAAAGGGGTGCGGCCGGGACGAGTCGCTCCACTCGGCCCGGCCGCTGGCGGACTCCCGCGTCGGATTCCACAACGACGCGGGAGCTTCTCGGGGTCTCAGGGCTCCTTCCTGAGGTGTGACTCGTGCAGCAGCGCGCCCAGGTCCCGGTAGCGTCCGGGCTCCGGCGGCGCCGCGGGGGCAGGCTCCTCCGCCTGCCAGGGCAGGGGCGCGGGGACGTAGCCCGTGCTGTCCGGCACCGGACGGACGCGGGCCAGGTCCAGGTAGCGGCCCTCGGGCACCTCGCGGCCGGACACGTCCCGCAGCGAGCGCAGCTCCGGCGCGGGCGCGTGGACGAGCCGCGGGCGCACCCAGCCGAGGCCCAGGGCGACGGCGGCCAGGGGCAAGATCATCTTGGAGCAGCGCTCGAGCTTCACGGCGTCACCTCCAGGGTCGTGCCGGCCACCAGGAGATCGTTGGTGGCGTTCGAGTCCGGCTCGCCGTTGTCGATCGTCACGATCGCCCCCACGTACCAGGTGCCCGCCGGCTGGTCCGCCGGCACGCTCAACTGGGTCGAGGAGGGGGCCTCCGCTCCACTCGCCAGGGACGGCAACGTCAGGCCGCTGCCCAGGTGCGTGTCCTCGCTCGTGACGTCCTCGTCGTCGGAGAGATAGAAGTCCAGGTGGTAGGCCCCGGCGTCCAGGTCCCCGACGTTCTCGACCGTCGCGTCGAGCTGTAGGGCCTCCCCGGCGGCCAGGCTGGCCGGGTCGAAGGTCAGCTCCTTCACGCGCAGGTCCGGCGCCGGCGGCGGGGGCACGTAGATCTCGATCGTGCCCGAGGCCAGGGCGGCGTTGTTGTCCTCGTCGGACTCGAGCACCGCGTTCGGCTCGTCGCACAGGGCCCCGAAGCGGTAGATCCCCAGGGGCAGCGCGGGGTCGAGGGTGTAGGGGAAGGCCTGAGCCGAGCCGCCGCCCACGCCCAGGTTGAAGACCGTGCGCACGCCCACCAGGTGGTCGCTGGGCTCGATCACGTCGTCCTCGGAGAGGTAGAAGCGCACCTCGAACTGGGGCGCGGTCAGCTCCCCCTGGTTGCGCACGAGGCTCGAGACCGACAGGGTCCCTCCCTCGAGCACGGAGGAGGGTCCGGCGCTCAGGGTCTCGACCACGAGGTCCGGCAGGGGGTCGTCGCTGCCGGTCACGTCCAGCAGTCCCGCCGCCACGAGCAGGTTGTCGCCCTCGTCCGGCTCGAGCACCGCCGCCAGGTCGTCGGCGATCACCCCCAGGGTCCAGGAGCCGGTCGGGATGCCGGGCGGGATCGTGAACTCGTTGACTGCCTCGCTCACGCCCCCCACGCCGAGCCCGGAGACGGTGCGCGTCCCGAGCAGGATGTCGGCGGTGGAGACCGAGGGGTTGTTCGAGAGGTAGATCCCCACCCGGAAGCTCCCGGCGGGCGCCACCCCGTGGTTCTCCACCCGCTCGATGACCGTCAGGACCTCACCGATCCCGAGCGCACCGGGGCTGAAGGACACCGCCGTGGTCCGCAGGTCCGGCAGGGGCGGCACGTGCACCAGCAGGGTGCCCAGAGCCAGCAGGTCGTTGTTCTCCTCGTCCGACTCGAGCACGTCGTCCTCGTGGTCGGCGATGGCGCCCACGTGGTAGGTGCCGCCCTCGAGGGTGGCGGGCAAGGTCAGGGGCGCCGAGACCGCGGAGCTCTCCCCCACATCCAGGCCCGAGACCGAGCGGAAGCCGATCAGGTGGTCGGCGGTGGTGATCTCCGCGTCCTCGGAGAGGTAGACCCCGACGCGGAAGGGCGTGGCCGGCACCAGTCCCTGGTTGACGACCGCCTCGGACACGAGCAGGGACTGCCCCGCGTCGAGCTCGGCGGGCGAGAAGCTCAGCTCCGTCAGCCTCAGGTCCGGCCGCGGGGGCTGGGTGATCGTGATCGGAGTGGTGGCCGCCAGCCCGTTGTTGAACTCGTCCGACTCGCCCTGGGTCCCCCCCACGTCCGCCAGGACACCCACGTACCAGGTGCCGGCGGAGGTCGTGGACGGCACGGTCACCTGGTCCTGGACGAAGTCGATCTCCCCCGGGGCCAGGGAGGGCACGCTGCGCAGGCCGAGCAGCAGGTCGCCGCTGGTGATGTTGGCGTCCTGGGAGAGGTACACGCCGACCTGGAAGGCCGAGGCGGCACCGAGCCCCTGGTTCTCGACCTGGTCGGTCACGTTCAAGAGCTGCCCGGCCTCGACGCTCGGGGGGTCGTACTCGACCTGCGTCGGAACCAGGTCCGAGGCCGGCGCGCTCGAGACCGACAGGGTCTGCAGCGCCACCTGGACGTTGTTGTTCTCGTCGCCCTCGGGCACCAGCCCGCCCCCGTCGACCACCACGCCCAGGTACCAGTCGCCCTCGCTGATCAGGGCCGGGACGGTCAGGAAGCCGCCCCCGGAGGAGATCGCGCCGGGGGCCAGGGCACCGATGGTGCGCTGGCCGATCAGGACGTCCGCGCTGGTGACGGAGGGGTCCGCGGACAGGTAGATGTCCACCAGCGTCCCCGCGCTCTGGTCGCCGCCGACGTTTTGGACGACGTCGATGACGTGCACGCTCTGGCCCACGTCGACCTGGGAGGGGCTGAAGGAGACCGAGACCACGGAGAGGTCCGCGCCACCGGCGCCTGCTCCGGGCGCGCCGCCATCGCCGCCGCCACCCTCGCCGCAACCGGAGAGAGCGAAGAGGAGCCCACCTGTCGTGAGGACGAGGGGCAGTGACGGTGGAGTCCCAACTCTCCAACCGATTCGGCGGGTCCTCGCGGGCTCCGATCTTCGCATCGTCCGGGGGGATTCCACCCGGTACGAAGTGGAATCACCGGCGCATCCGAAGCCCCGCCGCGGGGCAGGGCAAGAAATGCGGAGACTTCCGCGCGCGGGGAACTGCGGCCCGCGCCCCGCTCGACGCTAGCCGTCCTCGGGCTGCTCTTCGGGCCCCTCTTCGGGCTCCTGCTCCGCGGCCTCGCGTGCCGCACGCCGGGCCTGGCGCTCCTGCTCCAGGGGGTCGTCGGACCAGTCCAGCTCGGTCTCCACCAGGTC
>CAZQAT010000112.1:0-13495 GCA_964591315.1 uncultured Planctomycetaceae bacterium
AAGTGAGCGGCCCGAGGGGACCTGTAGATTCGAGGGCTGCCCTCGCCTCGATTCAACAAGCACTGAAGTCCGTTGTTCAATTCGGGGCTCAGCCAGAGGCCCCCTCACGCGGCTGTCACGGGCGCAACCAGAAGCCTGATGGCGCAATCCCGGATGTCGGGGTATCAGAGAGAACCGGGATTCCCACGAGAGCCGCTGACGGGACACCAGCAGACTCCCGATCTTGCCGACCCCAGGCCACCTACAACAAGACCACGCGTGACGCACGGCCCTGCGCCACACTCCACTTCACGAGGACTCCCATGAAGACCCGAACTCTCTTCGGCGCGCTGATCACCCTCACCCTCTGCTCCGGGTCCTTCGCCCAGACCCCGTGCTACGCGGAGAACGACGGCCCCACCTTCTCGGACACCTTCTCGATGGGTGGTCCCAACCTGCTGGTCGGGATCCGCTTCGACGCCCCCACCGACCTGGCGGTCGCCTCGATCAAGGTCTTCACCGGCGAGGGAACAGGCACCAACACCCTGGGCATCTGGAGCCACGACGCTCCCAACAATCAGCCGGGTTCGGACCTGGGCACCGGCTCCTGGAGCATGAGCAGCACCAACTCCTGGCAGGGAGCGACGCTGCCGGGGACCATCAACCTCACGGCGGGCAGTACCTACTGGCTCGTCTGGGGTCCGACGCAAGCCGCACAGTCGTCAATCCAGGAAGACACCTTCCCCGGCCAGGTGTACCGCGGCAGCTTCGACGGCGGCGCCTCGTGGAACGGACCCTTCCAGTTCAACAGCATTCACTGGAAGTTCCGCATGTACTGCGGAGGTGGCCTCGGAGTCGAGATCTGCTCCGGTGATGGCAGCGGGACCGCTTGTCCCTGCGGTAACTCGGGTGGCGCGGGAGAAGGCTGTGCCAACTCCACCGGGGTCGGAGCCAGCCTCTCGCTGGGCGGCTCGTTGAGCGTGGGCGCCGACGACCTGACTGTCAGCCTCGACCAGGGCCCGAGCGGGGTCCCGGCCATCGTCTTCACGGGCACGCTGCAGGCGAACGGCGGCGCCGGGGCTGTCTTCGGCGACGGCCTCCTGTGCGCCACCGGCAACATCCAGAGACTGAACGTCGAGTTCCTCGACGGCTCTGGGTCCGGCACCTGGGGCCCTGGCCTACAGGTCCTGGGCGGCTGGGGCGCAGGCAGCACCCGCATCGTCCAGGGCTGGTACCGCGACAACGCCGGGCCCTGCAGCACGGGCTTCAACACCACGCAGGCCTTCGAGGTCTCCTTCTTGCCCTGACCCCGAGAGCCGCCTGGGTGAGAGACTCGAGGCGGCCCGGGGGCTCCGACCTACTCGGGCCGGGGCAGGTCGGCGGCGTCGAGCTGCCAGCGGACGGAAAGGTCTGCCCCGGAGAGGATGAGCAGGCGCTGGGGAACGGGCTCCCAGATCGCCAGCTCGTCGAGGCCGTCACCGTCGAGGTCACCGAGGCTCGCGACGTCGGCCCCACCGACCCCACCGGCCGGCGGGCCAGGGTCGGCCTCGATCCGGACCCGGCGACGCTTGAGCGACTCGCCGGTGCGACCGGAGAGGATCGCAATCCCCCCCGAGTCCGCATCCAGGAAGGTCTCGTTGGAGCCCACGGCGAGGTCGCGCACCTCGTCCCCGTCGTGGTCGCTGGTGAAGCTGAGGCTCGCGCCCTCGGCGTGCAGGTAGCCGCCGCGGTAGGAGACCTCCCACAGCCGCGCCCCGGTCGCCCCGCTCCAGGCGCGGGTGTGCTCGTTGACGGTCGTCGTCACCAGGTCCCCCACCCCGTCTCCGTCGAGGTCCTCGCCGGCGACCAGGCACCAGCCGGCCGTGTCGAGGGAGAGCGGCGAGCGCAGGCCGCCGCTGAAGACGATCCGTGTGCGGGCGTCCGCCTGGGCCGCCTCGGAGCCCTCGCCGCCGGTCTCCTCGCAGGCGGGCTCCCGAGGCGTCGAGAGCGCCACCTCACCCAGGCCGTCACCGTCGAGGTCCGGCAGCACCCCGACGTTCATGCCGGGGTAGCTGCCACCGCAGGAACGTCCCAGGTTCTTGACCCCCCAGGCCGGCCGCTCGGCCAGGGGCTCGGTGAAGGGGGAGCCCTCATCGACGGGCCGTCGCTCGATCCGGCAGCCCGCCCGCGGCTCGAGCCACCAGCTCGCCGCCCGGGTCGCCCCGTCGATGACCAGAGCTCCGCCAAGAGCGCCGATCACCAGATCGGGAGTCTCGCTCCCCGTCAGCTGCTGACCGCCGGCGATCCCGCGGCCGAAGCAGGACAGTCCCTCCGGAGCCTCCAGCCGCGCCAGAATGCGTCCCGGGCCCGTGGAGACGAGCAGCACCCCTCCCTCCGCTGCACCCTCTCGCCCGGCACCGATCGCCAGCTCCGAAGCGCCGTCACCGTCGAGGTCCCCCACCGCGGCCAGTTCCGTGCCGAAGCCCTCGGGGCCCTGCAGCGCGTGCTGCACGGCGCCGTCCTCTCCCGAGAGGATCCACACCACCGGCTCCTGGGGCACCGATGGCCAGTTCTCGCTGGACGAGCCCATCATCGCGAACGGCCGCGGTCGGTGGGCGAGGGCCAGGTCGGGGAGGCCGTCTCCGTTCACGTCGCCGAGCGCGACCAATGCGCTCCGCAGGCCGTCGAAGTCGTCCAGGCTCGGGGACAGGAGGGACCCCAAGAGGGTGAGTGTTGTGAGCTTCATCAGGACAGGATCGCGAGAGGTACTGGTGAGGACCGGAAGCAGGGGACCCAACCCGCGCGTCGGCGCCGGTTCCGCTGATTCGGAGCTGACCTGGCCCCTCGCTCACTGCCCGGGCCTCAGGTCCGCCGGAGTGTAGGACTTCTCGTGCAGCACGCCACCCGCGGCCGTGATCAGCCGGCACGAGAGGCGGGGAGTCTCGCCGGTGTGCTGAGCCTCCACGCTGAGGAAGACCCCCTCCTCGCCGGCATCGAACACCAGTGAGGGGTGCGCGACATTGGCGGTCTCGATGACCGTGTTGGCCAAAGGAGAGGTGATCCACTCGTCGATCGGGTAACCCGCTCCCTCCTCAGGAGGATAGGAGAGGTGGCGACAGCGATGGATGTCTCCGGTCACGATCAGGACGCCGGGGATGCGCTCCTCTCCGATGAACTGCAGGAGGCCCGCCCGCTCGTGGGGGTACTGCATCCAGTGGTCTCTCTTCCCCGGCCGAACGGAGCCGTTGAAGATCATCCCCGAGGCCACGATCTTGAAGGCGGCCCGGGAGCTGCGGAGCGAGTCCTTCAGCCACTTCCACTGGGCAGCCCCCAGCAGCGTCGGTTGCTCGGGGTCGAGCGGCGAGGGCTCGGTCTGACCGTACCAGCGCGTATCGAGGAGCAAGACCTCCACGGGGCCCCAGCTGAACTTGCCGTAGATCCCCCCGCCCGCGCCATCGCCCAGCTCCCCCATGGCGTGGTACTCGAGGAAGGCCTTGCGGGACATCTCCCGCCCCTCGAGTGGGCCGACGGTGTCGTTGAGACCGTAGTCGTGATCGTCCCAGGTGGCGAAGACCGGAACCCTGCGCACCAGGCTGGAGAGGCCAGGTGAGCGCCAGAACTCCCTGTAGGCACCCCTCTGCAGCTCGAGCTCCGTGCTGTCGATGTACGGCGTGTCTCCCAGGAAGATGAGCTGGTGTGGGTCCGTCTCCTCGATGGCCTTCCAGACACCTGTCGTCCCGAGCATCCTCTTGCTGGCGCAGGAGCCGAAGACCAGGCGAGCCTCTCCTCTCTCCTCGGGGGGAGTCTCGACGACCTGGTCCTCCCCCACGGCCGCGGGCTCTCCATCCACGAGCAGCTCGTAGCGGTAGCTCTGGCCGGGCCGGATGCCCGAGTCGAAGAGCAGGTCGATCGTGAAGTCGGACTCCGCCTGCGCGGTGCGCAGGACTCGGGAGACCTCCTCTCCCCTGGAGTCGAAGAGGACCCCCACCACCGATCGCTCCTGTCGATCGACCCGGCACCAGACACGGATCTCATCGGTGGTGACCCGGCCGACGACCGGTCCTGAGGTGATCGCGGGCTCGCCTTGCGTTGCGCCTGGGGCTGAGTGCAGCACGGCGGAGGCGAGAATGGAGAGGAGCATCGGGAGACCCTGGGAGGGGGTTGGAGCGCGGAAGTAGGCGCAGTCTACTCTGCGCGCAAGGGACTTCAGCTCGCCCTGGAGTCCGATTGTGGCCTCGACGGGCGCGCGGCGAGCACTTGCGCTACCCTCCTGCCCATGACTCCGATCCCTCCCCTCTGCACGGCGGCTCTCCTCGCGCTCCTTCCGGCCAGCGCAGCGGCCCAGGACTCAGCCGAGTACGTACGGCGCGAGACGCCCTGGACCTCGCTCTTCGACGGCAAGACCCTGGAGGGCTGGACCCAGCGCAACGGCACGGCGACCTACAGGGTCGAGGACGGCACGATCGTCGGCAAGACCAACGACGGCAGCCCGAACTCCTTCCTGTGCAGCAACAGGGACTACTCGGACTTCGAGTTGAAGTTCGAGGTCAAGGTCGATGACCACCTGAACTCCGGTGTCCAGATCCGCTCTTCCACCCAAGGGGGGTTCCTCGGCCGGGTCAACGGCCCCCAGGTCGAGATCGAGGCCAGCGGCGCGGGAGGGGCGGAGGCCGGCTACCTCTATGCGGAGGCCGCCGGCGGGTGGATGACTCCCCCGGAGCTGCGCAAGCCCCACAAGCACTTCAACGACGGCGCCTGGAACTCCTACCGCGTCCTGGCCATCGGTCCGCGCATCCAGGTGTGGGTCAACGGCACCCAGACCTCGGACCTCGTCCACGAGGGCATGTACGGCTCTCACCCCCGGGGCTTCATCGGCCTGCAGATCCACAGCATCCCTCGCGGTGCCGGTCCCTTCGAGGTCAGCTGGCGCAACATCGAGCTGCGGGAGATCCGTGACACGCGGCACGGGTGGGTGCAGCTCTACAACGGCAAGGACCTGAGCGGCTGGAAGACCTCCGGCAACTGGATTCCCCAGGAGAAGGGCGAGCTGCTGATCCAGCCCAGGCCCGGCGAGACAGGCTGGCAGCGCTACGCGGACTACCTCTGGAGCGAGAAGACGTACAAGGACTTCATCCTCGACGTCGAGTACGCCTATCCGCCCAAGGGCAACAGCGGAGTGTTCTTCCGCGTCGGCGACACCTCGGACCCCGTGGCCAGGGGGATCGAAGCCCAGATCCTCGACTGCACGGGGAAGGAGGGCGCGATGACGGCCCACGACCACGGCGGCATCATCTCGGCGGTGGGCGCCTCGAGGAACATGTCGCGGCCCCCTGGGGAGTGGAACCGGATGATCGTGACCGCGCGAGGCAACCACCTGGAGGTCGGCCTGAACGGGCACAAGATCATCGACCTCATGCTCGACAAGTCACCGGTCAAGGACCGTCCGCCGGAGGGCCACATCGGCCTGCAGGACCACGGTGAGCCGCACGAGCTCCGCTTCCGGAACATCTGGCTGAAGGAGCTGTGAGGGCAGGCGCCCGACGCCCTCCCCGCTCGGTCCCTCGCGGGACCCAGCGCCTCTCCGCCGTCCACACCGAAGACCGAGCGGGAGATTGAAAGCCTGGAGTCGATTGGCCGAGAATGCACTCGGCCAACCCCTCCACCCCCTTTCCCCCAACTCGCTCATGAGAGCCCTCGACTGGACCCTCCGCATCGTCGCCGCGGTGATCTTGCTTCAGACCTTGTTCTTCAAGTTCACCGGAGCCCCCGAGAGCGTGTACATCTTCGAGACCCTCGGAGTCGAGCCCTGGGGTCGGTACGGTTCGGGGATCGCCGAGCTGATCACCGCGGTGCTGCTGCTGGTCCCCCGCACGGCGGCCCTTGGAGCGGTCATGGGCGCGGGCATCATGGTTGGCGCGATCGGAGGCCACCTGACCAAGCTCGGCATCGTCGTCCAGGACGACGGAGGGACCCTGTTCGGTCTCGCGATCCTGGTCCTCGTCTGCTGCCTGGGAGCGCTCTGCTTCCACCGCGACAAGCTGCCGCTGATCGGGAAGAAGCGCTAGGCGGAGCGGCACTCAGGCCGCCGGGAGACCGTGGCTACGGGGCGAAGGCCTCGAAGTGCGACCAGCTCAGGCTGCCCGCAAAGCGCACGAAGTACCGATCGTTGATCTTGGGGGGCAGATCAGAGCCGGCAACGAAGGAGTTCGAGAGATCCACACCGTTGATCTCGAGAATGTCGACGTCCCAGGAATTGATGAACCCCACATCCCCCTCGATGGACCAGCAGAACTCACCGACACCGTCGTGGGAGAACGGCAAGGCGACTGGCACGGGGCTCTCACAGGTGCTGGCGTTCGGGTCACTTGCCTGAATCACGAGCACCTCACGGGATACCGACAGGGCGGTCACGGTGACCGTGCCCTGACGAACCAACCCTGGGTTGGCATCCGTGATGACACGGAAGGCCCCGTCTCCTGTGCCCCCGGGGGGAACGACCGTGATCCAGTCCTGATCGTCGGTCACCGTCCAGGACTGATTCGAGAGCAGATTCACCAGGGCACCTCCGCCGAGGTGGTCGAACTGCAGCCTGTCCGTGTCGAGGGTCAGGACTGGCCAGCCCCCTCCGGGAACGACCGGGGAGTCCGAGGCCCGCAACATGCCGCCCACAGGGGGCGCGAACCCAGCAACCTGCTCGCCATCCGCAAAGAGAGGAATGTGGGGCGTGGGCGAGTGCGTGGCGGAGATGTCGAGGAAGGAAGGATCGTTGCCCGGATTCCAGGCCGAGGCCGGCGAGGAGGCAGAGGCCAGCCCGAGCCGGACCTGAGCTTCCTCGGAGCTCTCGGCGATACCGCCGGGCCAGAGCAACAGGTCAATACCGAAGCTCACCTCCGAGTAGAAGATCTTCTGCTGCGGATCCCAGAGCTGGAGCGGGCCGACCGTCACCCCTCCCGGCTGGTTGGTCGTGACGACATAGTCGCTGACGTCGAGACCCTGCGTGTATCCCTCGGAGAGGTTGATGAAGATCCGGAAGCGGACGTCGGAGGGGATCCTCGCCGGCCAGGCCGTCCGGTTGTGAACCAGGACGGAGACCTCCGTGAAGGTGGCTCCGTCGAGGATTCCGGCCACCTCCACCATGTACTCACCCGTGGGCTGCTCCTCGGGTGGAAAGTCCGCAAGCGGGACGCCGCCAATGTCGAGGGCCAGCTTCGCGAGAGCTCCTGAGAACAGCGCGTTGTAGTCGCAGGCGACCTCGTTGTTGATGTAGTTGTCCCGGTCATCGCTGTAGCCGTCCTGGCTGTCGGGACCACCCACCAACGCTCCGTAGAGGACGTGGCGCGTCTCCTGGGGAGCTCCGTTCACGTTGTTTCCCCACGCGCCGTGGGTCGTCCGGTGATGGGGATTCACGGGAGGGTTGACGCCAAATCCACAGACATAGCTGCGCCCTTGAGGGTTCATCCCGAGCGCATAGTCGATCTGGCTCCGCCCAAACGCGTGGTACTGAGCCTGCTTCTGCGGAGTCGACGCGCTCTCGCTGTGGTAGAGGGCCAGGAAGGCCGTGTTGCAGGCGTAGCGCAGGGAGCCCCACTGGTCGAGCCAGGCGAGGCCACCGGGGGTGTAGGTGATCGACGACCCTCCGTAGCCTGTGGTCCAGTAGTCGAGGTGACGCTCGATGTCATCCCTGTAGCCCGACTCTCCGGTCAGGCCCGCCATCAGCGCGTAGCAGCCATAGGACTTGTCGTCCCAGGAGATGCCCCACGAGTAGGCCGGGTCCCCGGATGAGTCCGTGCCCAGCAAGAGGTACTCCGCGCGCGCCCTGTCGAGCCAGGCCGTGTCGCCGGTGGCTCTATAGAGCCAGATCGCGCCCCAGCACAGCTCGTCCTGGTAGCCGCTGAAGGAGTTGTAGAACTGCTGCGCGTCTGGAATGGAGTCCGAGTAGACCCCCCGATGGTTGTCCGCGAACTGGTACAGCTCGAGGGCATGGGACAGGAGCTCGGCGCTGTAGGCGGGGTCCGAGGCGGCGAACACGAGGCTGGATGCGGCCATCGCCGCAGCCGTCTCCGCGGCGAGGTCCGTGCCGGGGTTGTCCGCATCGATCTTGTAGGCGGGGCGCGCCATCTGCATCACCTCCGCCGACCCCCACCACGAGTGGTCCGCATTACCGTTCCCGACCTGTCCGTAGAACTCTTCGGGCCCGGTGTGGCAGCGCAGGAAGTAGTCGTTCACGTGCCTCAGGTGGGCCTCGACCTGCGCGAGCTGCCCCGCGGTCACGTAGCCGTCCCTGAAGTCGAGCACACCCCAGGCCAGAGCGGTCGCCGTGAACGCCATCGGGAAGCCGAACTTCACGTGGTCCCCGGCGTCGTACCAGCCCCCCGTCAGGTCATGACCGACGTCAAGGCCGTCGTCGAGACCCGAGTCGGCCCGCCAGCTGACCCGGTTCTCTGGTCCCAGGGGACCGGAGCGCTGGGCCTCGTAGAAGAACATCGACTTCTGGAGGGCCTCGGCGTAGTTGAAGCCCTGCGCGACCGCCGCCGACGAGAGCAGTGCGAGAAGGCCAGAACTCAGGAGGAGCTTACGGAGGGGGGGAACGAGCATGGATTGAGGGCCCGGTTGAGGAGGCCAGGGAGCCAGTCGGGACGGCACTCGAGAAGCGCCAGTCCAATCCCGACGGCTAGTCCACCGTACTCGATTCCCCGTGAGGCGAAACCTGCGACCGGCAGAACTCCGGAAGGCCCCGTGAGCCCTGCCGTGACATGAGGGGCTGTCGCCGGCACCCCTCCGGCCACGTCTCCTCCAGATCCCATGAGGGCCGCTGCTCCGTGGCCCCCCCACGACCGAAGGGGGAGCCTCAGCGATCGACCAGCCCGACCTCCGCGAAGCCCGCCTCGGTGGCGAACTCGCTACCGGGCTCGTAGTCCAGGATCTGAATCACCAGCTCGCGAACGCGGATCCGCTTGGGCAGCTCCAGCACGCAGGGACGCATCCCGTCGGAGTCCAGCACGAACTCCGTCGTCTTCTTGGAGCCGTTCCACCGAAGCCCGACTCGCGTCACCCGCGGGTGCCGTCCCAGCTCGGCGGGGTAGGAGTCCGCCTGGCAGAGGACCACCGTGTCGGCCCACACCGGTCGTCGCAGCTCGAGGGTCAGGGCCGGGTTCCTGTCGTCCGCCTTGCAGAGCCAGCGGCTGGCCTCGAGCCCATCGACGGCTCGATCCGCCTTGACCCAGCCCCCACGCTCGCTCGAGGCTCGTACCCGTACGGCAGTCGTCCTGAGCAGGTTCACCGCATCGAAGTGCGCGTGATCCAGCATCCAGGGCTCGAGCACCCCACTCACGTCCACGGTCATCACGTCCGAGAAGAGCTCGACGCGCCTCTCTTCCACAGCCGGGCTGCGCACGACCACCCCGATGCGCACGTCGAAGGACCCGTTCCTGCGCAGCGGGAGCTGGCTGGGGAACCGCTCCCCGCGCCAGGGACGGTCGGTGGAACCCGCGACGGTCGAGACGCGCTCCTCGCCCACGTAGTAGTGCACCTCGAGCACGAACAGGCCCGCTCCATCGGGGGTGTCGATCTGATGCTCCTCGACGACGCCCTCCCCGAAGCCCGTGAGCCATGCGGTGACGCTGGATCGCACGGCGACCCGCCCCTGAACAGCGGACCTCGGGTCCTGGGCGGCATGCAGGCCGCGGCCCTCGGAGGAGCCGACCGTGACGGGCGCCATGGCCTTGACCAGGAAGAGCAGCGCATAGCCCGTGTTGGCGTGGGGCATCGGCTGCCGCGGCCACTCCTTGTAGCCCCCCTTCTGCCAGTGGCCGTCCCCCCCCTGCCAGCGGACCAGCTCCTTGGCGCCCTCCCAGTACCAGTCGTGCGTACCGATCTGGTCCCGCTCGAAGAGCACCCCCACCCGCTGCAGTCCGTACAGGTAGTAGTAGACCCAGGCCTGATCCCCGGCGACGTTCTCCGTGACGGAGAAGTGCTCCTCGAGCCAGCGAAAGCCCAGCTCGACGGCGGCGCCGGCTCGGCGCTTCAGGCGGAACGGATAGCGGGTCCCGAGGGCCTCCTCGATGATCTTGAGGACAGCGAGCCCCGCCGTGGTCATCGAGGCGTTGGGCACGTTGTAACCGAAGCTCGGCGCGCTCGGGTTGGGGAGCAGGTAGGCGAAGCCCGCCTTCATCGGCTTCGAACCGCGCCCTTCCGGCGCCCCGGCCGCCGGCTTGGGGTACTCCTGGTGCAGGAGCACGCGCTCCAGCATGTCGCTCCACACCTTCTGCGGGATGCGCACCCCGGCGATCCGGGCCGCGCGCAGTGCGAGGGCCGCGTACTGGGTGTTCGAGAGATCGCTCTGGATCGATGGATGCCCCGGGTACCCCCAGGTGCCGTGGCTCTCGTAGCGCAGCTCCAGGAGCGCCTCGACCAGCAGCTCGAGCCGCTCCTCCCAGCGCTCGTCGCCCAGGGCCGCGTAGAGCATCACCTCGTTGGCGACCGCGTAGGTGGTCGTGGGCCAGCCCTCCCCGAGGTAGGCCAGTGCGCGTTGTACCGCGGGGTGTTCCTGGGGCACGCGGCACTTGATCAGGGTGTAGGTGCAGAAGGCCGTCAGGTCGTTGCGCGCATCGCGGTGCCCTCCGACGGTCATGTCGTTCTCACCCCAGGAGCCGTCGCGGCGCTGCTGCCGCATGAGCCAGGCGACGCCCCGGTCGACGGCCTGGTTGATCGCCCCCTGGGAGACGCGCCCCCCGTCCTGCAACGGGCCCCGCCCCCAGGCCGGAGCCGAGATCAGGAGCAACACCCCCAGCAAGACCGTAGCTCGTGAGAGGCTGCTCACGCGCGACCACGCTCCCGCGTCACACAGGACGGGCCTTCGACGGGCTCGGTGCGCCGACCGAGAAGGGGGGCACTCTGGATTCGGGGGATCACTGCGTTCTTGTATCCGATGACCAGCACGCCAACCGGGGGCCTGGGGCGGCTCGATGGCGCCGGGGTTCTCATGCCGCCGTGCTCCCCAGTCGCGGAGTCGGCAGCATGCGCCCTCGCAACCGAACGTATCGTGTTAGCTTCCTGGGCACCAGCCCTCCAGGCGACGGCCCCAGGAGCTCGGACGACAGGAAGAGCGCCCTCTCGTGAATCCGCCGCCTCACCCGGCGTAGGTCCTCCCATGACTGCACCTGACCGGCTCTACCTCCACGAAGAGGCCCTGCTCCTTGCGCTACGAGATCGCGAGGGGGTGTTTCACTCCTCCGCACTCGTCCATACGGCCCTCGGAGCCTCCCTCATGGGCGAGTTCCTCCTGCGGGAGTGCATCCGTCCGGTCCCCGATGACTCCGAGGGCCGTGTGCAGTTCGTCCGAGAGGCCGACTTCGGCGGCCCCTTCGTCGGCGATGCCCTCGAGGTGATTCGCACCTCCAAGAAGGACATGAGCGCGGGCCACTGGGTCGGCGCCATCGCCGCCATGGGTGACCTGATTCCCAGCACGGCCCGGAGCCTCTGTGACCGAGGGGTCCTGCGGGAGGACAAGAAGAAGGTCGCGCTCATCTTCACGAGGAAGACCTATCCTGAGATCGACCCCAAGCCCGAGAGGGAGATCCTGGACCGACTGGAGCACGCGATCTTCACGGACGACCCCAGCCTCGACGCCCGCACAACCCTGCTCGTGGCCCTCTGTCACCACACGGGGCTCCTGAACAGCAACTTCGACAAGAAGAGGCTGGCCGATCGCAAGGAGCACATCGAGGCCGTCATCCAGGGCAGCTTCGCGAGCGACGCGGCCAGGGCCGCCATCGAGGCTGCCCAGGCGGCCTTCTTCTTCACGGTGATCATGCCGGCCGTCATCCTGCCGAACTTCATGCGCTGAACCGGCCCCCACCCCCTTGGGGTTCGGGCTCAGGGCTGGCGGACTTCCCAGGGGTCGTCCTCGCCACAGGGCCGCTTGATGGGTGCGCCGCAAGGGGTGCACGACCACGCCGGGTCATCGAAGCCGATCCGGTTGCCCCTCGCGGCATGAAGGGGAGCCTCTTCCCCCCCACTGGAAGCTCCCTGCGCCGTGGCTCAAGGGGGATGCAGGGCGGGACGATAGTGGCCTCCCCACGCCCCTCAACCCCCCCTCCTCACCATGTCGACTCCCCGCCCGACCAACCACACCAAGGCCCAGCGCTACGCCTACGCGCAAGGCAAGTACCTCCGTGCCATGGACACGGGGTTCTACCTCGAGGCCATCACGATCTGTGAGTCCCTGATCTCGGACCGCCTGCTAGCCAGTCGTGAACGGCGCTTCGGCGAGAAGCGTGTGGAGAGCAGCAAGAGGATCGGAATACGCAAGCTGGTGAAGAAGCACAAGGGCCTCGCCCCCGAACAGAAGGTCGCCTCGGCAAACGGCCACAGCACCACGGACCTCATCGCCGATCTGGAGAACTGGATCGATGAGCGCAATGAGCTCCTGCATGGAATCGCCAAGTGCCTGCCTGGAGAGGAGCTGGCGTCCCCCGCCGACCTCGAACGGAGGGCGCGGGAGGCTGCCGAGCAGGGACAGATCCTCTTCCGCCAGGTCGACGGCTGGGTGAGAAGGTTCAAGGGAGAGGACCCGCAGCACAGGAAGGCCTCCTAGCCCGGAGTCGAGGACCGGCAGGAGGGACCAATTCCCGGGTCTCTCGGATTCTGGACACCTGCCCGGGGCCACCGTCTTCGGGGGGGGCTCTCGCAGGCACGGAGGCTCGGGTTGCGGGCGGAGGTGAGGGGGCACCTCTCTGGTCCGGGCGCGGCGGACAGGGCTGGCAGAGGGCGCTGCCCCACCGCCGGGGCTGCATTGGAGGTGCCCGCTGCCACGCGGACCCGACTGCAAAGTCTTACCCTGACCAGCGACTCCTGAGAGTTCGCGTCCAGGCCAGCGCCCTCAGAGGCCCCGGGAACGCCGTTCTGCACGAGAACTGCCCGGGCATCCCTCAGACCCCAAGGCCCGGAGGTTTCTCAGATCTGGATTCCCCCTTCACACTCGCTCACTTTTGGGCAAAATGGATGGGTCGAACCCGTTCGCGGGCCAGACATAGATTGTATCTGTATCTGTATCTCCAGGCAGCGCACTCACCTTAGTGCTGTCTGGGGATCTTCTTTTATCCCCGATCAGGGCTAGTCAATCCCCCCCCCCCGCAGTGATTCAACTCAGGGGGTCGAGACCCAGCTGGCATCGGCGTGCCCTTCCACGGTCGCTCCTTCAACTCCGGCACCCTCTGCCAGCGCCTCAGCACGAGTGGCGAGGCCACCTACGCCGAGCCAGCCCCGCTCGAGGGCTCGCCGCAGTGGGAGCTGAAGTGAGGCTCAGCGGCCCGCGTGCCCTTCCTCGAGGAGGTCAATGGCCCCGGCCTGTGGTCCTGCGACAACGTCAGCTCGGTGCAGGCGAAGGCCAACTTCATCCGTGACCAAGGTCTCTGTGGCGCCATGACCTGGGAGATCGCCCAGGACGTTCACAACGGTCAGCACCTGCTGCCCCCCGCCCTCGCGGCGCCGCTCGGCCACTGATCTTCGAACGAGCCGGATCTTCGAAGGAGCCGGA
>CAZQAT010000113.1:0-13481 GCA_964591315.1 uncultured Planctomycetaceae bacterium
CCCTTCAATCCGCCATCAGCGCTCCCGCCGAGCCCCACCGCGGCCCTCACGCCCCGGGCCGGACACACCTCCCCCACCGACCGCACCAAGGCGCCGCTGCTCTCCCCTCAGCAACCCTCGAACGAGAGCTCCAGCTGTGGCGGTGGCCGCGCTGCCGCTGGTGTCGGCGCGACGCTCGGCAATCCCAAGTGCTCGAGGATCTTGACGATCACCGCCGTCTCCGTGATGGCCGCGATCCACCGGCGCCTCGACCCGCACTCCGTGCACTGCAACACGTCCACCGCGAAGACGCGCTGCATCAGCTCAGACCATGAGTAGCGGTTGCACGGCCTCGGCACGGTCTTCGACTCACCGCAAGACCCGGTGCGGGACCGCGCGCGTCGGGGCACGATCTCGCTGCGTCGGGACCCCGCGCCGGGCTCGCCGGCGGAGGTCTTCCTGCAGGGCATGGAGGTCCTCCACGTGGACCCCGCCACCGGTTGGGGCGCGTTCCTCGCGCCGGTCGGCGAGCTCCACCTCGGCTTCTGGCACGCGGGCTACGGCGAGGACGGGCGGCGCGTGCGGGCCGGCGCGCCGAACCGCTTCCAGCTCACCCTGCACCCCAGGCCCACCCTCTCCCTCGCCTTCGTGACGCCCGAGGACGAGCTCGTCTACGGCCGCGGGCACGAGCTCGAGCCCCTGGATGGGGCGGGCGAAGCCGAGCTCCTGCGCCAGCTGGACGGTCGCTACGAGTTCACCTTCGAGGAGGCCGGGCGCTGGCGGGTCGTGGGAGCCCCGCAGGGATGGCGGCAGCGGGAGGGCATCGACGCGACCGTGCGCGTGCGACCGGGCGAGGCGGCGCGCCTCGACGTGCCGGTGGTCGAGGACCGCGACGACGGACGTTGAGGCCCTGACCCCCGGCCCCCCTCCAAATGAGATGGACGCCCCCGGACCCAGAATCCGGGGGCGTCCGATTCGCCCTCCCGACGGATTGAAGCGTGTTCAGTCGGATGACTCTGGGGAGGGAGTCAGGGGGCGAAGGTCACGGAGTAGCCGTCGGACAGGTCGACGCGCTCCTCGCCGGAGGCCACGTCGCGGAACCAGAACTGGAAGTGCAGGGTGTCCCCGGACTGCACGAAGGTGCCGCCGGGCAGGTTCGGGGGTCCCACGGCTTGCTGTTGCACGGGGCCGCTCGTGGGGCCGATCACCGGGTAGCGTCCGAGCACGGAGTCGACGCAGCGCAGGCCGTTGCCGAGGGGCACCGAGGTCGTCGCCGCGCCGAAGTAGAACAGGCCGAAGGTCGACTCGGGCACGTTGGAGGCGACCAGGGTCAGGTCGCTGGCCGCGATTGAGGCCGAGCCCGTGGCGCTCAGGGTCGCCGGCGCCCCGCTGGAGTTCGGGCCCGAGTCGCAGTAGGCCGATCCCGGCCCCTGCTCCTGGGCGTGCAGAACGACCTCCTCCATCAGGTGGCCGAAGTGCGGCGCCTGCACGTCCTCCAGGGGATTGCCGTGGCCGTCGGTGGTCCACTGCTTGGCGTCCACGAGGAAGCGGAAGGCCCGCCGGTAGATCAGCCGCGCGCGCACCTCGATCTCCCCCGTGCCCGGGGGGGCGTCGAAGGTGTAGCGCGTGACGTCCACGCCCAGGGCCGGGATGCGGTTGTCGAAGGTGATGCCGGTGGCGTCCGTGAAGAAGGTCGGCCCGTTGCCGTTGGCGTCGTGGTTGACCTTGGCGAAGAACTTGCCGGGCAGCCCGGCGTAGTAGCCCTGGGCCGGGTCGCCGACGCCGCCGAGCTCGTGCACCTTCTGGTTGCTCAGGTAGGCCAGCGGCGCCCCGTCGGAGGTGCGCACGGCCTCGACCAGGAGGATCATGTTGCGCACGGTGACGCCCGTCGGGACGTGGTGGCCGGTCTGGTCGTTCTCGATCGTGACGGCCACCTCGATGTCGCTCCCGTCGCGCTCGAAGTCCACCCGCAGGTCGACGGCGTTCTCCAGGTAGGCGGCGGTCGTGCCCTCGATGCGGTGTCCGCGGATCGTCTCGGGGTCGCGCGTCGGGGGGGTGTACCCGCTCACCTGGGCGGCCTGGGTCGCGCCGTAGGGCAGCATGTGGCAGTCGACGCAGGAGGCGTACTTCGGGTGCTCCGGATCGCCGTAGGGGCTCTCCAGCCACTCGAGGAAGGTCGGCTCGCTGATCACGCCGTTGGGCTCCTCGAAGTCGTGGTCGCCGTCGGGGTCGTTCTTGTCCTGGTGGCAGGCGGCGCAGGCGGCGGCCTCGAGCTGGGGCTGGTAGGAGGGCCGCATCACGAAAGGCGACACGTAGTCCACGTCACCGAGCACGCCGTACTGCACCTGGTGCTCGAAGAGCGGGGCGTCCGGTCGGTTGAAGGTGATGGCCCCGGGCCAGATCCCGGGGAAGTTGACCTTGCTCTCGTCGACCTCGGCGATCTTGTGGCAGACCTCGCAGGACACCCCGTGCAGGCTGCCCTGGGAGAGGTTGCCGAGGGGCTCGAGGCCGCTGCCGAAGTTGTAGATCCAGGGCTCGGGCTGGTGGCAGGAGGCGCACTCGGAGTTCGGGCTGCTCTGGGCGTGCACGGAGTCGCGCGTGTACACGAAGCCGCCCATGCCGCCGGGGGAGCCGCTCCCGTCGAAGATGTCGTAGACCCAGGTGTTGGTCCCGGCCTTCGACATGGGCGAGCCCGTCCACTGGTTCCACTGGTCCGGGTGGCAGTCGCCGCAGGTGCCCGGGTCGGCCAGGGCGTAGTGGGGGTTGTTGCCGATCGTCACCGGGTCCACCTGGATCGTGACGCCGGTGGAGGGGCTCGTGACCGTGGTCGAGCCGTGGTAGTAGCCCTGGCGGGCGGCGACCAGCACGAGGCCGCTGCCGTTCGCCAGGCTCAGGCTGAAGCTGCCGTCGGCCGCCGTGGTCGTGAACTGGTCGGTGGCCTGCAGGGTGACCCGCGCGCGGGGCACGCCCAGGCCGGAGTTCGTGTCGATCACCTGGCCGGAGACGACGCCGCCGGCGAGGGTGGTGGGGGCCAGGGCGAGGAGGGCGAGCAGCCCGAGGGGGAGGCTTGAAAGGGAGCGGCGCATGGGGTCCTTTGGTCGGGGGTCTCCTGGAGCCTACCCATGTACCGATAACCGGGTGTGTTAGTCCGGTTATAATCCTGCGTAAGGGCCTTCTCGGGCCTCTCAGGGGGGACCCGAGGCTCCTCGCTGCTCCTCGAGCCAGGCCGCGTAGGCCGGATCGAGCTCCGCCGCCCGCTCGAAAAGGGGCCAGGCCTCGGCCTCCGCGCCGTCCTCGAAGCGCAGGCGTCCGAGGTTGAACCAGGCGTGGGCCAGGTCCGGGTCGAGCTCGAGGGCCCGCCGCAGCTCGGACTCGGCGGCGGTGCATTCGCCGCGGGTCAACAGCAGGAAGCCCAGGTTGTTGGCCACCTCCGCGTCCCCCGGCGCCAGCTCCGCCGCCACCTTCAGGTGCTCGACGGCCGGCTCCAGGCGGCCGAGCTGGGACAGCAGGCGCGCGAGGTTGAAGCGCAGGTGGGCCGCGTTCGGACGGCGCGCCACGGCCGCCTCGTAGGCCTCCGCCGCCGGCTCGAAGCGGCCGGTCGCGGCGAGCTGGTCGCCGCGGGCCGCGTGCAGGGCCCCCAGGCCCCGGTCGGTGCCCGGCGTCGCGGCCAGGCCGTAGCGCTCGACGAACTCCCAGGCGGCGATGCCCGACTCGATGGCGGCCAGGCCCCCCGCGGCGCCCTGCATGCCCCCCGTCCCGTAGCGGTCGAGGTACTCCACGGGGGAGAAGGCGCTCAGTCCGTCGGTCGGCCCACCCGCGATGGCCAGGGCGCGCAGGCTGCGCTCGCCCCGCCAGACCTGCACGCGCACCGCGGCGCTGTGGGCCCAGAGGCCCGTGAGCAGGAACCCGATCGAGAAGACCGCGACGCCCGGAGCCCGCCAGCGGCCCCGGGTCTTCAGCTTCGTGCGCACGAGCTGGACCGTGTCCTCCCGCAGCAGGCGCACGCACACCACGCCCAGGTACAGGAGCATCCCCGCCAGGGCGATCGACATCAGCAGCGGGATCGTCCCGTACAAGCCCCGCAGCACCCACCAGACGGGCACGAAGCCGAGGCCCATGACCCAGCTCTCCGCCGGGGAGAACATGGGCTTCTTCGGCTTCGGCGGGTCGAGCGTCCGGTCGCGGAAGAGCGAGGGCTTGCGGAAGCGGAAGCCGATCGCCCCGTCGGGAGTACAAGGGATACAACGGGTCTCCCCGCTCACGCTCCGCGCTCCTCAAGGCCGCGGCCAAGCCCATTCCGCGCCTCTCAACGGCTTGATTGCGGCCCGCGGGCCCTTCAAGCCGCCATCAGCGCCCCCGCCGAGCCCCACCGCGGCCCTCACGCCGCGGGCCGGACACACCTCCCCCACCGAGGCTCCGCCGGAAGACCCCACCTGCAGGGGATTTACCTAAAACCCGACACGTGCCTCCGGATATAGGATTACCCTTCCAGACGGCCCGTCACCGGACTGGATGCCCTCGGGCACCGCCGCTACCCCCGCCCCCCCCCCTCGAGATGCACGCTTCGATCCCCTTCCAGCGCCTCCTGCGCCTCCTCGGAGCCGCCCTGGTCCTGATGCCCCTCGCCTCGGCCCAGCAGAACCAGCGCCCCCCCGGCGTCAAGGACCTCCCGATCGGGCTCAGCCCCGCGGAGCGGGCCCTGATGGGCACGATCGGAATGTCGAGCACCTTCACGCCCCCCCCGCCGGGCCCGGTGCGCGCGGTGCCGGAGTGGGAGGAGAGCGACGCCGTGTTCTGCCTGTGGGACAACGCGGACCTGATGCTGCAGCTCCAGCAGAACGGCAACGACGTGGTCATCATCACCCAGAACTCGAGCTGGTGGCTGAACTGGCTCAGCAGCAACGGGATCCCGTCGAACTACTTCTCCTTCCTGAACGCCCCCACCGACACCTGGTGGGTGCGCGACTACGGCCCGTGGTTCATCTGGGACGGGAACGACGACTTCGGCCTGGTCGACAACGTCTACAACCGCCCGCGGCCCAACGACGACGTCATCCCCGGCGCCATCGCCAGCGCCTATGGGATCCCCTACTGGTCGATGGACCTGATCCACACCGGCGGGAACTACTACACCGACGGCCTCGGCACGGCCTTCTCCACGCGGCTCGTCCACACCGAGAACCCGACGATGACCGAGGCGCAGGTGCAGCGCGTGTTCCAGGACTACCTGGGCGTGGAGCGCTACGACACCCAGGACCTCGACTACGACATCGAGCACATCGACACCTTCGGGAAGCCCCTCTCGCCCGACACCATCCTGTGGGGCCAGTTTCCCGAGAACTCGACGCCCTGGGCCTACTCCGAGGCGGCCCTGAAGCGCTACGAGAAGCTGCAGAGCCCCTACGGGTGGCCCTACAAGATCCACCGCATGCCGCTCTACACCTTCGGCAACTCCTGGACGGCCTACATCAACTCGCTGATGACGAACGACCGTCTCATCGTGCCGAAGTACGACACCGCCAACGACGCGGCGGCCAAGGCGATCTACGAGGCGGCTGCCCCGGGCTACGAGGTGGTGCTCGCGGACGCGAAGGGCACCAAGTGGGGCGACTCAGTCCACTGCCGCACGCGCAACCTGCACCGTGGCGAGACGATCCGGATCTACCCTCGGCCCCACTGGGAGTTCACCGAGGAGACGATCGTCCCCTACGCCGTCACGGCCGAGGTGATCCCCGACAAGGCGACGACCCTGCAAGGGACGCCGACCCTGTACTGGACCAGCACCGGGGGCGCGCCCTTCCACGCCCTGTCGATGAACCCGACTGGCGACCCGAACGAGTACGCCGCGGCCATCCCGGCCCAGCCCTGGGGCACCGAGATCCAGTACTACGTCCACGCCGCGGACGCCACCGGCCAGACCAAGACCTTCCCGTTCACCGCGCCGCGGGGCACCTTCTCGATCACCGTGGACGACGACGACCAGGTCCCCGAGCTGGACCACGACGCGATCCACGGCTGCACGCTCGCCGACTGGCCGCCGGTCGTGGAGGCCGTCGCCACGGACAACGGGGGGATCCCGCAGCTCACCCTGGAGTACCGGATCGCCGGGGGGCCGCTGCAGTCGGTCCCGATGCAGAAGGACGAAGGGACCTTCCGCTTCGAGGCCACTCTGACTGGGGCGGTCGCCCTCGGCGATCTGGTCGACTACCGCATCCTGGCCACCGACGGTGCTTCACCGGCCAACGAGTGCGGCAGCCCCAACGCCGGCTGGAACGTCTTCCCCATCGTCCCCAAGAACCGCGTCCTGGTGCTCGAGCTGGACGAGTCCCACGACTCGGGCGCGCTCCTGGTGGACGTCTGCGACGACCTCGCCCTGAACGTGCAATACGCGAACCAGTGGCCCGCCTCCCTCGCGGACTACGAGGTCGTCATGATCTGCCTGGGGATGACGCCCACCAACACCCAGCTCACGACGGCCCAGGCCAACTCCCTGGTCTCGTTCATGAACGCGGGGGGCGCGGCCTACATGGAGGGCGGCAACGCCTGGGCGCAGGACGCCGCGCGCACGATCTACCGCTCCTGGTTCGGGGTCGACTCGGCCACCAGCGGCAGCCAGGTCTCCTCCAACCTGAACGGGACGGCGGGCACGCCGACCGAGGGCATGAGCTTCGGCTACTACGGCGAGGGCAAGAGCTCCGACCACATGGGCTCCTCCCCCTCGGCCACGACCCTGCTGCTGGAGGGCGCCAACCAGAAGGCCGTCGCCTACTCGACAGGAACCTACGACGCCGTGGCCGCTTCGGTCCAGGTTGGCAGCCTGGTCGAGGGGGCTTCCCTCAGCAACGCCAAGCGCCTGGTCGCGCAGGTCCTCGACCAGCTCGGACAGGAGATCGAGCTGATCATGGTGCCCGACCCCCTCGATCCCAGCCGCTTCGACGTGTTGATCCAGGGGGATCCCCTGGCGCACTATCGGGCCTTCTACTCGCCCTCGCCCGACATGCAGGACGTGGGGGTCTTCGGCACGCTGCTGCTCGACCGCAACGACCTGTACTCCCTGGGGACCGGGGTCCTCGACGGCAACGGCCAGACCCGGTTCGTCTTCACCCTCCCGCCCTCCCAGGTCACCGACGGCCAGGAGATCCACGGGCAGGCCCTGCTCGAGGACACCTCGACGGGCCTGAAGACCCTCACGAACCGCGACCGGATCCGCGTCCAGCTTTGAGCCCGTCGTCGAGACGGTACGGTGGGGCGGCATGAGGTCGCTCCTTCGAACCGTCCCGGGCTGCTTGTGCGCCATCGCGGCCCAAGCGGGCCAGGAGGTGCGCCCGGAGCTCGTCCGCGCGCCAGCGGACGAGCCCGGCCCCCTGCACTGGACCGGCGAGCTGGCCGAGTCCCTGGCCCCCACCGGCCGGCGCCTGTTCGCGGGCCGGCTGGAGCCGGTGCTCGGCTTCGGGGGCGCCCTGGGCTACGGCGACCGGGCCCACGGCCCGCGCGATCCCATGCTCCTCGAGCTGCGGGTGGACGGCCAGCGCCTGGAGCTCGAGCGCACGCGCGTCGAGGGCTTCCCGACCCACCAGCTCGTCCACTGGACGGGGCCGGGCCTGGAGCTCCTCGAGCGCAAGTACGTCACCGAGGACGACGAGCTGGTCGACGAGCTGGAGCTGGTCAGTACGGCGCAGGGGCCCCTGGACCTGGAGCTCAGCCTGTGGGGCGCGCAGACCCCCGGGATCGCGCGGCTCGGGTCCGAGCTCTGGCCCTTCGCGCTGGCGGAGACGGCCAACCTCCCGCCGAGCCTGGAGCGCGAGCTCGGGCTCGTCGCGCCGGAGGCCGGGGGCATGACCTACGACGGCGTGCGCTTCACCTTCGCGCGCGGCGCGTCCGCCGACGCGCCGGCCTTCGTCGCCCTGCGCGGCGGCGCGCCGGGCCAGGCCGGCCGTGACCTGCCCCTCGAGCTCTCCCTCGAGGCCCCCGAAGTCGCCCCGGCCATCGCCACCTACCACCTGCTCGTGGCCGCCCCGGCCCCCGGCGGCCGCCTCGAGGGGGAGACGGCGGCCCTGGTGCGCTTCCACTTCGCCGACGGCACGAGCGAGACCCTGCCCTGGCCGTCGATCGGAGCGCGCCTGGCGGGCGGCACCGCGGGCGCCGCCCAAGGGGGGCTTGCGGCGCGCTCCTGGTGGCACCTGCTGCTCTTGCCGGGGAGCGGCGAGCCGGCTCTGCGTCTGTCCTACGTCCCACCCCCGGGGCGCTTCGTGCGCCGGCTGCAACTCGAGAAGGGCGAGGGGACCGCGTTCCCGGTCCTACTCGCCGCGACCGCCGAGGTCCCGCCCCCCAGCGGGCGGCCGCCGGCGCACGTCGGGCGCACCGAGTTCCTGGGGGTCGGCGTGCACTGGGCTCTGGCGGGGCAGGACTTCGTCCCCACCCGCGACGCCCGCGGGCGACGGCGGCTGCTGCGCGCCCTGCACCTGGAGCCGGGAGCTTCGGCCCGCGTGCGGGCGGTTCTCGTCACCGGGCCGCGGCCGGCGATGACGGTCCTGCGCGCCCTGGACCGGGTGGGCGACGACGGGACCTTCGAGCGCCACCGTGCGGCACAGGCGGACTGGGTCGAGCGGGAGGTGCCGGGCTTCCGTTGCAGCGACGCGGACCTCGAGCTGGCCTGGGAGCTCCACTGGCACCTGGTGCGGCGCTCGATGATGCGCCTCGACCTGCCGGAGTTCTCCCTGCCCGTGTTCTACCTCGGCCTCGAGGAGGGCCAGGACTCCATCGGCCTGGCGAGCACCGGCCGCGCCCTGGCCCAGCTGCGCTGGCTGCGGGACCTGCGCTTCGCACAGGGGCAACTGCGGGCCCTGTGCAAGGCCCAGCGACCCGGTCAGCGCCTGACGGGCCTCGGGCCCGGTCGCCGGGAAGGGGTCGAGCCCCACGGGATCGCCGCCGCGGCCCTGGGCGTCTACGAGGTGACGGCCTCGCGCCCGTTCCTGTCGGAGGTCTGGCCCTCGCTGGTGGCGGACTTCGACGCGACCTGGGACCAGGCCGAGCCCCCTCGCGATCCGGGGCAGGGCGCGGTGCGGTCCGGGCAGGCCAGGGTCCTGGCCCGGGGCCTGGGCTGGCTCGGGCTCGAGGAGCAGGCGGCGCGCCTGGTCGCCCTGACGGGCCCGGAGGACCCCTCGGACCCCATGGCGCCCGAAGAGGCCCTGGAGGACTGGATCCGCGCGGCGCGGCGTGATGGCGGTGACCCGCAGGCACGCGCGCACCTGAGCGCCGAGCTCCTGGCCCGGGCGCGGGCCCACCGGACGGCCCAGGGACCCGCCCCCCCTCCCGCGGCGGGCGACCCGTCGCAGGAAGGGACGGCCCTGGACTCCGGCTTCGTCGACCTGCTCGTGCGCAGCGTGGCGGGCGTCGTCCCCGCCCACGGAGACGTGCTCGAGCTCTGGCCCCTGGTCACGGAGCTCGAGCACTTCCGCTTCGAGGGCTTGCCCTACCACGGCCACGAGCTCGACGTGAGCTGGGACAGGCCGGACGGGGTGGTCGTCCACGGAGAGGAGCCCGAGGGCTTCTCGGCGCGCCTCGACGGCCAGCTGCTCTTCCGGCGCCCGTCCCTCGAGCGCGTGCGGGTCGCCCTGCCCGCGCGACGTTGAGCGCCAGGGTCGGCGCGGCCCTGCGGACCCCGGGCTTGACGTCGATGCGGATCACGACACCCTGAAGGTCGGAGCCCCCGCCGTGCCCCGACCTGAGAAGACCTTCCGCGAGAAGCTCGCGGACGTGAAGGACATGCCCCGCGTCGTGCCCCTGACCGGCGGCATGGAGGAGCGCTACGGTCCGGGCACGATCCTGATCCCCTCACCGCAGGAGGTGGACGAGCTCATGCACAAGGTGCCCAAGGGCAAGCTCGTCACCATCAACCAGCTCCGGGAGCACCTCGCCGAGCGCCAGAGTACAAGGGATACAAGCCCCAGTGGGCCCTCAAGAACGACCTCCATGAGGAAGGGCGATCCGGTGCTGGCTTGATCCCGTTCTCCTTGAGCACGTTGGCCACGGTCGTGCTGGCGACGGCGTGACCGACGGCCTTCAGCTCCCCCTGGATGCGGCAGTAGCCCCACGAGGCGTTCTCGCGGGCCATGCGGACGATCAGCTCCTTGGTCCTCTTCATGAGACCGGGGCGGCCAACGCGGTTCTTCGCCACGTAGGTCCACTTGAGCGCGATCAGCCGGCGGTGCCTGCGCATCAGGGTGTCGGGCGTCACGATGGTCGCGACCTGGTTCAGGGTCTTCCTGCCCAGGAGCTTGGCTTTCGCGGCCAGCCTGCGGCGCTGGTCGTCGGTCAGCCGGAGACGACGGCCCTTCAGCTGCTCCTTGAGGACTCGGTTCTCTTCGACGAGGTAGGAAATGACGTCGGCCTGGTGACGGTTCACCAGACCGGAGAGCGTCAGCAGGAGCACGCGAATGGGGTAGGAGTCGGCCAGCATGGGCCCATCCTAAGCCTCACGAAACCACCGGAATCGCGGGCAATCCGCCACGGCCGAGTTTCTGGACAGGGCGGGTACGCCCAGGCCGGGCCAAGGCAATCCCCACCGTATCCTGAGACTGAGAGGTCCGCCTGGGTCAATGCGCAACCAACTTGCCTTGGCCGTCCAACACCTATGGCACAACCACGTCGACAAGTGTCGCGGTTGGGCCCCCAGTCACCGAGACTTCTAGCTGTTCCGCAGCCACCCCCCCAGATGTCTCTGGGAACTCAATTCGGTACCGCCCAGACTTCGAGAAGAACAGGTTCAGACGAGCTCGGGGTCCCCCAGGCTTGGGAAACACCGGGCGCTCCACCAACCGCTCTACGACCTCCCCAAGGCCGGATACCGGACCAACCTCCACATCCTTCCACCAAGTGACCTCCACCTCTTCGCCTGACTTATTCACTGCACGAAGGACAATCGCTGGATACCGCTCAAGCTCAATGCGCACATGATTCCATCCCTCCTGCACGCTGACTTCCTCCAAGAAGCTAGGGAACCCTGGCGACCTCCCCGCAATGCGAATGTCGCCCGGCAGAGACAGAACGGTGTACAGCGACTTCGTGCCCTCGGCTCCTCCTTGCTCTTCTCCCACCTCCGCCATGAATGTCGTTCCTGACTCAGGGGTGAACGCCACCACCGTAGCTTCTTCAACAAGGGTGCCGTCCGACCAGGTCTCGACGACTGTTCGCGCGAGTGGCGGCACAATCACTTCGGCTTGAGTTGTCTCACCAGCCTCGACCAATACAGGCACACTGAGCCCAAGAGGCGAGACAGTGAGCTCGTACTCTCCCGCCGGAACCCCATCGATCTCCCAGAAGAAGACGTTGCCCCACTGTGCGCCCCCGACTCGTTCCATGCTGGCAATCCGAAGCCTCGTCTTGGAGATCTCTAGGGCCGCGTAGCCTGGCGAGGGCGGCTCTTGTGTGAGAACCAAGGCGGCTCGGCGAAACGCCATGGTATCGCTCCAAAGCTCTCCCGCCGTAACCGAGACTGTCCCCGCTAACGCCCCAAGCTCCAGCGCTCCCGGAAGCCTCGGCATCTGGATGCTCACATGCTCCTTCTTCCCCGCCAACAAAGACAGCGCGCCCGATGTGGCGATTGCTGTCTCGCGACTCGGAAGAGCCTCGTCGAAGGTCAGTACGAGCTCACAATCCCCGGGCGGCAATCCCGCGATCAGATGGTCTGGCTGTGCGATGTGCCTATAGACCGTGATTACATGGCCATCCTCCGCCAGTAGAGCAAGGCACAAGCCCCTCTTGGGGGTCAGGTCCTCGATCATCACTTCCAGTGTCGCTGCGGGCCGAAGAGTAACATTGTTCACGCCCCCCCCACCTGTCTGGATGGCTGGCACTCTGGCCCAACCAAGCCCAGGCGATGTTATCCAGTATCCGTGACCATCTGGTGGGAGGCTCGGCAGGTAAACCGGCGAACCCTCGCCAACAATGACCTGGCGCATCAGACCGAGATTCCCAGGATGCTCATGTTGAACCTCCAAAGCACCTGGTCGCCCAAGCGGTTGATGGTGTGCGGCGAGCCCGCCAAGTGGAGCTTCCTGTTCGCCTTGGGCATCCACGAAAGCGCCATCGAACCCATACGCGCGCAGCTCTACCTCTCCGCCTCTGCCTGGAACCACGCAGGGGAGGAACCACCGTTTCTCGCCTTCACTCCATACCTCCTCTACTCGCAAGCCCCCTTCCTCTGTTGTCGTCAAGTGATAGCGCCACTTCCCTCTCTCAACGGCAACCTCCACCTCCTCTTTGGGTCCCCTCACAACGAGCCACCCCCGCTCAAGTGGTTTGAAGGGAGACCCCCAACTCTCTTGCACCAACGCGGTACCCTCCAGGAACGGGGCATGTGAAGCCTCTCGATTAGCTGCGGAGCTCGCCACCGTACCGCTACGAGGTCCCAACCCATCATCCTCAGGCGCCGCACTCGTCTCGGAGCCAGGCACTTCCCCAGCCCCCACCAACGCGGCATTTGACTGCCAGTTCCCCGCCAACCACAACAAGCCTGCGAAGCCGGTCACCGCCGCTAAGAGCCACGCCTTGCGATACTGGTATTTGGCCATCTACTCCCCATCTACGAAGAACTGTTCAAGAACGCACCCCAACAGGCCTCGCAGCCCTCTACTTGGACTGCGAGGCACTCTCTCTCCGTCGCGCCAGTCAGACCGCTGTACAGTCAGCAAGTGTGCGACAGACTTCCCAACGCACAGCCCTTAGAGGGGGAACACGCAGATTCCGCACTCAATCCAGGCATACGCATCCTCTCCGAAGTTAACTCCGGTCACAAATGCGCCATTCGGGCACTGAGATGTCGGGCCAAGAGGAATGGCCGTCACGGTCGCGTTCGGGGCGGAGAATCTGACAATGCGCGCACACCCGACGCCATCGCCGGGACAACCAGGGCAGTCCAGATGCGCCACCTGAATGGCTGCATAGGCGTGAGTAACCGCTCCTGCTGCCTCGGCAGAGGCGGCCCTCTCCTCGTCACACACTGGGTTGACCGATGCCCCTGCCGTCGGCATCGCAACCTGCTCGCTTGACGAGTTGCAGTACTCCGGACCGTCGGCAAGGGCAACTCCAATGAGGCCTGCCAGAGCGGTGAGCGTAACGAGAATCCTCGGGGCTTTGGTTGTCTGCATCATGGCTTCGGGTTTTCCTTTCTTATCTGGTGACACTTAAGTGTCACGGAATTGCCCACCCGGGACTCCAGACCAAGACAACCGGAGCGGCCAATGCCGAGCATGCACCTCAGGCACGCACGAATAGCCTGAGACTATTCACGGACCCGGTTGCCATAGTTCCTTGTAGACGAGCGAGCGAGCTTCACCAGTGAATGCTGTCATTGGACAAGTTTGGCCTAAGAGCGTCAGAGTATAAGGGATACAACGGGTCTCCACCATCACGCTCCGCGCTCCTCATGGCCCCGATCAAGCCCATTCCGCCCCTCTCAACGGCTTGATTGCGGCCCGCGGGCCCTTCAATCCGCCATCAGC
>CAZQAT010000114.1:0-10298 GCA_964591315.1 uncultured Planctomycetaceae bacterium
GGGAGCGACGCTCCCCAGGCCTAGTCGTTCTTCGGGCCCTCCCCAGCCTGCTGCCGCCCATTTCCTGGCTTGCCCTCGAGTTCGGGGAAGATGTGCCCGATGTTCGGCATGGGGCTGAGCGCGGCGATCGAGTAGAGGTCGTCGCGATCGAGGATCACGACGTGATCGCTCCACCAGGTCGAGTAGTAGTCGTAGTTCGCCGAGAGCGGCCCGAGCGCGACTCTCAAGCCGGGGTTGTTGCTCGGCCAGTAGCCGGGAGTCAGGCCCTCGCGAGGGAACAGCAGCACCGCCTCGACGTCCTCGCCCGGCCTCCGGCGGACGTGCTCCATCGTGGCCTCGACGCCCTGGTCGCCCAGCAAGATCTGGACCTTGGGTGAGATCTGGACGACTCGGTCGGTGTGCTCCTCGAGCCAGGCCACGATCTCTCCAGCGAGCCGCTCGGGCCCACCCTCCTGGATCGACCTGCCGGCCTGGTACACGAAGACGAGGTTGGCCCCGAGGACGATGGAGACCAGCCCCACCACCACGCCGCGCAGCGGAGCGCTCCGTGCCCGGTCCAGGAGCACCCCCGCGCCACGGGCTGCGAGGAGCGCCCCGATCGGCATGAGCAGCTGCAGGTTGCGCACGAACATCACCCGCTGCATGGCGAGGTAGGGCACGAACAGCAGCGGGACCACCAGGAGCACCAGGGCGAGCCGACGCGACTGCCTCCAGGTCGCCACGGCACCCACGACGCCGAGCCCGCAGATCACCAGGGAGGCGGCCGGCCAGTGCGAGGGACCGTAGAGGAGGAGGTACCGGAGCATCTTCAGCAGGTGCTCGGACCCGGTCTGCACCGTGTAGCCGAAGTGCCCCTCCTGGTAGTGCTGCATCTCGAAGAGCACGTCCCCGACGAAGCGCGTGGGCTCGAGGAGCGCGCCTGGCGTGGAGATCAGGAAGGCTCCGACGAACCACAGGCTCGCGGCCGCGGCCTCGCGCAGGGGGCGGGGGCTGGCGGTCACTGCGATCAGCACGGGTAGCAGGAAGATCCCTCCCGTGTACTTCGTGCCGGCGGCCAGCCCCGCCGCCACGGCCGCGGCCCGCAGCCAGTTGACACTGAAGGGCGTGCGCAGCGCAGTGACGCAGGCCATCAGGCAGAGCGCACCGAACTGCATCAGGATCGCGTCCGGCGCCACCCAGCGAGCGTGGTAGCTCACCTCGAAGGAGCCCGCCAGCAGGAGCGCTGCCACCAGCGCCTCGAGGGGCCGCGCCCGCCACACGAGCATGGCGACGAAAGCCCAGAGCAGCGTGAGGCTCGAGACGAACAGGAAGAGCGAGCGCAGCCGGATCTGGAACTCGTTCGTCTTGAACCGCCTCACCGTCGAGCCGCTGAACTCGTCGGTCTCCCGATCGAGGTCGACGACCTCGGCCGCCAGGGGGGCCGCAGCCGCCACCGTGAGATAGAAGGTGGTCGACGGATAGAAGTAGTCCTCCGGCAGGAAGGTCTGCTCCTCGAAGGCGTGGACGAGGTCGTCCACGCGGTGCTCCTGATCCCAGTGGACGCCGAAGTCCAGGCCGATCCAGCCCGACCAGAAGAAGGTCACGAGCGGGATCAGGACGAACAGCCAGGAGAGCCGCCGGGCAACAGGCCTGAGGTCACCTCGCGCGGGTTCGGGGTTGGTGGGCTCGCTCATCGGCTCCTGAGGAGCTCTGGGTCCTGCAGCTCGGAAGGTGTGGAGATCGGGGATCCCCGATCCTCTCTTCTTGGTCTCCTCTGGGGATGAGGGTATGCGATTCCGGCGGTCTGCCCAAGCTCACCCTCTCGCGGCCGGCGCCCTTCTCCCTGGCAGGCACAGCTCGCGCCAACCTCTCCGTCCCCTGCCCCGGCTCGGACAGCGCCGTCCTCGGCGCGCGCTCTCCGCCCGGGGCATGTAGCCGATCTTGGCCCCGAGCGTGGCCAGGCCAGGTGCAGGCTGATGGCGAGCGTGTGGGCACAAGCGACCCCGAGGCCCCGACATCCCCTGCCCCGCTCAGCCCGGCACCCGAGGGCTCTTGCATCTATCCCTCGCCCGCCTTCCCCACCTGCCGCCGACCGTCTCTGGATCTGGAGAGACGACACCCAGCCTCGGGGCGCCCTCGTGGGAGTCGTCGGGCAGCACTCAGTCCCCAGGATCGGTTGCAGGCCTGAGCAGAGAGGCTTCCCGTAGTGCCGCTCAGAGTTCTTGGTACCCGGACCAGGACCTCACAGCACCTCGATCGAAGTCGTACCGACGCAAGACACCGCCCACCCGTGCGATGGCCGTGAGCTCCGCGGAGCCATCACGCCGTGCCCACTGCAGGGAGAGGGGCTCGATGTTCGGACCCGCGCCCTCGAGCAGGTAGAGGGTCGCAGCGCCTCCCTCGTCGACGACCTGCCCCCAGCCATAGCGCACGACCAGGGCGCCAGCATGCGGAGACCCCTCGGGCATGACCTCGAGGATCGCAACATCGGACCAGGGGACGAAGGTCCGGCAGCTGGCCTTCCCCGGCAACGGACCCTCGTGGGACACGGCCAGGCCCTGCTCCCTGAGATCACAGATCCTGGCGCTCTCCAGTTCGACCCTGGCCGAGCCGGACTCCTCCTCCCTCGATGGCTCCTGGGAGGAGTCGATGACGCAACCCGTCACCGCGGTGAGCAACCAGAACCCGGTCAGAAGCATGAGAAGCTGCCGAAGTATCACTGAGACGATCATGGATCTGGACTCCAGGACGGGAAGGAGGGGTTCGAGGCCAGGATCCGGAGGCCCTCCCCGGATCCATCGCCGAATCCTACGCACGGCCCAAGGTGCAACAAGCAACAGCCAGGTAACAAGGAGGAGCTGTCACACTCCACCGAGAGAGGACGACCTCCCCCCGTGCCGGACGACCGCGGACGCACTGCCGATCACTCGTGGGGCGTGCCGCCCTCAACGCGGATCGTCGATCTCCAGGCGCGTGACCTCGCCAGCCAGGATCCGGAAAGGGTGAGCTATCGAGGGGGCATCCTCACCACGAGTCCAGACCTCGAGCTCGTACACCCCCGGCTCGAGAGCCGGGTCCAAGTAGGAGTCACTGGCGGTGCTCAATGCACCGATGGAGCGGCTGTTTGACTGGGAGCCGGCCGGCGTGACCCAGGAGCTCTCGACGACCTCGCCACCGCCGCCCTTGATGCGGTAGAAGACCGGGCCGGTACGCCCGCCACAGTCTCCCTGCGGACAGATCGCCGAGAGAAACAGCCGCCCCCCAGTTCGCAGCCGCAAGGAGAGCTCTCTCTGCTCGCCCGCGGAGAGTTCGATGTCCAGCACCTCGGTCAGGATGCCCGTGTCCGTATCCGGCCAATACGACCTTGAACGACTGCTCGGAGAGTTCGGCATCAACATCAGGCGATAGGCACCGGGCTCGATGCCCTCGACTCGAATCGCCTCCTCGCGACGGATCCAATGGGTCTTCTGCCAGGAGAGCAGGTCCGACGACCGGTATTCCTCTCCCTCGCGCAGGAGGAGCAGCGCGAAGCGCTCCAGGCTCCGCTCGGGATCTCCGAGCAGCGAGAGCACCAGGGTGGCCTCCCCCGCCATGGTCGGGACCATCTCGACCTCCTGCCAGGTCAGGGTCTGGGGCCCGCCCTCGAGCGGCACGCTGTGTTTCTCGTAGCCCTCGGCACTGAAGTCGAGCGTCACGGTCGGCGCCACGGAGCTGCTCGACGGATAGACCTGAGCAAACTGTCCGTTGGGGCCGGTGTTGGTCGTACTGCTCGAGTTCCTGGTGCGCGCCACCACCTTCACATAAGGCAGAGGCTTGCCCCCGCTCACCGTGCGAAAGAGCTGGACCTGATAGCCGAAGCCGATCACTGCCCCCTGACTCGGCAGCTCCAGATCCCTGGTCACGCGCACGCCTTGCCCCAGAGAGCCGAGGGACACCCACTCATCGTCGATCTGTATTGCGTTGACCCGCAGCCTGTGGACCCCGGGGGACAGGCCCGTGATACGCACCTTGCCCGCGTCGGTGCTCCGGGCTTTGGCGGAGCTGTGGAGGTAGCCGCCGTCGATCCAGAAAGTGCCCGGTAGCTTCTGGCAGTACGCCCCGCTGACGGGGCCCTTCCTCATCGCTCCCAGGCTGAGCTCGAAGCCCGGGACCGCGGAGTTCAGGGTGACGACTCCGTCGAGCACCGCACCCTCGTCGAGCTCCAGGGGCTCCTCCAGTTCGACCCGGCCCTCGGTGAGCTCGAGATCGAGGAGAGCCGGTCGAAGCTCTCGTTCCCGGTGAGTGGCCAGAAGGTGGTACCGCCCGGGCCGATCGAAGCTCAGGCGGAATTCTCCGGCAGCACCGCAGCCCTCCTGGGAGACCGGGTTGCACACGTCCGGCACCTCATCCACCACCGGGATGAGGGAGACCAGCATGTCCTCGTACGCGTAGCCCTCCGGGAGGGCGACGAGCCCCCGAACCTCTCCGGGAGACGGGTCCAGGTGCAGGTCCATCTCGAACAGGACCAGCTCTCCCGGGCGATGGCCGGCCTGGCGCTGCTTCCGACTGACCGGCCACCTCTCTTCGGCCTCGCGCAGCCCGGGGTGGGAGACTCGAGCGATCAGCTCGCTGGGCAGCACCCGGTTGGAGCGGAAGATCTCCTGCAAGTCCACGCGCACATTGCCACCCGATTGCACTGGTGCCGAGATGCCATGACTGGACCAGCCGTCGTCTCGGCTCCCGGTGATGCGCAGACGCGTGGAGCCGTGTTCACCCTCGGGGATTCCCGACACCCGGCCCACCAGCCACCACCCCGCCGTGGGCGAGTCGGGCTCTGCCGACTCCGCCTCGGCCGTGGCAACACGCTCGACGGTACGGCCAGCGCCGGTGTCCGGCTCGGACCCCTCCGGCAGAGCCCGATCGACGGCAGCCTCGAGCTCGGGCTCCGCTTCCGGCGCCATCGCCGGTGCCGGAGCGCTCGCCTCCGACTCCCCCCACTCCTGCGTCCCCAATCCAACAGCCAGAGCCAGAGCGGCCAGTACCGCGAGCAGGGCAAACACGGTCTTGTTCTTCAAGGTGAGCCTTCCGACGGCCTTGCCGCATTCAGTCGAGGTGGAGGAAGAAGAGTGGTTCCGGGATACACACGAGCGCCCCCTCGCGAGGATGCCGCGAGCACTGGACGCTGCACTTCAAGACATCAAGGCCGAAGAAGCAATCCATGGGCTCGCCACGTCCGCGCACCAGGTCTGGGCCAGGCCGCTCCGGGGAGCGGCAAGCGAACCTGAAGACCTAGCCGTCCCGCAAGCTGGCCGCTTCCTTGCGCCACTCCTGGGAGTGGCGCCAGACCCGGCGCCCGAGCTCCTCGGCCTTGATTCCGAAGGCGGCCTCCATGTCCACTCCGGCCTCGTTGCCGCTGTAGTAAGCCACGAGGAACCGGAGCAGGCCCTCCCGCAGTGCGCCCTCCTCGTGACTGAACAGGTAGTGGCATGCCACGGCTGACTGCGCATAGAAGAGCGCAGTCTCCGTCATGATCCGCACGCGCCCTTCGAGCCAGGAGATCGGGACCAGCAGCTCCGGCTCATAGGGATGTGGGTCCAGCTGCACGACCTGGGCGTAGTTCAGAGCAAACAGCCTTCCCCAGTCCAGGAGCCCACCCTCCGGACAGTTCGCGACGGTGTCGAGCCGCCCAGCCTTGGGGTTCATCAGCCCATACGTCCCGGCCCCATCGTCGTAGTGGAGCTCCTCCATCAGCGAGGCGAACCCTTCGACGATCCAGGCTCCAGGCAGCAACGATCGTCCCTCGAGGATCGCCGCAATGGCCTCCTCATTGGTGAAGCCCGGACAGCGCTCGAAGATCCACTGGTGCGTGATCTCGTGGGCGAGAGTCTCCCGCAGGCCCTGGTATGGATCACCCCGCTCAGGCAGGTAGAAGCGCGAGATGCGGTCGTACGCGCTGTAGAAGCCGGCGGTGAACGAGTGCCGGGAGCTCATCCCGCGCACTCTCAGGCTCTCGCCCAGGCGCAGGTACTCGTCCCGCGACTCGAACAAGAAGACCGTCATCATGTCGTGCTCGGCCGCCTTCTCGTCCTCGCTCCGCCGACGCTCGACACCCCGGAAGAGCTGATCGAGAGTCCCACACACGAGCTCGCCCCGGACCAGGCAATCGCGGATTGCACGCGCATCACGCAGGGGAGTGACGAGGAACAGGTGATCGCTGCGAAAGCCGATCAGGTCAGCCCGCCCCCAGACCTTGCTATGCCTATAGGTACCGAGCTTGCGCTCCGCGGGGATCAGGCCAGGTGTCTTCGCCTCTGGATCGAAGACGAGGCGGACTCCAAGCCGGTCCACGGCCACGCCCAGGTCCAGCCACTCCAGGGGCAGGAATCCTCCCTCCGGTGTTACGCCCGCGGGGAACATCTCTCGGACCCGCGACCCCAGTGCCTGGGCACTGGGGTTGGCCTCGAGCGCCTTGCGCCAGAGGGGCAGGCGGGAGTCCTCGGGCAGAGCATCGACCGCCGCGAGTGCCTCGGAGTGCTCGGGTGCGGCAACCAGCACTGCGCCGTACAGCGACGCGGCCAGGCTCGGCGCTCCTTCGGCAAGCTGCTTCGCGCAGCGCGCCAGCATGTCCACTGCACAGGCCGCGTCTGCTGCACAGGCGCCGGTCGTGAGGGCATGGTAGGAGGCCGCCAGGTCCTCGCTGGGTGACTTCGGGAAGCGCGTCTTCCCCTCGGAGTCCACGAGCAGCACGACCCCCTTCTGGATGGGGCCGCTCTTGGCCTTCGCGCTCCTGAACTTCCTGATGCGCGGGGGCTCGTCGCCCCTCCACTCGATCGAGAAACGCCCCTCGGCCACCACGCCCTTCTCGTCGAGCATGTGTCCGTCGAAGAGTTCCTTCTGCATGCTCGAGAGCGGGCCCGTTGGTCCCGGGTGGGCACTCGGCCAAGGCGCGAGTGCCGAGAGGACACACAGGAGTGCACACAGCAAGAACAGAGAGGCAGCGCGTGACATGAAGAGGATGAGGCGGAGCCGGAGTGGGCCTTACAGCGACCAATCCAGGCGAGAGAGGAGCTGGCCGCGAATTGTATGCGGGGAGACAAACGACATTGAGGGCCCCCCGAGATCTCCCTTCCTCAGAACGGCACTCGAGCGCTGGAGCCTCTCTCCTGCGCGCTGGTTCCCCACGCGCCGCGGTCCGTCCCTGAAGCACTCCACCCCGAGCCTTCAGCCTCTTCGCGAGCCTCGGGGGCGAAAAACCACCTTCCTGTCCAGCTGGCCGGCACACGGTCACTTGAGGCGTGGAGACCTGTAACCTGCCCATTTCCATGGCCCTCGAGGTTGGAATCGACGCCTGCGACTCCTCAAACGTGGAGCGGATGTACACGACGGAGATCCTCTGGAGCACCGCCGCCCTTCCACCCTCGGGCCCGCCGAGTATCGAATACAGTGCTCCCACGCACCATGACGCTCGACCACCTCAGTGGAGCCCATCCCCCCACTGCCCCGGTCCCCACCCTCTACACCTGGATACTCCCGCACACCCGCAGACAGACCCCGGAGACTCCCCCAATGCTTCGAACACCTGTTGCACTCGCCCTCGTCCTCGGCTCACTCGCGACTCCCGGAGCGTCAGCCCCTCTCAGCGCCCCGGCCCCCCTTCAGCAGGGCCCGATCCACATGCACTTCGACATGCACGTGGATCCCTTTCCGCAGACTCCGCTACCCCAGAAGCGGCTCGTCTACGCGGGACGTGTGGACAACATGGAGTGGGTCCTCGACCAGATGGAGCCGCTCTCGGTCAAGATCTCCTTCCTGGCAGGCGGTGAGTTCGGGGAACTCCTGATCGACGAGGGAGTTGGCGGAGACGGCGCAGCCGTGCTGCAACGCCTCTACGATGCTGGTGGCCAGATCGGCTCGCACTCGCACAGCGAGTGGCGCACGGGGAACTTCAACTGGCCTTCAGTGCCCAACAACCCAACCCTGGCTCAGTCCCGACAGAGCTGGCAGGACAACATCGACTGGGTCAATGCAGCGATCAACCTCGCCTACGGCGGAAGCCCGCCCGAACCCCTGAGCACGATCAACGCCTGCAAGGGCGCACACCTGCCCCAGAGCGAGGCGGACTACCACACACTGATGACCGAGTTTGGCTTCGAGGTCCGCGAGCCCGGCCCCGAAGAGGACTACTACGGCTGGTACGACCACTACATCTGGCACCCCTTCAGGCCTTCCCCTGCGAACTACATGGCCGAGGACCTGAGCGCGCCCTTCGTACAGGTGACCCAGGGCATGGTGATCGGCAAGGCCGGAGCACACCACGGCGTCATGCAGGACATGACCGCCCCCAGCGTCAAGCGTCAGTTCCTCCAGCTCTACATCAACTGGCGGTTCAATGACCGCACGGGCGCGGACGAGAAGGTCTGGTGCTGGGGCTGGGGCAGCCACGCCAAGGACTTCGATCCGAGTGATTCAAGCCGCGCTGCCCTTGTGGATGTGGTCGGCTGGCTCGACGAGCACTTCGTGGACCGGGTCGAGCCGAGCGGTTCGGACACGATGAAGTGGTCGACCCACCAGGAGACTCGCGACGCCTACCTCCAGTGGGAGACAGACAATCCGGGGACCTCCTCCTTCTCGTTCGACTCCCTGACCGTCGACTGGAACGAGTACCCCTGGCTCCGGCCCGTCGCGGAAGAGATGTCCACCTTTGACTGGGTGGCCGATCTTGACCTCGGGTCCAACGTGGAGGCCTACCACCTCTCCGATGGCACCAATGACGCCGTGATTGCCTGGACGGACTCGGGATCGGCCGTTGTCGACCTGTCTGCCTACGTCGGCCCCTCCTTGCGGGTCGTGGGACTCGAGACGGGCACGCTCTACTCGGAGAACAACGCCACGGAGGTCGATGTTGGTGCGGAGCCCATCATCGCCACCGAACGTAACGCGACCTGCCCCTCACCGCAGAACTACTGCGTCCTCGTCCCCAACTCCAGCGGCTCGCCGGCCGTGATCGGCTGGTCCGGTGGTCAGCCCAGCGTCTCACAGAACAACTTCGTACTCGAGGTAGCCGACGCTGCCCCCTTGAGGGCCGGGATCTTCTACTACGGGCCGCAGCAGATTCAGACTCCCTTTGGGAACGGAGTGCGCTGCGTCGGAGGCAGCCTGTTCCGCCTGCCGGTGGTGATCACCGACAACAGCGGTGCGGCCTCCCATGCGATGGACTTCACCAATCCCCCGCAAGCGGCTGGTCAGATCCTCCCGGGCTCGAACTGGCAGTTCCAGTTCTGGTTCCGTGACACCCTCGCAGGCGGCGCCGAGTTCAACCTGTCCGACGGCCTGGAGGTCCAGTTCTGTCCCTGATCGAGCTCGGCACTCCACACCCCGCACGCGCCCAAGATCATCAGCTGAGCCCACGAACGGCTCTGCGGTAGGCCCCCCTCCCAATTCGGATCGAACTGACGGGGGGCTCTCCGTGGCGATAAGACCTGCGCCGCACTCGCGAGGCCCAGGTGCTCCGAGTCTTGCGCATGGTGCGAGACGAGGGAACAGGCCATTTCCGTCACGAAGCGACACTGCTCTCGACGCTCCTAGCCTCCCTTCCGTGGAAGACCTCCTGCACGCCCTCTTCGACCTCCTCTCCCTGGGCCGGCTCAAGCGCGGCCCCCTGCTCGTCCGGGCTCAGCCCCACGGCACCCAGCTCGAGCTCACGCTCGAGAACCAGGGCCGACGCAAGCTCCAGTTCGCCGCACTCCAGGCTCACGACGAGGAGGGCCGCCGCCACTTCCCCGAGACCAGCCTGCCCTCTCTGACCACGATCCCTCCGGGAGAGACCCTCGAGGCCACCCTCCCGATCGAGGTGCTCCGCGCCATGCGCTGCCAGCGGCTCGAGGTGCTGGACAGCAGTGGCAAGGCGTGGGAGGTGGAGGGGACTGTCGCGGCCTGAAGCATGGTTGGAGCGTATGGCTCCGGTTGTCCGTAGCCCCGCGCCACCGGGATTCAGATGGAGGCGAACCAGCCTCCACGAGCTTGCGATCTGATCGACTCCACCCGTTGACCCGCCAGCGGCGGCTGCCCGTCGACAGGAGTCTCGGTGTGCCTCAGAGGCTGAGAGCGATCACACCACCGGCCACGGCCGCCACCGCCAGGAGCAGGCTGATGGGCCACCACCACAAGAACACTCTGCGAGTGAGCATGAAGCGCAGCCCACTGGCGATGGCTGCCATGTTGATGAGGCCTGCAACGATCAACGTCACCAGCCCGAAGTCCGCCAGGTGATTCGATGCGTTGCCGGTACGGCCGAGGATCAGGGACACTCCCCCCAGCAGCGCGCCCCCGCCAACGGCCCC
>CAZQAT010000114.1:10398-13156 GCA_964591315.1 uncultured Planctomycetaceae bacterium
TCCGGACGCCGAGGCGTGCTGATGGTCCCCGTCGGTTCCCTCAGGGGCCGAGGACCTGAACCTCTGCGAGGCCGGTCACTCCCGGCCGGCTGCCGCTGGCCTCGCGCTCCAGGATGCTGACCTCCAGACGGCGCAGGCGAACGGGCTCGGGCAGCTCCACCTGGATCGGGTCGAGCTCGTCCGTCCCCGGGGGAATCTCAACCTCCAGCGGAGCGCCGCCGTTGACGGTGACCGCCAGGCGGCGCACGCGATCGAAGGTGTCACGCATGGAGAGCCTGCTGGCCGCCGGGCCCAGGCGCAGGGCCGAGCACGGAGTCGGCCGCGCGAGCTCGATCGTCAGGCTCGGGCGCTCGTCCCCCGTCGCGGAGAGCCAGCAGGTCGCCTCCAGGGAGTCCACGGCCAGGCCCGCGGGGTGGCCGTCCAGCTGGCTCGTGGCCGAGACCTTCAGGCGAGTCCCGGCGCTGAGCTGGTTCTCTCCCTCCAGCGCACGCAGGCGCTCCATCCAGGCTCGCGCATCGATGCTCGCCTCCACCTCGAGCTCACCCGAGCTGAGCGTGATCGGCTGGTAGACCGTCGTCTCGTCCGCGCCGGCGGGGATCACCTGCACGCGCACCTCGAAGCGGTGCAGGCCGGGCGCCGTGAAGCGATGCTGCACGGCGAAGCGCTCACCGGCCCAGCGCTGTCCGGGGGCGTGCTCGGCGGACTTCAGGGGACTGCCATCGATCCAGTACTCGACCTGCAGGATCCGCAGGCCCGCGAGGCGGCGGTTCGCGTGCTCGAAGCGGCGCGTGACTTCCTCCGCGAAGCCGTCGATCCACAAGGTGACGGTGTCCGTGCCGGTCGCCCGCAGGACGACATCGGCCCCCTCCGTGGCCTGGCTCGGCCGCTCCCGGGGCGGGCGCGGCCCGGTCTTCGAGTGGGTCGCCTTGCCCAGGAAGAGCAGCGCAAAGCAGGTCTCCTCCTCTCGGCCCCAGCTGCCGTCCTCCTCCTGTCGCTTGATCAGCTCCCGGGCTCCCTCCGGGTACCAGAGGTGCTCGCCGATGCGCTCGAGCTCGAAGAAGGCCCCCACGCGCTCGATGCCGTAGAGATAGTAGTAGTAGCCCTCATCCTGCACGTAGCCGGGATTGCGCGAGAGCGTCCAGTTCTCGGCCATCCACTCGAGGGCCCGTTCGGATCCGGTCCGAGCCTGCCTCGTCAGCCGGGCGCCGAGCTTCTTCCCGGCCACCTGCTCCCCGAGGGCCAGGACGCACAGGCCGGCGGTCGCCATCGAGCCCGAGGCCGGGTAGGTGGCGCCGCCCTTGTAGTAGGTGAAGCCCGCCATCTCCCCCCGGCGAAGCCCCCGCTCGCCCCGAAGGGTCGTCGGCTCTTCTTGATGGTCCTCCAGCGCCGAGCGAACCATACGCTGCCAGACGCGCGGCGATGTCTCCGCCCCGAGCGTCGACGCAGCCCACAACCCGAGGGCGACCAGCTGGGTGTTCGAGATGTCGACCCGGCCGCCCGGGTAGGCCCAGCCCCCCGGCTGCACGTCGCTCTCCCAGTCCACGAGCTCGGTGGCGATCTCTCGGGCCCACGGCAGGTTTCGCGGATCTCCGGTCGCGGCCAGCGCCAGGAGCTGGAAGCCGGCGGAGTAGACCTTGCGCGGCGGCTCGCGGCGCAGGAAGTCGAGGGCACGCTGGATGGACGGGTGCTCGAGGTGGACTCCGGACTTGAGCAGCGTGTAGACGCAGAGGGCCGTCTGCCCGTTGCGGTACTGCTCGATGGAACGAGACCAGGAACCGTCCCGGTGTTGCTCCAGGAGCAGGCGGTCGACACCGCGCAGGATGGCGTCATTGATCGCGGGCTGCATCTCCCGCAGCACGGGGGGCTCCGCGGAGGCGAGGCCCGTGAAGCTGGCGCTCGCTGGCGGCGGCAGCTCTCCCTCGAGGGCTTCATACCGCCTGCGCACGTCACGGGCCCCCATCGCGCGATCGTAGAGCGCGACCTCGTGCAGGGCACCGACCAGCCGATACTCCTCATTGGCGTCCTTGTAGGCCCCCGCCACGAAGTGGTGGGCCTCCGCATAGAGGACGTCACCGCCCTGCGCGGTGGACTCGGCCTCCAGCGCGCCGTCGACGTAGAGCTCCTGGACCTTCCCGTCGTAGGTCCCGACGACGTGGTACCAGCGACCCGGTCGGAAGACCGTCTTCGAGCGCAGGTAGGTCAGCGTTCCGGTGTCCTCGCTCGCCACGGCGAAGGCGAACTGGTTGCCCCGGCTGCCGAGCATCCACCCTCGCTCGAAGCTCCCGTTGTCCTCGAGTGCGCCCAGGATGCCGCCCCACTCGCCCGCCTCGTCCAGGGCGACCCAGGCCTCCACGCTTAGGCTCCGCTCCGGGAGGCTGGCTGGTGCGGCCCGGGAGTCGACCACCAGGAAGGGCGAACCCGCGGGGAGCAACAGGGCCTGGTGCTCACCTTCGCCGACGAACTCCGGCTCCGCGCCGAAGCGCAGGACACGGCCGTCGACCTGCGAAGCGAAGGCGCCCTCGGAGAAGTCCGCCCCGGTCAGTCGCCACTGCTCCACCGGCTTGGGCGCCAGGGAGGACGGTGCGGCCGCCGAGATCAGCCAGACCGCCAGGCCCCAGAGGGTAGCGAGCCGTGGTTTGTGGAGCTGACTGAGCATTCCGTACGAGGCGGGGGTCCGGAGAGCGCCCTGTCGAGTCTACCCTCTGGACGAAGGGGTGATAGGACCCGAGGGAGACAGCCACGCCTGCTTCGCGCCTGG
>CAZQAT010000115.1:0-12988 GCA_964591315.1 uncultured Planctomycetaceae bacterium
CCCGGCGCCCCCCCCCCGGCCCCCCCCCCCCCCGCGGCGCCGCCCCCCCCCCCCCGCCCCCGCGGCCGCTCTCTCTTTCGGGCGGACCGCGGGCCCCTCAGCGCTCCTCCCGATACTCCCCGCCCGAGTCCGCCGCGAGCTGCTCCAGGAGGACGCTCGACTGGCCGATCGCCACGCAGTGGATGTGGATGCGGCGCAGGCGGTTCCAGCGGGCCACCTCGGCGCGGATCTCCTCCACGTCGTCCACGCTGCCCCCCTTGGGGTCGCCGTCGGTGAGCAGGTAGATGGTGTCGATGCGCCGGTCCTCGAAGGCCACCGCGAGGGCGTCGTAGATCGCGGTGACGCCGCTGGGCTTCTGCTCCGCAACGAAGGCCAGGGCCTCGGCCCGGCGCCTGGCGGACATCTCGACCAGGGCGTCCGACCAGGGCGCGATCTGGCTCGAGAAGAAGATCACGTTGAAGAGGTCCCCGGCGGGGAAGCCCTTCAGCACGCCCTCGAGCTGGGCCTTGGCCACGTCCAGGCGGTTGCCCTCGCTGCTCTCCTGCAGCATGGAGCGGGAGACGTCCAGGATGAAGCAGACCCGGTCGCTGACCACGCGCAGGCCGTAGAAGGTCGAGACCGTCTCGCTCCCGGCGCGCCGCTCCACGCGGGCGTCCTCCGCCCGCTGAGCCTCCTCGGTCGTGGGCAGCTCGAAGCCCGCCCCTTCGGCCTGCCACCAGCGGTCCCAGCGCGTGTGGGAGGTGCCGTGGTCGAGGCCCGTGATCATGCGCAGGGTCCACAGCAGCTGACGCAGGGTCAGGCCGCGCACCTCTTCGATGCGCGCGATCAGGAGCGGCAGGCTCTCCGCGCGGCGCAGGTTGGCGAGCTGCTGCAGGGCCTCGCGCTGCACCAGGTGGTCCTCGTCGACCACGAGCCCGTGCAAGCTCTCTAGCGCGCCGTCCGTGCGCAAGTCGGCCAGGGCCACCGCGGCCCCCATGCGCGTGGCCGGGTCCCTGTCCTTCGCGAGGCGCCCGAGCTGCCGCTCCCAGCGCTCATCGCCCCCACGCAAGCGGCCCAGGCTGATCACCGCCTGGCGGCGCACGCTCTCGTCCCGCGACTTGAGCAGGGCCTTGAGGGCGCCCCCGTGGTCGCTGGAACCGCGGGACTCCAGGGCGGCCAGGGCCGCGAGCACGAGCTCGGGCGACCTGTCCTTCAGAGCGGTCCGCAGGGCCTTCTCGAGCCCGGGCACGTCCCGCGGAGCGAGCAGCTCCGCCGCCAGGGCGCGGTTCTCCCCCGGCAGCTGGCGGTCAGCGAGGGAGGCGAGCAGGGCCAGGTCGTTGGCCTCGCCCGTGAAGCTCGCCAGGCTCGCGCGCAGGCGGTCGCGCGAGCCGCTGTGGGGCACGCGTGCGCGCAGCAGGATCCGCTCGGCGGCGGCGGGCGTCCCCGCCCGCTCGAGCTCGGGCAGGAGCGGCCCGAGGGCCAGGGCGCGCACCACCTCGTCCGCCCCGCGCTCGCTGAGACGCTCGAGCTCCACCATCGCCGCAGGCGCCAGGCGTGCGAGCCCCGCCGCGGCCGCACGCCGGCGCGGGACCAGCTCGTCCTCGCAGGCGCGGCTGACGAAGGCCACGGCCTCGGCCTCGAGGGGCTCCTGCCCGAGGTAGCCCGCGAAGGCCCCGAAGGCGTTGCGCAGGCTGCCGACCTCGTCGAGCTCCGCACACAGCCCCTTCAGCGCGACCAGGGACTCGGCGCTGCCGAGACCGACGAGCTCTCCCAGGAGCCCGCGCTGGACCTCGCCGCGGCTGGCCTCGATCTCGCGCACCAGCCGCTCGACCTCGGCGGACTGCTGCACCCCGCGCCCGCCAGCGGTCGCCGCAGACACGGTCAGCGGCGTGGCCGGAAGCGGGCCGGCGGCGCTGAGGAGCACCGTGAGCGACAGGAGAAGGGGCTTGAACATCGGGTGGGCCAGGACGGGCGCGAGGCGGGCAGAAGATACCCGCTCCGCCGGTCGCCCGGTCCTCTGAGCTCACCTCCGGGGCGTGTCCGCCCAGGCGCTGGCGCCGTACTCCGCCACCGGGTCGGGCTCGCGCTCGGCAAGGGTCTGCCAGCGCAGGAGCTCGTCCGCCAGCGCCACGCCGCCGCCGGCGGTCATGGCGCTGCCGCTCTTCGTGTCGCCCTCGTTGGAGGCGGAGTCCCCGGCGGAGCGGCCCGCGAGGGCCACGGCGTGGGCCTCCCGCAGCCACTGTCCGGCCTTCTCGCGCTCCTCTCGAAGCCACAGGGCCTGACCGAGGAACCAGCGCGCCTCGACCGACTTGGGGTTCAGGCGCGCGGCCTGGGTGAAGCGTTCGCGGGCCTCGTCGAGCCGGCCCTCGAGCAGGTCCACGATGCCGAGCATGGTCTCGGGCCGGGACTCGGCCTTGTTGAGCTCCCGGCAACGGTCGAAGGCGCGCCGGGCCAGGGACAGGTCGTCGATCTGCGCATCCCCGCCGGGCAGGCGCAGGCGACCGATCTGCATCCAGCCGCCGCTCGACTGGGGCTCGAAGTGCACCATGCGCTCGAGGGCGGCCAGGGCCGTGGCCTCGCGGCCGATCTCGATCCAGGAGTTGGCCAGGTAGTAGAGGCTGTCGGCGTGACCGGGCCACAGGGCGAGGGCCGCGAGGTAGCCCTCGACCGCCGCGTCGTAGTCGCCGGCCACGCGCGCCTGCACGGCCTCGTCGCGCAGGGCGAAGAAGCGCCGCTGCTCCTCGACCTCGGGGGGGCCCTCGGCGTCGCGCGCGTGTCGTCCGGGGAAGGGCCGCGCCTTCGGGGCCGCACCGCGGGTCCAGTCGACGACCGTGCAGGGCAGGAAGGGGCCGGCGCTCTCGACCGTGCCGTCGGGCCAGGTCACCCGCAGCTCGTCCACGAGAGGCGCCTCGCCCAGCCCGAAGGCCACCTCCCCCACCGCGCGCTGGGAGAGGTAGGAGCCCTGGGCGCCGACGACCTCAAGGCGCGTGAGGTCGGCGATGCGGGCTTCGACCCGGGCGCCCAGGGCAAAGGTGTTCCCCGTCGGCTGACGCAGGCGCACCCGCAGGGCCCCGCGGGCGTTGCCGCCTGTGTTGTCGAGCAGCAGCGCCGGGCCGCCGTGCTGGAGCACGACCAGGTCGCTGTCCCCGTCCAGGTCCGCGTCGAAGCTGGCGCCGCCGCGGCCCACGAACTCGGACCTGAAGAAGTCGCCGCTGACCGCGCCCACCTCGTGGAAGAAGCTGCGCTGGTCGCACTTGTGCCAGAAGAGCTGGCTGCGCATGGGCTCCATCAGCTCGGGCGTCTCCTCGATCGGGATCGTCGAGCCGTTGACCACGTACAGGTCCAGCCAGCCGTCGTTGTCGTAGTCGAGGAACTCGCAGGCCCAGCCAACCATCGGGAGAGCCTTGAAGCCCAGGCCCAGGCGGTCCGCGTCGTCGAAGAAGACCGGCACGCCGCCGTCCGGCTTGGGGTGCTGGCTGTAGAGGGCGTTCTCCTGGGAGACCCAGTGGGTGACGAACAGGTCCAGGTCCTGGTCGTTGTCCCAGTCCCCCGCCGCGAGCCCCATGGCGCCGCGGTAGTCCCCCACCTGAGCCTCCGCCGTGCGGTCGACGAAGCCACCGTCCGCGGTGCCGAGGAAGAGGGCGTTGTCGGAGACGTCGTTGGCCACGTAGAGGTCTTGGTGGCCGTCGCCGTCGATGTCGCAGAAGAGGGCCCCGAGCCCGCGGCCGGCGGGGTCGTGCACTCCGAGCTCCTCGGCGCGCTCCTCGAAGGTGCCGTCGCCCCGACCGACGAAGAACAGGTTGCGCTCGGGCTCGAAGTTCGAGGGGTTGATCCCGGCCGGGATCACGCGGCCGTACTGGGACGGCGGCTCGCCGAGACCCTCGGCCCGCTCGACGTACTTCACGTAGCCCGTGACGTACACGTCCGCGGCGCCGTCCGCGTTGTAGTCGCCGACCGCCACGCCGCTCCAGAAGCCCTCGAAGCGCTCGAGGCCGTGCTCCGCGGAGACGTCGGTGAACTCGGCCCCGCCCTCGTTGCGGAACAGGCGGCAGGTGCCGTAGCAGGCCACGAAGAGGTCCAGGTCCCCGTCGGAGTCCGCGTCGAAGAAGGCGGCGCCGTTGGCGAGCTCGACGAGATCGATGCCCGAGGCGGCCGTGACGTCCTCGAACTTCCCCCCCGGGCCGCCGAGGTAGAGGCGCGAGGCCCCGGCCGGGCCGCGCTCCCCGTGCAGGGCCCCCGCGATGTTGGCGGCGAAGAGGTCGCACCAGCCGTCCCCGTTCACGTCGCCGAGGGCCACGCCGCTGCCCATGTCCTCGGGCAGACGGTTCGTGCGGGTCGCGGGAAAGTGCTCGAAGACCAGGCCCCGCGCGGCGGCCACGTCCTCGAAGCGCACGGCGGGCACGTCCTCGGGCAGGTCCCGGGCCAGGGAGTCGAACAGGCCGTCGGTCACATCGCCGGCGGTGTACTCCTCCACCGAGCTGCTCGCCACCTGCCAGGCCGCGACGCCGCCCAGGAGGGCCACGGCGGCCAGGGACAGGACCGTCTTGCGCCGGCGCCGGAGGACCCTCACTGACCCCCCCGCGGCGCGGGCTCCATGGGGATGCGGGCCTCCGCCGTGGAGAGCACCGTGATCGGCGACGCGAGCCCGGCGTCCTCCCCGAAGGCGAAGTTCAGGAGGTACTGGTCGAACTTGCGGTAGTTCAGCTTGACCTTCACGTCGAGGGGCCCGACCAGGTCGGGGGGAAGCGCGAGGGCGAACTCCTCGTCGCTCGAGGGCGGCCCGTCGTGGCCCGCGGACCCCGAGCAGGTGATGTCGTAGGCAGCGATCTCCTCGGAGCCGGGGAAGAGCGAGCGCTTGAAGCGCACGCCCACCATCTCCCACAGGTTGTGGCGGTCGATCAGGTTGCCGTAGCGGTCGACGGGCTCGGCCTTGAACATGAAGGCGCCGGTCTCGACGAAGTTGTCCTCGTCCACCCGGCCGGAGTGGAAGACGGGCGTGCCGTTGGCGTCGGTGACCTCCACCTCGAGCCAGGCCTGGATGATGTCCAGGGGCCCGGTCGGGAAGTCGTGGCCGACCTTGTTGTTGATCAGGCGCACGACGAGTTTGAACTCCTCGCCGGCGGTGACCTTCTCGGGCACCTGCAGCTCGATCGGGACCGCCGGCCCCTCGGTCCACTTGTGGGCGATCTCGGGGATGTCCACCTCGCCCCGCAGCCAGGCGTGGGTCAGCCGCACGTGCTCGTCGGCGCCTTCGAGGTCCATCAGGGCCGGAATGAACTGGTTCGCCCCCAGGAAGCGGTGGCTGCGGTGCTTGCCGTCGCCGGCCGTGCGGTTGGCGTCCGCCTCGTCGCCGGCGGCTGGGTCGGTGGAGGCCATCAGCGGCATGTGGCACTCGCGGCACTCGATCGTGCGCTCGGGCTTGTCCTCGTCGTACCAGCGGCTCGCGCGCCAGTTGTCGAACTGGTTCTGGAGCTGGACCCAGCCGACCTGGTTGACCGACTCGTCGATGAACTGCTTGTGGCAGGCGGCGCAGAACTCGGGGGTCTTGAACATGCGCCGCGAGAGGGAGGCCACGTGCTGCTCGGGGTAGGCGCGGATCAGGAAGTCGGAGAGGAACTTGGCCAGCTTGCCCTCACGCTGCTCCCAGACGTAGCGCTGCGGGTTGCCCATGACATAGTTGGCATTGCCCGCCACGTCGGTCTTCTCGATGGCATGGCAGGCGAGGCAGGAGATGCCCTCCTGGTAGCCGTCGAGGCCGGTCAGGTTCGCCACGCCGATGTTCTTCGTGCCCGAGAAGAGGGAGATCGGGTCGTGGCAGCCGCCGCAATAGCGGGTCGAGGTGGCGCCGTTCTGCTTGGCCATGACCCCCTGGATGGCCTGGAAGCCCGCGTCCATGGAGGCGTAGCGGTGGGCGCTCGGCAGCCACTCCTCGTAGATCTCCTCGTGGCAGCCGGAGGTGCCGCAGCCCTCGGAGCCGGCCAGGGTGCGGGCGTCGAAGGCGCCGCCGGTGGTCGTGGTGGCCAGGCTCGGGGCGAAGGGCCCTGCTCCTTCGTAGGGCTCCGCGTCGTAGTCCTCGGGGAAGACGTCGAACATCGTGATCGGGCGCACGGCGATCACCATCGCGCCGGTCGCGAGCAAGAGCACCGCCGTGGCGCCGAGGGTCAGGCGCGCGTAGCCCCGCTGCACCGTGGCGAGCTCGGGCTCCGCCTCGACCTTCGCCTGCCGGGCGCGGGCCCAGAGCGAGACCATGTGGGCGCCGAGGAAGAGGACCACCCCGAAGGTGGTCACCACGTGCACGGTGCGCCACAGGTAGGTGATGCGCGTCCCCATCACGCTCTCCCAGGTCAGGACGACACCCGACAGGCTGCAGGCCAGGGTCATCAGCCCCGCCGCGTAGCCGGAGAACTTGACGTGGGTCAGGGGGTAGCTCCAGTAGGCCACCACGTGACGCACGAGATAGATCACCAGCGGCACCAGGAACAGCAGCCCCACCAGGGTGTGGAGCACGACCGCGTGCTGGTTGAAGACGCTGAAGGGCAGCAGGTAGATCGCCAGCCCGGTCAGCGTGAGGTAGACGGTGAAGCCCGCCACCCAGCGGCCGGCGCGGTCGCGCCAGCCGGCGACGCGCAGGTCCCGCCACTGTTGGCTGAGGGCCTTGGTTCGGTTCTCCTGACTCATGGGATGCTCCCGGGGGGATCCGCGCCGTGGCAGGGCGCTCGAGGGGGCCCGGGGCCGGAATTCCGGGCCCTGGAGCCATCGACAGACTATATCAGGACCCTTGAGTCCGCAATTTTCCTTTCGGGCTCTGCCCGCTTCGCGCCGGGCCGGGGGCCCCGCTATCCTCGCGCTCCCCCGCGACCCCCGACGAGACCCCCATGTTCCACCGCAGATCCCTGCTCGGAGCCGGCCTGGCCGGCGCTTCCCTGCCCCTGGTCGGCGCCGCGGCCTCCGCGCGTCAAGAGCCCGAGGCGGAGCCCGGGACGGCCTTCAAGCTCAAGTACGCCCCCCACGAGGGCATGTTCAAGAACCTGGGAGGCGACGACTACGTGGCCCAGCTCGAGTTCATGGCCGCCGAGGGCTTCCGGGCCGTCGAGGACAACCAGATGACGCGCCGCTCGGTCGAGGAGCAGGAGCGCATCGCCAAGGCCATGGAGCGCCTCGGCATGCAGATGGGCGTGTTCGTCTGCAACTGGGGCACGGCCTGGAACGACAGCTTCGTGAGCGGCAAGCAGGAGCACATCGACAACTTCGTCGCCGAGCTGACGTCCTGCGTCGAGGTCGCCAAGCGCGTCAACGCCACCTGGATGACCGTCGTGCTCGGGAAGCGGCGGCAGAACCTGCGCCAGGGCTATCAGGACGCGCACGCGATCGAGATGCTCAAGCGTGGAGCCGAGGTGCTCGAGCCCCACGGCCTCGTGATGGTCATGGAGCCCCTCAACTTCCGCAATCACCCGGGGCTCTACCTCGAGCGCAGCGACCACGCCTACATGCTCTGCAAGGCGGTCGACTCACCGGCGGTCAAGATCCTCTTCGACATCTACCACCAGGCGATCTCCGAGGGGAACATCATCCCCAACATCGACCTGTGCTGGGACGAGATCGGCTACTTCCAGATCGGTGACAACCCGGGCCGCAACGAGCCCACCACCGGCGAGGTCAACTACAAGAAGGTCTTCGAGCACATCCACGGGCGTGGGTTCGACGGCATCCTCGGGATGGAGCACGGTAACTCCCGCGGCGGAGCCGAGGGCGAGCGGGCCGTGATCGACGCCTACCGCGCAGTGGACGTCTCCTGAGCAACGGGGACGCCCGGGGGCCCCGGAAGGGCCCCGGAGTCCCTTCCTGGCGACCACAGACGGGAGCAGAGCCAAATCGGCCGAATGGGCTAAGGGCCCCGAGGCGGCTGGCCGAACGAGGTCTTGAACCACCTCGTCCGGTCACCGACCGGGCCAGCACCACTCGCGTCGAATGAAGCGCTCTCTCTCCACCTCGCAACGCGCCGGTTTCTCCCTGGCGGAGATCATCGTCGGCATCTCGTTCATCTCCATCCTTGCCGGCACGGTGGCGATGCGATCCGGCGGCATGATCGACAGGGGGAAGACCTCGGAGGTCGTCAGCCTGGCCAGGACCTTCAAGGCCGTCTGCGCCTCCTACCATGTCGACGTCGGCAGCTACGCCCGCGAGTACGCCAACTCCTTTGCGGGCAATCGGCGCCTCTCGGCCGATCAACCCTTCAACGGTTGGAGCGGTCCGTACATCGAGTCGCCCCTGGCCCCCGCCCAGAACCCCTTCGGCGGCACCGTGCACCTCTACGACAACGTGAGGGCCGCCGGCCGGATCCCCGGCTTCGACGTGGACGGTGATGGCAGACTCGACGTCAAGGGGACCGGCAACATGCTGTTCCTCACGAAGGTCGAGCATGAAGACGCGGAGGCCATCGACAAGTCGATCGACGGCAGCCTCGCCGGCTACTGGAGCAAGGCCGGCCGCGTGCGCTACAAGTGGGACAAGAAGGAGCTCTTCATCCTCGTCTACTACTAGGCCGGGGTGATCCGGAGCTGCCTGGGTAGCATCGGCGAGAGCAACGAGGGGTAGCCCGCCGCCCCACCGGGGCTCGCCACCTACGCCCGGCTCACTTCACGACGGCACCGTGCGAGGCAGCCTCGTGGAAGGGCAGGGCCTCGTCGCCCGCGAGCCCCAGCCTCTCGTTGATCGCCCGCAGGTGGTGATCGAGCCCGATCTCGCTGTTCGGCACGAAGCCCGGCACGGAGATCACCTGCACCAGCGCCCCGCCGACGCCGCGGTGCATGGTCCCCCGGGGCAGGTACACCAGGTGCCCCACCTCGAGCTCGGTGCTCTGGAGCAGCCCGTCCAGCTCGTCGGCGCCAATCGAGCGCTCCTCGATCTCGGGCACCTGCTCGGAGGTGAGCACCCGCGCGCCCGGACGGCTCATCTGCACGAGGTAGAGCTCGTCGAAGCCCCCCTCGACCGGGTGGTAGTGGGAGAAGGAGTCCGTGATGCGCACCCTATGGGCGTTGAGGGCGTGCAGCACGTAGGGCCCCTTCTCCTCCAGCCAGGTCAGGAGGATGCGGCGGTAGGCGCCGGTCTCCTCGGCGCAGCCGCCGGGGGTGTCGGTGATGCGCGGGTCCCAGTCGGGGCGCACGATCGAGGGCAGCCCGTCGGGGATCGGGTGCGGCACGTCGAAGACCAGCAGGTCGATGGCCGCCTCCGCGGGGGCGGTCCACCCCTCGCCCGCGCGCAGGAGCAGGATGTCCCCCACGGTCGGCTGCTCGCTGCGCGAGGCCGGTCCCTGGACGAAGGCCACGCGCTGCGTGTCGCGCGCCTCCAGGGCCTTGCAGTCCGGGCGCCAGGCGATGTCGTAGCCCGGGTTGGCCGCGGCGAAGGCGCCGCGCAAGGCCTCGAACTCCGGCCCGGCGGGGCCGTCGAGCAGGGCCGCCTTCACCTGGCCGCCGGAGCCGTTGCAGGAGGTCAGGGCCAGCAGGAGCAGGACGGAGAGCGCGGCGAGGGAGTGCATGGGGCGTGCTCGCGGTTCGGAGCCTTGAGGAGGTCGGGAGGCGCCCCGTACTCTATCCCCTCACCGAGGATCCCCCCAAGAAGACGAACGAGCGCCATGGCCCACCTCTCGAGACGCGGTTTCCTGCAAGGCACCGGGGCGACCTTCGTCGCCCTCTCCAGCACCTCGCCCCTGGCCGTGGCCCGGCGCTGGAGACCCAACGACGAGGTCCGCGTGGCCGTGGTCGGCATCCGCAGCCGAGGCCGCGGCCACATCGACGGCCTGCATCGCCTGGACGGCGTACGTGTGGTCGCCCTCGTGGACGTGGACCGCAAGATCCTCGAGCGGGAGAAGAGGCGCTTCACGGACCGTGAGGAGAAGGTCGACACCTACGTCGACCTGCGCCAGGCGCTCGAGCGGGACGACATCGATGCCATCGCCGTCGCCTCCCCCAACCACTGGCACGCCCTGCAGGCCATCTGGGCCTGCCAGGCGGGCAAGGACGTCTACCTCGAGAAGCCCGTCTCCCACAACATCTGGGAGGGCGGCCAGATCGTGAAGGCGGCCCGCAAGTACGGGCGCATCGTGGCGACCGGCACCCAGGCCCGCTCGAGCCAGGGCATCGCCGCCGGCATCGCCTGGATGCGCGAGGGCAACCTCGGCAAGATCGAGATCGCCCGCGGCCTCTGCTACAAGCCGCGCAAGAGCATCGGCAAGGTCTCGTCTCCGACCCAGGTGCCCGACCACATCGACTACGACCTGTGGACCGGGCCCGCGCCCCTCGAGCCCCTGATGCGCAGGAACCTGCACTACGACTGGCACTGGGTCTTCGCCACGGGCAACGGCGACGTGGGCAACCAGGGCATCCACCAGATGGACCTGGCCCGCTGGGCCCTCGGTCAGGATCAGCTGCCGCGCCGCACCCTCAGCGTCGGCGGCCGGGTCGGCTACGACGACGACGGCAACACGCCCAACACCCAGATGGTCTACCACGACTACGAGGGCGCGCCGCTGATCTTCGAGGTGCGGGGCCTGCCCCGGGACCGCAAGGCCCAGCAGGAGGACTGGGGCGGCCGCATGGACAACTTCATGGGCGCGCGCATCGGCGTCATCATCCACTGCGAGGGCGGCTACCTGCGCATCCCGAACTACAGCCGCGCGGTGGCCGTCGACAAGGACGGCAAGGAGATCAGGCGCTTCGAGGGCGCCAGGGACCACTTCGCGAACTTCATCGACGCGGTGCGCAGCCGCAAGACCGAGGACCTCGCCGCGGACATCCGCGAGGGGCACCTGTCGAGCGCGATGTGCCACATGGGGAACGTCTCGCACCTGCTGGGAGCCGGCAAGAGCCGCGAGGAGATCGCCGCCGCGGTGCAGGGCAACGCCGCCGCCCAGGAGACCTACGAGCGCCTGTGCACCCACCTGGACGCCAACGAGGTGGACTTCCAGGGCTCGGGCCTGCGCCTGGGGGCCTGGACCGAGATGGACCCGACCACGGAGCGCTTCGTCGGCAGCGAACAGGCCAACCGCCTGGCGACCCGGGAGTACCGCGCGCCCTTCGTGGTGCCCCCGGAGGTCTGAGCCTTGCGGGTCCCCCTGCGCGCCGCCGCGCTCCTGTGGGCCGTGGTCGTCCCCGCGGGCTGCTGCTCCACGGAGTCCGCGACCTCTCCCGCGCCGGTCTGGTCCGTGGTGTACGAAGCGGACTTCACCAGCGAGGCGGAGCTGGAGGGCTACGCCTTCAGCGACGCCGAGCGCTGGCGCTGGCACGAGGGCTCCCTGGAGCTCCTGGGCCAGAGCGACTACGCCCCGCCCCACCGCTCCCCCACCAGCATCGCCCTGGTGCCGGAGCTGGAGCTGCGGGACTTCGACCTGGAGGTCGAGCTGATGCAGACCGGGCGCGCCTACGGCCACCGGGACCTGTGCCTCTTCTTCGGCTTCCAGGACCCCGCGCACTACTACTACGTGCACCTGGCCACGACCCCGGACGCGAACGCCCACAACGTCTTCCGGGTCGACGGCGCGCCGCGCACCAACGTTGCGCCGGTGGCGGCAAAGGGCGTCGACTGGGGCCAGGAGGAGTGGCACCGCGTGCGCATCGAGCGGCGCGTGGAGGCGGGCACGGTGCGGGTCTTCTGGGACGGCGGCGCCACGCCGGTCCTCGAGGCCACCGACGCCACCTTCGGCTGGGGGCGCATCGGCTTCGGCTCCTTCGACGACTCGGGCCGGGTCGGCAGCGTGCGCATCCGGGCTCCCGAGTCCCGGACTCCCGCGGCGGCGCAGCCCTTCTGAGGGGGACTACTCCTCCGCCCAGGCGCGCCAGGCGCGCTCCACGCGCTCGGCGTCCCAGTCCGCGCCGTGCAGGAGCACGCGGTACCGCAGGCGCAGGCTCTCCCCGGGAGCCAGGGTCAGGTCACCGGTGCCCGCGGGCTTCTTCTCGAAGTCGTGCACGCCGAAGGGGTTCGCCGCCACCAGGCCGTAGGTGCGCGCATGCCACCAGGTCGGGTGGCGCGGGTTCGCGGGGTGGTCGAGGATCACGACGCCCACCGGCACCCCCTCGACCGTGCCGCTGGCCTGGATCCAGCGCGCCCGCTTGCCCCAGGCGCCGCGACCGCTCTGGCCCTCGCTGTTTGTGAGGTTGCCGTTCGCCACCTCGCCCTCCACCCGCAGCTCCGGGTGCAGGCGCAGGGCGAAGCTGCCCTCCTTCGTGTCACCGAAGGTCACCGGCTCATCGCCGGCCTCGAGGGTGATCGAGACGTCCACAGTGCGCTGCTCCGCGTCACCGGCGAAGACGAGCTCGCGCTCCTCACTGCACAGGAGGTGCCCCTTCGAGACGAGCCACTGGTAGCGGGTGCGCACCGAGCAGCGCTCCCCGTCCACGTGCACCTGGAGCTCCTCCACCAGAGCGATGCGCTCCCCGTGGCCCTTGCCATGCCAGAAGTCGAAGCCTTGCACGTCCCCGTGGGCGAACCAGAAGGACTGGTGGTGCGGGTGGTCCTTCGCCTCTCCGGGCTCTTCCGCCATGGGGAAGCTGCGGGTCATCGGCACGCCGCCGGGCCCCAACAAGGGGTGCACGAAGGGTCGCGGAGTCGCGGCGGCGTGCACGACGGCGAAGGGCTCCTCCCCGAGGGAGACGTGCAACACACCGGCCTCGTAGGCAGCCCGGGGACCGGTCCCGCCGCAGGAGGTGAAGAGGAGGAGCAGGGCGAAGAGCGGTGCGTGGGTCCGGGTCATGGGGTCGAAGTCTAGCGGCTCGTGGAATCCCCGATCTCCCGAAACCCGGCCCCTGTCCACTCCCGCGGCGGCAGGCGTGATCCTGGTTGCAAGCGCCGGCTGGGGACCCGGCTCAGGGGGGGCGGGTTGCTAGAATCCGCCCCCATGAAGTACCGCAAGCTCGGTTCGAGCGGCCTGCTCGTCAGCGAGGTCTCGCTCGGAGGCTGGATCACCTTCGGGGGGACCATCGAGGAGGACACCGCCCGCGCGATCGTCCGCCGGGCC
>CAZQAT010000116.1:0-12923 GCA_964591315.1 uncultured Planctomycetaceae bacterium
CCGTCTTCGACGGCCTCTCGGCCCCTGGCGGCGCTTTTCGGAACCTGGCTTCCTCGACGACCCTTCAGGGTCGCCTGCGTCGGCAGAACCCGCAAAGCACCACCAGGAACCGAGTTGCTGTGTCTGGTGCACGTCTTCATGAATGATCCGGGCTAGCCCGGATTCTTCATGAACACGCACACCAGACCTCGCAAGCGGCCGTCTTCGACGGCCTCTCGGCCCCTGGCGGCGCTCTTCGGAACCTGGCTTCCTCGACGACCCTTCAGGGTCGCCTGCGTCGGCAGAACCCGCAAAGCACCACCAGGAACCGAGTTGCTGTGTCTGGTGCGCGTCTTCATGAATGATCCGAGCTAGAGGCTCAGGATCTCGCCCACCAGCTGGTACAGCTGGCGGATCCGGAAGGGCTTCATCAGCACCCGGCAGCCGTGCCGGGAGGTGAGGTCCTCCACCCGGTCGAAGTCGGCGTTGCCCGTGGTGATCAGCACGCGCTCGACCTGCCCGTTGGTGAGCAGGTGCTCCGCGAGGTCGAGGCCGTTCCCGTCGCCGAGGGCGATGTCCGTGATGAACAGGTCGGGGATGCCCTCGTAGGCCTGGATGCCGACCTCCGCGCTCTCCATGCCCTCGAACGCCACGACCTCCAGGCCCAGCCCCTCGAGCGCCCGACTGATCAACCTGCGGAGGTCGGGCTGGTCCTCGACCAGGACCACGCGGCCGACGACCTCCCGAGTCTCCGGCGGGGCTTGTCGATCCTCGGGTGCGTCGCTGGCTTCCTCGCCCTCGACACGCGGCAAGGTGACCCGGAAGGTGGACCCATCACCGGGTACGGAGTCCACCTCGATCTTGCCGCCTGCCTCGTCGAGGATTCCGTACACGACGCTCAGGCCCAGGCCGGATCCTCCCTTCTGCTGGTTGGTCGAGTAGAAGGGCTCGAAGATGCGCTGCACGACCTCCGGCGGCATGCCCGTGCCAGTGTCTCGGACGCAGAGGACGACATGCTCCTCCTGCTCCTCCACCGTGATGTGGATGGAGCCGCCGGACGGCATCGCGTTGCTCGCGTTGACGACGAGGTTCATCAGGATCTGCTCGAGCTGAATGGGGGCGATCCCGGCCCAGCATCGGTTCTCCGGAGCAGGGGTGTGAAGCTTGACCCCTCTGTTCAGGATGAGAGAGAACGCCTCGCGCATGCTCTCGATGTGGCCGTACAGGTCCGTGCGCCCCTCGACCTTCGGGCGTTGACGGCTGAACTGGAGCAGCTGGCGGGCGAGCGCGGCTCCCTTCTCGGCCGTGGAGATGATGGTCTCCACGTCCTTGAGGCGCGGGTCGTGCTGGCTCAGGTCTGCCTGGAGGAGGTCGCCGGCGCTGCTGATCACGCCCAGGATGTTGTTGAAGTCGTGGGCGATGCCACCGGCGAAGCGACCGATGGCCTCCATCTTCTGGGCCTCTCGGAGTTGCTCGTTACTCTTGCGAAGCTCCTGCTCGACGATGTTCTTCTCGGTGACATCCCGGAAGAACCCCAGCAGGGGGCCGGTGTGCTCGGCGGCCGCGCTGGTCGCGATGGAGCCGTCGAGTTGGAGCGTGCCGCCCCTCGCGCCCGTGGCGCTCAGCTCCACCCAGGCGGACTCGGCACCCGCGTTCAGCCGTTCGGCCACACTGCTCAGCTTCGAGGAGGCGTCCTCATCGAACACGTCCGTGAACGGGGTCGGGAGCTCCTCGAGGCCCAGCAGCATCCGGGCTGCCGGGTTGGCGAAGGTCACCCCCAGGTCCGGGTGCAGGCCGAGGATGAGGTCATTCGACTGCTCGACGATCTGGCGGTAGACGCTCTGCTGCTTGACCAGGTCCGTGGCGGCTGAGATGGCCTCTGCAGCCGTGACCTCGGTCTGCTGGAGCTGGAACAGGCTGGTCATGACCCCGTCGTGCGGCGCGAAGTGATGGATCTTCAGGCCGAGCGGGCTCAGCTCCTCGACACTGGGCAGGCGCGGAGTGAGGAGGAAGAGGAACCCGGACAACGCGGGGGCGACCTGTCCCATGAGGATCACGCCGGTGCTCCTCATCCTGATCTGGATCGGGGAGTCGACCAGCTCATTGAGGAGTTCGGGGGACAGGGGACTCTCTTGCCGAAGGAACTCGAAGGCGTCCTCGAACGGAGTGCCGACCTGGACCTTGAAGAGGTCCTCCAGGGTCCTGCCCGGGGTGCCTACGGTCAGGTTCTCATCGACCCAGACGGAGAAGGGGAAGAGGTGTTTGACCGTGGCGGCGTCGATCATGACGCCATGTTGAGCCGGAAGACGTCGTGGGGGGCACCCTCCTCCCGGTTCTCCACGTGCTCGATCTGCAGCGGCTGTTCGAAGTGCTCGCTGAGTCCCTCCAGCAGGCCGATGACGAAGGAGCTGAGACCACTGCGGGGGGACTCGTAGTGGAGCAGGATGCTCCCGTCGGGCCCGTCCTCGACGGTGAAGCTGGGCTGCCTGAGGTTGGCAAACGTGATGGCCACCTGCTCGTGCATCGCGTTCAGGTTGCCCAGGAACGAGCGCACGTCGCTACCGGCGAAATCGAAGAGTGGGCCGTACTCGGTACGAGCGGTGTGCAGGACCCAGAATCTCCCGAACCGGTTCAGCAGGTCGGAGAGATCCAGGTTCAACTCCCCGACGGTGCTGGCCAGGAGGCCGAGCGTGACCTCGTCGGGATAGGCCTGCATGCTCACGAAGATGGACTGGTCGGCACCCGCCCGCTCCTCGATCCTATTCCATGCGTCCGCGCCAAACTCCTGGCGGACGCAGTCCCGAATCGCCTTGTGTATCAGGCCGTACATGATCTTTCTCTTCGTGCTCCACGGACTCGTCGCCGGGAAGGCGGGGGGCCTCGCCCAGGTGGGAGTGACTTCCAGATTACATCCTAGGGGTGCTGGCTGTGCGAACTGGCCCACACCTGGAGTCGGTCAGGCTGGGGCAGGTGGCTAGAGGCTGAACTCGAGCCCTACTTCGCCACTGTACCGCGCGCTGTCGCACCTTGCTCTCGCGGAAGGGCCAAAGGGCGACCCGAGCATCCTGTCCTGTCTCGGGTGGCAATCGGCGCAGGGGGACGCACTCAGTCGCGTGGCACACAAGGGGCACCGTACCTGGCCTGGAGGCTATGTCTAGATGCGCGCATCCTTTTATTGGCCGCGTGGTGCGTCAGGGCCTCGCCTGAGCCGTGAGCCGCCGCCTTGCCGGAGTCAGGGAACCTGGATCCTGGCCGCACGCGTGTACGCCCAGCTCGAGCCGGAGTCCCGGACTCCACGTATGTTCAGGGTGTTGCCCGAGAACTCCGGGGGGAGGTTGGCGGGCACCTCGATGACGCCACTCGCGGGCACCACGGCGGTGTGGTAGACGGAGCCGGAGAGCCCGGCCAGGCCCAGGCCCAGAGCCTGGAGTCCATCCCCGCGAGACCAGGCGAGGCTGATGGTGTCACCGGGCACCGCGGCCATGCCCGCGTTCACGGCTCCGGGTTGGGCTCCATCATGCTTGGCCCAGAGGATGGGCCTCGGGCAGTTGCTCTCCCGACTGATCGGTTCGCCCTGGACCTCCGCGCCGATCAGGTACGAGTAGACGTTCTCCTCGCCCAGGACCTCGGCGCGCAAGAAGCCCGACATCAGTCGTCGGTGCAGGCGGTTCTGTTCTGCGTGGGAGAGGGTGTGCAGGCTCGACGGGAAGTCGAGTGATCCGTTATGCCCTCCTCCGAGGATCAGCGCATACGTCCGCCGTTGAGCCGATTGGGCCTCGAGGTAGTAGCGCCGGGCGTTGCTGCTCGCGGGCGCGAGCAGGTCCTCGCTGGATCCGATGGAGAGGAAGGACCCGTCGAACTGGCTGACCGTGGGGATGTTGAACCAGTTCGCCTCGGTGGCGGCGACGTACTTGATCCGGTCCTCCCACTCGAGCATGTAGAAGATGGCGGCCACGCCATTGGAGTGTCCCGTCGCGGACCAGGGGCCATCAGAGAGCAGCTGAGAGAAGAAGCTCGTCGAGCTCGAGCTCTGCTCGTCCATCCAGTGGAGGAGGGCGTGAGCGTCGCGCGCCTCATTCATGATGTTCTGGAAGAACCCGCTCTCCGTGCCGACTGCAGCCACGACGAAGCCGTAGCTGGCCATGTGCGCCGTGAGAATGCTGTAGAAGGAAGGCGGGGCGAAGTACCCGTGCAGGAACACCACCAGGGGGTACGGCCCACCGGCGACGTTGGGTGTCGCGTTCTGCCCGGAGCTCAGCGCCGGGTAGAAGATGTCCGCGGTGACCGTGCTGTTCGCCGAGAGTGGGTGCGAGAAGCTCACGGAGCGTTCGCCCACGGGTTCGGGCCCCATGTCCTCCGGCAGCTGAGCCTGCGAGCTGCCCGCGAGGAGGCCTGTCAGGACCAGGAGGCTGGACAGGAGAGCTCGCGCTGATCGGTCGTGGCGGGTGGAGGGGGCTCTCAGCTGTCGAATCATGGATGCCTTCGCTTGCTCGGGGCTCATGGGCGATTGTGCCATCAGCCTTTCATCTTGTGGCCCATCAACTCGAGATGCAGGGCGGCCAGCTCCCGTGGGCACTCGACCGGTGGGCAGTGGCCACACTCCATCCATGCGCCGTCAGCGCTCGGGATGTTCTCCCGGAAGATCTCCATGCCCGCCGGGTGCAGGACCCGGTCATGCCTTCCCCACACGACGCGGGTGGGGGTGTCGACGCTGCCGAGCAGGGTGGTGACGTCTTCATCGCCTGCATTCAGGTCGTCCCAAATCTTCGCAAAGAGGAGCTTGCGCTCCACAAGGTCCCGGCAGAGGAAGGAGTGCGCGAGGCCGGGAATCGGGGCGGGAGTGTGGAAGAGCAGGTCGACGTACCGGTCGTAGTCCGACCGCGAGTCGCACAGGAAGGGATTGCGCCCCTCCTCGATCAGTTGGAAGGAGTCGCTCAGCTCGGTCGGGTGCACCCCGGCCGGGCAGACGAGGAGCAGGCTCTGCACCTGCTCCGGGTGCCGCGTCGCGTAGCCCATCGACAGCAGGCCTCCCAGGGAGTGACCGGCCAGGTGGAATCGCTCCAGGCCGATCTCTCCCAGGATATCGTGCAGGGCGTCGGTGAAGGCCCAGCCGTGGTAGTCGCGGTCCATGTCGGGGGCGTTCTCGCCGTGTCCGATCAGGTCGGGCACGATGAGGTGCAGGCCCCGCGGTAGGTGCTGCGCGTACATCAGCCAGTTGTCCTTGGAGCCCGTGAACCCGTGGACGAGTACGACCTTCTCCCCCGGGCCGGGGCGCTCGAGGTAGAAGCTGGGCTTCCCGTCTCGCTCCACTTGCTTCAAGGACAGGCGCGACCGGAAGCGCTCGACAGCCAGGCCTGCATTGTAGATTCCACGGTGCAGGCCGCTCAGTCCTCGCTTCAAGCGGTGCAGCTCTCGCGGCAGAGAGGAGCTTCTCTCGGTCTCCATCTGTACTCCAGTCCGCGTGCGACGATTGTGGGGGGCAGCCCGGAACTCAGTAGGTGACGGTCCAGGCGTTGGTGAAGTTGAATCCCGAGCCCGAGCAGGTATTGCTCGGGTCGCGGTACCAGAACTGGAAGTTGGTGGGCGCGCCGATGTTGGCCACCGCAGCGAAGGGACCGCCCTGGAAGTCCGTGAAGGCCGTGGCGCCGTTGACCGTGACCTGCACCTGGGAGCGGAGGCTGTTGCCGGTGGTGCACAGGATGCCGTCACCGATGGGGACCCCGACCTGGTTGTCGGCGCGCAGCAGGAGACCGGGCTTGGCGCCGGGCACGCCGTCGATACTGAACTGCAGCGTGTCGTTGACCAGGCTGGCCGTGCCGGTGGCGGTCATGGTCGCGCCGAGGCCCGTGGTGTTCGCGCAGCCCTGACCGAGGCTCCCGAAGGCGGAGCAGGGGCAGTTCGAACCGGAGCCATCGCCGAAGCAGTAGGCGGAGCCAGGAGCCTCTCCCGTGTCGATGAAGAAGGTCTGGTCCATGTGCTCGGTCACGGCCAGAGTGTCGTCCTTGCCCTGCAGGTGGACCGTGCCCTGGATCGTCTCCCCGAGGGTCACGGTGAGCTGTGCGATCAGGACCTGCCCATTGGCGTCCGGGAACATGTGCGTGAAGTTGATGGGCACAGCGAACCATGCGCCATCATCGGCGTCGAGGGAGCCTCCCGCGTTCCACGGACCGTAGTCGATGCCGATGTGCATCATCTCGTTGTCCGTCATGTCCTCGCGGCCGATGGTCACCCATGAGTCGTGCTGGAGCTCCGGAAAGTCCACGAAGAGCGCGGGGTTGATCTCGAGGCTCGTGTTCCCCCCGAACGGGTGTTGGTAGAAGCCCAGGGGGTCGCTGGTCGAGATCGACAGCAGGTCCGGTGCACTGCCGTAGACGGCATTGAGCTGCCAGTTCGGGTCGTCGTACCCCGCATACACGCGAACGACTGCCCGCGGTATGCCATCGATCGTCGGGTGCGTACCGTCGATGCTCCACTCGATCCCGCGGTACTGCGCGGAGACGGTGGTGCAGAGGGTCAAGAGTGCACAGATGGTGGTGAGGGTCCGCATGAGGTGCTCCTGGTCTTGGGGTGAGGCCGAGTTCTGAGGCGAAGGGCCTGCTCATTCTACCAGCCCAGGGGCCTGCTCAGGCAACAACTGGGAGGGCCGCGATGCCAGGGCGGCCTGGTGCCTTCCAGGTTGACCAGGAGCGCCCTCATGGGGCTGAGTGACGGGCTGGCGTCCCTCGCGGGTCTTCGTGGTGCGGCGCCCGTCCGACGCGGCTCGTGCCGCCGGGGCCCATTCGATCAGGGAGCCGCACCCGGAGTCTCGCTGCGATTTCATGGGGGTCGTCGCCAGTGACGAGGAATCAAAGGTACCCTTGGGGGAGACCCCATCTCAGCCCTTGCCATGCACTCCAGAGTCTTCCCCCGCTCTCTCGCTATCTCCGCCGTCCTGGCGGCGCCGCTGGGCGCCCAGGAGTTCAGTTTTCAGATCGACTCGGGCGCGAGCTCGTCGGTCGTGGACAACGAGATCGTGCTCAGCCTGCCGAGCACGGTGATCGGCGACTACGACGCCGTGACGAACCCGGCGGGCACGTTGACCATCCCGGGCCTCTTCGGGGGGAGCGGGAACAACCTGATCCCGATGGATCTCGCCCTGACCCTGGACTCCCTGTTCAGCGGCGCCACCTCCGGCTCCTTCGACCTGGACGTGGACCTCGGTACGTCCACGGTCTCGATGGACGCCCTGTCCGTCGACCTGCTGAACGGCGCGAACGCGAGCACCTCGATCACGCTCTCGATGCTCTTCAGCACGTTTCGGACCGAGCAGCCCGATTCCCTGTTCATCGGCGGGCTGCCGATCGACGTGCCGCTCGGGTCATCAGCCGTCTCGCAGCTCGAGCTGGTGCAGAGCGGGATCGCCGCGCCAGGCGTCTTGGTCCCGACCGGCACCCCGAACGAGTACAGCTTCGTGCTGAGTGTCCCCGCGGACCTGAGCTTCGTCATCGACTTCCAGGGTCAGGTCACTCCTGTCGGGCCGACCCCGATACTCCTGCCCCTGACGGGTACGGTCCTTGTCAACGGTAACGTGGCAACGGCGAGCATCGACGTGCTGGTCACCGACCAGCAGCAGATCGCGGATCCCGCCCCTGGCTTCGCGATCACCGACCAGCCCTTCCCTCTGCCGACGGTCTTTCCACCTGGGGCCACGGCGAACTTGCTCCTGTCCGCGACGATCAGTCAGCTCGACACCGACCTCGTGTTGGATGTCAGCCTCGTGGCGAACGGGGGCCCGGCCTGTGGCATCGAGAGCTACTGCGACTCCACCGCGAACTCCACGGGCCAGATGGCGCAGCTGAGCGTGACGGGTAGCCTCAACGTGAATGACGGCCAGCTCGACTACCTCGTGACGAACCTCCCGCCGAACAGGCCGGGGATCTTCTTCATGTCACAGTCGACGGCGAACGTGCCCGGCTTCGGCGGTAGCCAGGGAGTCCTCTGTGTCGGTGCGCCGCAGATCCGCTACGAGGAGGTCCACTTCTCCGGGGCCGGAGGCCAGGTCTCCTTCATGCCGGACTTCGGCAACCTGCCCCAGGGCGCGACCTTCCTGGCGGGATCGACCTGGAACCTGCAGTTCTGGTACCGCGACTCCAACCCCGGCGCGACCTCCAACACGTCCAACGGAGTGAGCATCCGCTTCTGTCAGTGACTCGCCAGCGGCGAGGGCTCGACATCGACAGGCGCTGCCACGGCGCCGAGCGGAGGCTCAGCGGGCGGCCTCGGTCGCCGGTAGCTCCTGCTCCTTCCAGGGGAGCTGGCGGGGGTATCTGCGGCCGTTGAGCGCCTGGCCGATGAACGTGCTACGCACCAGGAAGTGGTAGCTCACGAAGCTGATCGCCGCCACCAGCAGGGTCATCAGCCACATCTTCAGGTCGGCGTCCAGGGTCCAGTCGTGAAAGAGGACCGGGACCATCACGGAGATCGGGAAGTGAATCAGGTAGACCCAGTAGGAGGCGTCGACCACGTAGCGCACGGTGGGGTGGTGGCGCGTGAAGACGCGCTCTGAGAGCCCCATGAGCCCGAGGATCGCCAGCCACATCGCGACGCTGTGGAGCGCCCAGTAGGTCCGGATCTGGAGGGTGGCGGAGCCCATCAACAGGTCGGCCTCACCGGCCCCTGCCTGCTTGAAGTTCGTGCCCAGGGGGTAGACGACGAGGCCCATCATGGCGAAGCCGAGCAGGGTCCACAGTCCGGCGTTGCGCCGCAGCCCGTCGATGATGTCGCGGTGGGCGTAGAACACCCAACCGACCAGGAAGAACAGGAAGTAGACCGAGAACACGGTCGGGTTCGGCGTGAAGCGGAAGGTCGTCAGGAGCCCGGGCGCCTGCTGGGGGAGAGTCGCGAGCACGGTCAGCCCGATCAGGGCGGGGAACCGGAGCCGGCGCCACTTGCCCAGGAGGAGCTCGTGAGAGATGCCGTGGAGGCGTTCCTTGAGCCTGCCCCCCGGCCGGTCCACCCAGAGCGCGAGGGGCACGGTGACGATGTAGAACAGCACCAGGTAGTGGAGGAACCAGAGGTGCATCAGGTCGTGGGGCCACTCGCTCACGAACGGGAGGTGCATCCAGAACGGATTCTCCGCCAGGGCGTTCGCGAGGGTGCCCTGGCCCGGCTCGGCGTACATCAGGCTCTGCCCCATCCCGAAGGAGAAGCGGGCCATCGGCCAGAGCACGAACCAGCCGACGACGAAGGGGAAGAGGATCCTGGTGGTTCGATTCCAGAAGTACTCGCGCGCGCCGCGGCGGGCGATCAGCAGGGCGCCGAAGAAGCCCGCGAGCAGGTAGAAGCCCGGCATGCGAAAGAAGTGGATCAGGACCAGGATGATCTCGACCGACTCCCCACGCTGCGGGCTGCGGTACGGCATGAAGCTCATGGCGCTGTCGGGCGACCTGAGGTCCTCGCTGGGGCCGGGGAACTCCCAGTAGGCGATCAGCACGTGGAGGACGACCCCGAGCAACATCATCGACGCTCGGAGGAAGTCGAGGCCGTGGTAGCGAGCCTGCCGACGCTCGCTCGACACCTCCTCCCGGGCAGGGGGACTGCAAGACTGGACCATGGTCTCCGCGAGTTGGGGGGGGGCGAGAGAATTCTGTGCGAGGCACCGAGATCTGATCTCATGCCCACCATACATGAGATTGGGCAGGCTGGGGCTGAATGAACCCCCGTGGAGCCTGCGCAGGACTTTGCTGGGACGCGGGTGCCGCTTTGCCTAGTCTGTGGTGAATCCAGCGCTCTCCTGTTCGGAGGCGCTCATGGGGAGAGGAGACAAGGGTGAAGGAACAAGACCGGTCCGGGACCAGCATTGGTGACTACACGCTCGAACGTCTGCTCGGCAGGGGTGGCATGGGGGAGGTGTACGTCGCCCGCGACGGCCGCCTCGGCCGCACCGTGGCCCTCAAGATCCTGCGGCCGGAGGTCGCCGAGGACCGGGAGCACCGGGGACGCTTCGAGCGCGAGGCAAAGGCCCTGGCGGCGCTGAAGCACCCGGGGATCGTCACGATCTACGCCCTGGAGGAGGTCGGGGACGACGCCTTCTTCGTGATGGACCTGGTGGAGGGCAGGACCCTCTCCAAGCTGATCGAGTCCGAGGGCCCGTTGTCAGTCGAGCGGATCCTCGAGCTGGCGATCCCCATCTCGGACGCGATCGCCGCCGCGCACAAGCAGGGGATCGCCCACCGGGACATCAAGCCCGACAACATCATGGTCGGACCGCGGGGCGAGGTGACGGTCCTCGACTTCGGCCTCGCGAAGAACCGGGGCGTGCAGATCTCGAACGAGGTTGGAGGCTCGACCCAGGGCCTGACCATGGAGGGCCGGATCTTCGGGACGGTCAACTACATGGCGCCCGAGCAGGTCGAGGCCGGGCGGACCAGCCTGGCGACCGACGTCTTCGCGCTCGGCGTCGTCATCTACGAGATGGCCACCGGGCAGCTGCCCTTCCAGGGAGACAGCACGGTCTCGATCCTCTCGAGCATCCTCAAGGAGCAGCCGGTGGCGCTCTCCAGCTACGACAACCCGGTCCCCCTGGAGCTCGAGCGGCTGATCCAACGCTGCCTGGAGAAGGACCCGGACCGCCGCTGGCAGTCGGCGCTGGACGTCCGGAACGAGCTGGAGCTCGTCCAGGAGGCCATTGCGAGCGGGCAGCTCGAGGCCCCCGCCGGCCGAGGCACTCCCGCGAGGCGGGGAGCCCTGGGCTGGGTGTGCGCCGCCCTGCTCGCCGGCTGCTGCGCCTTCCTCTCCCAGAGATGGCTCTCCGATGGGGCCGAGGAGACCCTGGCCACCGGGGCCTCCGACGCGGGGGAGATCTGGGCCTTCGACTGCCTCACCTCCGCCCCCGGGATGGAGAGCTCCCCCTCCATCTCGCCGAACGGGGAGTTCATCACCTACTCGATGCGCTCCTCCGAGGCAGAGAGCGAGACCAGCATCTACCTGCACCGCATCGGCGGCAACCGACCGATCGAGCTGACCCCGGACATGGAGGGGGACGAGGTGCTGCCGCGCTTCTCCCCCGACGGTGAGCGCATCGCCTTCAGGAGCGGCAGCCTCGGCATGCCCGGGGCCATCTACATCATGGGGGCGACCGGTGAGTCCCGGCGCCGCCTCGACGTGGACGGCTATGGGCTCGACTGGTCGCCGGACGGCAAGCAGCTCGTCTGCTCGACGGAGGGCTACCCCGAGCCCCATGGTCGCCCGACCCACGGTGAGCTCTTGATCGTGGACGTGGAGTCCGGCGAGTCGAGGATGATCTACCCAGGGGACGCCGTGGACCCGCGCTGGTCCCCGGACGGCCAGTGGATCCTGTTCTGGACGGTCGGCTTCGTGGACGAGGAGGGGCGCTTCGAGATCACCGGGCGCCGGGACCTGGGGATCATCCGGGCCGACGGGACCGACGCCAGGCTGCTCACCGACGACCTGGAGTTCGACTGGAGGCCGGCCTGGGGGCAGGACGGCGCGAGCATCGTCTTCAGCAGCAACCGTGGCGGGCCGATGGGGCTCTGGGAGCTGGACTTCGACCCGAGCACCGGCGAGGTCAGCTCGACCCCACGGCCGATCCCCGCGCCCAGCACCTACGCCGGAGACCCGGACGTCACCCGGGACGGCCGGATGATCGCCTACGTCGACGGCATGGGCTCCTACCGCATCCTGCGTGCCCAGATCGACCTCGAGACGCTCGAGCTCACGGGGATCCCCGAGGTGGTCGTCGGAGGCGGAGTCGCCGGGGACTTCGACGTCAGCCCGGACGGGGAGCTCCTGGTCATGACCGGCGGCCCGATGCGCGCTGACGACATCTACGTCAGCCGAGAAGACGGCAGCGGGATGAGGCAGGTCACCGATGACGCCTTCCGCAACCTGCAGCCACGCTTCGGTCACCGCGGGGACCGGGTCCACTTCTTCAGCAACCGGAACGGGGTCTACGAGGGCTGGCGCTGCGGTGTGGACGGAGGGGGCTTTGTGCGGACCACCGACGGCTGGAGGCTGATCACGACCCCGACGGTCCACCCGCAGGATGGGACCATGGCCACCGTGACCGCGGCCACCGAGAGCTGGTACGTGCTCCCGGCGGACGCCAGGGAACTGCCGCTCTCGGATGCCGAGGCGAAGCCCAAGGTCGATGAGGAGGGGCGCTGGTTCTCCCCGGTCGAGTACAGCTCCGACGGGACCCGCCTGCTGGGGATCGTCAATGCCAAGGGCGAGTCCGGGCCCTTGAGGATGCGCTGGTTCGGGCTCTACATGCCCGAGACCGATGAGTACAAGGTGTTCGAGGACTCGCTCGCCACGGGGGCCTTCACGGTCTCCTGGGACTCTGCGGACCGGAAGATCCTGGTCGGGAACCGCGAGGGCATCTGGGCCTTCGACCCCGACACTGAGGAGCGCTCGGCGGTCATCGAGTTCGATGGTGGCGTCCACAGCAGCAGCCCCGAGGTCGTGGTCACCGAGAGTGGCTACATCTACTACTCGACTCCCCAGAACGAGCGGGACATCTGGATCGCACGCCGGGCCCCACGGACCGCGCTGACGAAGTTTGGGCAGTGACCGCTCGTCGGTCTGAGCCTGGCATGCTGGCCGCCTCCACGGGCGGAGCATGACGAGGAGTCGGCGCCAGGGCAGTCGCGTTCACCGGCCGCCTCCATCCGGCGGGAAGAGTCGGGGAGCCCTGGACCGGGACCGGCTCGAGAGGGTGGCGCGTCCGGAAGAGCTCCCTGGCTGCGCGTGTGTTCGAGCGCTGCGCGGGAGGGACTCTCGGTACACCGCCAGGCTCCCCGAGATCGTCCGTGACGCGGTCGTTCTCTGCGCCGATGCGGGCGGACCGACCGATGCGCACTGCTACTACAGGCTGCCGTTCGGATCTGGCAGCCAGACGATGGTGGCGCAGGGCAACAACGGAGCCTTCACCCATCAAGGCAGTC
>CAZQAT010000117.1:0-12795 GCA_964591315.1 uncultured Planctomycetaceae bacterium
GGATCCCGGTTGGGTGCTAATGCGTTGAAGGCTCATGAATAGGCCGGGCTAGGGCGCGGCGCTCAGTCCCGCGGCGCCACCTCGATCACACTCGGCGGAGGTGCCGCCTCCACCGCCGGGGGGAGCAGGTCCATGCTGCTCATCAGTCGCTGGTAGCGGGGCTCGAGCTGCGCTCCGGAGAAGGTCCGACTGCTTCTCCTGCTGCCGTTGGCCTCCGTCTCGCGGATCGAGTCGAGCACCCTCCAGGACCCGCCCGGATACTGCTCGAACTCGATCACGTGATAGCTCTCGCCGAAGGGCAGCCAGAGCTCCTCGAGGCTCCGGGCCTCGTCCTCTGTCAGCTCCGCCCCGGCCACCGCCTCGTCGAGCCAGGTGCGCAGGTCCACGAGCAAGGCCTCGCGCTCCAGGGGGAAGGGGCGCAGCTCGACGCGGTAGAGCCCACCCTCCTCGTTGGTCACGATCGTCCGGTGCTGCAGCTCGACGGCCTCATAACGAGCACGCAGGCCCTCCACCTCCTCACCGCGCTCGTCTACGAAGGCCGCCAGCCGATGACCTCCCCGCTCCTCCAGCTCCCGGCGCGCGAGCTCGTGAGCGGAGGCCGCCCTGTGCTCGTATTCAGCCCGCCTTGCCTGGGACCCGCGCAGTGTGATCCCGCCCAGGAACAGGAGCCCCACCAGCCCGAGCGAGCCCAGACAGCCGACGCCCAGCACGAGCGCGCCCAGGCCCGGGCCTTCTCTCTTGCTCCTGCGCCGCCGGAAGCTCTCCTGACCCTTCCGGGCCCGGCCCTCCAGGCTCCGCCCGCGCTGCTCATGGAGTGAGGCGGCAGCGGCCAGGGCTGGCTCACCGGGTTCCTTCGAGACGCCGTCCACGTCCGTGGAGACCTGCTCCGCGGACTGGTAGCGGCGCTCCGGCTCGCGCTCCAGGCTGCGCAGCACCACCTCGTCGAGGCGCGCATCGACGCCCTTCCTGTCCGAGGGCAAGGGGAAGTTGCCCAGGGGCAGCTCGCCCGTGAGCAGCTCGTAGAAGACCACGCCCAGGGAGTAGATGTCCGCCCGGTGATCGACCTCCAGGGGCCGGCGCACCTGCTCGGGGGCCATGTAGTGCAGGGTGCCCAGGGCCTGGTCGCTGCGGGTCAGGGTCACCCCCGTGGCGTCCCGGGAGAGGAGCTTGGCCAGGCCGAAGTCGGCGATCTTCACCCGCCCCGTGGTGTCGATCAGGATGTTCTCGGGCTTGATGTCGCGGTGCACGATGCCCTGGTCGTGGGCGTACTGCAGCGCCGAGCAGATCTGCATCACGATCGCCAGGGCCCGCGCGGGGTCCACCTGCCCCTGGTCGATCAGGTGGCGCAGGTTGACCCCCTCGACGAACTCCATCGTCAGCCACCAGCGCCCGCCGCTCTGGCCGGCGTCGAAGACCTTGACCACGTTCGGATGGTCCAGGTGGGCCAGCACGCGGGCCTCGCGCTCGAAGCGCTCGGCGAAGGCCGGGTCGGCGGAGCACTCCGGAGGCAGCACCTTGAGGGCCACGAAGCGGTCCAGGTCCCGCTGGCGTCCCTTGTAGACGAAGCCCATCCCCCCGCGCCCGACGAGCTCGAGCACCTGCAGGGCCGGGAAGTCGGGGGCGATCTCGTCCACGGTCGGAGCCGGTGTGGCCCAGGTGGGAGCGGCGGGGCTCGGCTGAGACGGGCGCTCGCCGAGCTCCAGCAGGCAGCGCGGGCAGGGGGCCTCGGGGCTGGTCAGGGGCGAGCCGCAGCTCGAGCAGAACTTGGGAGGGTTCATCCGTCGCGGGTGGTCGGGGTTCGCGGTCGCGCCCCGGTGCCGGAATCCTGGCCGGAGGTTACAGGGAATTCTCGGCAGCTCGCGGACGGGGGGTGCGGTACTCCCGGAACGGAGGTAGATTCGAACCCGGACATGGGCGAATTCCTGCGCGAGAACTGGCTCTGGATCCTGGCACCCCTGGTGCTGATCCCCTTGACCTACCTCCTACTCCACGTGGGAGCTGGAGGGGAAGGCGACGCCGCCTTCATCTACAACATCTGAGCCGGTCGCGGCTCAGCGGGAGCGCTCCCAGGCCGCCTCCAGGTAGGGCTGGACGATCTGCGCGGTCTTCCTCTGGCCCGCCAGGTTGAGGTGCAGGTCCTGACGCCAGTAGAGGTCCTCGGCGGAGGCCTTGAAGCCCGGCCGCAGGTCCACGGCGTGGATCCCGGCGGCGGTGATGTCGCGCAGGTAGCGGTCCGCCTGGCGCTGGGTGACCGACAGCTGGTGCTCGCTGTAATCGAGGACCTCGAGCATCTCGGCCCACAGCTCGGCGCGGAAACTCGGATCCACCTCGAAGACGGACGGGAGATAGACCACCAGGAGCTCGACCCCCTCACCCTGGCAGCGGCGCTGCAGCTCGCGGGTGACCCGCACGCTCTCCTCCACCACCGGCCCCTCGAGCCCGGGGTGCTGGGCGAAGTAGCAGATCGACATCAGCCCCTGGGCCATGGAGGGGCGGTCGATCTCCATGCCCGCCTGGACCTTCTCCCAGGTCTTCCTCCAGGGGGGGCGCATCTCTCCCTTCCAGAAGTAGTAGGGCGAGGTGACATTCTCGAAGTCGTTGCCGCCGTAGACGGTGACCACGAAGACGTCCATGTCGAACTCCTTGAAGCGCTCGAAGACGCCAAGGTAGTTGTAGAGGGAGTAGCCCCCCACCGCGGCGTTGAGCACCTCGACGCTCGAGTCCGGGTGGGATTCCGCGAGCAGCTGCTCGAGGCGGTTCGGGAAGGACTCCTCGTTGTTGCAGACCCCGTCCACGTGGGAATCGCCCGTGACGAAGACCCGCAGGTCCGGCTTCGTGTGGGCGAGCTCCGTGTCCTCCCGCAGGCTGAGGCTGTTGGTCCGCACGAACCAGTGCCCGTCCGGGTGCTCCGACCAGCGCAGCTTCATGCGCATCATGGGGCGCCGCCGGTAGTAGGTCAGGGGGTCGTAGACCATGTTCTGGGCCGTGAAGTTGAACAGCCTGTCCGCGACGGGTTCGGTCAGGAGCAGGTGTCCCAGGGGCCCGCGGCGGGCCCCCAGCCCCGCCTTCCCCGTCCCCATGAAGTCCATCAGCTCCGCCAGGGGCCTGCGGCCGTCGTGGAACTGCATGGCCTCGTCCCCCGGACTGCGGCGCGCCTCGTGGATGCCCCAGCTGAGGGCCAGGCCTCCGACGGTGCCGATCAGGAGCGCGAGGGCACGGCGAGCGGGGAGGGACACTGCGGGCTAGATGGGGTTGGGTACGTCGACGAACCGGGCATCCAGACCGAAGCGCTCCACCAGGTGGGCCCCCAGGGACTGCACGCCGCCGGTCTCGGTGGCGTGGTGGCCCGCTGCGATGAAGTGTACCCCCTCTTCCCGGGCCTGGTGGCAGTTGAGCTCGCTGGCCTCGCCGGTGATGTAGGCGTCCAGGCCCAGCTCGATGGCCTGGTGAAAGTTGCGCTGGGCGCCGCCGGTGATGATGCCCACGCGCTCGATCCGCTCGGGGCCGCCGTCCACCGCGATGGGCTCCCGACCGAGCTTCGCGCGCAGGCGCCCCAAGAGCTGCTCGAGGCTGATGCCCCCGGCCCGTGCGATCGTGCCGATCTCACGGCCGTTGTACTCCCCGAAGGGCTCGAAGTCCGTGAGGTCCAGCTCACGCGCCAGGCTGACGTTGTTGCCCACCTCCGGGTGAGCGTCCAGGGGCAGGTGGAAGCCGTAGAGGTTCAGGTCGTTCGCGAGCAGGAGCCGCACCCGCTCGCGGTAGCCCCCGCGGTAGGTCGGGTTGACCCCCTTCCAGATGATCCCGTGGTGCACGATCAGGGCGTCAGCACCCAGCTCGAGGGCCCCCTGGATACAGGCCACCGAGGCGGTCACCCCCAGGGCGACCTTCTGCACCTCGGGGCGCCCCTCCACCTGCAGGCCGTTGGGGCAGTAGTCCGAGAAGGCGCCGACCTCGAGGTACTCGTCCAGGTAGGAGGTCAGCTCGTCGCGTCGCATCGGTGGGGTTGCTGCAGCGGGTTCAGGCGTAGATCCAGGCCCCGACCGCCAGGGCCAGCAGCACACGATACCAACCGAAGAGCTCCAGGCCGTGGCTCTGCAGCCAGCGCACCATCCACCTGACCGACACCACCGCGAAGAGCCAGGCCGACAGGGTCCCGATCAGCATCGTTCCCCAGCCGTAGTTCTCCAGCAGCACGGGCCCGTCCCCCAGGGCCTTGTAGGCCGTGGCGGCCAGGAGGGTCAGCACTCCGAGCAGGAAGGAGAACTCCACCGCCGCCGCCATGGAGAGGCCCACCAGCAGACCGCCCACGATGGTCACCAGGCTGCGGCTGGTGCCGGGCCAGAGCGCAAGGCACTGGGCCAGGCCGATCATCAACGCGCCCTGGAGCCCGAGCCTGGCCAGCTCGATGCCCTCCGGAGCCTGCCCACGGCCGCGGCGCCAGCGGGCCACGACCAGGATCGCCAGCCCCCCCACCATCCAGGCGGCGACGATCGGCTTCAGCCCGAAGAGCAGCTCCTCGATCCGCTCGTCGAGCAAGAGCCCCACAGCCGCCGCCGGCAAGAAGGCCGTCAGGAGACACAGGCCCAGGCGCCGCCCCTCCGCGTCCCCGCCCGTGAAGCCCCGGCACACCTGGACCACGCGCCCGCGGTAGAGCCCCAGCACCGCCAGGATGGCACCGGCCTGGATGCAGATGGCGTAGGCGTTGGCGGCCTCTCCCTCGGGGATGCCCAGGGCACGCTGGGCCAGCACCAGATGACCGGTGGAGCTGACCGGCAGGTACTCGGTCAGCCCCTCGACGAGGCCCAGGACGATGGCCTCCCACCAGGTCATGGAGAGACGGAGCTCAAACGGCGGCCTGGACCGCGTCCTCGGGTGAGCTGCAGTCCATGTCGAAGGCCCGCGCCACGGGCTCGCAGGTCAGCTTCCCGGCGATGGTGTTGGCCGCGCTGCGCAGCTGCGCGCACTGGCGCACGGCCTCGAAGGGGCCGAGCTCCGCAAGCTGGACCGCGTAGGGCAGGGTGGCGTTGGTCAGGGCGAAGGTGCTGGTGCGCGGCACGGCGCCGGGCATGTTGGCCACGCAGTAGTGCACGACCCCGTCGACGACGAAGGTGGGGTCCGCGTGGGTGGTGGGCTTGCAGGTCTCGATGCAGCCCCCCTGGTCCACGGCCACGTCGACGATCACCGCGCCGGCCTGCATCAGCGACAGGTCCTCGCGCCGGATCAGCTTGGGCGCCGCGGCCCCGGGGATCAGGACGGCGCCCACGACCAGGTCCGCCGTGGGCAGGAGCTCACGGATCGCGAGCGGCGTGGAGTAGAGGGTGCGGCAGTTCTTCGGCAGCACCTCGTCCAGGTACCGCATGCGGTCCAGGTTCAGGTCGAGGATCGTCACGTCGGCCCCGAGGCCCGCCGCCATCAGGGCCGCCTGGGTGCCGACCGTGCCGCCCCCCAGGATCAGGACCTGGGCGCGGCGCACCCCCGGGACTCCACCGAGCAGGGTGCCGAGGCCACCGTTGTGCCTCTCCAGGGCATGGGCCCCGGCCTGGATCGACATGCGGCCGGCCACCTCGCTCATGGGGGTCAGGAGCGGAAGCTGGCCGTCCACCTCGAGGGTCTCGTAGGCGAAGCAGTGGGCCCCGCTGGCGACCATGGCCTCGGTCAGGGCCCGGTCCGCCGCCAGGTGGAAGTAGGTGAAGAGGGTCTGTCCCGACCGGATCAGCGGCCACTCCTCCGGGAGCGGCTCCTTGACCTTGAGGACCATGTCGCAGCCCCCGTAGGTGGTCGCCGCGTCCGGGGCGATCTTCGCTCCCGCCCCCTGGTAGGCGCTGTCCGGCTGGCCGCTGCCCTCGCCGGCGCCCTGCTGCACCCAGACCTCGTGGCCCGCGTTGACCAGCCGGTCCGCTCCGGCCGGCGTCAGGGCGACGCGGTTCTCGTGCACTTTGATTTCGCTGACGACGCCGATCTTCACTGGCGGTACCTCGGGAATGAAGGGGGCTGTGGGCGAGGGGAGGGCGGGATTCTAGCGCCCGCCCGCGGCCGCGGACGAGACCCCCGGGGGGGAAAGCTCCGCCCCCGCCTCCCCCGGGCCACGGGAGGCGGAATCCGCGCCCCTTGGGTCTTGGCACCCCCCGCGGTGAAACCTATGATCCGCGACCCTCCGAGGCCCTCGGGCCCCGGAGCGCTGACCCGGCGCGCTCGCGCAGCCGGAGTCTCAGCCAGGGCGGTTGGCTCAGTTGGTAGAGCGCCTCGTTGACATCGAGGAGGTCGTTGGTTCAAGTCCAATACCGCCCACCAGGCTGCACCGGTAACAGACCGGTGAGACGCCCGCGGCCACCGATGGCCCGAGCGCCCCGCTGGCCCCTCTCCGGGCCTCTGACGGGCCGGGAGCCCGGCCGGGAAGCCCCCTGGCCCTCCTCCAGCGCAAACAAGCGGCGCCCGACTCCGTAACACCGGGCCGCGCCCAAGGCGCGCTGACGAATCCCAGAGGCCCTCTCGAGACCCCATGAGAATCCCGCCTACGGCCCTCTTCGCCCTCGCTCCCACCCTCCTGACCCTGCCCCTGGCGGCCCAGGGCTTCCTCGAGGAGGCCTCCCTGGACCAGCTCACCCCGGACCAGCTCACCCCGGAGCAGCGCATCGAGCGGCGCATCACGCCCGAGGTGATGGTGGTGCGCGAGGCGACCCCGGCGGTGGTCTTCATCCAGACCGACACGGAACGCAGGGTCCAGGACTTCTGGGGCCGCACGCGCCGCCTCCCGGGCAACTCCTCGGGCTCCGGCGTGGTGCTGACCGCCGACGGCTTCGTGGTGACCAACTATCACGTCGTCAAGGACGCCAAGCAGATCCGGGTCTCCTTCGAGAAGTCCATAGACGAGCAGGTCTACCCCGCGGACCTCCTGTCCTTCGTCGCGGAGGAGGACCTGGCCCTGCTCAAGATCCGCAACCCCGACGGGATGGTCTTCGGCAAGGTGCCCATGGGCACCTCGTCGGACCTGATGATCGGCGAGCGGGTGGTCGCCATCGGCAACCCCTACGGCCACACCCACACGGTCAGCGTGGGCATCATCTCCGGGCTGCACCGTGGGGTGAAGATCAGCGACCCCCAGACGCGCCTCAGCTTCGAGTTCGACGACCTGATCCAGACCGATGCCTCGATCAACCCGGGCAACTCCGGAGGCCCGCTGCTCAACATCAACGGCGAGCTGATCGGGATCAACAACGCCGTCAACCAGAACGCCGAGAACATCGGCTTCGCGATCCCCATCGACCGGGTCAAGGACGTCCTGACCCAGCAGCTGATCAGCCCCGATCGCTACAACGCCTGGCTCGGCTTCGAGACCGACGAGGGGGACGACTTCCTCGTGACGGCGGTGCTCCCCGGGAGCCCGGCGGCCGTGGCCGGCCTGCGAGAGGGGGACCGGGTGGTGGCCATCGGGGGTGACCCCGTCGAGACCATCGACGAGCTGCGCATGGCGCGCCTGGCCCAGCTCCCCGGGGAGCTGGCCAGCCTGAGGGTCGACCGGGAGGGCCGCACCCTGGAGATCCCGATTCAGGCGTGGGAAAAGAGCGACGGCCTGATCTACGAGCGCCTGGGCGCCCGGGTCGACCGGGTCTCCCTGGGCCGCCGGGGTCGCGCCCTGCGCCTGGAGGCCCTGCTGCCGGGGGGGCCGGCGGAGCAAATCGGGCTCCAGGTGGGCGATGTCATCGCAGCCATGCGGCCCCGCCGCGAGGGGCTCTCGCCGGCCTACACCTTCCCCGACCGGGTCTCCCTCGCGGCCTTCCTCGATCGACTCGAGACCGGTACGGAGCTGGAGACCGAGATCCGCCGCGGGGAGACCCTCTACCGAGGCACCCTGGTCCTGGACTGACGCCCCAGGCGGGCGCCGCCGGAGACGACCCGCGAAGGGCCCCCGCGAGGGGGCCCTTTTCCATTCCAGGCGGGCGCCACTCCGAGCCGAGAGAGTATAGTTTTCAGCCGCGAACGGGCCGTGAGGCCCCTTCCGTAGCCCCTTTCGTGTGCCTGTCGGGGCTCCCCCCAGCGACCCGTCAGCCCCCCCCCAGCCACGCCAAGCAACAGCGCGGAATGAAGGCCTTCCTCCAGTTCTCTGAGCGCTTCGGGAACATGCTCTCCCGGACCCTGCTCACCCTCCTGTACTTCCTGGTCCTCGGCCCCTTCGCCATCGTCTACCGGGTGGTGGCCGACCCCCTGCACCTGCGCCGGCAGAAGCGGGGCAACTGGACCCCCTGGCTCGCGACGAACGAGACCCTCGAGGCCGCCCGGAGGCAGGACTGATGAACATCCTCGGACTGTCCTTCTACTACCACGACTCCTCGGCCGCCCTGGTCCAGGACGGCAAGCTGATCGCCGCAGCCGAGGAGGAGCGCTTCAGCCGCGTCAAGCACGACTCGGGCTTCCCCGGGCTCGCGATCGACTTCTGCCTCAAGATGGGCGGCATCACGATGCACGACGTGGACTACGTCGTCTTCTACGAGAAGCCCTTCGTGAAGTTCGAGCGCATGCTGCTCTCGGCCATGGCGACCTTCCCGCACTCCTCGGCGGTCTTCCGCGAGTCGATGCAGCGCTGGGTCTCCGACAAGCTCTGGATCAAGTCGATGATGAGCAAGGAGATGGGCATCCCCAGCTCCAAGCTGCTCTTCGCCGACCACCACATGTCCCACGCGGCCTCGAGCTACTTCACCTCGCCCTTCGACGAGAGCGCCATCCTCACGGTCGACGGCGCCGGCGAGTGGAGCACCTCGACCCTGGGGCACGGCAAGGGCAACAAGATCGAGATCTTCAAGGAGATGCGCTTCCCGCACTCCCTGGGGCTGCTCTATTCGGCCTTCACGGCCTACTGCGGCTTCGAGATCAACGAGGGCGAGTACAAGCTCATGGGGATGCACCCCTACGGCAAGCCGGTGCACGTGGACAAGATCTACGAGCTCATCGACGTGGCCGAGGACGGCAGCCTGTGGCACGACATGAAGTACTTCGCGTACCACTACTCGCGCGACTCCACCCTGGCCGAGGCCTTCGGCCAGCACTTCGGCAAGCCCCCGCGTGACCCGAAGCTCCAGGACAAGTCCCTGGACCCCTACTACTGCGACATGGCCGCCTCGATCCAGCGGGTGACCGAGGAGATCCTGCAGAAGATGGCGGGGCACCTGCACCAGGTCACCGGCTCGAAAAACCTCTGCCTTGCCGGAGGCGTCGCCCTGAACTCGGTGGCGAACTTCAAGACCCTGCGCGACGGTCCCTTCGACAACGTCTACATCCACCCGGCCCCCGGCGATGACGGCGGCTGCGTGGGCGCGGCCTACTGGGCCTACAACCACGTCCTCGACCAGCCCCGTGGCCCGGCCCTCGACCACGCCTACCTCGGCAGCGAGTACTCCGACGAGGAGATCGAGGAGTTCCTGACCAAGAACGACATCGCCTTCGAGAAGATCGAGGACGACGAGGAGTTCTTCGAATTCGTGGCCCAGTCGCTCGTGGACGGCATGGTCTGCGGCTGGTACCGCGGCCGCTTCGAGTGGGGCCCGCGGGCCCTGGGCGCACGCTCGATCATCGCCGACCCGCGCAAGGCCGAGATGAAGGAGAAGCTCAACTCCAAGATCAAGTTCCGCGAGGCCTTCCGGCCCTTCGCCCCCTCCGTGCTCGAGGAGCGCGCCGACGAGTTCTTCGAGTTCCCCAACGCGCAGCAGCACTTCCCCGCGCGCTTCATGCTCTACGTCACACCGGTGCGTGAAGACAAGCGCGACGTCCTCCCCGCAATCACGCACGAGGACGGCTCTGGCCGCCTGCAGACCGTCTACAAGGCGACCAACCCGGGTTACCACAGGATGATCGAACGCTTCGGCGAGAAGACCGGCGTGCCGGTGGTCATGAACACCTCGTTCAACCTGAAGGGCGAGCCGATCGTGGAGCACCCCAGCCACGCCTTCAACACCTTCAGCCTGTCGGGCATGGACCTGCTGTTCCTCAACAACTACATCGTGCGCGCCGACGCCAAGAAGCAGGTCAAGGACACCCGCTTCCACCTCCGTCACGAGGGCGATTCGGTCACCGCCATGGTCAGCTGACGGCAGCCCCACCAGAAACGCCGAGGATCCCATGCGCGCCATCAACGTCTTCCTGGCCATCGCGGTCAGCCTCCTCATCGCCCTGGCCGTCTTCGAGGGCGGCCTGCGCCTGATCGGCCTGGGGCCCACCAAGACCCTGAACCAGTTCGACCCCCAGATCGGCTGGGTCAAGCGGGCGAACGCCTCCACCTCTCGGGCCACCAACGAGTTCGACGTCACCTTCGACATCAACTCCCTCGGCCTGCGGGACGACCCCATGGAGTCCCCCGCCAAGCCCGAGGACACCTTCCGCGTGGTCTGCCTGGGCGACTCCTTCACCCTGGGGTTCTCGGTCGCTCGCGAGGACCTCTTCGTGGACCAGCTCGAGTCGACCTGGAACGCCGAGGGGCGCAAGGTCGACGTGATCAACACGGGCACGGAGGGCTACTCCACCGACCAGCAGGTGGTCTGGCTGCTCGAGAACGGAGACACCTACCAGCCCGACCTGGTGCTCCTGTTCCCCTACGACAACGACATCTACTGGAACGGCCGGGAGTCCTACTTCGGCAAGCCCAAGCCGCGCTTCAACGCCGAGGGTGAGCTGGACCACGCGGGCCCCTTCGAGGACCCGGGCAGCGAGGGCTTCGTCGAGGGGCTGGCGCTGCACAACCTGCTCTTCAAGAAGGCCCCCACCGGACACAGGTACCAGCCGAGCCACGGCAACAAGGCCATCCTCAAGGAGTTCTCGCCGACCATCCTGCCCCCCACGGGCTTCATCACGGACGCGGTCAAGCGCACCGGCGGCGCCCTGAAGGCCCTCAAGGCCAAGTGCGACGAGCTGGGTGCTCGCCTGGTCGTGGCACCGATCCCCTCTCACAGCGCCGTGGACCCGGACTACGCCGCCAAGTTCGGTGAGAAGGGCCTGGGCATCTCCGACCTCTCCCAGTTCAAGCCGGAGGCCCCCGTCACGGCGGTGCTCTCCCTCTGCAAGCAGAACGGGATCGACGCACTCGACGCCCGCGCGGCCCTCAAGGCCGCCATGCAGGAGAGCGGAGAGCCGGTCTACTTCCAGCAGGACTGGCACCTCAACCCCGCCGGCAACCTGGCCTTCGCCCGCTTCCTCGACAGCGAGCTCGAGGGGCTGGGCGTCTTCCCCGCCGCCCACGCCGCCCAGAGCGACGCGGTCGTCGAGGCCCGCACGCTGGCCGGTGCCCAGGCGGGCGGCATGCCCACCTGGATGAGGTGGTTCATGGGCCTGTGGATCGCCCTGACGACCCTCTACTTCGGCACCTACAAGGACGAGCCCATCTGGCAGCCGCCCCTCAAGGTGGGCGCCATGCTGGGGCTGATCTTCGCCATCGTGATCGGCGGCTCCACAGGCCTCTCCTACGCGCCCCCGCAGGTCTCCCAGGCGATCCTGATCCTGTTCGTGCTCGTGATCGTGGGCTTCGTCGTCTACAAGCTCGGCCGTCGCATCGGGACCATCCTGGAGCTCTTCAAGTCCTTCACCCTGCGCGGGCACTGGTACCTGATGCCCCTGGTGGTGGTACTGCTGACGATCGGCTCCCTGCTGGTGGTCGCGGCCTCGTCGCCGCTGGTGGCGCCCTTCATCTACACGCTGTTCTAAGGAAGTACCCCCCGGGCGCGATCCCAGGGGGCACCTTCTCGAGCGCCGAGCTCGCGGACCTGGTCCGCGCTGGAGGGCCCTAGGCCATCGAGTAGACCTGCTTGAGGTCGTCCAGCGTCTTCATCTCCACCCCGGCCGCGTGGCCGGCCTGCCCGAAGGAGACCATGCGGGCCTTGCAGACCTCGGCCATCGCCGCGCGGGCGGGCTTGAGGTAGTAGCGGGGGTCGAACTCGGCCGGGTCCTCCATGAAGGCCTTGCGGATGGCACCGGTGATGGCCAGGCGGTTGTCCGTGTCGACGTTGATCTTGCGCACGCCGTGGCGGATGCCCTCCTGGATGTCCTCGACCGGGACGCCGTAGGTCTCCGGGATCTCGCCGCCGTACTGGTTGATGATGTCGATCAGCTCCTGGGGCACCGAGGAGCTGCCGTGCATGACCATGTGGCAGTTGGGCATCTTCGCGTGGATCTCGCGGATGACGTCCATGCGCAGGACCTTGCCCGTGGGCTTCTTCTTGAACTTGTAGGCCCCGTGGCTCGTGCCGATGGCAACCGCCAGGGCGTCGCAGCCGGTCAGGTTGACGAACTCGCCGGCCTCGACGGGGTCGGTCAGGTGCTCCTGGGCCTCCTCCTCGGAGAGGCCGGCGCCCTGGCCGTCCTCGATCCCCCCGAGGCAGCCGAGCTCGGCCTCGACGGTGACTCCACGGGCGTGGGCAGCCTCCACGACCTCGCGGGTGACGCGCACGTTGTAGTCCCAGGAGGCGGGGGTCTTCCCGTCCTCCTCGAGCGAGCCGTCCATCATGACCGAGGTGAAGCCCATCTCGATCGCGCTCATGCAGGTGGCCGGCGAGTTGCCGTGGTCCTGGTGCATGGCGATCGGGATGTTCGGGTTGAGCTCCGCGGCGGCGATCATCAGGTGCCGCAGGTAGTTGTCGTTCGAGTAGGAGCGCGCCCCCCGGGAGGCCTGGACGATCACCGGCGACTCGGTCTCCTGCGCGGCCATCATGATGGCCTGGATCTGCTCCATGTTGTTGACGTTGAAGGCGGCCACGCCGTAGTCGTTCTCGGCCGCGTGGTCGAGGAGGGTGCGCATCGGGATCAGGGCCATGGCGG
>CAZQAT010000118.1:0-12741 GCA_964591315.1 uncultured Planctomycetaceae bacterium
TTGCCGGCCAGTTCGCACTCGTCGGGCACCGAGTTGCTGTTGCAGTCGGTGATCGTCTCGCAGGCGTCCGGGGTGCCGTTGGAGTTGCAGTCCGGGTCGCACTCGTCCGGGATGCCGTTTGAGTCGCAGTCGTTACCGCTGAGCTCGCAGTCGTCGGGCAGGCCGTTCGAGTTGCAGTCCTGCGACGTGCCGGAGCTGATGTCGCACTCGTCGGTGACGTCGTTGTCATTACAGTCGATCGCGCTCGTGGCGACCACGCGCACGCTGTCGACTTGCCAGCCGAGGAAGGCGTTCTCGAACTGGTCGCGGCTGTCGAACTCGAACTGGATCGTGACGGTCTGTCCGATGTAGGAGCTCAGGTCAACGATGCGCACTTCCCAGTCCAGGTTGGCCGGGTCGTCGGAGACGATGTCCACGGGGGTGCCGTTCACCGTCACGATGCACAGGTCGAAGACGTCCAGGTAGGACTCGCCCTGGTGGGCCGAGCAGAATTCGAGCCTGGCCGTGAGCAGGCTCGGCTGGAGGGCGATGGTCGGGGCCACCAGGACCCCGGACTCGGCGCTGCCGGTGTCGAAGGTGCAGTTGCCGTCGACGCCGAAGTAGGCGTGGGAGGTTCCGTTGCAGACGCTGGGCCTGGGGCACTGATTGGTGACGTGCCAGAGGCCTGAGGCAAACCAGTTCGGGGGGAGGCCGCTCTCGAAGGACTCGTCGAGCAGCGTGCCGGCGACCTCGCACTCGTCCGGGATGCTGTTGAAGTTGCAGTCCGCGCTCGTCCCGAGGGCGGTGTCGCACTCGTCCGGGACGCCGTTCAGGTTGCAGTCCAGGCTCGTGACGGTCGCGAGGTCACAGGAGTCGGGGATGCCGTTGGAGTTGCAGTCCGTGTCGCACTCGTCCGGGACCCCATTGGCGTCACAGTCCGTGCTCGTGAGATTCGTGATGTCGCACTCATCCGGGATGCCGTTGGAGTTGCAGTCCGCCTCGCACTCGTCTGGCGTGCCGTTGGAGTTGCAGTCAAAGCTGGTGCCCGTGAACACGTCGCACAGGTCGACTGTGCCGTTGGAGTTGCAGTCCACGCCGGCAACCTCGACCTGGATGCGGTCCACTTGCCAGCCGCGGTTGAAGTTGAACAGGAAGTCGATGCTGTCGAAGTCGAATTCCAGGGTGACCGTCTGGCCGATGTAGGCGGAGAGGTTGACGACGCGCGTCTCCCAGTCGAGCTGGATCCCGTCGTCTGAGGGGGTGTCCACTGCCGTGCCGTTGACGAGGACCACCGCTCGGTCGTGGGCGCCGCCCTCGCCGTCGTAGGTCGAGCAGTACACGAGCTGGGCGCTCGTGGCGGAGGCGGGGATCGTTACCGAGGGGGCGGTCAGGGTCCCGGCGGTGGTGGCGCCCGTCTCGAAGTTGCAGGAGACGTCGATGCCGAAGTAGGCGTGGGAGGTCCCGTCGCAGGTCGAGGGCGGCGCGCAGGAGGAGGTCACGTGCCACAGGCCATCAGCGCTCCAATCGGCCGGCAACCCGGACTCGAAGGACTCGGAGAGAAGTGCTTGGAACTCGGAGCCGTCCGGGATGCCGTTTCCGTTGCAGTCGCCACCGCCAGCGAAGGCCGGCGCGTTCATGGCGAGGAGCCCGAAGCTGAGGCTGAGGACGCTGGAGGAGAAGCTGATACTAGTTTGGCGCGTGTGGCGCCAGAGAGCCGTTCGGATCATTGTGGACCTTGCACCCCATGAGGAAGGGATGCCGCGGGAAAAGGTGGCGCCCGTGGAGCTGGGCGTGCCGTGGAGGATCTCGGGTAAATCAACCGTACCGCAGGTGCTGAAACCCGCAAGGCGGGGCGCCCTGGGGGCGCCTCAGGGCCTCTTTCTGCTCGCGGGCTTCCCCTGAGGAGAGAGTCAGCCGCCTGCCCGCTTCCCCGCCTCGAGTCGCCGTTCCAGGGGCCGTAGCGTCCAGTGCATGGTCGCGCTGGCCGCCAGGTAGAAGCCAATCGTGGTGTACATCAGGAGTGCGTAGTCGCCTCCCGTGGCGTCGAGCACGGCCCCCCCGATTAGCGGGCCCACGACCCAGCCGACTCCCCACAGGCTGAGCAGCATCGCGTTCTGCAGCTCTCGAAGTCCTGGCGGAGAAGCCTCCATCAAGAAGGTCTTCAGCACCGGGTGGGAGGCGTTCATGAAGGCGGTGCGGAGCAGGTAGGCGCCCGCCGCGATCCAGGCCAGCTCGGCGCGAGCAAGTGTCAGGAAGAAGGGGATCGAGGCCAGCTGTACCGCCATCATGGCCCGCACCGGTCCGAGCGTCGCCATCAGGAACGGTCCGGACAGGAAGCCGAAGGCCATCAGGACCTGCCCGCCGCCGAAGAGGTAGCCGACTTCCCCGGAGCTGAAGCCGAAGCGCTCGGTGAAGTAGAGGGACATGAAGGGGATCGTCATGCCCGAGCCCAGGGAGATCAGCAGGTTGGGGGCCGCGAAGCGCAGCACCAGGCCCTTGTGCTGCTTGAAGGTCGCGCGCAGGGAGCCGTTGTGCTCCGGTGGAGTCTGGTCCTCCCTGATGCGGCCATACAGGAGGGCTGCAAGGGCCGGGAAGGCCCCAGCCGTACAGAGGGCCCAGGCATGGCCGCGGATGTCGTCCCCCAGGGACTCGCTGTAGGTGATCGCCAGCCAGCCGGCGAGGATGGCGCCGAAGACGGACGACAGCATGCGGGCGGACTCCACCACGCTGAAGAGCAGCGGGCGACCGGACGCGTCCGAGTGGCGGTAGAGGAAGGGCGCGCCGGCCGTGACGTGGATGGCCCAGGCGAAGCCCGCAGCCGCGTTGACCGCGAACAGCCAGGCCATGCTCGGCATCCACGGCAAGATGGCGTAGAGCACCCCGCAGGCCACGGCGGCGGTGGCGAGAACCCTGCGGGTCGAGAAGCGCGAGAGCAGGATCGCCGCCGGGGCCGTGGCCAGGATCTGGCCCCAGGGCTGCCCGGAGGCCACGAAGCCCACGTCGCTCTTGTCGAGCCCCAGCTTGTCCAGGTAGATGGCGAGCAGGGTGAAGGGGAAGGTGAAGCTCATCCCCATGATGCTCGAGCCGATCAGGTAGCGGCGTGCGTCTGGCCGCAGCTCGAGCCCGCCCAGTCGGCGCGGAGGCCCTCCTCCGCGCGTGTGCTCGTTCAGGTCTTCGGACTCGGTGCTCATGGGGGGGGGCGCTTCACAACGCCGTCGGAGCCGCCGGCATCCGAGGGTCACGGGCGGTTGCGCTCCCGCCGTGGGGGGCGAATGATGGCCCCATGCGAACCCTGCTTCAATCCTGCGCTCTGCTCTCTCTCGTGATCGTCGCCGCCGCTCAGGACGGGCCTCCGCCCGAAGACGCGGGGAGCGGGCTGAGGCTCCGCACCGAGGAGGCGACTGAGGGCTACACCCTCATCGCCCCCCTGCAGTCGGGCTCGACCTTCCTGCTCGACATGGAGGGCGAGGTCGTCCACCGGTGGAAGACCGGGCTGGCCCCGGGCAATGCGGTCTCTCTCCTGCCCAGCGGGAACCTCCTGCGCTGCGTGCGCGTGGAGGACAACGAGCCCTTTCGAGGCGGCGGGATCGGCGGGCGGCTCCAGGAGCTCGCTCCGGACGGCAGCGTGGTGTGGGACTACTCCCTGGCGACGGAGGAGTACCACCACCACCACGACATCGAGGTGCTGCCCAGCGGAAACGTGCTCGCCATCGTCTGGGAGCGCCTGACGAGAGAGCGGGCCATCGAGCTGGGCCGTGACCCGGAGGCGACCGCCGACGATGGACTGTGGGTCGACGCCGTCTACGAGATCGAGCCCCTGCGCCCGGACGGGGGGAAGATCGTCTGGAGCTGGAGCGCCGCCGATCACCTGGTGCAGGACTTCTCGGAAGAGGCTGTGGGCTTCGACGAGGTGCCCCTCGTGCCGGGACGGGTCGACATCAACGCCGACCACCGCGACCGCCCGCCCGAGACCGCCGCTCAGCGTCGGCAGCGGGAGGAGATGGAGCGCAAGATGAAGGCCCTGGGCTATGTGGGTGACGACGGGGACGACGTGGACAGTCCCCAAGGGGGCCGCAAGAGCTCGGACTGGATGCACTCGAACTCGGTCGACTACCACGCCGGGCTGGACCTGATCGCCCTCAGTGTGCGGACCCTGGGGGAGGTCTGGATCATCGACCACTCGACCACCGGGGAGGAGGCCGCGGGCTCCTCCGGCGGCAACTTCGGCCGTGGTGGTGAGATCCTCTACCGCTGGGGCAACCCCCGCCACTACGGTATGGCCGGTGCGCGCCAGCTCTTCGGTCAGCACGACGCGACCTTCGTCGAGGGGCCGGAGGGGGCGCTCCACCTCCTGGTCTACAACAACGGCTCCGGCAGGCCCGGGGACGTGAGCTACTCCTCCGTGGTCGAGATCGCCTTGCCCTTCGACGCCGAGGGCGGTTTTCAGCGCGCCTCGGGACAGGCCTTCGGACCCGCGGAGCCGTTCTGGGAGTACACGGCTCCTCGAAGGGCCGACTTCTACTCGAGCTTCATCTCCGGGGCCCAGCGCCTGTGGAGCGGGAACACCCTCGTGGCCGAGGGTGCGACGGGCCGGATCTTCGAGGTCACGCGGGGGGGCGAGATGGTCTGGGAACTCGTGAACCCTCACGGCGGCGAGCTGAAGAGACGGGGAGGTCGCGGTGGGGGGCCGGGGCGCGGAGGTCCGCGGGGTGATGGCCCGCCCCCCGGCCGCGGTGATCGAGGTGACCGCGGCGGCCGCCGCGGGCCGCCCATGGCCAAGGGCGCCATGTTCCGCGCCCAGCGCCTGGCTCCGGAGGACCCGGGCGTGAAGGCCCTGTTCGAGCGGCGGCAGTAGGCTCCTGCGGGGGACCAAGAGAGAGGGCCGGGAGCGCAGCTGCGCTCCCGGCCCTCGCCATGTGTTCGCGTCGCGGCGCCGGGCTCTCAGCTCTGCGTCTCGACCTTCTCCGGCTCCGGCGGGGCGTTGGTGCCGCGGGGCTCGAACTCGAGGCTCTCGTTGTCCGCGGCGGCCTTCACGCTCAGGACCGAGCTCTCCTCGAACTCGGCGCGCAGGATCTGCTCGGCCAGCGGATCCTCGATGAAGCGCTCGATGGCGCGGCGCAGGGGCCGGGCACCGTAGTCCTCGTTGAAGCCGTGGGTGATCAGGAACTCGATCGACGTCTCGTCGAGCTCGAGCGTGATGCCGCGTTCGGCCAGGCGCTGTTCGACGCCCTCGAGCTGGATGTGCACGATGCGCTTGAGGTCATCGTGGGTCAGCGGGTTGAAGATGATCAGCTCGTCGAGTCGGTTCAGGAACTCGGGCCGGAAGTGGCGCTCGACCTCGATCATCACATCCGACTTCATCCGCTTCTTGCGGTTCTCCTTGCTGTCGTCCGTGTCCTTGGCGACTCGGTCGAAGCCCAGGCGCGAGCCGGACTTCATCTGCTGAGAGCCGAGGTTGGAGGTCATGATCAGGATCACGTTGCGGAAGTCCACGTGGCGACCGAAGGAGTCGGTCAGGCGGCCTTCCTCCATGATCTGGAGCAGCATGTTGAAGACGTCCGGGTGGGCCTTCTCGATCTCGTCGAGGAGCACCACCGAGTAGGGCCGGCGGCGGACCTTCTCGGTCAGCTGACCGCCTTCCTCGTAGCCGACGTAGCCCGGAGGCGCGCCGACCAGGCGCGAGGCGTTGTGCTTCTCCATGTACTCGCTCATGTCCATGGTGATGACGGCGTCCTCGTCACCAAACATGAAGTTCGCGAGCTGCTTGCACAGGTAGGTCTTCCCGACGCCCGAGGGGCCGAGGAAGATGAAGGAGCCCGTGGGGCGCTTCGGGTCCTTGAGGCCCGAGCGGGAGCGGCGGATCGAGCGAGCGATGGCCTTGATGGCGTCGTCCTGGTTGATGACGACCTGGCCGAGCTCGTCCTCCATCTTGAGCAGGCGCTCTGCTTCGGCCTTCTCGAGGCGGGTGAGCGGGATGCCGGTCATCTTCGAGACGGTCTCGGCGATGATCTCGGCGTCGACCTCACCGATCGACTCGGTGCTGGCCTGCTCCTTGCGCCACTCGTTCTGGAGCTCTTCCTTCTTCTTCTTGAGCTGGTAGGCCTCGTCCCGCAGGCGCGCGGCCTTCTCGAAGTCCTGGTCCGTGACCGCCTCGTCCTTCTGGCGCTCGAGGCCCTCGATCTCGCCGAGCAGGTCGCGCATGTCCGGGGGCGGCACCATGGCCTTGATGCGCACGCGGGCGCCGGCCTCGTCGATGACGTCGATGGCCTTGTCCGGCAGGAAGCGGTTGTTGATGTAGCGGGTCGAGAGGTCGACCGCGGCCTCCAGGGCCTGGTCGGTGTAGTTGACCCGGTGGTGGGCCTCGTAGCGGTCCCGCAGGCCGCGCAGGATCTCCACCGCCTGCTCCGAGGTCGGCGGGTCCACGTTGACCGACTGGAAGCGCCGCTCGAGAGCGCCGTCCTTCTCGATGTGCTTGCGGTACTCGTCGAGGGTCGTGGCGCCGATGCACTGGATCTCGCCGCGGGACAGGGCCGGCTTCAGCACGTTGGAGGCGTCGATCGCGCCCTCGGCGCCCCCGGCACCCACGAGGGTGTGGAGCTCGTCGATGAACAGGATGACATCGCCGACGCGCCGCACCTCGGTCATGACGGCCTTGATGCGTTCCTCGAACTGGCCGCGGTACTTGGTGCCCGCCACCATCAGGGCCAGGTCGAGCACCACGATGCGCTTGCCGCGGAGGATCTCGGGCACCTCGTTGTTGATGATGCCCTGGGCGAGCCCCTCGACGATGGCGGTCTTGCCGACGCCGGGCTCGCCGAGCAGCACGGGGTTGTTCTTGGTGCGGCGAGCGAGGATCTGGATCACGCGCTCGATCTCGTGGGCGCGTCCGATGACCACGTCCAGCTTGCCCTCGCGGGCCAGCTCGGTCAGGTCGCGGCCGAAGGAGTCCAAGGCCGGAGTCTTGCTCTTGCCGTTGCCGCCGCCGGTGGGGGTGTCCCCCATGCCCGACTCGTCGTCCTCCTCGTCCGCGGCGTCGGCGCCCAGGAAGTCGAGCACCTCTTCGCGCACGTCCTCGAGCTTGACCCCCAGGTTCATCAGCACCTGAGCGGCGATGCCCTCGTTCTCCTTGATCAGGCCCAGCAGGATGTGCTCGGTCCCGATGTAGTTGTGGCCGAGGTTCGAGGCCTCCTCCAGGGAGAGCTCGAGCACCTTCTTGGCCTTGGGAGTGAACGGCAGCTGGCCCATCGTCACCATCGAGGGCCCGGTCTTGACGATCTTCTCGACCTCGACCCGGATCTTGTCCAGGTCGATCTGCATCTGCTTGAGCACGTTGGCGGCCACGCCGCTGCCCTCTTGAACCAGGCCCAGCAGGATGTGCTCGGTACCCAGGTACTCGTGGTTGAAACGCTGAGCTTCCTGGCGAGCCAGGTTCATCACCTTCTTGGCGCGGTCGGTAAAGCGATCGAACATGTTCTCCTCGCGTTGGGTGGTCGCCTCCCTCGGTGGTGTCCTGCCCTCTCAGTGGGCCTCAGGACGGGAGGGGAGGGGGGGATAGTACAGCTCTAGATCCATATCCATCGACCTTCGAGGGCCTCCGGCTGAATCACCAGAGGCCTTCGCGGCTGCGGAGGTCCGCATTATGCACGATGGAGCCGGCGCTTCCCTATCCTGGAAATTGCGAATTCCCATTCTGGGGCCTTGGGGGACGCCCTTTGCCCTGCGGAGGCCCTCCCGTGGACGGGAGAGGTGGGGCCCCTTCGTGGGCCCTCAGACGCTCTCGTCGAGGGCCTGCAGCTCGTCGCGGATTCCCGCGGCGCGCTCGTAGGCCTCTTCACGGATGGCCGCGTCGAGCTCGCGCTTCAGGTTGTTGATGGCCTGCATGCGATCGAACTCGTCGGCGCTCAGGCCGGGGCCGCGGCCCACGTGCTGGCGGGAGCCGTGGACGCGCTCGAGGATCTCGCCGATGTCCTTGGCGAAGACCTCGTAGTCCCTGGCGCAGCCGATGCGCCCGCGGGCACGGAGCTCCTCACGGGTCATGCCGCAGTCGGGGCAGGTCAGGTCCTCGCGGCGCGGCGTCTGCTGGCCGGAGGCCTGCAGCAGCTTCCAGATGTCCCCGAGCTTCTTGCCGACCACGGGGGCGTGGGGCAGGTCCTTGCTCTGGGCGCAGATCTCGCACAGGGCCTGCTGGGTGGTGTTCTGGGCCTGCTCCGGGCCTTCCTCCGGGGAGCGGGGTTGGATCTCGATCACCGTCACCGTGGCGACGTTCTTGTGGCAGTTCTCGCAGGTTGAATAGGCCATCTTCGAGTTGTTCAGCGCGGGGTCCTGCGCGCTGGCCGAGATTCAACTATACCCATCGGCGCGGAACTCCAGAGATCCCTGGGGAAAGTGGAGGGGCAGGACCGATCTCAGGTCTCGCCGGGCCCCCCCAGCTATCCCTCATGGGGGAAGCCGGCGCCCTTTTCAGCCGCCGGATGCCCAAAATTGCTGCGCGAGAGGCTCACTCATGCCCTGTCGCCCTCTTCCGGGTCACCTCCAGGGGCGTGATCCCGAGGGACCGGGCGTGGTCCAGCAGCTCCTCGGCCCGGGCCCGGAAGTTCGGGTAGGCGTCGAAGCTGGCGCAGGCGGGGGAGAAGAGCAGGGCGTTGCCCTCGAGCTCGAGGGCCTGATCCAGGGCCTCCCGGGGGCCCGCGGCGGTCTCCGTCGGCACACCCTCGCCCCGGAAGGCCTCCGACCAGGGCTCGGCGGCCGCCCCGAACACCACGACCCGGGCCTCCCGGGCCCTGCAGGCTCGGATCAGGGGCTCCAGTCCCAGTTCCTTGGGCTGGCCGCCCACCAGCAGCACGACCCCGGCCTCGAGGGCCTCCAGGGCCGAGAGGGTCGTGTCCGGGGTGGTCGAGACGCCGTTGTCCCACAGCATGCGATCCCCCAGGTGACCGACCGGGTCGAGTCGGTGGGGGAGGCCTCTCAGCGTGCTCAGACCGGCTCTCAGGGCCTCCGGGGCGAGCCCGACCCGTAGGGCCAGCCCCGCGGCGAGGGCCACGTTGTCGAGCTGGAAGGGGGCCGTCCACGGGACCGCCGAGGCGGGGCCGAGCTCGACGTCTCCGGCCCGGAAGTGCCCGCCCTCGACCCGCAACCCTCCCGGTCCCCGGCGCTCGACCCGGAGGTCCGTCGGAGCCTCGAAGGGAACCGGCAGCGGGTCCTCGGGCAGGACCAGCAGACCCCCGGGCCGCACCAGCTCCGCCATGCGCAGCTTGGCCCGGGCGTAGGCGGCCCGGTCCCCGTGGCGTTCGAGGTGGTCCTCGAGCACGTTCACCAGGGCCGCGGCGACGACCGGTGACCCGGGGCGTCCGCGGGTCCACGCCTCGGGCAGGCTCTCGAGCTGGTAGCTCGACAGCTCCAGCACGCACAGGTCGTCCGCGCCGATGGTCTCCAGCTGATCCAGCAGCGGCCGCCCGATGTTGCCGCCGAGGTGCACCCGACGCTCTCCTTGCTCCAGGAGCTGGGACAGGAGGTGGCAGGTGCTGCTCTTTCCCTGGGTGCCGCTGATGGCAACCACCTCGGCGGGGCAGGCGTCCAGGAAGAGGGCCACCTCGCTCGTGACCCGCGCGCCGGCGCGGCGGGCCTGCTCGAGGAAGGGGTTGTCCGGGCGCACGGCGGGGTTGGCGACGACGAGCTGGGCCTCTTCGAAGTCGGCCTGGCGGTGCTCGCCCAGGACGAGCCGCAGGTCGAGGCCCTCGAGCTGCTCGAGGGCTCGCGCGAGCTCGGCCGGTCCCCGCAGGTCGGTCACCGTCACCCGCGCGCCGCGCCGGGCGAAGTGGCGGGCCGCGGCCACGCCCCCGCCGAACAGGCCCAGGCCCATGACGGTCACCCGCTGCGGGTGCGGCGCGTCGCTCACGATTCTCCGTTCTCGCTGCCGTCGCCGTCGCCGTCGTCCTGCGACTCCTTCTTCGGCGGAGCCGGCGGGAGCTGGTTGGGGCCCGCGGGGCCCCCGCGCCGCAGGCTCTCGGCCCGGTTCAGGACCGCCTCGAGGTCCGGCCGCGAGACCTCCCCCGTGTGACGCTGGAGCACCACTTCCAGGCGATAGCGGTCCTCCCACCCGAAGGGCAGCAGGATCTCCGAGATGTAGTCGAGGGGGAACACGCTGTACCAGGGCGTCTCGAGCTCGAGCACCTCGGCGTGGTCCCGGTAGCCCGGCCGGCTGAGGGTCACGTGTCGGGAGCCGTAGGCCTCGAACGGTAGCTCCAGAGGCGTGCGCCCCACGTGCTCCCCGTCCAGGTAGACGTCGGCGGCGGGGGGCGCCGAGACGAAGACCATGTAGCGCTGGGCGCGGCAGCCGGCGGTCGCGGTCAGGGCCACGGCGGCCAGCAGGGCGAAGGGGGTGCGACGGGGCATGGTCCTCGATTTCGTCCGATCGAGACGCCCACGGCAAGGGTCCGCCTCGGACAGATCCCGCCCCTTTTCTCGTGGATGGCGGAGAGGGCGGGATTCGAACCCGCGGTCCCCGAATAATGGAGACACCAGATTAGCAATCTAGCGCATTCAGCCGCTCTGCCACCTCTCCGCTGGGGGGCGGGATGGTACTCCCCGTCCCGCGGGCGGGCAAGGACCCGGTGGGGGGGCTGAAACTCCCGTGGCGCCCCTCCCAATCAGGTCCTCCGAAGAGCGGGACGAGCCTGCCTCCGGGCACAGGCTATGATCCCAGACTCGCAGCGCGGCCCGCGACCCCTCCCATGACCGAGACCCGACCCGAGAAGACCACGGCGGCGAACCTCCCGCCGGCCGACCTCGAGGCCCAGGCCCGGGGCCACGCGGCCCTGAACCTGTGGCTCGTGAACGTCCTGGTGGCGGTCCTGGTGGGCACGGCCTACCTGCGGCACCTGCCCGAGGAGCTCTCGACCCGGGGCTGGGTGTTCGTGGTCTTCGGCCTGGTCTCGAGCGTCTCGACCCTGGCCCTGGTGCCGGCGGCGATCTCCTGGCTGAGCCTGAGGTTCGCCCGCAAGGCCACCACGGGCGGCTGGATCCAGGCCTTCGCCGGGGCGGCCTTCCTGTCGCTGATGAAGGTCGACACGGTGGTCTACTCCCTCCTGCGCTACCACTTCTTCAGCTCGGCGGTCTTCAATGTGGCCGTCACCGAGGGCTCCGAGGATGCGGTGCACCTGGGGGGGCACGTGTGGCTGCCGGTGATCGTGGTGGTGAGCCTCCTGACGGTGGGGGAGTTCCTGCTCTGGCGCCACCTGTACCGACGGCACCTGGCCGTGGCGGACCTGCGGGAGTTCGCCTCCCTGCTCTCGCGGCCGGCAGCGGTCTGGGGGCTGGTGTTCCTGTCGGTGATCGGCGTCGAGAAGAGCCTCTTCGCCGCCGCCGACCTCGAGGGCGACCGGGAGGTGCACCACGCGGCGGAGGTGCTGCCGGCCTACTCGCCGCTGCGAGTCTCCAAGCTGCTCCCCGAACAACTGGCCCAGGAGGAGCCCGAAGGCCTCGAGCAGGTGGCCCTGCGGCCCAAGGGCACGCCGCTGGCCTACCCTCACGCCTGGCCCGAGGTGGACCCCGCGGGGCCACGGCCCAACGTGCTCTTGCTGGTGGTCGACTCCTGGCGCCGGGACTTCATGACCCCGGAGGTGACCCCGGAGCTGTTCGCCCTCTCGCGCCAGGGCCGGCGCTTCGAGGACCACCACGCGGGAGGTAACGGGACGCGCTTCGGCATCTTCTCGATGCTCTACGGCCTGCACGGCTCCTACTGGTTCTCCGCTCTCGAGCAGCGCCGTCCGCCGGTCTTGCTCGACGTGCTCGACGGCGCGGGCTACGACATCCAGGTCTACTCGAGCGCCTCCATGAGCTTTCCGGAGTTCCGCGAGTGCGCCTTCGTCGACTGGCTGGACTCGGTCCACGACGACTTTCCCCACGAGCGGGCGGCGGACCGGGACCTGGCGGTGCAGCGCGCCTTCGGGGACTGGCTCGACCGCCGGGGCGCTCAGCGCGCGGCCGGTGAGGTGCCCCCGCCCTTCTTCGGCTTCGTGCTCCTGGACGCGGCCCACCAGTCCTACGACTACCTGGGCGAGCCGACCTTCCTGCCCGAGGCGGATGGGCTCGACTACATCGAGCTGGCACACAACCGCACGCCCGAGCTGGTGGAGATGGTGTCGAATCGCTACCGCAACGCCCTGCGCTTCGTGGACGGCGTGGCGGCGGACCTGCTCGAGGAGCTGCGCGCCTCCGGCGAGCTCGAGGAAACGCTGGTGGTCGTCACCGGTGACCATGGTGAGGAGTTCCAGGAGAGCGGGTTCTGGGGCCACACGAGCAACTTCACCCCCGAGCAGATCGACGTGCCATTCTTCCTGTTGGGCCACGGCGTCGAGCCCGGGGTCGAGCGGCGGCCCACGACCCACAACGACCTGGCCCCCACGGTCCTCGAGCTCATGGGCGCCGACCCGGCCCTGCGTCCGCGCTGGTGCCTGGGCGAGAACCTCTTCGACCCGCCCGCCGACCGCGACGTCGTCGTCTCGGGCTGGGAGCACGTGGGTGTGCTCTCCGACGACCTGATCTTCCGGCTGCGCATGGGCGGCCGCGGCTCCCAGGACGTCTCCGTCTTCGGCGAGGACTGGCAGCCGAGGAACGACGCGATGCGCCACATCCGCGAGCGCGCGGCATCCCTCCAGCGAGCCAGCGAGGAGTGCGAGCGCTTCCTCGTGGGGGACGACGCGAACTGAGGCCTAGCCCGGCCTATTCATGAGCCTTCAACGCATTAGCACCCAACCGGCAGCC
>CAZQAT010000119.1:0-12369 GCA_964591315.1 uncultured Planctomycetaceae bacterium
GAAGGCTGCCGGTTGGGTGCTAATGCGTTGAAGGCTCATGAATAGGCCGGGCTAGCCCGGCCGCGAGGGCGCTACTCCCTCAGGTAGACCCGCAGCTCCAGGTCCTTCCCTTCCATCCAGACGGGGAAGCTCTTCACCATCCGGCACTCTCCCGCCAGCCAGGCCTCGACCGTCAGACTGTCCTGGGGGCGGAAGCTCGGCACCCACTGAGGGCGCACCACGACCCAGATGCGCCGGTCGTGGCGGTTCCAGCGGCGCGGCCCCTCGGGGAACCAGTCCCCCAGGGGCGAGACCACCCGCGGCCGGCGCGGGTCGGGCTCGGCCCCGCCGAGGTAGAACTCGCCGATGGGCGCTCCCATGGCGAGCACCAGGTCCCCGGGCTCACGGCGGGCGTCGACGTACTCGAAGGCCTCCCGCCAGCGCGGCCGCTCGCCCTGGCGGGTCGTGAAGTAGAGCAGGGTGCTCGCCAGGGCGGGCGCCGCCAGCAGCAGGGCGCCCCCGGCGAAGAGCGATCGGCCGCGGACGGACTCACGACCGAGCGCATCGAGGGGCGCCACGGCCACCGCGAAGACCCACGGCAGGAGACAGAAGGTGTACTGAGCGGTCATCAGCACCGAGGTCGACACCGCCAGCAGCACTCCCAGCCCCGACAGGGCCACGCCCACCGCCAGGAGGCAGAAGGCGTCGCGGGTACGCCAGGCCCAGAGGGCGCCGACCACAGCGGCGACGCCGACGAGCGGCGTGTAGAAGTAGCCCGAGGTCAGCATCAAGTGCGCCGGACCGCGCAGGAGGTCGAGGGTGCCCTTGTGGTCCATGTGCTGCTTCAAGGCCCCCCACAACCAGGGCGTCATCCCCAGGCCGAGGAGCACGGCCAGCACCCCGAGGAAGCGCCAGCTGCGCCAGAAGCCCGCAGGTGTCTCGGCCCGCCCCAGGCGCACGAGGAGCGGTGCCGCCACCAGGGCCGGCGCCACCACCGCCGCCGTCACGTGGAAGGCCGCGGCCGCCGCCGTGATCCCCAGCCCGACGATCGGCAGCAGGCGCCGGCCGTCCCACAGGCCCCGCAGGTACAGGCCCGCGCCCACCAGGGAGGTGCCCATGGCGAAGGTGTAGAAGCGGGCGTTCTGGGACCAGTAGACGTGCCAGCTGCTGACCGCCACGAGCAGCGCCACCAGGGCAGCGCGCCGACCCCCCAGGTGCCGCCGGAAGGCCCACCAGGCGAGGGGGATGCAGGCCCAGCCCACCAGGGCTGGCAGGAGCCGCAGGCTGAACTCGTCCGCCCGGCCCCCGAGCAAATCCACGCTGCCCTGGATCAGCCGGTAGCCCAGGGGGTTCCAGATCTGGTCCCCGCGCCCGGCGAAGGCGGCGTCCGCGTAGGTGTAGGCCTCGTCGATCCAGAGGCTCCAGGCCCCCAGCCTCCAGAAGCGCAGGAGCCCCAGGAGCAGGGCCAGACCCAGCAGGAGCCCCTCTACAGAGCCCGAGGGCGGGGAAAGCGCGTCGCGCCGGCTGGAATCAGGGGGGTCCGCATCCATGAGGGCTTCAGCAGGTTTTCAAAGCTGGCCGACGAAGGCAACAGCCCGGGCCCGCGATGGTTGCGGCGCCCCCTCTGGATCCGGAGAATCACCCCATGCCTCGCAGTCCCCTCCTCGCCCCGCTCCTGGCGCTCCTCGCCTCCTCCTGTGTCACCTACCGCGAGACCGTGGCCATCCACTTCTCGAGCGACCCCCCCGGGGCGGACGTGGTGGTGGACGGGGTGCCCAGCGGCTTCGCGACCCCCTGCATGATCGCCCTCGAGAAGCGCGAGCAGGTGGTCACCATCGAGAAGCAGGGCTACCAGGTCCCGGCGCGCCGCCTGTACCCCGACCCCCACAGCGAGACCTGGTTCTGGGCCGAGGCGACGGTCGGCCCCCACGCCTTCGACTTCTTCACCTTCATCAACCTGGAGGACTTCCTGCAGCCGGTGCAGACGAAGAACGAGCTGGTGCCGGGGCGGGTCTTCGTGCGCCTGAGGCGCACCTCGGACCTGGAGACGGGCGCGGGTGACGGCGGCGAGTGAGGGGCGCAAGGCGGTCTTCCTCGACCGCGACGGCACGGTCAACGCCGAGGTCGACTACCTCTCGGCCCCCGAGCAGCTGGTGCTCCTGCCCGGCGCGGCGCGGGCCATCGCGCGCCTCAACCGCGCGGGCTTCGCGACGGTCCTGATCACGAACCAGAGCGGCGTGGCCCGCGGCCTGTTCGACGAGGCGCGTCTGGCGGAGATCCACGAGCGCCTGCGGGAGCTGCTCGCGGCGGAGGGCGCCCACCTGGACGCGATCCACTACTGCCCCCACCACCCGGAGCTCGGCGAGCCTCCCTACCGCCGCGACTGCGACTGCCGCAAGCCCCGGCCGGGCCTGCTGCGCCGGGCCGCCGAGGAGCTCGGCCTCAACCTCGAGCGCTGCTGGTCCGTGGGCGACGCCCCCCGGGACCTGGAGGCGGCGGCGGCCCTGGGAGTCCCCGGGATCCTCGTGGCGAGCGGAAAGCCTGTTACCGAGGAGAACGCCGGCCGCTACCCGGTGTGCCCGGACCTGGCCTCCGCGGTGGAGCGGATCCTGGCCCCGGACGCGACCGGCGGCTGAGGAGCCCCAGGACCGCTCGCCCCGTCTCGGTCCAGGGCAGCGACCTTTTTGGCAAGAAGCCAGAACCGCCCACGCCCGCCGCCACACAAGGCCACTGAGTGCCCCGACGGAGGGGACCCCTGACTTTCCTCACGCTCCAATGAGGGGAACTTTTCGGCTAGTATCAGGGTCTCTCCCCGGGCGACCGCTCCGCAACCCCACGCCCGTCACTCGCACCATGAAGATCGCGCCTCCCCCCCTCGGCGTCCTGGGACTCGTCGCCGCAACGGCCGTCCTGGCCCCCGCCGACTCCATCTCCCACCACCACGGACCGCCCGACCTCGACGGCACGTACTTCCTGCAGCTGCCGCCCCCCGCGGGCGACCGCACACGCGCGGGGAGTGCCGACCTGGATGGGGATGGCATGCTGGACGCGGTCTCCCTGTCCTCCAGCCCGTCCGGCTGGCGTTTGGATGTCCTCTTCGCACCGGGCATCCACGAGATCGTCGTCGCCGACATCTCCAACCCAGCCGACATCTCCAACCCAGAAGGCCAGGGCCTGGAGGTGATGGACTTCGCCGTCATCGTCGAGCCCGACGGTCGAGACACCCTGGCCTTGGTGGACGAGAGCGGCCTGGTGCTGCTCGACATCAGCACGAGCGAGGAAGGTCTGCTCGTCACCCGCAATGAACTCGGCGGCTTCGAGGGGGCAACGAGCATCGACGTCTGGCACGACGGTCAGGGAAACCACTACGCCGCAGGCCTGCGGGCCGATGGCAGCAACATCTACCGGGCGGACGACCTCGAGGGTCCCTGGAAGCTCCGCCCCACGATGCCCACCTGGTCCCCAGTGCCGGCGCTCGACATGGTCCTCCTGGACACCTCCGGTCGTGCCGAGGCGCCCAAGGTCGCCTCGATCTTCGGCAACTTCATCTGTTACTACGACCCCTGGGGTGGCGACTCCCTCGACCTGAAGTTCTACCCGGGAGTCAGCTACCGGGACATGGCCCGCTACCGCCGAGGGGGCAAGGCCGACGCGGACGGTCTGGCCCTCCTCGCCATGTACGGTGGCGCACCCCACATCGCCAGCATCTGCAACGACACTCTCTCCAGCTTCCAGCCCCTGGACCCCGCGGAGCAGTTCTACTCCCTGAGTTCGGGGCGCTACGACACGGACGACCTGGACGACCTGGTCCTCGCGGGCAAGGGCTCGGAGAAGCTCTTCGTCATCCTCGACGCGGCCAGCAGCGCGTCGGAGACCCCGTCCTTCACCTTCGACCCGGAGTTCTTCCACGCCTACGACGCCGACCCGGGCACCGCGGCCGCCCAGACGTCTCAGGCGCTGCTCCTGGACGCCGACGGCGACGGCGACGGTGATCTGGCCCTGCCCCTCAACGTCCAGAACCTCTTCTGGGTGGGCCGCAACGGCACGGTGGACGCCGCCGGACTCATGGCCGATCACGACGAGGGCGCCTTCACGCCGGCCGGCGCAGACCCGGAGGACCCGGCCGTGGGCGCGCACCTCTACCCCACCTGGGCCGACCTGGACGGGGACGGCGAGGACGACGAACTGGAGTGGTGGATCGACGTGGATGTGATCCTGCCCACCAGCCTGCCCTCTCCGTACCTGGACGTGATCACGTGGAAGACCCCGATCAACCAGTACTACATCCACCACGTGCCGGTGGACTCCCAGCGGCTCGACGTGTCCGGCCTGGCCGGCACCCGCCTGCGGCTGACGCTCTCGGCGGACGAGCCCGGAGAGGCCTTCTACGGAGGCGTCTGGCTCGAGCAGCTCTACACGATCTTCCAGTTCGTCGACGCCGACGACCTGGACGCCCCCCAGTCCCACTGCTACCCCGCCCAGGGCATCGTCTTCGCCCCGGGCATCGTCGACCCGCCCCACGCGCCGGTGGACATCTGGGCGGTCACCATGGACCACCCGGAGGATCCCAACGCCGGGGGCGACCCACTGCCCAACGGCAGCGGCGACGACACCGACTGCGTGCCCGCCGAGCGCCCCACCCTGCGAAAGTAGGCCTCGCCCCTCAGCGGCCGATGCCGAACACGCGCACCTGGGCCCAGTGGAAGGGGTCCGCCGTGTCCGGGTCGGCGCGCAGGGCACAGCGGGCGAGGCGCACGGCCTCCGCCAGGTCCTCCCCCGCGGCCCGGGCCCGGTAGACCTCGCGGAAGAAGGCCAGGCTCGCGTCCAGGTGGACCTCTCCGGGGGACAGCACCACGCTGTGGGCGCCCGCCTCGATGAAGGCGCCGCCCAGGTGGTTGGCGCCCGCGTCACCGCTGCGCGGAGGGGAGTCCGCGCCGGAGCAGACCGAGAGGAAGACCACAGGCGCCGCGCGGCCGTTGCGGATCTTCCCCACGCCGAAGAGGCCGTCCTCCCCGGCCGCCTCGGGGGTCAGGGCCAGGAGGAGCGAGAGCTCCCTGTAGGGGTCGCGCAGCCCGTGCACGACCAGGTGCAGGAGCCCCTCCCCACCCAGAGGCTGGAGCGCCCGGGGAACCGCAGCGCCGTGCAAGGCGATGCGCTCGGCGCCTCCGGCCTCCAGACCCAGGGCGTCGAGCAGGCTCTCCTCCGTCAGCTCGAGGCTGGCGGGGATGCCGTAGTGTTCCGTGACCGCCGCCGGTGACCGAGCGTCCGCCACCAGGGCCAGGCCCTCCAGGCCGCGAGAGGCCCGCGCGCGAGCCTCGAGAGCCGGGGCCACGTTCAGGGAGGGCAGGTCCACCAGGGCGTGGCTGCAGCCGAAGGGCTGGCCCTCGAACACGGGCAGGCCCTCGACCGAGAGCCCGGACAGCTCCTCGCGCCCCACCAGGTACACACGCTTCCAGCCCTTCAGGCGCTGGCGCAGCTCCGGGGGCAGGAGTATCCCCGCGAGCTCGGCGAAGCGCTCGCGCAGGATCTCCGGCCTCTCCCGGCGCCGGCGCGGGCTCAGACGGTCGGGGGCAGTCTCGAGCAAGGCCTGGTCGTCCAGGGCGTCCGGCAGCCACTCCTTGCTGAGGAGCACCGGATGCACGCTCGGGACACCGCCCGGGCCGAAGGCCACCCAGCGGTCCTCCAGCTCCCCGCGTACGTACACCAGCACCCCGGAGCCCGGAGTGCACAGGAGGTCGAGTACCGCATCCCCAGCGGGTTCCGGCCGTCCGAGGGCCTCCCACTGGCGCCCCACCGCCTGCTGCTCGATGAGGAGCTCGATCAGCTCCTCCCCCGACGCCGACACGATGGCCCGCTCGAGGGCGTCCCTGTAGGGCCTGTAGCGCGAGGCCGCCACGCCGCCCGGCAGGGGGTTCTCCCGCCGGAAGGCGCGGAAGTCTCTCAGGGTCTCGCGCAGGGCCGCCCGGGCCGCGGCGGGCTCGGGGACGCCACAGCGCTCGCGCGCCGTCGCCAGTACCAGCTCGTGCCAGATGTCCCGCTCGACGTTCGCGGCGGCGAAGTTCTCCAGGTGCTTCTCCAGGTGCTCCAGGTCCTCGAGCACCTCCGCGCGCGGGTCCTGCTCGAGGCGCAGGACGATGCGGCTCGCATCCGCGGAGAACAGGACCGCCGGAGAGACGTCCGGGGCCTCGTGCAGGGCGGCGAAGACCGCCAGGGCCTCCTCAGTCTCCTCCTCCCCGCCCACCCCGGCCAGCGCATGCCCCCGTAGGGAGAGGATCCGCGCCCGGTTCGCTCCCACGCGGCGGGCACCGATGCGCTCCTCGATCCAGCCCCACTCGACCTCCCCCGCGAAGGCCTCGAGCCGCGCCAGGGCCTCCGCGGTGCGGTCCACGTGGAGCAGGTACTCCACCATGCCCATGTGGGCGTTCAGCCAGCCGCCCACGTTGACCGTCGGGCGATCCGCCACAGCCCGGTCCAGGCACTCCACGGCCTCGGTGAAGTGCCTCTCCGCGAGGTCGAGCACACCCACCCGCTGCAGGGCGCGAGCCTCGCGATAGCTCAGCGTGCCCCTCCAGTTGTCGTCCAGGTACGGGCCCCAGACGAGGCGCCCCTGGCGCAGCTCCGCCAGGGCCTCCACCACCTGGTCCTGCTCGAGCAAGGCGCGCACCAGCTGTGAGAGGACCCAGCCCACCCGGTTGCCGATGGTCCCCCTGTCCTCCTGCCCCAGGCCCTCGGCCACCGACAGGACCGAGCGGTAGGCAGCGACGCGCTCGGCGGCCGGCAAGGCCTTGAAGTCGGCCGTGAGCAGGGCCGCGAACCCTCGGTCGAAGTCGCCCTTGTCCGCAGCCGCTCGCGCCGGCGCCGCCGACGAGGGACCGGTCGTGGAGCTGGCCCAGTGGAGCGCCGTCACGCAGGCAGCGACCCCGAAGAGCCCGAGCAGAGCGAGGCGCGGAGGCGAGGGCATGGGGCCAGCATAACGCGCCGGCCCGTGCCCACGGCCTCAGCGCGCTGCCTCGGCGAAGACCACCTCGGGCTTGCCGCCCCCCGGCCGTCGCCAGCGCAGCTCCCACTCGATCGGCGACGCCCACCCCCCGGCCAGCGCCGGGTCGGGCGACCACGACCTCACATCTCCCAAGGGCCCGGAGGCCCCCCCGTCCACGGGCCGCCCGTCGGGGCCGTAGACCAAGACCTCGTAGCTGCCCCCCTCGGCGTCGTTTGCCCACTGGAAGCGGGAGAAGTCCGCTTCCTGGCCCCGCGGCGCGAGACACTCGAGCTCCCCATGCCCGAGGGCGATAGGGGCGATGCTCGGAGGCACGGCATCCTCCCTCGGGCCGGCGAGGAAGACCGCCAGGACGATCGCCGCCGCCAAGGACAGGGCCCCCGCCAGCCCTCGCCAGCGAGCCCGCGCCCGACGGCGCGCGAGGCCCTCGCGCACCCAGGGCATCGGGTCGGGGTCACGCGCTCCCGCCGGATCCTCAGTGCGGGCCTCGGCCAGGACGGCCTCCTGGTCGAGGCCCGCCAGGACCTCGAGCTTGCCGTCCAAGCGCTCGCGGAAGTCAGGATCCCCGCACGCCTCCCGCAAGTCGGGATGCTCGAGGTCGATCTCCTGCGCCAGGAGGCGATCGATCAATGTGTCCTTGGAGTCGTACTGTTGCTCGCTCACGATTCCCTCCCAGGTTCGCGCTGCAGCTTGGCCCGCTGCCGGAGCTGCTCCAGGCTGCGGTAGTAACGGGTCTTGACCGAGCTCGAGGCGGCGCCGAAGCGCTCCGCGATCTCGCTGAAGCTCAGTCCCTGGGCGTGCTTGGCCCGGATGATGTCCTGGTCGGTGGGGTCGAGCTCCTCCACGATGGCCCACAAGTCCTTGCCGTCCAGCTGGTCCGTCGGATCCAACTGCTCGGCGGGCTCCACCTCGGCTTCCACCACGACGCGGCGCCGGAAGACCTCTCGACGCACCCGGTTGCGCAGCTGCAAGGAGCAGAAGCGGTAGAGCCAGGCGTCGAAGGGCGACAGGCCCTGGTAGGCCTCGAGCTTCTCCAGCACGTAGACCACCACGTCCTGGGAGAGGTCCTCGATGTCCTCCACCCCGAGAGGCCCTCCCCAGCGGCGATTCAGCCCCCGCAGGACGCGGGGCACGATGCGCGCCCGCTCCGCGAGAAACCTCAGGGCCGCGTCGTCCCCGCCCAGGGCTGCGCGCACCATCGAGAGGTCCTCGTGAGGCAACGGCGGCGCCTCCGAGGGCTGAGGCTCGGGCTTGGTACGGCTCATGGGGGTCGGTGAGACGACGCCCATTGAATACGCTCGGTAGGTCAACTCCAAGGCAAGAACGCGGATCGGTGATGTCTCAATGATCCGTCGCTGACCGGGAGATGTGGCGACCCCAGCTACCGGTCGCCGGTTTCTCGAGAATCTTTCCCCACGGCCGCCGCCCCGGCCGGGCCCTACCTGTCGTAGATCCGTTCGATGCGGAACTCCCGCAGCTTGCGGGCCTGGGTGTAGATGATGATCTCCCCCACCAGCCCGAAGCCGATCACCTGCACCCCCAGGACGAACAGCAGCACTCCGACCAGGAAGATCGGCCGCGAGTACAGGGGTGAGCTCTCCACGAAGAACCACTGCACGAAGCAGAAGAGCGTGAATCCCCCGCCCAGGGCCAGGAAGACCGCCCCGAGGGAGCCGAAGAAGCGCAGGGGCTTGAGGGTGAAGTGGGTCAGGAAGACGACGCCGATGATGTCCAGGAAGCGCCTGACGTAGACCCCCAAGCCGAAGAAGCCCGTGCCCCCCCACTCCTGCAGGTGGCGCACGCGAACCTCCTCCACCTTGAAGCCCTGGCGCAGGGCGATCACCGGCAGGAAGCGGTACATGTCGCCGTAGATCGCGATCTCCTCCAGGACCTCGCGCCGCATGGCGCGGAAGTAGCAGTTCAGGTCGTGGAAGGAGGTCTTGATGATGCGCCGCATCACCAGGTTGAAGGCCGCCGACTGCAGACGGTTCAGCACCGGATCGACCCGTGGGTATCGCCAGGGAGTGGCGAGGTCCGCACCGGCGTCGATCTCCGCCAGGAGCGCCTCCACCTCGCGCGGATCCACCTGCACGTACTGGGGCGTGGTCAGGATCACCCGCCCGCGGGCGTTCTCGAAGCCCGTGGTCAGGCAGGCGGACTGGCCGAAGGGCTGCTGGAAGGCGACGGCCCTCACCCGATCTGGGTGCTCGGCCACGAGCCGCTCCGCGGCCTCCCAGGCCGGGCCGCGACATCCGTCGAAGACCGCCACCAGCTCCCAGCTCTTACCCAACCGGTCGAGCTCGCTCCCCAAGGCCTCGAAGACCTCGCCGATCTTGCCGTCGGCCGTGACCACCGGGCAGATGATGGTCACGTCCAGGGACGGTGACTGCCTCCGCTCCTCGCGGGGGACCTCCACGACCTCTGCCTGATCAAGCGCCACCGTTGGCCTCCGCGCCGAAGCGCCCCACCCTGGCCGTCGAGATGCGACGACCCTTCTCGCTGCCGTGCAGATCACTGGCCTTGACCGCCAGCTCCGCCAGGAGCCCCAGCATCAGGAAGTACACCCCCGCCATCACCGACAGGAGGAAGGCCAGCACCAGGATCTGCTCCAGGCCGCGGTCGAGGGCTCCCTCGCGGGCGTAGCCCAGGGCCGTGAACAGCAACACGACCGTCGCCAGCCCGAAGGGCAAGGTCAGGCCGACGAAGTACTGCAGCGGGTGCTGCGAGAAGGAGGTGATCAGCTTGATCGTCATCAGGTCCAGGATCACACGTGTGGCCCGTCCAAGACCGTACTTGCTCTTGCCGAAACGCCGGGGTCTGTGGTTGACCTCCACCTCCTCGACCCGCGCGCCGCTGCCCTGGGACATGGCGGGGAGGAAGCGGTGTTGTTCGGCGTAGATGGGGAGGTTCTGCACGAGCTCGCGGCGGAAGGCCTTCAGGCTGCAGCCGGTGTCGTGAATGGTCGTCCCCGTGACCAGCCCGATCAAGCGGTTGGCCATCATCGAGGGCAGGCGGCGCAGCAGGAAGCCGTCGTGGCGCCGCTTACGCCAGCCGGCGACGATGTCGGCTCCCCCGTCCAGGCGTGCCAGGAGGAGCGGGATGTCCGCCGGGTCGTTCTGCAGGTCACCGTCCATGGTGATCACCACCCGCCCGCGGGACTCGTCGAAGCCCGCGGCCATGGCCGAGGTCTGGCCCGAGCGCTTGCGAAACTGGATCACACGCACGTGGGGATCCTCGCGCCACAGTCCGACCAGGATCTCGAGCGAGCGGTCGGTCGATCCGTCGTCCACGAAGATCACCTCCCAGGCCAGGTCGAGGGGGGCAAGGGTCTCCCGGATCTCCCCGTAGAGGATCTCGAGGTTCGGCTCCTCGTCGAGCACGGGCACGACCACGGAGACATCGATCTCCTGGGCGGGGCTCGGTGTGGGGGGCGGGAGGGTCATGGATGTGGGAGGATCCCGGGGAGATTTTCGGCCACGAGGCCCCGGCGGTGGAGGGGGAGCCAGCCCCTTCTTCGGGCCGTGGGCCCGCGCTGGGGCCGCCGCGGCCCGCGGCCCCACGGGCGGAAACCCTCCGTCGGGAAATGGGGATTCGTCGGAGGGACGCCGCCCGGGGTTGAGACGATAGCGAAAGCGGATAGGATCGGAGGCCTGATGAGGTCCGAAAGCGGCAGGCCCCCGGCGCGCTGCTCCTGGACTCTGCTGCTCGGACCCGGCCCCCTCCTGGACCACGCCCGCCCGTATCTGGAGCTCGCGGTCCAGGGGGTCGCGGAAGACCCACCCCAAGCTGTCGAGCGGCTGGAGTCCTGGGCAGCGCTCCATTGCGCATTCCAGAATCGTGGCAAGATCGTGCTCGATGGAGCATCGATCGTGGAGCGAGACCGGGGTCTGGTCGAGGTCTTTCTCGAGCGCCATCCCGGCTGGGAACTCTGGACCGTGGGGGGCGACCCCACCTCCGCCACGGCCCGCGCCCTCTCAGCTCGATCCGGGGCCCGCTGGCTGCCCAGCCCCCTGGACCTCGAGTCCCTGAAGAGCCTGGCTGCGGCGCCAGCCGCGCAGGAGGCCGCCTCACCCGAGCGCCAGGCCTCGGCCCCCACCGGCCCCGCCAGCGAGGAGGGGAGCGCCCCCGCTGGCCCGGAGCAGGCACCGATCGAGCCCCCTGAAGTCCTGGAGCGACGGGACCCGACGCACCTCGGGACAGCGCCCGCCGTGGACGAGCCGGACGCACCCCTGGCACAGCAGGTCCAGGCCATCCTGCGCGGGGAGGCATCGGCGCCGGCCCCGGAAGCGAAGACCTTCGGACCGGCCTCTCCCCAGGCCACGAACCTCGAGTTCCGGGAGCCCGCGGAGGATCTCGAGACGGTCGCCCCTGCGGACGGCGAGGACGCGCTCACGGAGCCGCCGGCGGAGACCCGGGACCCCCACCCTCCCGCGCCCTACTTCCGCAACCAGGTGGCGGACCTGGCGGACCTCGTGCAGTGCGTCGACCACTCCCTCGAGGAGACCACCGCCGGCCTACACGGGGACGAGGACAGCATCGCGCAGGGGCTCGAGTCCCTCCGCAAGGACCTGGGGCGCCTGTCCCAGTTCACCCGCACCCTCTCCTTCCTGGCGGCGCCGCCGGGTCCGGGGCAGCAGCGCTTCGACCTGGGCCCCATGCTCACGGAGATGCTGGCCGCCAAGCGCGCCGAACCCGACGCACCTCGCTACCTGATCCGCTCCCCCGAGCCGCTCGATGTGCGTTCGGACCGCATGCTCCTCACCCAGAGCTTCGACGCGCTGCTCTTCCTCTGCCATTCGTGCGCCGGTCCGGCCGGCACGGTGCGCGTGGATGGCCGCCGCGTCGCCGCGCCGAGCGCGGAGGATCCAATGTGCGAGGTGGTGCGGGTCTCGATCCGCTTCCCGGCGGGCGAGCTGGCCGACCTCGAGCCGGCGGAGCTCCTGGAGCCCTACGGCCTGCGCCGGCGACTGCCGGAGCTCGGCCCCAACGCCCTGGCGGCGGCGAGCGGCATCCTGCGCGGGCAGGGCGGCTCACTCGAGCTCCTGGCGGAGCCCGGCGGCGGCCTCGAGTGGCGCCTGGAGCTGCCCCAGGCCGACTAGGAGGGCCCTCCCACGCCCTGAACTTGCATGGATGGCCAGCCCGGCTAGGCTCTCGCGCCGGTCACTCCATGAAACGCGTCCTCGCAGTCGGTTACACCCAGACGGGCCAGCTCCGCCGGGCCCTGGACTCGCTCCTCGGCGGGCTGGATCCGGACCAGGTCGAGGTGCACGTGGAGGACCTGCGGCCGAGGCCGGAGTACCCCTTCCCGTGGCCCTTCTACCGCTTCCTGGACGCCTTCCCCGAGAGCGTGCTCGGGGTGCCTCCGGAGCTCGAGAAGCCTGGCTTCGACCCGG
>CAZQAT010000120.1:0-10827 GCA_964591315.1 uncultured Planctomycetaceae bacterium
CCCGGGCCGTGGCCGCCGCCCCCGCACGGAGCGCGGAGGTCGCCGGCCCCGGCTCCCCCGCCGCCCTGGCCCCCGGCTGCGCCGACCTCGACGCCCTGCGCCAGGCCGTGGCCGGCTGCACCGCCTGCGAGCTGTGCCAGACCCGCAAGCAGACCGTCTTCGCCGACGGCGACGGCTCCGCCGGGGTGATGTTCGTGGGCGAGGCCCCCGGGGCGGACGAGGACGACCAGGGGGTGCCCTTCGTGGGCCGGGCCGGACAGCTCCTGACGGACATCGTCGTCAAGGGCATGAAGCTCGACCGGCGAGACGTCTATATAGCGAACGTCCTGAAGTGCCGCCCGCCCGGCAACCGGGACCCCCGCCCGGGCGAGAAGGACCTCTGCACCCCCTGGCTCGAGCGGCAGATCGAGCTGGTCGCGCCGCGGGTGATCGTGACCCTGGGGCGCCACGCCTCGATGCACCTTCTGAAGACCGAGGCCTCCATGGGCCGCATGCGGGGCCGGGTGCACTCCGTGGGGGGCCGCCAGGTGGTGCCCACCTACCACCCGGCCTTCCTCCTGCGCTCGCCCCACATGAAGAGGGACTGCTGGCAGGACATCCAGCAGGCCATGGAGCTGCTCGAGGGCCCGGCCTGAGAGCCGGGCCGGGGGCCAATCTCGCCACCGGGGGCACGGTAACCCCCCCGGGAAGGAGGGGTAGCCCGGCGACCGGCGGCCCCCCCTGGGGGCGGCCAGGGATCCGGTAGGGGTCCGCTGCGGGTTGGTTGACCCTCCCTGGCGGTATCGCTATCCTCCCCCGACTCTTTGAAGGGCTCCCCATCCCACGAGACCGTTCCGGACGGCCGCGCCGCGCGTCGGCAGCCCGCTCCGGAGCTCTCTCGCCCGCGGCGTTTCCCGACCCCGCGGCTCCGCCGCGTGCGGATGTGTAAAGGGGGCTCGACATCTAGCGCGCCCTAGACATTCCCTGGCATCCCCTCGACAGGAGACGCTCTCCTCCCATGGAGCGGCTCCACCCTCTCCAGCGGCCTTCTCTCTGAGGCCCCCTCACACCAAGGCTCGAGACCTCATGCGCCTGAGACTTCTCTTCCTGCCGCTCCTCGCGGTGGCCCCCGTCGCCTGCCGTTCGACCGAGACCCCCGCCGACAGCGACGCCAACGCGAGCCCGGTCGCCCCCGAGGTCAGCTCGGGCAGCTCCACCCAGGGCACCACCTCCCCCACGGAGGTCGGCGTCACGGCGGCCAGCTTCAGCGCCCCGGCCACTGCTCAGGACGGCCAGCTCGGAGGCGACGTCGAGCGCATCCAGCGCAAGCGCTCCCAGCGCGCCTTCCTGTCGGGCGAGTCCATCAAGGAGGGCGACGGCCACTTCGACCGCGGTGACCTGGAGTCCGCGGTGCTGGCCTACGCCGAGGCCCTCGAGGTCGACCCCTCGAACGCCGATGCCCGCGAGCGCCTGCAGAAGGTCGAGGCCATGCTGGGCAAGCGCTACGCCATCGTGGCCGACACCCTGCAGGACGAGGTCGAGCGCGCCATGGTCAAGCGCGCCCAGGCCCGCATCGAGGCCGAGCGCTTCGAGGCCCGCGGGGACGCGGACCTCCGCAAGGCGGACTACGACAGCGCGATCCAGAACTACCGCAGCGCGGAGATGATCCTGCGCTACAACCCGCTGATCGCCACCGAGTCCCTGGACGAGCAGATCATCACGGGCAAGCTCAATGCCGCCATCGACCAGCGCGAGGATGCCCGCCGCATGGCCGAGGAGCGCGCCATGGCGGAGGCCCGGATGGCCGCCGAGCGCGCCGAACGGACCGAGCGCGAGTACTTCGAGAACAAGCTGATCACCCTCTTCAACCAGGCCAACCAGGCCTTCCTGAACGAGGACTTCGAGAAGGCCGAGTCCCTCTGCGACCTGATCCTGCTCGAGGATCCGGGCAACGAGGCCGCCACCCTGCTGCGTGAGAACTCCCAGCAGGCCCGCCACCTGAGCGTCGCCGAGCGCAACCGCCGCGACTACAAGGAGCAGTGGCTGCGGACCTTCGCGGACCTGGAGCAGCTCAACGTCCCCCAGACCGAGCCGGTGGTCTTCGACGACGTCAAGCGCTGGACCGAGGTCATGAAGCGCAAGCCCCTCGAGTTCAGCGCCAAGAACGCGGACGAGATGGTCGAGAACCAGAGCGTCATCGCCCGCCTCGAGGAGGTGCGCTTCTCGGCCGAGTTCATCGGCGATGACGGTGAGGGAGCCCCCCTGGCCGACGTGGCCTCCTTCCTGCAGACCCTGACGGGCGTCAACTTCATCCTCAGCACCGCGGTGCGCGAGGACCTCGGCGAGGAGGAGACCATGGTCCTGCTCCAGCTGCCCGAGTTCAGCGTCAAGAAGATCCTCGACATCATCGACGACACCCACGAGTCCCTGCGCTGGAAGATCGAGGACGGCGTGGTCAAGTTCGTCACCACCGAGGAGATGGTCGGCGGACAGCAGCTCGTCATGTACGAGGTGCGCGACCTGATCCACCCGATCCCGGACTTCCCCGGCAGCGAGATCAATGTGCAGCCCTCGGGCGGAATCACCCTGCCGGACGAGGACCTGGAGGAGCGCGAGTCGAACGTGGTCACCAGCGACCTGCTCGACCAGCTGATCCGCAACAACATCGACCCCGAGTCCTGGGACGCGGATCCGTCGAACAGCCTCCAGATCAACGAGATGGGCGTCATGGTCGTGAACCAGACCCCGGAGGTGCACGAGAAGATCGGCCAGCTCCTGGCCGACCTGCGCGAGGCGACCGGGATCATGATCGACATCCAGTCGCGCTTCATCAAGGTCGAGGACAACTTCCTCGAGGACATCGGCGTCGACTTCCGCGGCCTGGGCCAGCCCGGCCTCGGTACCAACGAGTTCTTCGACGACTTCGGTGACGCCTCCACCCAGGCCGAGCTGGGCAGCGAGATCGGCTCCGACCCGAGCCTCGGCGCCTACTTCGACGAGGACAACGACGGCGACATCAAGGGTCGCGTCGAGCAGCTCTACGACAGCGCCTTGGGCGACGAGGACACCGTCGAGGCATCCGGCGGCCTCTCGTTCCAGTGGACCTACCTGAACGACATCCAGCTCGAGCTGATCCTGCGCGCGGTGAGCAAGTCCGAGCGCATCGAGCTGGTCAGCAACCCGCGCATCCTGGTCTCCAACACCGGACGCGCGAACCTGACGGTCCTCAACCAGGTCGTCTACGTGAAGGACTTCGACGTCGAGATCGCCCAGGCGGCCTCGATCGCCGACCCGATCATCGACACCGTCCAGGACGGCGTGATCCTCGACGTGCGGCCGGTGGTCTCCGCCGACCGTCGCTTCATCACCCTCGAGCTGCGGCCCACCATCGCCGAGCTCCAGCGCCCGATCCGCGAGGTCAACACCACCCTGGGCTCCCAGGCATCGGTGACGATCCAGCTCCCCGAGCTCGAGATCCAGCGCGTGCGCACCTCGATCCCGATGCCGGACGGCTCCACCGTCCTGCTCGGCGGCCTGAAGGTCTCGGACAAGAAGGACTACCGCTCCGGCGTCCCGATCGTGAACAAGATCCCCCTCGTCTCGATGCTGTTCGAGCGCAAGGGCAAGTTCGTCTCGAACCGCAAGCTCCTGATCCTGCTGAAGGCGGACATCGTCATCGCCACGGAGCACGAGCCCAGCGAAGCGCAGCTCGGCCTGCGCTAGGACCGAGACTCGACCCATCCTGCCGGCCCCGGTCGGCAGGCCCCCCCAGGAGGTCTCGGCCCGGTCGAGGCCTCCTCGCACAGGGAGGCGGCCCCGCAGCCGGGCCGCGGCCCCTCCAGCCCTCCCCCTGCAGGGCTTGGATCTTTCCAATTCGACGTCACTACGTGCGTTGCCGCACAGACCGCGACGGGTAGTGACCCCCTCGGAGTGAGACCCCGCATTCGCCCCAGGAGCGCCGCTCCAACGGCCCCCCCCACTCCGCCCCATCCCTCCTCTCACGCACTCACGTGCCTCGAACGCCATGAAGAGCCGTCTTCGCTCCGTGCTCTCCTCCCTGCCCGTCCTCGTCCTCGCCGGCCCCGCCCTGGCCGCCGGCGCCCCCTCGGCCCTGGTGCCCTCCGCCGTGGTGGTCGAGAGGAGCGAGGCCCAGATCACCGACGACATCGCCTTCGCCAAGGGGCTCGCCAAGGAGTGGGGCTTCGTCGATCTCGCCGGAGAGGTCATCAAGGAGATCGAGCGCGAGGGCGTGAAGGCCGAGACGGCCGAGCGCCTGGGGGTCGTCAAGTGCGAGATCTACGCCCAGGGGGCCATCGCCGAGCGGGACCGCGCCCGGCGCAACGAGCTCTTCGAGCAGGCCCTGGCGGCCTACGAGAGCTTCCTCGAGGACAACCCCCGCTCCGCCGCGGCCCCCGAGGCCCAGTCGGGCTTCATCCGCATGTCCACCGCCTTCGCGCGCTCCCTCGAGATCAGCCTCGAGGAGGCCCTGGGCGAGGAGGCCGAGGCCCTCGCCTCGCGCCGCATGGAGGTGCTGCTGGCGGCCAACGAGCTGACCGGCAACCTGGTCTCGGACCTGGAGGGCGAGTACGACGCCGCCGACCCCAAGCCGGAGGCCCTCAAGCGCGAGTTGATCAACGTGATGATGCAGCAGGCCCAGATCAACCTGCAGATCGGCAAGGCCAGCGACGAGGGCACCTACAGCTTCAACACGGGCCGCAAGATCCTCGAGGACGTCGTCTTCCTGGCCGGCGAGGGCAGCCCCGGCGCCCTGCGCGCCTACGACATGATCGGTCAGGTATTCGGCGCGGAGCAGCAGTGGGACATGTCCGCCATCTACTTCGAGGCGGTCATCGAGCAGGCCCTGCCCTCGGATCCGGACGCCTGGAAGACCATGGTCAAGGACCTGGAGCTGGGCGAGAGCGACAAGGCGCAGCGCTGGCTGTTCCTCGAGCTGTCCACCGGCGGCCTGGTGGAGGCCCACCTCTCCAACGGTGACGTGGAGATCGCCGCCAAGTACGCCCTGCACCTGTACAACACCCAGCGCCGCGAGGGCTTCTCCTACTCGACCCAGCTCGGCTACCCCTCCCTCTTGGCCGCAGCGCGCGTGCTGCTGGACGCCGGCGGCGTGGTCGGGGGCAAGCTGAACGAGGGCGCCGGCTCCTGGTACCCCTCCGAGCAGGACGCCCGCGACGCCAAGCATAGCCGGCGCAACATCATCACCACGGCCGACCTGGCCCTGCGCATCGCCCAGCAGGTGGTCGACGAGAACCAGGGCAACGTCCTGCGCATCCACGGCCAGAAGCTGATCGCCGACGTCACCTCGCGCCCCGGCGTCGAGGTCGATCCCTCGGTGCTCTACGAGGCCGCAGAGGGCAAGTACAACGCCGCCACCCGCGGCGGCAAGGACGCCGCGGTCGAGAACCAGGAGGCCATCGAGGCCTTCAAGCTGGTGCTGGCCGCCCTCGAGAACAAGGACCAGGCAGCGCGCATCGAGCTGGGCCCGAAGACCTTCTTCCGCATGGGCCGCGCCTACCAGCGCCTGGACCGGCACTTCGAGGCCGCCATGGCCTTCCGCGAGGGCTGCACCACCTGGCGCGGTGACCCCCAGCACGACAGCTTCAACGCCACGGGCTTCTACAAGTCCATGCAGGAGCTGACCCGCAGTGCCCCCGGGGACAGCCTCCTGAAGAACCTGTATCAGCAGGCTGAGGACATCGCCGCCGAGCTCTCCAACCAGGACCAGGACCAGATCCTGTTCGACCAGGGCGAGCGCCTGCGCCGCAAGAAGGACTTCGAGGCCGCGATCAGCAAGTACGAGCAGGTCAAGAACTCGGCCATCGATTACGAGAAGGCCTTCGTCTACATCGGCGTCTGCCGCTACCGCATGGGCGAGCGCGAGGCCGGCTACAAGCACCTGCTCGACTATGTCGAGAACGTGAACGATCCGGCGCGCTTCCCGAGCGTGAGCGGAGCCAAGGAGGCCAAGCGCCGCGACGCCCTGGCCACCGCGAACTTCTACCGCTGCCTGCACGAGTACTCCATCAAGGACTACTCAGCCGTCATCGAGCACAGCGCGACCTATCACGAGGACTTCGACGACCAGAAGTCCATGGCTCCCTGGGTCATGAACATGGTCGGCGACTCCTACTCGAAGACCGGCAAGATGGACGAGGCCAAGGCCATGCTGGCCGGGCTGACCACGCTGTGGCCCGACAGCCCTTGGCTCGCCAAGCTCTCGGTCACGATCTACAAGGACTTCGCCGCCCAGCGCGCCCAGCAGGAGAAGGGCTCGGAGGAGTACGACCGCCTCACGCTCGAGATGGCGACACTGATGGAGACCGGCAACGCCACCGCCTCCAAGGTCAGCTTCGAGAACCTGCGCGCCGAGTCGCGCCTGTGGGAGGAGCTCGGCGACTGGAACAAGGCCGTGCCCGTGCTCGAGAAGCTGGTCGAGAAGTTCGGGGACAGCCCGGACCACGCCAAGGTCATGTTCAGCCACGTGCGCCCGGACCTGGCCCACGGCTACCTCGAGCAGCAGCGCGTGGCCGAGGCCCACGCGATCCTCACCGAACTCGTGACCAGCATCGAGGGCAAGCCCTCCAAGCGCACCCTGCTCAACTACACCCGCTCGGTCACGGGCTGGGTCACCGGCAACGCCTCGGAGATCACCGAGGTGCCCGGAGCCGGCCAGACCCCCGAGGCCTTCCAGGACGCCTGCGACAAGCTCAACGCCATCGCCAACAGCGTCGACGAGAAGTGGGCCTGCGCGTGGTACGACTACAAGTTCCAGCTGGCCTACGGCTACTACAAGTGGGCCACCGCCGAGGGCGGCCCCAAGGACAGCCGCTACAAGGACACGGCCAAGAAGCAGCTCAACGCCCTGGTCCAGCCCCTGGGCAACGACTTCAAGGGCAAGGACGGGGTCGACGGCGTGGGCAAGGTCTGCGACGACAACCCGGAGCTGGCCGAGCGCCTGGGCAACGACGTCCTGCGCCGGCGCCTGGTGTGGCTGTGGGGCAAGGTGAGGTGATCCCGGGCCGGGTCGGCCCTCCCGACCCCTCCACCCCACCTTTTTGTTGTGACCCCAGCCCCCTTCCCTAGAATGTTCGCCCCCTCAGCCATGGCCTTCCCCGTCCCCTCCTCCCGGCCCCTGCTTCGCCTCGCGGCCGGCCTGTGCCTCTCCCTCCTCGTGGGAGCCTCGGCCCTGGCCCAGGGCGGGCGCCCGGACCAGGTGTTCCTGAAGGACTCCAACCGCAAGGAGATCGGTCAGGTGACCGTCAACGGCCTGGCGGACGTGGTGCTGATGCAGGACGGCAAGGAGCGCCGCCTCGACAACGCCCGGGTCGAGCGCATCATCTGGGGCGCCGTCTGCGCCTCCTTCCGCGAGGGTCAGACGTACTTCGGCCGCGGCGACTACGAGAACGCCGCCGCGAAGTTCGCCCTGGCCACCTCCGAGGACGAGCGCGAGGTGATCCAGGCCGTGGCCCGCAAGCTCCAGGGCGAGTCCCTCTTGCTGCTCAGCGCCCGCGACCCCTCCCAGGTCGGTGAGGCCCTCTCCACCTCCGACATGTTCCTCGCGCACCACGTGCACTCACGCCTCGTGCGGGTGGTGCGGGCCCTGCCGGCGCGCGCCACCCTGCTGCGTGGAGACGAAGGTGACATGGCCGCCGCCGGCGCCCTCTACCGCAGCCTGTTCGAGGCCGGCACCGGCAGCACGCCGACCCAGGGCTACGACCGCCTGCAGTCCTTCGAGGCCGGCCTCGCCGCCGTCCGCGCCCTGACCGCCGCGGGCGAGACCCTCGCCGCGCGCGAGATCGCCGGCGTCCTCGCCTCGGGCATCAACGCCATGTCGACCGAGCTCGAGGAGGGCTCCGCCGAGGCCGCCACCCTGGCCCGCCTGGCCGCGGAGGCCCAGCTCGCCGAGGGCTTCGTGCTGCTCGCCGGCGACCAGGGCCGCCAGGCGGAGACCTTCTTCAACAGCCAGCTCGGCCAGTCGGCGCAAGGCCCCGCGGCCCTGCGCTACGGCGCCATGCTGGGCCTCGGGCAGGCCCTCTACGCCCAGGAGAAGTACCGCCAGGCCAGTGTGCACTTCGCGACCGTGGCCGCCATCGACTACACCGACCGCGACCGTACCGCCTCCGCCCTGCACAAGCTGGCGGAGACCTACATGAAGCTGGAGGACAGCGACGGGACGACCCAGGCCAAGATCCGCCTGCGGCTGATCCTGGAGTCCTTCGGCGACACCCCCTCCGCGGCGCCGGCCCGCAAGATGCTGGAGTCCTTGTCCTGAGGGCTGGAGCCACCTCTCACCCATCATCCGCGGGCTCCGCCCCCAAGAGCGCCCCGCGACCTCGATCCCCATCACCCCATCCGTTCGACTCCAAAGGAGTTCCTAGGTCATGATCCTCAGTCAGGTTCCGTCCCGCGTGGCCCAGCTCGCCACCCGGACGCTTCCCATCGCGGCTGCCGCGATGGCCACCTCCGCGCCCCTCTTCGCCCAGGAGACCACCGAGAGCTCCGCCCTGGACGTCTTCACCAAGTCCGGCGTCATCGGCATCCTGATCATCGTCCTCTCGGTCGTCGCCCTGGCGGTGATCATCGAGAACATGGTCACCCTCAAGCGCGACAAGCTCGCGCCCCCGGAGCTGATCGACGAGGTCCAGGCACTCTTCGACGAGGGTCAGTACCAGGAGGCCATGGAGCTCTGCGAGAACGAGCCCTGCTTCTTCACCCGCATCGCGGGCGCCGGCATCACCAAGATCGGCCACCAGTTCGAGGTCATCGAGCAGTCGATCTCGGAGATGGGCGACGAGGAGTCCATCCGCCTGCACCAGAAGATCGGCTGGCTCTCCCTGATCTCGAACGTGGCGCCCATGATGGGCCTGCTCGGGACCGTGGGCGGCATGATCAAGGCGTTCAACGTGATCGCCTCCTCCGGCGGCCAGGCCAACCCGGCCGACCTGGCGAAGGGTATCTCCGAGGCGCTCCTGACGACCATGCTCGGCCTGATCGTCGCCATCCCCACCTCGGCCTCCTTCGCCTTCCTGCGTAACCGGTTGGTGAAGACCGTGATCGAGGTCGGCGCGATCGTCGAGGACCTCTTCGAGCGCTTCCGCCCCGGCCAGCAGGCCTAGCGACCGATCCGCGGGCTCCCTCCCCCACTCCCCGCAGGAGGGGGGAGCCCCCCAGGACCGACCGGCACTCAGCCCACCAGTCCCATGAACCTGAACAAGCACGACCCCGAGACCGACATGGACATGAACATGACGCCGATGATCGACGTCGTGTTCTTGCTCATCATCTTCTTCATGGTCATCACCGACATGACGCAGCAGGACCTCGAGGACCTGAAGCTGCCCGTCGCGAAGACCGCGGTCGCGGACAAGCCGGATCCGGACGAGTTCCGCCCCGTGGTCAACATCAAGACCGACGGGTCCATCTGGGTGAAGCGCAACCAGTACTTCGACCCGGAGAACCCGGACGAGTACAAGGAGCTACGGGCCTTCCTGTCCGACGTCGCCGCGCGGATGAAGCGCGACCCGGAGGCGGGCGACGACCTGCCCGACGAGCCGCTCCTGATCCGCGCCGACATGAACACGCCCTTCAAGTACATCCAGAAGGTCATGGAGCAGTGCGGCTACAAGGGCGTCCAGATCTGGAAGATCCAGCTTGCGGCCGCCGAGGCAGAGAAGCCCAAGGACGACGAGGACTAGGCCTCCCAGGAGCCCGAAGAGAATCGAACCATGAAGACCCAACTCGAACGGATTGCCGATGAAGAGGACACCCTGGAGATGACGCCGATGATCGACGTCACCTTCCTGCTCCTCATCTTCTTCATGTGCACCCTCAAGTTCAAAACCCTCGAGGGCAAGCTGGCGGCCTACCTGCCCAAGGACGTGGGCGTGAACAGCTCGGACGACCCCCCCATCGAGAAGGTGGAGATCACCCTGAGGGTGATCAACGCGGGCACCAAGATCGAGCCGCGCCGCAGCGAGAGCGACCCGATCATCCCCTGGGACGGAGAACCCGGCACACGCTACGAGTACGACACCGACCGCGTGGTCGAGTACGCCGTGGGTCCGCGACGCACCCGTAACCTGGACGAGATCAGCCGCGTGCTGGTCGATCTCCACGAGGCCGACGACGAGCGCCCGGCCACGATCGACGCGCGCAAGGGGATCGTGTACGAGGACGTGGTGAAGGTGCTGGACGCGGCAATCATTGCCAAGTTCGACGAGGTCACCTTCGTCGGCGCCTACGAGGACTGAGCTCCGGGTGTGAATCGAGTGGGCCCCCGGGCGGCAAGGCCGACCGGGGGCCCACTCGATTTGAGCCGAGGTCCGTGCCCGTAGGCGCCGACGAAGTCCTTGCTCCAGCTCCTCGGGAGCACTCGAGCCCGAGGCCCGAGGACGGCGCGGAGGATCCAAGCACTACCGGTCCAGGGAACCAGCGAGGGACGTGAAACTCGCCGCCCAGGGTGCTCGTTCATGGACGGTCGAGCGGCCCCGCCGAAGGGGTTCACCAGCAGCCGTAAGTCGTTGCCAGCGGGCGGTTTGTTTATTCAGACAGGCTTTGACCGGGGGACCACCCTCCTGGTATCTTCCCCCGCTCGATCGGAGCCCTGGCGCGCGTCGCAGGGGCCTCGATGCTTGCTCTTCCCCCGCGCGGCGGAACGCTTCTCACACCCTGCCAGGATTCCGGTTGCCCCCACTTCCCGCGAGGATAGTGCGGGCTCTCTACCAGAGAGGAATCCTCCCCCATCCACGAACAGAACTTCGAGAGATCCCCGGTCCCTATGAGGAACTCCGACTCGATTCCCTTCACCACCGCCTCGGCCCTGCTCCTCGC
>CAZQAT010000120.1:10927-12119 GCA_964591315.1 uncultured Planctomycetaceae bacterium
ATGCTGCGCCAGGACGCGCGGCTGCTCGAGCTCAAGGAGCAGCGCCGGGCCTTCCTGGTCGACCGGCACCTGGCGAGCGCCAAGGACCTGCGCGACCGCCTGCGCCTGCGCGACGCCCGCGAGGAGCTGCTCGCCGCGCTGGCCCTCGACCCCGACCACCTGCAGGCCAAGAAGGACCTGGCCGAGGTCAACGCCCTGCTCGGCGAGGACTACGACGCCACGGCCAGCACCGTCACCGAGACGCTGCAGAACAACTACAAGGTGCGCACCCAGCAGCTGCACGCGGAGGCCCGCGACCTCCTGCGCGAGGGCAAGCTGATGCTCGCCAAGGGAGACTACAACGGCGCCATCGCGCAGCTGACCATCGCTCAGCAGACCGTTCGCTTCGCCCCCTACGCCGTCGACTGGGAGGGCACCGACACGAGCATCGACGCCCTGCTCGGACGCGCCATCGACGAGCGCCAGAGCGCCGAGGAGGCCAGCCTGCTCGAAGCTCAGCGCCAGGCATTCGACGAGCTGCAGGCCCGCGAGAAGGCCGACTTCGCCCGCCGCAAGATGGTGGTCGACAACATGGTCGAGCAGGCCATCGACGCCTTCGACCGCGGTGACTTCGAGGAGGCGATCGACTTCGCCGACCAGGCGCTGCGCAAGGACCCGCGCAACGAGCAGGCCGAGGAGCTCCGCGAGAGCGCCTTCAAGGCCGGCCTGAAGCAGACCCGCGTCGAGTACGTGGCCGCCAAGCGCGAGCAGTTCAAGCGCTGGAAGGAGCAGATCGAGAGCTACAAGATCCTCTGGAGCGAGACGATCACCCTGCCCGACCCCGAGGACTGGGCCGAGATGAGCGCCCTGCGCGCGAACCGCAGGGGGCTCGACCTGGACCAGTCGGACTCCCCGGCCGACATGGCCCTGCGCGAGTCCCTCAAGGGCACCCGCATCCAGCTGCCCGAGTTCGAGGACGAGGAGGACATCCGCTCGATCGTCGACATGATCCGCCTGCAGACCGGCCTGCCCCTGGTGGTGGACCCGGCGGCCTACAACGCGGTCATCGACGAGGGCATCCTGTTCACCTTCTCCTTCGAGAACCAGCTGACCGTCGAGCAGGCCCTGAACCTGATCACGGACATGGCCGGTGAGACCGTCACCTGGACCGTGCGCCACGACGCCGTGCTGGTCACCACCACCGAGAAGGCCC
>CAZQAT010000121.1:0-3475 GCA_964591315.1 uncultured Planctomycetaceae bacterium
TCCAAGCCCCGCGGTCCGGGCATGGAGCGCGGCGACCTGATCCGCGAGAACGGCCCGATCTTCACGGGCCAGGGGCAGGCCATCAACGACCACGCCGCCTCCGACGTGCGCGTGGCCGTGGTCGGCAACCCCTGCAACACGAACGCCCTGATCTGCATGCACTCGGCGCCGGACGTGCCCGACGAGCGCTTCTCCGCCATGACGCGCCTGGACCAGAACCGCGCCCAGGCCCAGCTCGCCGGCAGGGCCGGCGTGCAGACTACGGCGGTGCAGAACACCTTGATCTGGGGCAACCACTCCGCCACCCAGGTGCCGGACTTCTACCACGCGACCATCGACGGCAAGCCCGCCGACCAGGTCATCGGTGACCTGGAGTGGCTGCAGGGCGACTTCATCACCACGGTCCAGAAGCGCGGCGCGGCCATCATTCAGGCCCGCGGCCTCTCCTCCGCGGCCTCCGCCGCCAGCGCCCTCATCGACCACGTGCGCGACCTGCGCAGCGCCACCCCCGAGGGCCAGTGGCGCTCGGTGTGCGTCAAGTCCGACGGCAGCTACGGCGTACCCGAGGGCCTGATCTCCTCCTTCCCGGTGCGGGCCGACGGCAGCGGGGGCTGGGAGATCGTCCAGGGCCTCGAGCTGAACGACTTCCTGACCGAGAAGCTGGGCGCCAGCGCCGCCGAACTGTCCCACGAGCGGGAGCTCGTGGCCGACCTCCTGAGCTGAGTCTCCGGGCAGATTCAGCCTCTTCGGGCCCTTTCCGGCGTACGGAGGGGCCTGAAGTGGCGCTGGGGCATGGACCCGGGGGATGAACTCTGGACACTGGACTCCATGCGAACGGACGACGACGCGACGCCCTCCCCCGAGGGCACCCACCGAGACGAGGACGACGAGCGCACCGCGCGGCTGGTGCGGCGCGCCCAGGACGGTGACGAGCAGGCCCTGAACGAGCTCTTCGCCGCCAACTACGACGAGCTGCGGCGCTTCGTGCGCAGGCGCCTGGGCCCGGCCATGCGGCGCCAGGTGGACGACAGCGAGGACATCCTGCACTCCGCCATGCGCGGAGCCCTGGTGTCGCTGCCGGACTTCGAGCCCCAAGGCCAGGAGGCCTGGGTGCGCTGGATGGGCACCATCATCGCCAACAAGATCACGAGCAAGGTGCGCCACCACCGGGCCCAGAAGCGCGGCGGCGGCAGGGCCGACGTGGGCGGCACGGAGGGGCTGGGCTGGATCGGGCGTGCCGAGGCCGAGGGTGACGCCCCCCCCGCCCAGGCTCAGGCCAGGGAGGAGCAGGACCTGCTCTACGACGCCCTCGAGACCCTGCCCGAGGCCCGCCGCGAGCTGATCGTTCAGGCCCACATCAGCAAGGTGTCCCTGGCGGAGATCGCCGTCGCGCTCGACATCAGCGAGGAGGCCGTGCGGCAGCGGCTCCTGCGCGCGGAGAAGGCCCTCAAGGTTGCGGTCAACAAGCTGCGGCAGGACCGCCGCTGATCCCGAGCCAGGACCCCCCCGCGCCCATGGCCGACGACTCCGACCACGGACCCGACTCCCCCAAGGACGGACCCGAGGGCACCCCCGAGGACGCGCTGGAGCGCCTCGCGGACGAGCTGCTCCAGGACCCCGAGCTGTTCGCAGCGTCCACGGCCGGGGACGGCTCGGGCGACTCCGACTCCGACTCCGACTCCGGCTCCGACTCAGACAGGGAGTCCGATGGCGGCCTGACCTGGATCCGCTCCACCCTGCGCGAGGGCGGCGACGCGGACGACCCCCTGCTCGGGACCCTGTTCCACGACAAGTACCGCGTCCTGCGCAAGATCGGCGCCGGCGGCTTCGGCGCGGTCTACGAGGCCATCGACGAACGCGGTGCGCGCAACCGGGTGGCCCTCAAGGTGATGCTGCCCGGCGCCGCCCAGTCCGACGCGCCCCTCGAGACCTTCCGCGGCGAGGCGGTGCGCGTCACGCGCCTCAACCACCCCCACATCGTCGACTGGAAGAGCTTCGACCGCACCCCCGACGGGCGCCACTACTTCGTCATGGAGCTGCTCGAGGGGGAGGACCTGCACACGGTGCTCAACCGCGAGGGCACCCTCGAGTGGCGCCGGACGGGCCGCCTCGTGCTGCAGATCCTCGGGGCCCTGCGGGCAGCCCACTTCGTGGGCGAGGGCCAGTCGATCCTGCACCTGGACCTCAAGCCCAAGAACATCCTGCTGCTGCCCGAGCGCCGCAGCCGTCCCGAGACCGCCAAGGTGATCGACTTCGGCATCGGCCAGTACCTCGGTGGCGAGGACCTGGGGCCGGTGGAGGGCTCCGGTGACCAGGCCCCGCCCCCGGTGCCCGCCCGACGGCCGGTGGAGTACTCGACCGTCACCTCCCGCACGGACACGGTGGCCAACTTCGAGCGGCGAGCCGCCGCCTACCCCTTCAAGATCTCCCAGGCCTGCACGCCCGAGTACGCCTCCCCCGAGCACTGCGCTCACATCCTGTTCGCCGACGGGGCCGAGCTCGAGCCCGAGGCCCTCGACGGGCGCGCCGACCTCTACTCCCTGGGGGTCATCGCCTACCAGCTCCTGACCGGGCGCCTGCCCTTCGCCAAGCCCGCCCACCGCTTCCAGTACCTGGAGCTGCACCGCAGCGCCCCGACCGATGGGTGGGGCGAGTCCGAGGCCCTGGTCCCCCGGCGCCTACGGCAGTGGGTGGAGCGCTGCCTGGAGAAGGACCCCGCCCGGCGCTACCGCGACGCCCAGGAAGCCCACGAGGCCCTCGAGGAGGCCCTGCGCTCCCCCATGCGGCGCTGGCTCACCGCGGCGGCGGTGGTGGTGCTGGTCTCGGCCGGGGTGCTCCTGGCCCAGCTGGTCGCTCCGCGCCGGGACATGCTGCAGCTCGTCGGTCCGGGGGACGGCGCGCAGGAAGTGGGCGACACACTCCACGCGGGCCCGAATCGAATGCGCCTGCCCCTGCGCCTGGTCCTGGAGGGCACCTCGGATCCCTTCCCTGTCGATCCCGACCGGCTGCTCCTGCAAGACGACGGGGACCGGCCCCTCTCGGGCTGGACCGTGGAGGCCGGCTCCGCGCCGGGAGAGCTCGTGCTCGTGGCGCAGGCCGACCTCGCCGCCGACCTCACGGGCCGGGAGGCCTGGAGCGGTCTGCGCCTGGTCGACCCGCGGGACGAGCTGCGGGTGACGACCCTTCTCCAGCTGGTGTGGCTCGGCACGCAGGCCTGGGAGGGTCACTGGCATGTGGGCGGGGAGGTGCTCGCCGCCGAAGCCGCGCAATCCCCGCCGCGGGTCGACACCGAGGGACTCGAGCTCGCCTTCGTCCTGCCCGCTCTGGATCCCGAGGACCTGCCCCCCGAGGGCGCGACCCTCACGGTCGGCGGCGAGGCCGTTGACCTGCGCCTCGACACCGTGGCGGAGGGCGTGGGGTTGGTGGGCACCCTGCAGCACCGTCGTAGCGGCAGCCTGCAGTGCAAGCTCGTCGT
>CAZQAT010000121.1:3575-11842 GCA_964591315.1 uncultured Planctomycetaceae bacterium
CTGCGTGAGCTGGGTCTCACCCGAGACGGGCTGTACGAAATCACCGTGGAGGCCTTCGAGGTGGACGCCGACGGCGTCGCACGCACCGACCTGCCCGTGGCCACGCAGCTGCTCCCCCTGCGCGTCGACCGGACACCTCCCACCTTGCACCTGGAGGAAGAGCCCCAGGAGCCCTTGCTGGTGCTCGCCGCCGAGTCCGGCTTCCCACTCTTCCTCTCGACCCCCGACGACGGGGGCTCCGCCGCCACCGTGCAGTGGCGCGCGGAAGGTCCCCAGGGTCAGATCCTCGGTCCCTTCTCGGCCGAGCGTGCCGCGCAAGCCCACGGGAGCTGGCGGGTCCACCCCTTGGTCCAGGCGCCCGCCGAGGCCTGGCCCGACGGAGCCTGGAGCCTCGAGGTCGAGGCCCTGGACCGGGGGGGCAATGCCTCGCAGCTCGCGGCGCTCTCCTTCGAGGTGGCCCTCGAGGGGCCGAGCCTCCTCCAGCTGCGGACCCCGGACATACCCCTCGGCCAGGCTCCGCCCTGGGACTGGCCACGCGAGGAGCTGCGCCTCACCCCGCTGCGGCTCGAGGCCAGCGACCCCAACGGCCTGGGGACCTTGCGCTGCTTCCTTCATCGGTCCCCGAACGAACCGGCGTCACCCTTCGCGGACCTCGGCGGAGTGGAGCTCGACCTCGAACTCGAGACGTCCGAGGCGGCGGAACTGCTGCTGGCTTCCTTCGAGCCTTCTTCCGACTGGAGCGGTGCCCGGGACGTCTGGATCTGCGTCGCCGCCCGCGACCGCCACGGCGCCCTGCGGGAAGAGGCCTGGGGTCCCTTCCGCCTGCCAACCGTCGCGCCCGAGCCTCCCCCGCTGGAGCTGAACGGCGCGCTGCTGGTCCCGGTCGACCCACGCGCCGAGTACCTCTTCAAGGGCCGCAACACCGACGACGAGCGGCGCGGCTTCGAGGCGGCCGGCCTGCCGAGCTTGTGGGAGCCGCCGGGGATCGCGCGGAGCGGGGTGTCCGAGAGCCCCTGGGCAATCCCCGTCCCCCCCGGCGCCCTACCGCCCTACCGCCTCGACCCGCAGCCGGTCTCCAACCGGGAGTTCCTGGCCTTCCTCGAGGAGTCCGCGGGCTACCGGGACCCGGGCCACTGGCTCCTCTGGGCGCGTCCCGACGAGGACCGCCGGCGGGCCCTCGTCGACCGCATTCGGGAACAGGAGCCGGGCGCGCCCGTGACGGACGTTCGCCTGGTCGAGGCCGACGCCTATGCCCGGTTCCGCGGCAAGCGCCTGCCCTCCCTGCTGGAGCTCGAGTACGCCTCCCGGGCCGGGACGCACTACCTGCCCATGGCCTGGGACGCGGGCTTACCCGTCCCGAAGAGCCTGCCCGACGACTGGCGGCTCTGGCGCGGCCTCTCCCGCGGCGCCGAGTGGAGCTCCACTCCGGCCCACTGGCCCGACGAACAGCCCGCACCGCCGCGCCCCTGGAGCGGGCCCGGGGCTTCCCTGGACCTGTTCCTGCCGCGGGCCCAGGCGGGCCTCGAGCACGCCGACCGGGTCTGGGTGCGGGGCAGCCTGCCGGGAGCCGGGACCCTCGCCACCCAGGGACTGCGCCACGACTTCGCCGCGGTCGACGCGGTCCCGTCGCGCGGGTGGTCCCACCCGCGGGTCGGCTTCCGCTGCGCAGCGAGCGTCTCCAGCCCGGCCTCTCCGCGATGAAGGCACACCTTGGACTCCTGCTGCTGACCCTCCTGGCGGCATCCTGCCAGAGCGCCTCCGACCTGAGCCGAGAGCGGCTCCCCTTCCGGGTCGTGGTCGGCCCGCTGGACAGCGGTGAGGTGGCGATCACGCCCGACCCGGAGGGCATCGCCTTCGAGCCCACCCCCGCCTGGCGGCGCGCCCTGCGGGAGGCCCTGAGGGAGAGGCTCGACGAGCAGGTCTTCGTGCGGGCCGAGCGCCTGGAGGACGTCGCCGGACCCCTGGCCCAGAGCGGTGGTTCGCAGGGGTGGTTCGAGCTCGCCCGGGAGAGCACCGACGCCGACCTCTTGATCCAGTTCCGGCTGCGCCGTGGTGCGCGCTTCGAGGGCGAGCTGAACCCCCACCTCCTGGCCGCCGCTCCGCTCTGCTGGATCCCCGGTCCCCACCTGTGGTTCATCCCCGACCAGCGCTACACGGGGAACTGCACCCTGACCGTCGAGGTGTACGACCTGAAGCGAAGCGCCCTGGAAGAGCCCGCCATGGTCGGCCGCAGGCGCTGGTACTTCAGCCACGCCGTGATCCAGGGAAAGCTCTACCTGAACTTCTTCGAGCGGGCCGGGTGGGACCTCTACATCTACCCCGTCGCCATCGTCTGGCCGACCCTGTACCTGCCCTACGAGAGGGACGACCTCGCCGAGCTGCTCATGGAAGAGAGCATCGAGGAGCTCGCCGACTCGCTCGTGAACGACCTCTCCCTGAGGCGCTTCGACCTGGTGCGCAACGAGCCCGACTACAGCTTCTACCTCGACGATCTGGCGACCCGCGTGGAGCCCATCGACGACTCACGGGTCCGGGTCGAGCTGACCCTGGCCCACCGGGTCGGCTCGTCGCGGAACGAGCCCGAGGCGATCTCGATCTGGGCCGACGATCAGCCTCAGCCCCCGCAGCCGCGGCTGATCGACTGGAAGGAGCGCGCCGCGGCCCACGTCCCGGAATCGAACGCCAGCGGCTACGCCCGCTACCAGTTCAGCCAGATCGTCGAGGTCAGCCCCGAGTCCGAGTACCTGAGGCTGCGAGTGGTGTCGGGCTGGTCACCCGCCGTCGAGCGCGACTTCAGCCTCCGCCTGCCCGGAGCGGTTCGGGGCTCCGAGTGAGCCCCTGGTCGGGGACCAGCTCGCCGGTCAGGCCGTAAGCCGTGGCCTCGCGCACGTCCGCCTCCACCAGCTCTCCGAGCAGCTCTTCGGGTCCGGCCAGCCGCAGGGGCAGGCCCGTCGTCGTGCGTCCCTGCAGGACGCCCGGGTTCCGGTCGCTCACCTCCTCCAGGAACACCCGCACGCGGCGCCCCACGTAGGCGGAGGTGCGCCGCAGGGCCACCCGGGCCGAGAGGTCGAGCAGACGCCGATTGCGCTCCTTCTTGACCTCCGTGGAGACGTCGTCGGGCATGCGCTCCGCGGCCCTGGTGGTGGGCCGCGGGTCGTACTTGAAGACGTAGTTGACCACGAAGCCGACCTCCTCGAGGAAGGCCTCGCTGCCGACGAAGTCCGTGTCGCTCTCCCCCGGGAAGCCGACGATCCAGTCGCTGCCGAGCTCCACGTCGGGCACCACCTCGCGCAACATGGCGATCCGCTCCCGGTAGAGGTCGAGGGTGTAGCCGCGCTTCATGGCCCGCAGCACGTCGTCCGAGCCCGCCTGGGCGGGCAGGGGCAGGAAGCGGTCGACCTTGTCGCAGTCCCGCAGGGCCTCGGCCAGGGCGCGCGTCAGGTAGGCGGGGTGCAGGGTGATCAGGCGGATGCGCACGAGCCCCTCGATCTCCTGCAGGGCGCGCAGCAGGTCGGCCAGCGAGGGACGACCCTGGCGGCCCAGGTAGGGCCCCTCCCCCGGGCCCGGGGGCTCGAAGTCCTCCCCGTAACTGTTGACCGTCTGGCCCAAGAGCGTGATCACCTGCACGCCCTGCTCCACCAGCCAGCGAGCCTCCGCCACCAGGGACTCGATCGGCCGGCTGCGCACGCGCCCGCGGGTGGTGGGCACGATGCAGTAGGTGCAGTTGAGGTCACAGCCGCGCATCACGGCCAGATAGGCGTGGCGGCCGCCGGTGTAGGTCTCGCCGCTGCGGTCCACCTCCACCTCGACGCCCCCGTCCGTGGCCAGGATGCGGCGCTCGGCGGCGCCGGAGCATTCGGGGTCCGCGCGGCGCTCGCGCACCTCCTGCACGAGCTCCGGCAGGCGCTGAAACTCGCGCGTGCCGACCACCAGATCCACGTGGCCCGCACGGCGGAAGACCTCCTCCTCCACCCTCTGGGCCATGCAGCCCATGACGCCGATCACCAGCTCGGGCCGGGCCAGCTTGGCGCGCTTGATCTCCCCCAGCCAGGAGTAGGTGCGCTCCTCGGCGTGCTCGCGTACCGAGCAGGTGTTGAACAGGATCACGTCCGCCTCCTCCATGGCGGGCGTGGTGGCGTAGCCCCGGGCCAGGAAGCGCCCCTCCGCCAGAGAGGAGTCGTACTTGTTCATCTGGCAACCGAAGGTCACCACGTGCACCTTGGGGGCGCCGTCGAGGGCGCCCTCGCGGGCCGGGGAGAGGTGGCGGGTGGTGGTCATCGGAGATCGCCGCGAGACGACGGACGCGGCATTCTGCCAGAAGGCCCGGAGAACTACACTCCCGGGCCAGGGAAGCCCCCCTTCCGGACGCCGGCGCCTCTGACTGCGGCGGACTGACCACCGAGGGGGACGGCCTGTCTCCGGGCGGGCACAGCCCGGGCCCGGTGCAGGCCCCTGGGGAGCGGCACGACAATTGCGCCAGAAAGCGCGACGTCGCAGCGCGGCACCCGCGCTGGAGTCCCCCGACGGAGGTGTCCCATGAAGACGCGCAATACGATCCTCTCCCTGTGCCTCGCGCTGCCCCTGGCGGCCTGCAGCCCCCACGACCACGACCACGACGGCTCGGTGGTCATCGGCGGCGGCGGAGGCGGCCCGGTCCACGAGGTCGAACCGAACGACCACGCCTGGAACGCCAACTCCCTGGGCTCGGTCCAGGTCGGCGACTCGCTCCAGATCCTCGGCCACATCACCGAGTGCTGCCCCGACGAGTACGACGGCTTCGCCTTCTACGCGATCGAGCCGGTCTCGGTGCACATCACCTTGTTCGAGGACAACCCCCTCGCCGACCTCGACTTCGCCATCTACATCCCCGCGATCGACGACTTCGTCGCCGCCTACGAGACGGACAACCACCCGGAGTTCGGCATCTTCGACCAAGGCGGTCCCGGTGAGTTCCACGTGGTGATCAACTCCTGGACCGGCGACTCCAGCTACACCCTGCAGGTCGACGTGCAGCCCCTGATCCCGGCCGCCACGGCTCCCGGAGGCGGCAGCGGCCCCTCGAGTGTCACGATCGAACGCTTCGGCGCCTACCGGGACGGGGTCGCCAGCGACACCCCGCCGATGCGGATCGAACTGCGGCAGCGGGAGCTGCCCAGCGCGGACGCGGAGGCCTCTGAGGCGCCTCCGGCTCCCGGGGACTGAGCCCCCCGCCACCCACGCCGGGCCCCGCGCGAGCGGGGCCCGGCGCCGTATCGGAGGGACCCGCGATGGGCCGCTGCGGACCTCGAGCGACCCGCCGACCCGTCCTGAGAATTGGGGGTAGGGTTCAGTTGGAGAACTGCCAGCTTGACCCCCCACGCCCCCCAGATGCCCCTCCGAGGGCTCCTTCCGATCGTGCTCCTGACGGTCGTGACGGCCTGTCAGGCGGTGCCGCCCGGGGCCGCCTTCGACGGTCCCTCGGCCCGCGTGAGGGCCGACGACCAGGACCTGGCCGAGGAGATCTCCATCCTGCTCGAGGAGCTGCGGCCCCGGATCGTGGCCCAGCTGCCCGACAGCGAGTGCCGCGCCCAGGAGGTCTGGATCCAGGTCTCCCCGGCCCTCTACCGCTTCTCCGAGGCGGCCTACGAGGAGGCGGACGGCTTCTGGTCCGAGAGCCACGGCCGCATCCACCTGCGGGAGAGCGCCCACAGCCTCGCCCGCACACTCGCCCACGAGCTGGTCCACGCCTCCCTCGGAGAGAGCTGGGAGGTCCTGCCAGGCACGGTCGAAGAGGGTCTGTGCGACGTGGTCTCCGTGCTCCTGTGCCCCGAGGACTCGGTGGGCATGCGAACAGGGCGTCTCTCCGCCGCGGCCTTCGCCACCGGCGGCCTGGAGCTCGAGGTCGAGCTGTTCCTGCCGGCGCAACAGGGCCTGGGTGAGATCCGTATGGGCTGCATGACCCGCATGCGCCTGCACGGGGACGTGCGGCCGGAGTTCCAACCCGACGATGTGTTCACCATCCCCGCCGGCCTCTCCACCACGGAGCTGCCCACCAACGACAAGAAGGCCCTCTACGGTCTGAGCTACCTCCTGGTGGACCGCATCGTGAAGCGGATCGGCTTCCGCGGGCTCCACGACCTGTGCCTGAGGGCCGCGGAAGAGGGGCACGAGGAGCTCCCCGCCCCTTGGCTGCTGGAGGCGGCCGGGATCGACGCGCAGGCACGGGGTGCCTGGCACGAGGCCCTGCGCGAGGCCTTCGGGCCCCAGGAGCTGCGCACCCTGGTGGAGCTCTACCCCGAACTCCTGCACGACTCCGCCTCGCGTGTCTTCGGCGAGAGCGCGGAGGTGCGGGTCGACGCCAGCGGCAAGGCTCCCGTGGCCGCCAGCGTGCGCATGCCCGGCACCGACACGGCCCTGGACCTGCGCCTGAGCGTGGCCCCACCCAGCTATGCCCGATCGGAATCCCCGGGATCCCAGGAATAGTGGCCCGAGAGCTGCGTCGAGGGGGGTGCCATGAGCATTCGTCTCTTCGCCCTCCTGCTCGGAGTCCTGGGCCTCACCGCCGCCACGGTCAAGATCTTCGAGGAGACCGTCCAGTCCGGCCTCCAGCCCCACACGAGCTACTACGCGAACGGGCAGAAGAAGGAGTCCACGCGCTTCTGTGAGGGGTACCGCCACGGACACACGGTCCGTTGGTACCCGGACGGTAGCCTCAAGGCCGAGGGCAGCTTCGTCGAGGGCCGCATGGACGGCGAGTGGACCTGGATGACGCCCGAGGGAGAGCTCGACGAGGCGCGCAGCGGCACCTACGAGGACGGACAGCGAGTCTCCGGCTGAGCAGGGCCGCTGACTAGGCTTCCGCCCTCCAGAGGTACACCCCCCGCTGGCCAGGGGTCTCCTCGACGGCGACGCGCAGCTCCCGCAGCTCGAGACCCTCGAACTCCTCGGGCAGCAGCTGGAGCAAGCGCCTGCCGATGAAGGCCGCCAGATTCTCGGTGCTGGTGTTGTTGATCGGCAGCACGAGCGTGTCCAGGCGCGGGACCACGTAGCGCCGCTCCCTGTAGCGCACCTCGAGGGAGTCCTGGTCCAGCTCCTCGACGGTCAGCTCGTGGTGCTCCCCGGGCAGGAGCAGGCGCTCGTTGAGGCTGCGCAGGAGCCGGCGCACCACGGGCTTGACACGCTGGAAGTCGAGCACCAGACCGAACTCCGAGAGCTCGGCCCCCATCTCCAGGAAGACCCGGTAGTTGTGGCCGTGCAGACGCTCCGCACTCCCGTCGGGAAAGATCAGGAAGTGCGCGGCGGAGAACTTGAAGTCCTCCTTCTCGAGCTCGATGGACCAGCTCTCCATGGCCGGGACTCTATCCGGGGTCCCGGCGGTGAGGAACCCCCGCGGCGGTTTCCAGGGGCCGGACTTCCAGCTCCGCGGGCCCGGGCGTACCCTCGTCGGCCGCCATGGAGACCCAAACCAAGACGGTCCCGGTCCCGAGCCTGGGCCTGGAGTTCGAGATCCTGGCCGACGACACGATCATCGGCCCGGCCATCGAGAGCGGCTCCTGGGAGGACCACGAGACGGCCCTGTTCCGGGCCCACCTGCGCCCCGGCAGTCGGGTCGTGGACCTCGGAGCCAACATCGGCTGGTTCGCGGTGCAGGCCATCCGGGCCGGCGCCGAGGTGGACGCCTTCGAGCCCGTGCCCTTCATCGCCGACGTGGCCGAGCGCAACATCGAACGCGCCAATGCGCAGGGCCCGGGCCGCGGCCGCCTGCACCGCTACGCCGCCGGAGCCGAGACCACCACGGCGCGCATCGCCCTGGCCCAGGGCAACCACGGCGACAACCGCGTGCTGGACGCGGGCGCGGAGCTGCCCGAGGACATGGAGCGGGCCGAGGGCATCGAGATCCGCGTCGAGCGGGTCGACGATCACGTCAAGGGCCCCGTCGACATGCTCAAGATCGACACCCAGGGCTCGGAGTGGCTGGCCCTCCAGGGCGCGCGCGAGCTGCTGGCCGCGAGCCCGAGGCTCGCGATGCTGCTCGAGTTCTGGCCCTACGCCCTGCGGGGCTGTGAGCCACGGGAGCTCCTGGACCTCCTCGAGCAGGAGGGCTTCACCCTGGGCAAGGCCACCGCCGCCCCCTACCCGATCAGCCCCGAGCGCCTGCTGCGGCAGGCCTCCCACGGCGACCCGGTCAAGGGCGGCTTCGACCTGTACTGCACCCGCGGCGTGCCCTTCCACGTGCTGGGCCTGGGGGCGCGCCTCAAGTCGATGGTGCGCAGCCTGCGCGAGGAGTA
>CAZQAT010000122.1:0-11705 GCA_964591315.1 uncultured Planctomycetaceae bacterium
ACGCTCGGCAATCCCAAGTGCTCGAGGATCTTGACGATCACCGCCGTCTCCGTGAGGGATGGAGCTGTTGCTCGCCTGTGACTTGCGCGTGGCGGCCAGCCACGCGCAGTTCGGCCTGACCGAGACCTCCCTCGCGATCATCCCCGGCGCCGGGGGGACCCAGCGCCTGCCGCGCCTGGTGGGCAAGGCCGTGGCCAAGGACCTGATCCTGACCGGCCGGCGCTTCGGGGCGCCCGAGGCCCTCGAGCTCGGCGTGGTCAACCGCGTCGCCGTCGAGGGCGAGCTCGGCGCCTGCGCCCTCGAGCTGGCCAAGGCCATCGCCGCCAACGGCCCCGTGGCCGTACGGGCCGCCAAGCGCGCCATCGACGTGGGCTGCGAGCTACCCCAGCAAGAGGGCCTCGCGGTCGAGAGCGAGTGCTACGCCGAGACGATCGAGACCTCCGACCGCGTCGAAGCTCTCGCAGCCTTCTCCGAGAAGCGCAAGCCGACCTTCGAAGGCCGCTGAGTCCTTCCCATGCGGTGCCTGGTTCGGTTTGCAGCCCTGACGCAGCTGCAGGGGCGTCCAGGGCAAGCACCGCCGCTGCGTCAGGGCTGCAAACCGAGCCAGGTACCGTGTGGGAAGAGCCGTGGAGGGCGCGATCAGCCGCGCCGCACGCAGAGGTCGAAGAGCTTCTGCTCCGCCGGGAAGGCGTAGGTGCCCGAGCGCAGGCGCCACCCCGCGAGCTTGGCCACGGCAGCGCGCAGCCAGCGCGGGCCCTCGCTCACGTTGCGGTCGTAGTGGGCCGCCGTCTGGATGTAGCGGCGCCAATCGCGGCGCACGTCCTCGGGCAGGGGCGTGCCCTCGGTGTGCCACTTCCACTCGAAGAAGCGCGACCAGTCCTCGAAGCTCCGGGGCAGGTTCCAGCCCAATTCCGCAGCCCGCGCGTAGTCCGGCGTGCCGGGTAGAGGCCGGAAGGGGTAGAGCTCCGAGGCGCAGCCGGGGAAGCGCAGCTTGGTCCGGGCCGCGGCGTCGAGGGTGGCGCGCATCGCGGCGGGCTCCTCGTCCGGAAAGCCGATGATCCAGAAGACGCCCGTGGTCACCTCGCGCTGGGCTAGGCGCTCGATGGCCTCGGGGATGCGCGCCACCTCGACGTGCTTCCGGATGCGCTCCTGCATGGACGCGGTGCCCGACTCGGCTCCCATCCACATCAGGTGCAGGCCGGAGGCCACCAGCTCGTCGAGGGTCTCCTCCGCGTAGCGCAGGACCGCCTCGATCTCGATCGTCGCGTTCCAGTAGAGGGGTGGTGTACCGCGCTCCTCGCGCTCGGCCAGGAGTCCCTGGGCGAACTCCCGCGCGCGCTTCTCCGCCACGCCCCAGTTGGCGTCCTGGAAGCGCAGGCTGTCGAAGCCGAAGCGCTCGCGCAGCTCGAGCACCTCCTGCGCAAGGTCCCCGCCGGGCGTCGCCTTCCAGCGCCGGCTGTAGAGCTCGGGGCTGCAGCAGAAGGAGCAGTCGGTCGGACAGCCGTAGCTCGACACGAGGCAGAAGCTGACCGGCGGGTGCGTCCCTTCCCAGCGCGCCGGCCTGGGCATGCGGTGGCGCACGTGGGCGCCGGCCGCGAGCTGGCGACGGCGGTAGGGCTCGAAGTCGAAGAGCTGCCAGGGGATGGGGGGCAGCTCGCCCGCGCGCGCCACCGGGCGCGGGGCCGTGTGGAAGAGCTCGCCGTCGCGCCAGAGGGCGAGTCCCGCGACGGTTTCCAGATCCTCGCCGGCGGCCAGGGCCTGCACGAGCTCCGAGAAGGTCAGCTCGCCCTGGCCGACGACCACGGCGTCCGCCAGGCCGGCCTCGAAGTACATGGCCGGCGCCACGCTCGGGAACCAGCCGCCCCAGACCATCGGGAGCTCGGGGTGACGCGCCCGCACCGCCTCCGCCACGCGCTTTCCGTCTCCCACCTGGGGCCCTACGATGGCCGTGCTACCGAAGCACAGGGCGCCCTCGCAGGCCTCCAGCACCCGCGCGATGGGATCCTCCTCGACCATGGCGTCGATCAGGACCACCTCGAAGCCGTCGCGCACCGGGCCTCCGGCCACGGTAAGTACCTCCAGCGGCAGGACGTCGGCGCTGTAGGGCTCGCCGCGCGCCGGGTCGTCACGGCGCGGGACGAACAGGACCACCCGACCCGCTGACTCCGGTGGCAGCGAGCTCACGGACCGGGCTCCTCCGGGGGGTCCGGGGCGCGCGCTGTGACGAGCTCCGCCACCACGTCGAGGGCCGCGGCGATCTCGCCGTAGACGCCCTCGAAGGTGGCCAGATCACCGCCGTAGGGATCGCGCAGGTCGACCGAGCCCCCGGGCGCGAGGGCCCCCAGGCGGAACAGCTTGTCCTGGGCGGCGGGGAAGTCGCGTCCGACGCGCTCGAGGTTCGACTCGTCGAAGACCAGGATCAGGTCCGCGCGCCGCACGTCCTCGTCGCCGAGCACCCGCGAGCGGTGGGGGGCGAGCTCGACCTCGAAGCTCCGGGCCGCCTCGATCGCCTCGGCCGGCGCGCGCCGATCGGCGTAGGGGTAGGTGCCGCTCGAGGCGAGTTCGAAGTGGCTCGGCAGGACGCGACGCGCGTAGCGCTCGGCGAAGGGGCTGCGGCAGATGTTGCCCTTGCACACGAACAGGAGCCGCGAGGACTCGCTCGCGCGACGCCGCAGCCCCGTGGTCAACAGGCTGCGCAGGAGCGGCAGGCGGTAGGGGAAGCGGGAGGTCTTCTTCATCAGGATCTGTGCCAGGTCGCGAGCGATGCCGCGCAGCTCGGCCCAGGCCGGGCCGCGGTCGTCCAGGGCGAAGCTGTCGTAATGATCGCGCAGCCCGACCACCCGTAGGGCCTCGCCCGCGAGCTTGCCCAGGCCGACGGTGGCGAGCTCGGGGTCCCTGCGGTCCGCGCGCAGGTTGCGCCACAGCCAGGGCCAGTCCATGGAGAGGTTGCGGCAGGTGACGCCGCCCGTGTGATCGGGCCAGGGCAGGGCCTCGCCGCCCCGGCACTGCTGGAAGAGGGCCCAGGGGAAGTCCACGCCACTCGCGATGGCCAGGGGCAACGAGCCCCAGAAGCGGCCGTTGATCTCGATCAGCCACCAGCCGCCGGTGGCCGGGTCGCGCTTGAACTCGAACATGCCCACGCCGCTGTACTCGAGGTCGCGACAGAGGACGCGCGCGGCCTCGAGCAGCTCGGGGGCGAGAGCCTCGGAACGACGATAGCTGGAGCCGCCGCCCTCGAGGGGCTCGTGCAGGCGCCGGTGCTGGAAGGCCAGGCGCACCTCGCCGCCCTCGGCCAGGACCTCGAGCCCGACGCCGACGCCGGGCACGTTGCGCTGGGCCAGGACGTCACCGGCGGCGTTCAAGGCCGCCAGGGAGGTCTGCACCTCGCGCGCGCTGCGCACCTTGCGCACCTGGTGCTCCCACTTCTTGCGGCCGAAGGCGAAGGAGCGTCGCGGCTTGAGCACGAGCGGAGTGCCCAGCTGCGCGAGCAGGGATTCCCCGTCGACCGCGCTGCCGGCCTCGATCAGGACCTCCTCGGGCACGGGGATGCCGTGCCGGCGTGCGAGCTCGGAGGTGGCGCGCTTGTCGAAGGTCACCTCGAAGGCGCGCTCGTTCAACAGGTAGACCGGCGCCGAGAGGTCGAGGCGCCCGCGCCGCTCGTGCAGGGCCACGGTGGCCGGGTCGTTGGTGGGAACGACGAGGTCGAAGTGCTCGCGCTCGGTCAGCTCGCGCAGGGGCACCAGCCACTCGTCAGCCCGGGTGTCCGTGGTGTTGTCCTCGCTGGGGGCGGGCAGCTCGTGGACGCGCGCCACGTAGCGCGAGCGCGTCGCGAGCTCCCCCGGTCGGCACCAGCCCACGTGCACCTCCACTCCGCGCCGACCCAGGGAGCGCACCACCGCCAGGAAGCTGCGAGCGTCGCTCCCGAGCACCAGGACCTTGGGCGGGCCGCGCCGCTCTTGCGGGTTGGTGGGGGCCATGGGACAATTCTACTCGTGGACGGGAGATTTCACCGCAAGGTGTCTCGTTCGCTCGCAACCCCATGAGCGCCTCGAAGAAGATCGTCCTGTACTACCCCGTTCAGTCCGATCCCGCCCGTGGGCTCGTGACGAGCGCCCACCTCCTGCCGCTCTCCCTGCTCGCCATCGCGGCCTGGCCCCGGCGCGATGGCTACCAGGTGGTGTTGATCGACGGGAACCTGCACGAGGTGGCCGAGGCGCACCGGCGCGTGGTCGAGGCCTGCGAGGGCGCGCTGCTCTACGCCACCACGGGCATCCTCGGCTTCCAGGTCGCCGACGGCCTGGCCTGCACGCGGGCCGTGAAGGAGACCCACCCCGAGCTCCCGGCCTTCATCGGCGGCTGGTTCGCGAACGCGGCGCCCGAGCTGCAGCTCGAGACGGGGCTCTACGATGCGCTCGCGGTCGGCCAGGGGGAGCTGACCTTCCGCGAGCTCGTGCGGGTGGTGGACGAGGGGCGGAAGCTAGAGCAGGTGGCCGGCCTGGCCCTCTGGCGCGACGGCCGGGTCGAGTACACCGCGCCGCGCAAGGTCGTGGGCTGGAACGAGCTCCTGGATCCGCCCTGGGAGCTGCTCGACTGGCCCGCCTACGAGGCGCGCCAGCGCGAGCCCTGGCACAGGAACACGGTCGAGGTCATGTCGCCCCTGCCCGGCCGCGCGCCGGACGAGCCCTTCACGACCATCTCCTACTTCTCGAGCTTCGGCTGCCCCCTGGACTGCGCCTTCTGCTGCTCGCCCGAGACCACCCTGCGGCGCTGGAAGGCCGTGCCCGCCGCGCGCATGCTCGACGACATCGAGGGCCTCTGGCGGCGCTGGAACTTCGACGCGATCCACTTCTTCGACGCCAACTGGGGCGTGGCCGAGAAGCGCGTGCGCGAGTTCGCGCAGGGCCTGATCGAGCGCGGGATCCGCATCCACTACCACGCCTACATGCAGGCGGACTCGGTGGTGGCCTACGCCCCGGAGACCCTCGACCTCTTGGCGGAGTCGGGCCTCTACGCGGTCATCATCGGCGCCGAGACCGGCAGCGACGCCACCATGGAGATGATCCGGAAGACCACGCGCGGCGACGACAACATCCGCGCGGCCGAGCTCCTGGACGAGCGCGGGATCTCCGCCTACTGCACCTACCTGATCGGCTTCCCGGGAGAGGAGCCGGCCTCCATGTTGCAGACCCTTGACCAGTCCCGGCGCATGGCGAGCGCCTGCCCGATCGCGACGCCGAGCGTCTGGGAGTACCAGCCCATCCCCGGCGCGGCGCTCTACCAGGCGGCCCTCGAAGAGGGCTTCGTCCCGCCCGGGAGCCTGGAGGAGTGGGGCGCCTTCTACGACTACCGCCGCGACACCTCGCCGGGCTGGCTCACGCCGGAGGTGGAACGCATGCGCAAGCTCTACCGGCACTTCACCTCGGTGGTGGGCGGCGAGCTGCGGGGCAAGATCGGCTTCTGGGAGCGGCGCGCGGCAAAGCGCCTGGCGGACGCCGAGGGCTTCGCGCGCGGCTGGCCCGGGGGCCTCCTCGAGGCGCGCGCCTTCCACCTCTGGCAGAAGCTCGAGCGCTGCTTGCCGCGCTGGATGACCGAGCGCGGCGCGCGCATCGAGCGCGGCTGGAAGACCCGCCGCGGGCACGCGGATCGCTACGAGGAGGCGCCCGTGGAGCGGCGCGAGGAGATCGTGCTGCGATGATCTCCCCCGGGCGCAAGCGGGGCAAGCTGGTGCTCTACTTCCCCAAGCAGGCCAACCCGGCCGAGGGGCTGGAGGCGGGGCGCGACCTCCTGCCCCTCTCGCTACTCACCATCGCCGGCCTACCCGACCGCGAGGGCTACGAGGTGGTCCTGATCGACGGCAACCTCTACCCGGAGGAGGAGGCCCGCCGGAGGGTGATCGAGGCCTGCGAGGGGGCGCTCCTCTACGGAACGACGGGCATCCTCGGCTACCAGGTGACCGACGCCTTCCGCACCTCGACCGCGGTCAAGGCGGCGCACCCCGGGCTGCCGATGATCATCGGCGGCTGGTTCGCGAGCTGCGCACCCGAGCTGCAGCTCGAGAGCGGCCTCTACGACGCGGTCTGCCTGGGCCAGGGCGAGCTGACCTTCATGGACGTCATCGCCGCCCTCGAGTCGGGCGAGGCCCTGGACGGCGTGCCCGGTCTGGCCCTCCTGCGCGACGGAGAGGTCGTGCACACCGCCAAGCGTCCTGTGGTCGGTTGGAACCAGCTCGTCACCAATCCCTGGCACCTGATCGACATCACGCCCTACCGCGACTTCCAGCTGGCGGGTCCCCTGCAGCGCGTGGTCGAGCGGGTGCCGGTGCCGCCGGGCCTCGAGGAGCGGCCCTTCTTCGGCATCAGCTACTACGGGAGCTACGGTTGTCCTGAGCACTGCGACTTCTGCTGCTCGCCGGAGCTGACCGGCCTGCGCTGGAAGGCCATGCCCGGCGACCGCATGCTCGACGACCTGTGCGAGCTCAAGGAGCGCTGGGGCTTCGACACCGTGCGCTTCTACGACGCCAACTGGGGCGTGGGGGAGAAGCGCGTGCGCGAGTTCTGCGGCGGACTGCTCGAGCGCGACGTGCGCTTCCACTGGTACCCCCTGATGCAGTCCCACTCGATCTGCCACTACAAGCCGGAGACTCTCGACTGGATGGTGGCCTCGGGTCTCTACGTGATCAACCTCGGCGCGGAGACCGGCGACGAGGAACGCATGCGCGCCATCGGCAAGCACAAGGCGCCGGACGAGAACCTGCGGGCCGCGATCGAGATGGACCGGCGCGGGGTGACGGCCTGGTTGACGCACATCATCGGCTTCCCCGGTGAGGGCGCGGACTCGATGCTCGCGACCATCGACCAGTGCCGGCGCATCGCCGCCGAGTGCCACACGGCGCGACCGACGGTCTGGCCCTTCCGCCCGATCCCCGGCAGCGCGCTCTACCCCAGGGCTCTCGAGCTGGGCTACCGGCCGCCCGCGCGCCTCGAGGACTGGGGGCTCATGAGCGACTACCACATCCAGGAGAGCTGGAAGGGCAACATCCCGCCCGAGGTCGAGCGTGCGCGCAGGCTCTTCGAGCACTACTCGACCCTCAAGTTCGGCATCGTGCGCGACCGCTACGGCTGGTGGGAGCGACGCGCGGCGCGGCGCATGCAGACGGGGGACTTCCGGGGGGCGCGGATCGAGGCCAAGGCCTTCGACCTGTGGCATCGGGTGACGCGGCGCTTCACGGCGGCCACGAGTGGCGGGCGGCGCGTCTCGGTGCGGCCGGAGTCGGCGCGGACCGTGGGGGCCTCTCCGGGACCGTAGTCGTTGGCGGGATCAGCTCGATGCAGGAGTCCTTGCGGGCTCTGGCAGGCCCGGAGGCCTAGTAGCCGACGTAACCCAGTGCGTGCAGTTGTTCGAGCACTTCCGCATCGCTCGTTATCGAGAGCTCGACTCCGACCAGGAGGGGACCGGTTCCGAGCACGTCACCGAACTCCTCCATCAGGACCTTCCCGAGGGCGACCTCTTCTTCCGGTAGAGTATAAGGGATACAACGGGTCTCCACCATCACGCTCCGCGCTCCGCATGGCCCCGGCCAAGCCCATCCCGCCCCTCTCAAAGGCATGATTGCGGCCCGCGGGCCCTTCAATCCGCCATCAGCGCTCCCGCCGAGCCCCACCGCGGCCTTCACGCCGCGGACCAGACACACCTCCCCCACCGACCGCAGCAGGCCGCCGCTGCTCTCCCCTCAGCAAACCTCGAACGAGAGCTCCAGCTGTGGCGGTGGCCGCGCTGCCGCTGGTGTCGGCGCAACGCTCGGCAATCCCAAGTGCTCGAGGATCTTGACGATCACCGCCGTCTCCGTGATGGCCGCGATCCACCGGCGCCTCGACCCGCACTTCGTGCACTGCAACACGTCCACCGCGAAGACGCGCTGCATCAGCTCAGACCATGAGTAGCGGTTGCACGGCCTCGGCACGGTCTTCGACAACGCTCATACTGGTGACATCTCCGTGGTAGCTGTTCAGTAGTCGCCGCAGCGTGATCTGCGGCGACTGTTATTTTAGCGTGCAATGCGCTGCCGCTCCACGACGGATGCAGCACCGATGCGGACAAACCTCGGGCTCCTCCAAGAGTGCTGCGACGCCGCAGCTGAGCGCGCCTTGGAGGCTAATGGCATTGCCCCGACATCCCCCGCCGAGCGATCCTGCTCGACCATCATCTTCACGGCCTCGAGCTTGAACTCGCGCGTGTACTTCCGTCGTGATTTCGTCATGGGCACTTCCTTCTGGAGCATCATAGCTCCAATCTGGGTGTCCACGAAACCGGGGCAAGATCACTCCTCGTGCTCGAGCTCGAGGTGCCTGTAGCCGCGCTCTTCGATGATGGCTCTCTTGACGCGCGGCTTCCTCGGGCCTCGCCGACCCTTGGAAGCGCGACCTTCTCTGAAAAGCGGCCTCCATTGCGCTCCTCGAAGCCTTCCACGATGTCCACGACCTTGGGGTGCGCCGAAACACCGAACACGAACTCGACCCTCTGCTTCGTCCAGTAGTCGAAGTCGTCCGTCAGTGAGAAGTGCCCGTCACCACGCAGCCTCACATGCCGGAAGCCCGCATCGCGCACCAGCTCGACAGCCGAATCGAGGTAGTCGAAGCAACCGTCGTGCGAAGGGCGATTTCCAGGGCAGTTGCGTGTGTAGAGGATCTCACCTGTGTTCGCCAGGGTCACGAGCAGCGGGGCGTATCCCCAGATCCCCTTGTAGTTCATGTCCATGCCCTCCTTGCATTCGCCCGCTGTGCCCGCGATCTTCCCGTCCACGTCGATGATCGCCTGCTCGAAGAAGGATCGCCTGTTCTTCTTCCACACTAGCACCCGTGCGGTGTTGATCGCCTCGGTGAGGGAGTCGATCCACCCTCGGTCGAGCCGGCGCAGGAAGTCGCCCGCCGTCGTCGGGTCGGGAATCCGCACCGCACCAAGAGCATCCATGTAGGCCTCGTCCTGACGGCGCTGCTCGATGTCGTCCAATGTCCGCCCTCCGCTGTCGATGTTGTAGGCGATGTTCAGGACGTGGTCCGACTCGCGATAGGGACAGTGCACCTTGAACACCTGCACGGCCTTGTCGATCAGATGCGGGAGCCCGATCTGCCGCACGAGTCGGTGCACGAGCCCGATCCCGCCAACCGCCGTGGCGCGCACCCGCTCGCCCATCTCGAAGCGCTCGTTGCCGCCGGACAGGACAGGACCCGCCTTCTCGGGCCAAGAGTCCCGGGCAAGGCGTTCTTCCAGTCGGCTCTTCCGACGCTCGATCTCTTCGCTATGATGCTGCTTCACCTGAGAGGCTCCTCCGGCTGTTGGCCGCTGTTATCGCAGATGTGCGTTTAACAGCTCGGAACGAGCCTTTCCAGGTGATTCAGGCCGATCTCACGTCGCGCGGGATGCTGGATCTAGGGCTAGGCCAGTGGTCCGGTGAGGTGCGGCGAAACTCGCTACAAACCTAAAAGGAGATAGGAACCATGCTAAAGAAGTTCGCGCTCAGTGTGGTTGCTTTCAGCGGGGTGGCGGTCCTCGCGCTCGCTGGTGACCAGATCAGCTCTGATGCAGATCTTCACTGCACCTGCAGCTTTAAGCTCGGGACCGCGTCGCCCTCAGGGAACGGGTATTTTCTCGATTACGATGACAAAACCTCTGACAACGAAGATTTCACCGCGGTGTGGGACTACGGCACGAATCGGTACGAGGACCCCAACTCGAACGCGTACATCGACTTTGATGCCGATTCGGGGACTTTTGTGCTCGTTGAGCCCGATGGGGAGAGGTGAACGGGGACTTACTAGTCCCGGTGTGAAAGTGGCCTCGACTTTGTGGACGGCCAGTATTGCGCGTTGGCGCATGCTTCGGCGTGAGGCTGGCAGGGCGGCATGAATGTGGTCTGTCGCAGCTTGGTCTCTGTTGCGCCTGCGTTCGGAGAGTTGTAGGCCTATGACGGGCAGGGGGTCTCACAATTCAATGCTGACGCGGCGGACAAACGCCCTCCGTGTAGGAACTGGCATGGTTGCGGTCTCCCTGCTTGTCACGCTGCTGGTTCTTCTCCATGAGAGGGGGGAGGGCAAGGCGGGCGGCGCGCCACTAATTCCAGAATCACTAGGGCCGGTGAATGTCGGGGTTGCTGAGGGTGAGCCCCTTGCGGGTGATGTTCAGTCTCGTTTGCAACGTGTTCGGGTGCAGGGTGAACCTACCGGCTCTGTGGGCAGTTCAAATACCCATGAGTCCATCGCGGAGTTGACCGGAGGCCGGAGTGTTCTCTGTCGCGTTGTAGATAGCTATGGCGCGCCTGTGCAAGGGGCCATGGCAAACGTGCTGGGCATTGGCGATCCGCGCTCTACAGGGATCACTGATCATGGGGGAGAGTGTGAGCTCTGGCCAGGAGAGGCCCCCGGGGTGCGGGATGTTGTTGTTGAGGCCGAGGGGTTTGTTAGACGAAGGCAGCGCATGCCGGCAGGACATTGGCAGGTCACTGTCGAGCTATCGCCAAGAGTCGAGTTTTTTGGTTTGGTGGTCGATGAGGTTTTAGGGACCGGGGTTTCGGGTGCGCGTGTCGCGCTGTTGCACAGCGGAATCGACGAATTCGCGGAAGAGGTCGTCACCGATGAACGCGGGGCTTTCGGCCCCTTGGTGGTCCCTCAGAGCGAGCAATTCATTCTGACTGTGGAGGCTAAGGGGTTCGTTCGCTTCTCCGGCCAGCTCAGTTGCGAATCGGCGCAGGATTGCAATGTGACCATTCGACTTCGGGAGGCCCGTCCGTTACGCTGCCGCTTTGAGGATATTGACTCAAAGAGGGCGATTGAAGACGTGGCTGTTTCGACTTTTGGGGGCCTGTTGACGGAGTGGCGTTCGGATGCGTCGGGCGAGCTTGTAATGAATTCGGGGCCACTGGTACCGGACGGTGGGCCTAGGCCGGTGGGGCTGGGCAAGGCCTATTTCAAGGCCAAGGCGAGTGGGTATTGTGATGTCAGGTTTACTGTAGATCTAGATGATTGGAATGGGGAATGTGTGGTCGTACCTATGGTGCGGCAATGTGAGCTGCGGCTTTATGCGCGAACGCCAGAGGGTTTACCAGTTCAAGGTGCTAGGGTCTTTGTTGCCTGCCGTTCATTCAAGGTCGATCACGCGTATTGGTTTTACGACCGTGCGGTGCTGCCGTGGCCAGAGCATGTCATGTGGTTGACTGGTGTGTATGAGGGGCGGCTTGCTGTAGAGTTCGACGAGAATGGGGAGGCGCTGTTAGAGAATCTGCCGCCGGGCCTAATGGGCTTCGATATTTTTGAGGATTCAGGCAGTCAGAAGGTGCTACAGTCATCAGGCGCCTTTAGCGTTGCCGGTGAGGTGCAAGAGGTCATATTGACGATTCCGAATTAGTGCCTGCGTAGGGAGGGATTTGCGCCTGGATAAGGGGTTGCCGCGTTCAATGGCCGGGCATCATCATTAGGAGTGTATGGGGGATGCTCGGTACGCGTTTGGATGTGCCATGTCCGCGCAGCTCCCGACCGGCGCGATCTGTGCGTAGTCATCCTTACGCGTCTGACGACTCCCGTCGCTTGTCTCCCTCACGAGAACGCCTACCACTCTGTTCTGATTGAGTGCGTCCCAGATCAGCCGTCCCCCCACTCGGGGAGTATAAGGGATACAACGGGTCTCCACCATCACGCTCCGCGCTCCTCATGGCC
>CAZQAT010000123.1:0-11500 GCA_964591315.1 uncultured Planctomycetaceae bacterium
CCCCCCCATTCCGCTTCGCGATATCGGCCGATGGCCTATCAATAACCGGTGCCCCCGGCACAATCTTCAATGATAGTGGGGGCGGTAAATGACCGCCCCCTCTCTCATTGAAGATGGTGCCCGGAACTGGAATCGAACCAGCACGGGATTTAACTCCCACTAGATCCTTAGTCTAGCGCGTCTGCCAATTCCGCCACCCGGGCACCCTGGTCGTGTTGTCCTGTCGCCTCGCCTTCCCGCGAGGGCCGGGGAGTCTAGGGAGAGCGGGCGCCCGAGGCAAGGGGCCAACAGGGGGGGCGCGGCACCAACTCACGGCGGGCCCCGCAGCTCCCGGAAGCCTCGGCTGGAGGGGGCTCGGCGGCTCTGCTACGTTCTCCGGCTGGCGCCCCCCGGTTCGGTCTCCGCGGGGCCCCGCTCCGACCCCCCAGAGAACACCAGTACCCGCGCCATGTCGACCTCCTCGCCCCCCGTCGGGAACGCTCTCATCGGCCAGTCCGGTGGCCCCACCTGCGTCATCAACCAGAGCCTGGTCGGCGTCGTCGAGACCTGCGTCCAGAGCGACCGCGTGAAGCGGGTGCTGGGGGCCGTGCACGGCATCCAGGGCATCCTGAACGGGGACCTGATCGACCTCGGCAAGGAGTCGCAGGAGACCCTCGAGGCCGTCGCCCAGACCCCCTGCGCGGCCCTGCGCTCGGTGCGCAAGAAGCCGACCCGGGAGGAGTGCGAGCAGGTGCTCGAGGCCCTCCGGCAGCACGACGTGCGCTACTTCTTCTACGTGGGAGGCAACGACTCGGCCGAGACCGCCCACATCCTCAACGAGGTGGCCGTGGAGCGCGACTACGACGTGCGCCTGTTCCACGTGCCGAAGACCATCGACAACGACCTGCGCGTGACCGACCACTGCCCGGGCTACGGCTCGGCGGCCAAGTTCGTGGCCTCCGCCTTCATGGGGGACAACCAGGACAACCGCAGCCTGCCCGGCATCAAGATCGACATCGTCATGGGCCGCCACGCGGGCTGGCTGACGGCCGCGAGCCTGCTCGCGCGCGAGCACGAGGACGACGGGCCGCACCTGATCTACGTGCCCGAGAAGGTCTTCGACATGGACAGCTTCATCGGGGACGTGGACCACATGTTCACCCGGCACGGCCGCTGCCTGATCGCCGCCTCCGAGGGCATCCACGGGCCGGGGGGCGAGCTGATCGTCAAGTCCAAGGAGACCGACTCCCACGGCAACGTGCAGCTCTCGGGCTCCGGGGCCCTGGGCGACATGCTGGCCGCCGAGATCAAGGCGCGCCTGGGCGACCGGCTGCGGGTGCGGGCCGACACCTTCGGCTACCTGCAGCGCTCCTTCGCCGGCTACGCCTCCGAGGTGGACGCCGCCGAGGCCCGCGAGGTCGGCCGCCGGGCGGCGAAAGCGGCGATCGAAGGTGAAGTCCAGCACGGCTCGGTCTATATCCAGAGGCATGGCGCCGCCGGTGAGTACGAGGCCAGCTTCGAGCTGACCGAGCTCAAGAACGTCGCCAAGGAGACCCGCGACCTGGACGAGGCCTTCATCAAGGGGGACAACGACATCGACCCCTCCTTCCTTCATTACGTGCGGCCGCTGGTGGGCAACCTGCCGAGCGCCGCGCGTCTCTCCGACTTCCCGCTCTGACCCTCACCCCCGCGAGCCCCCCGGGGCCCGCACCCGCCATGGAGAGCGCCGAGCCCGGCCCCAGCAACGAGCCCCAGACCGAGCCTCCGCCGGAGGCCCCCTACAAGAACCTCTGGATGCCCCTGGTCGTCGTGCCGGGGGTGATCGTGGTCGTCCTGGTGCTGGTGTTCCTGGCCTTCGGGGGCATCGCCGGGCGGGAGCCCTCGCTCGAGGAGAACCTCCAGGTGATGATCACCGGGGGCAAGAACGAGCGCACCCAGGCGGCCTTCGCCCTGAGCCAGAAGGTCAGCGCCAACAGCCGCGCGGAGCTGGACGGGGACCCCCTGCCCTGGCCCGTGCCCGAGGACCTGGCCGAGCGCGTGACGGCGGCCCTGGAGGGCACCGACCCGGCGGAGTACCAGACCCGCTTCGTGCTCGCCTCGCTCCTGGCCCAGCTGGGGGAGGAGGGCGGCGTCCCGGGGCTGATCGACCTGCTCGACATCCCCGAGGCGGAGGACCCGGACCGCCGGCTGGTGTTCCAGGTGATCGTGACCCTGGGCACCTTCGGGGACGCGCGGGCCGTGGAGCCCGTGGTGGCCTTCGCCGGCCACGAGGACCAGGGCCTGCGCTCGGTCGTGGCCATCGTGCTGCAGATGCTGCCGGGGCAGGAGGTGGCCGGGACCCTCGAGGGGCTCCTGGCGGACGCCGAATTGGAAGTTCGTGCCAACGCGGCCATCTCCCTGGCCAAGCTCGGCAATCCGGCCGGGGCGGGGGTCCTCGCGAGCCTGCTCGAGCCGGAGGTCTACGCCGCCGAGAACGAGCAGGACGCGCGCCGCTTCCGCTCCGGAGAGGTCGTCTCCCGCAGCCGGCGCAAGGCCGTCAGCGCCCTGGCCCTGCTGGGACGCCCGGAGGACCGGGCCGGCGTGGAGGCCTACCGCGACGATCCGGACCTGGAATTCCGGGGGGCCGTCCTCGACGCCCTCGACAGCTGGGGCTCGCCGTGATCCGGGCGCACCGCGGAGGGGGCTCGAATTCCCCGTGCCGACGCCAAGATCCCGCGCGCATGGGCTTGCAGACCGGGGGCGAAACCGACATTCTGCTGGCCCGATCGAGCCCCAGGGCTCTCTGAGACGCGTTTTCAATCCCCCACGGAGCCCTGGAGAGCCCCTGGCCGGGCGCCCTTCCCGGGCCCCCGATCCAGTCAGCCCGCGGTGAACCTCCCACCTGTCAGATGACCGAATCCGAGAACTCCGGACCCGAGCTCGTCCCCGCGCCCCTGCGCGGCGAGACCTCGCGGCGCGGCTTCCTGTCCGCCCTCGCCATGGCGTGGACGGCCTTCGGCCTGGCCTGCGCCGGGGGCCTGGGCGCCATGGTGCGCTTCATGTTCCCGAACGTCCTCTACGAACCGCCCCAGGAGTTCAAGGCGGGCTTCCCCGCCGAGTTCGCCGTCGACGCCGTCGACGAGCGCTTCAAGGCGGCCTACGGCGTCTGGATCGTGCGCGAGTCCACCGGCTTCTACGTGCTCTCGACGGTCTGCACCCACCTGGGCTGCACGCCGAACTGGCTGCCGTCGGACGGGAAGTTCAAGTGCCCCTGCCACGGCTCGGGCTTCGTGCGCTCCGGGATCAACATCGAGGGCCCCGCGCCGCGGCCCCTCGAGCGCTTCAAGGTCACCTTCGCCGAGGACGGCCAGATCCTGGTGGACAAGAACACCAAGTACCAGGAGGAGAAGGGGCAGTGGAGCCTGGACGGCGCCTACCTGCCCTACACGGCCTGATCCCCCAGGCCGACTCCTCGCGCCGCGCGTTGCCGGCGCCGGGCCGGCGAAGCGGTCCCGCCGCGCAGCCGCCGCCCTCGATGCGACCGTCGATTCGACACCAGATCCCCACCCCGCCCACTCCCCAGAGGCACCTCACAGCCGGGACCCTCCCGTCCTCCCGACTTCGATGAACAAAGTCTTCGCCTACATCCGCGAGAGCCAGATCTGGCGTTCGATCTTCCGCCACGGCTACCCGGACACCCCGCGGAACCGGACCCTGGCGGTCCTGTCGAACTTCTTCCTGCACCTCCACCCGGTCAAGGTGCGCCGCAGCGGGATCCAGCTCTCCTACACCTGGTGCATGGGGGGGGTGACCTTCTTCCTGTTCCTGGTGGAGACCATCACCGGCCTGCTGCTGATGTTCTACTACCGCCCGACGGCGGAGCTGGCGTACCAGGACATCTTCGCCCTGCGAGAACACATGCCGCTGGGCATCATGCGCGAGCTGCACCGCTGGTCGGCTCACCTGATGGTCATCAGCGTCTGGCTGCACATGTACCGGGTGTTCCTGACGGGCTCCTACAAGGCGCCGCGGGAGTTCAACTGGAACGTGGGCGTGATCCTGCTCGTTCTGACGCTGCTGCTGTCCTTCACCGGGTACCTCCTGCCCTGGGACCAGCTCGCGGTCTGGGCCATCACCGTGGGCACGAACATGGCGCGCGCGACGCCCGTGCTCGGCCACGAGGGCCCCGGCGCCGCCCTGGTCAGCCTGGGGGGGCTCGACTTCATCCACGCGGGTGACGACGTGCGCTTCGGGCTGCTCGCAGGCCGCTTCGTGGGAGAGGGAGCGCTGCTCCGCTTCTACGTGTTGCACTGCGTGGGCATCCCGCTGGTCGCTGCCACGCTGATGGCGATCCACTTCTGGCGCGTCCGCAAGGACGGCGGCATCTCGGGCCCGCTGTAGCCCGGCACGTCCTGGACCGAACCCCTCCGGCACACCACCTCCGGCTCACAAGCGACCGCCAAACTCCATGGGTCAGCTCATCAGGGACACCGTCGACTACCTCACGTCGCCGACGCTCTTCTTCATCGAGTTCACGGCAGCGATCTTCATCGTCCTGAAGTTCCGCGCGTTCTTCACCAAGAACTCCGTGATCGCGGTCTTCTTCGCGGCCTTCACCGCCTTCATGGTGTTCGCCTGGGGTGATCCGAACTTCCACAAGATCATCACCAAGCCGGACAACATCCCGATCATCATCCTGCTGGTGACGGTGATCTACTTCTCGTGGCTCAGCCTGCGGCGGGCCTACATCAACGACGAGTTGACGAAGAAGGGGGAGCCGACGGTCGAGGCCAGCATGGGGAAGCAGCGCGTCTTCACCTGGCCGGACCTGGTGTACATCGAGCTGATCTACATGGTCCTGTTCACGGCCGTGCTGATCATCTGGTCGATCGAGATCACCGCACCGATCGAGGAGCCCGCGGCCTCGGCCCGGACGCCCAACCCCTCCAAGGCCCCCTGGTACTTCCTGGGGCTGCAGGAGCTCCTGGTGTACTTCGACCCGTGGATCGCCGGCGTGCTCCTGCCGGGCTTCATCATCGTGGGGCTCTGCGCGATCCCCTACGTGGACACCAACCCCAAGGGCAACGGCTACTACACCTTCGAGGAGCGGCCCTTCGCGATCGCCTTCTTCTGGGTGGGCTTCCTGCTGTTCTGGGTCTCCTTCGTGATCCTCGGCACCTTCCTGAGGGGGCCGAACTGGTCGTTCTTCGGGCCCTTCGAGTACTGGGACCTCCACAAGCTGGAGCCCATGGTGAACGTGGACCTGGCGACCTACTTCTGGACGGGCCTCTTGGGCCAGGCGCGGCCGGAGAACCCACTCATCCGCGAGATGCCCGGGATCATCTCCCTGATCGTGTTCTTCGCCGTGGTGCCGAAGATCCTGGAGAAGCCCGTCATGCGGAAGCTGTACGACGGCGACCGCCAGCACCTCATCCGCTACCACGTGATGATGCACCTCCTGCTCTGGTTCGCGCTCATCCCGATCAAGATGCTCCTGCGCTGGACCGTGAGCCTGAAGTACATCGTCGGGATCCCCGAGTGGTTCTTCAACGTCTGATCGCGCTCCCAAGCTGACCCGCACCCGACCTCCTCGCAGACCACTCCGCCATGGCTGATCGCGGCGACACCCACTACAGCGTCTCCAAACTGAACTCCTGGTTCCTGTGGTCGAGCGTGCTCTTGCTCGTCTCGACCGTCTGGATGGTGATCGACGACTGGAACGCCCCCTGGAAGAAGTACCAGGCCGAGTTCCGGAAGATCGAGGAGGTCCGCACGCGGGCCGCCATCGAGTCCGAGGAGATGCAGGCCCAGGCCTCCGCCTCCGCGGCGGTCGAGGAGAGCATCGTGCAGGCCGAGGGGCGCCTGCGGGCTCAGCAGGACGAGATCAGCGCCGTCGAGGCGGAGCTCCGCGTGGCCAAGGGCGAGCACTTCAGCGTGTCCGAGACCACCAAGAAGGCCAAGCAGGAGCTGGCCTGGGAGAAGTACTGGATCGAGGAGCACCGCAACCACGAGGACGACATGGAGTACGGCGCCGAGAAGCTGGCGGAGTACACCCAGGCCTACTCGCGGCTCGAGGCGGAGACCGAGATCAAGCTCGCCGTGGTGGATGAGCTCCAGGGCCGTCTCGACGGGCTCAACGCCGAGGTGAAGGGCCTCGAGACGGACTACAAGAAGGCCCGCACCGACCTGGACCTGCTCGAGAACAAGCTCGACAGGCTGGCCCCGGAGTCCGGCGCCGCGAAGCTCGCGAACATCATCCGGGACTTCCCGGGCCTCGACTTCGTCGACCCCAAGAACAAGGTCAAGAAGCAGGTCCTGGGAGACCTGACCTTCGAGCTCAACTTCACGAAGGGTGCGCGCATCGACATGTGCCAGACCTGCCACGAGGGGAGCGACCGCGAGGGCTTCACCCGCGACCTGGTGGTGGACGGCGAGCCGATCGACCACCCCTACCTGACCCACCCGCGCCTGGACCTGTACCTGACGGCCAAGTCCCCGCACCCGGTGACCGAGGTGGGCTGCACCATCTGCCACCGGGGCTCCGGCCAGGCCCTCGACTTCATCCGGGCCGACCACGTGGCCACGGGGAGCGAGCAGATGGCCGAGTGGATCGAGAAGTACCACTGGCACAAGCAGCACCACTGGGACTACCCGATGCTGCGCGGGGACTTCATCGAGGCCAGCTGCGTGCAGTGCCACAAGGAGTCCATGGAGCTCATCGCCGACGACGCTCCGCGGGTGAGCGACGGCTACCGGCTGTTCGAGGACAAGGGCTGCTACGCCTGCCACAAGGTCGAGTGGTTCCCCACCAAGCGCCGCCCGGGGCCCAGCCTCGTGAGCCTGCAGGAGAAGCTCGAGCAGACCTGGGCCGAGTCCTGGGTCGCGAACCCCACGGACTTCAGGCCGGACACGCGCATGCCGCGCATCTACCACCTCTCCAACTACGAGCCCGAGGAGGAGGTGATCCAGAGCGAGTGGGGCGAGGGCCGCAAGATGATGGGCCAGGAGTGGAACGAGACCGCCGTGGCGTCGGTCACGGCCTACCTGTTCGCCAACGCGCAGGAGAAGGCCATGGACCCGATCCCCGTCCAGGGGGACGCGGACCGGGGGCGTGAGACCTTCCGCGTGGTGGGCTGCCTCAGCTGCCACAACATGGCGCCCTACCCGGGACAGGACCTGAAGACCTTCGATCTCGCCTTCGAGCGCAACGGGGAGAACCAGCACGGACCCAACCTGCGCGGCGTGGCCACCAAGCTCGACCGCACCTGGCTCTACAACTGGATCAAGGACCCGAAGGCCTACTGGGAGGAGACCCAGATGCCGAACCTGCGCCTGAGCGATCAGGAGGCGGCCGACATCACGTCCTACATCATGGACGACCCGGACGGCATCTTCACCGACGTGCCCGCCGTCTGGGAGCCCGAGCGCAACTCCGCGGACATGGACGTCCTGCGCGAGATGGCCCGCTGGTTCTTCTCTCGCGAGGGCCGCACGGAGCTCCGGCGGCGCTTCGCCGGCGAGAACCCGGCCTACCGCTGGGACCGGGAGGAGGACCTGTTGCTGGCCGTGGGCGAGAAGCAGATCGCCCACCAGGGCTGCTTCTCCTGCCACGAGATCGACGGCTTCCAGGGCGCGAACCCGATCGGTGTCGAGCTGACCACCTGGGGCTCCAAGACCGTGGACAAGCTCTCCTGGGACTTCCGGGCCAAGATCCTCGCCCACGAGCGGGGCTGGAGCCTCATGGAGCGGGAGGAGCACAAGTACTACCGCGAGAACTGGCTCTACGAGAAGCTCTCCAACCCGCGCATCTTCGACGAGCAGAAGGTCCGTAACCCGATCGAGCGGGCGCGCATGCCCAACTTCGGGCTGACGGACGACGAGATCCTCTCCCTCAGCAACTTCGTGGTGGGCCTGGTCGACGACGAGGTGCAGCTGGCGGAGATGAAGGAGACCCCGGCCCAGGCCGCCATGGACACGGGCATGCGCGTCGTGCGTCAGCACAACTGCATGGCCTGCCACGTGGTCGAGCCGGCCCAGATCACCTTCCTCGACGAGGACGGCTTCGAGCACACGGTCGCCGCCGAGCCCATGTCCTACACGGACTCCCAGATCCCCGAGCCCCTGACGAGCCTCGAGGGTCTCCTGGCGGGCATCGCCGCCTACGAGGAGATGAGCGGGGAGGAGGTCGAGGACGTGGGCTTCCGCCTGCTCGAGGTCTCCCCGGAGTTCGGCGTGCCCGGCGAGTCGGTCTTCGTGATCCCCGACCAGCTCGTGGACGTGACGCCCGCGAAGGGCGGCGACTTCGTGCGCACCGTGGCGAGCTACTACCTCGAGGGCATCGAGATGCACGACTCCTCCGCGCCCGCCGGGGAGCAGCTGTACGCCTGGAACTACGGTGAGAACGGGGCGGTCATGGACGTGGACGGCAAGCTGCGCTCCTACATCGACGAGGCTTTCGACAAGATCCGCTGGGTCTTCGCGCCGCCGGTCCTGCTCAACGAGGGAGGCAAGCTCCAGCCCGACTGGTTCTACTCCTTCCTCTTGGACCCGGGCACCATCCGCCAGCAGATGCGGGTGCGCATGCCCACCTTCAACATCACCCCCGAGGAGGCCGGTGCGGTCGTCGACTACTTCGCCTACAAGGCGGAGAAGGAGTACGCGCCGCACTACGCCAGGGCCCTGCGCAGCGCCATGGGCACCACGCCCAACCGCAGCGTGCGGGACCGCGGGCTGCTGTGGCCCGAGCTGACCAACTCCCCCTCGGACCGCGAGGTCGTGAGCGCCGAGGAGGCGGCCGACCTGATGGGCATCACGGCTGCCCAGGTGCGCGCCATCGAGGCCGGCGCGGCGCCCGACATCGCCGCCAACTTCGCCAAGGTGAAGGCCTACGGGGACGAGATCGGCTTCCAGAAGAGTGCCCAGGTCAACCCCGCCCACGAGGTCATTCCGCAGCACTCGACCTCCTACGAGCCCGAGATCGAGGACGGCCGCCGGGTCGGGCTCAAGGGGGTCAAGTGCATGGAGTGCCACTTCCTCAACGGCAACCCCTCATCCCAGTCGGACGCCCCGATCACCTGGGCCCCCGACCTGGGCATGACGCGCGAGCGTCTGCGCCCGGACTGGACCCGGGAGTGGATCTGGAACCCGCCGCTGAAGTACCCCGGCACGCCCATGGCGGTGAACTTCGGCAGCGTGGAGCCCCTGTACCAGGACATCTACCCCGGCTCCACCAACGCGCAGCAGATCGAGGCCGTGCTCGACTGGCTCTACAACATCGACAGCGGCGAGACGCCCGTGCAATAGGGCGCCCCCCGAGACCGGCACCGGATCCCGGGGGTCTGGAGGCGCGGTTCTCGACCAGACGCTTCTCGACTAGACTGGGGCCCGGCCTTTCGGCCGGGCCCTCTTCGTTCCCGGACAGCTCGACCCTCCACGAACCTCGAGACCAGACGCCATGACCTCTCCCTCGACCCTCGGCCTCCTCTGCGCGGGCCTCCTCCTGGTGGGGGACGCCCGGGAAGACGTCCGAGCGGGCGCGACCTCCAGCCCCTGCGACGCCGCCGCCGAGGCGGGCTGCTGCGCGCCCACCAAGGAGTCCACCCCGCCGCGGGTGGACTACCTGAGCCTGCCCCCCGCGCCCCAGGACGCCGTGCGCGGCACCGCCCGCGGCCGGGTCGTCTTCGCCGGGGAGATCCCTCCCAAGGAGAAGCTCGAGATCACCGAGGCCCAGTCCAAGGGCTGCACCGATGACGGCTCCAAGGTGGCCGCGGACGTCCGCTCGCTCCTGATCGGGGAGGACCGGGGCATCGCCAACGCGGTGGTCTTCGTGGTCGTGAAGGGTGAGGAGCTGGTGCTACCGAAGGAGCCCGTGGTCCTGGACCAGGTCCAGTGCCGCTTCACCCAGCCGGTGACCCTGGTGCCCGTGGGGGCGACCCTCGAGTACAAGAACTCGGACACGGTGCCCCACAACGTCCACGTCTACTGCATCAGGAACAAGCCCTTCAACAAGACCCTGCCGGCCGGCGCCACCCAGAAGCACAAGGTGGAGGTCCCCGAGACCCTGCAGCTCAGGTGCGACATCCACCCCTGGATGAAGTCCTACGTCTTCGTCTCCGCAACCAACCACGCCACCCTGACGGACGACCACGGGGCCTTCGAGCTCCCGGGCCTGCCCCCGGGCGAGTACACCCTGCGGGTCTGGCACGAGAAGCTGGGCAAGAAGGACCTGCCCTTCAGCGTCGACGCCGAGGGCGCCTCGGAGCCCCTCGAGGTCGAGCTGAAGGCCAAGAAGCGTAAGAGCCGTCGCCGGCGCTGAGGACGGTGCGCCCCGGGACACCGGGCCCCCCTCTCCGGATGCCGGGAGGGGGGTCCGGTGCCATTCCGGGGAGGAGCTTCGGCTCCGGGCAGTACCTGAGGCCGTCTGACGCCGATCGGAGACCCTTGACACTTCTCTCACCGACGGCGTCCTCCTCCGGCGGCAGACTGGCCAACGGCCGACTACCCTGGGCGTATCCGCGCGCAAGATGGTCCAACCCGCCGGTCTCGGGACCGGAGAGAGGCCAACGGTAGCCTCCGACGCCGGGGACGACCTCGGTGCCCAACTCAGAGACGAGAGACTCGATCATGAACCGACAGCCCCTCCTCCCCGGCCTCTGCGCCGGGTCCTTCCTGCTCCTCTCCTCGGCCGCCGCGGCCCAGACCACGACCGTCGAGATCCTCGAGTCCGCGGGCACCCTCGAGGCGTCCGGTGCGGCCCTCGCATCTGCCCCCGCGGCCGCCCGGGCCGAGGGCAAGGGCATGTTGGGGGTCTTCCTGGCGGGGGGGGACGGTCCTCCCACCATCGAGCAGGTCATCGCCGGAGGTCCCGCGGAGGGCGCCGGCATCGAGGCGGGCGACCGCATCCTGAGCGTCAATGGCGAGGCGCTGGGCACCACGCCCGCCCTGATCGAAGCCCTGGCCGGTCAGGCCGCCGGCACCGGCGTCGAGCTCGTGGTCGAGCGCGACGGCTGGCGGAAGCACGTCGAGCTGACCCTCGCGAACGCCGACGACCTGGACCTCCCCGAGAAGCTCAAGGTCGTCGTGGAGGGGGTCGAGGTCGTCGAGGTCGTCGAGACCCCGGGCGCGCGCCGGATCATCGAGATCGAGGAGGTGATCGACGCGGTCGAGCGCGAGGAGGTCGTCAGGAGGGAGGTCCTGCGCGAGACCCAGCACGACGGCGGGGTCATCCTGGACCTCAGCGCCGAGGAGCTGGGCGTGGACCTCGAGGCCCACGGCATCGACCTCCAAGGTCTCCCCGGCGAGATCTCCTTCGGGCTCGCCACCGGAGACGAGAGTGGCATCCAGCGCACCTACGTCATGAAGAGGGACGGCGGCGGCTGGGCGATCGACGAGCACTCCGGCGGCCTGTTCCTCTCCGAAGGTGAGGCCAGGCAGGCCAAGCAGGGCAAGAAGGCCAAGCAGGACAAGAAAGCCAAGCAGGTCATGAAGGCCAAGCAGGGCAAGAAGGCCAAGCAGAACAAGCAGGACAAGAAAGCCAAGCAGG
>CAZQAT010000124.1:0-11437 GCA_964591315.1 uncultured Planctomycetaceae bacterium
GGGGCCTCCCAGGCCCCGGCCGGAGCCGGGGCGGAAGGGCTCAGTCCGTCTCGATCGGCCCGGTGATGATGCGCCGGATGACGCCCTCGCCGTCGAGGACCACCGTGGAGGGGATCGGCAGGCGCTCGAGGTCCACCACGTCTTCCATCCGCGCGCCCTCCGGGCCCTCCTCGGGCAGGTAGAAGGCCGGGAACTCGCCGGCCCTCTTGCTGAAGAGGCGGTGGGCCATCTCGCGCAGGTCGACCGTGTCCATCGAGATGGCGACCACGCGCTTGCCCTCCTCGCCGTGCAGGGCCGTGAGGTCGGGCATCTCCTTGATGCAGGAGGTGCAGTAGCTGGCCCAGAGGTTCACGAACAGGGTCTCGCCGTCGGCGGCGGCCTGCGGGTCGAAGCTGGTCGGGTTCCCCTCGGGGTCGAGCAGGGCCAGGGTCGGGAAGCTGTCGCCCACCCGCAGGCGGAAGCCCAGGGGCAGGGGCTCGGGGAAGGGCCGCGGGCGGGCCGCGATGGGCTCGGCGTTGCCGCTGCCCTCCACGAGCAGCGCGCGGGAGCCGGACTCGAGGCTGCCGAAGTCCTCGAGCGCGCCCGAGGGCCAGCGCACCGAGACGCGCGCCGCCTCGGCGCCGCCCAGGCCGAAGACGAGCTCCGGGGCCTGGCAGGAGACGAAGCCCGCGCCGCGGGAGAGGACCTGGGCCGAGCGGAGCTCGCCGGCCTCCACCAGCACCGTTGCGCCGATGGCCTCCCACTGGGTCGTCTCCGCTCGCAGGCGCAGCTTGAGGAAGCCGCCGGCGGTCCCCAGGTCGTTGCGGTAGAGGATGTGGCGCTCGCGCTGCAGGCTGTGCAGGAAGAGGTCCACGTCGCCGTCGTCGTCGAAGTCCGTGGCGATCACCGCCCGGCCGTCGTTGACCGAGTCGGCGCCGGAGAGGTCGGAGAGGTCGGCGAAGGTGCCGTCGCCCCGGTTGACCCAGACCTTGTTGCGCTCGTTGCCGCTGAAGGAGCGGCCGGACTTGAACATCTCCGTGTTGTGTCGGTTCAGGTAGGCCTGGTTGCCCACCTCCTGGACCTCGAAGCCCAGGTCGACGGAGTCGTCGGGTGCGTTCTTCTCACAGGCCGAGGACGCCACCACGTGGCGCCAGTAGGTGCTTCATGTGTCGAAGGGCTGGTCGCCCGTCACGAAGCCGTTGGCGCAGTACACGTCCAGGCGCCCGTCGAGGTCCATGTCGATCAGCGCCGGGCTCCAGGCCCAGCTCCCGTTGATGCCGCCGGCCTCCTTGGGCAGGCGCTCGAAGCCGCCCTCCGCCTTCTGGAAGAAGATCGAGTTGCCCGCGGCCAGCTTGAGCAGCATGGCGTGGATCTCCGGGTCGAGCTCCTCGCCGAGGCGCGCCAGGATGCGGTTGCCGGCGGTGGAGGACATGTTCGACACGTACAGGTCGAGCTGGCCGTCCCCGGACAGGTCGCCCCAGGCGACGCCCATGCCGTTGCCGATGTCGCCCACGCCGCGCTCGGCGGCGACGTCGACGAACTTGCCGCCGCCGCGGTTCTCCCACAGGCGGTTCGTACCGTAGTCGTTCGCCACGTAGAGGTCCGGGTCCCCGTCGGCGTCGTAGTCCGCCGCCGCGGCGGCGTAGCTCCAGCTCGAGCCGGTCATGCCGAGCTCGGGGGCCACGTCCCTGAAGGTCTTGCCCCCGAGGTTGCGCAGGAGGCCGTTGGGAGCCCCGTTGGTGGCCTCGATCCAGGAGTTGTTGTGGTTCGCCTCGACGCGGCCGTAGCCGCAGACGAAGACGTCGAGCCAGCCGTCGCCGTCGTGGTCGAGGACGGTCAGGGAGTAGGCCGCCAGGCGCACCTCCTCGAGCCCGAAGTCCGCGCCGCGCTCCTCGAAGTGGCCCTTGCCGTCGTTGAGGTAGAGCAGCAGACGGTCGCCGGCGGCCTCGCCGCCCTCCTCGCGCCAGCCGACGCGCCCGACCATCAGGTCCTGGTCCCCGTCGTTGTCGAGGTCGAACAGCACCGCCCCGGTGCCGGCGTCCGGGCCGGCCAGGCCGCGGGCCTCCGCCTCGTCCCGGAAGCCGCCGTCGGGCTGGGCCATGTACAGGAAGTTGCGGCCGTCCGAGGGCACGAACACGTCCCACAGGCCGTCCCCGTCCACGTCGCCGCCGGCGGCGCCGTTGAAGGCGTAGCTGGTGTTCCCCGGCTGGCCGAAGCGGATGCCCGTGTGGGCCACGCCGGCTGCGGTGGACACGTCGGTGAAGATCGAGCCCTCGCGGTAGGTCTCCTTGTAGGAGTCCAGGTCGAAGCGGTCGAGGACCCACAGGCCGCCCTCCTTGACGCAGCGGGCGTAGCCCCAGGCGACGATCGAGGCCCAGCCCAGGTCCTCCCGTTGGCCGGTCAGGTGGATGAAGAGCTTGAGCTTGCCCCAGGAGTCGCGGGCGGTCTCGAACTCGGCGCCCTTGACCTTCCAGATGACCGACTCGACGTGCATCCAGTCGGCGGTCGTCTCCCGCAGGCCGGCCACGAAGTCCGTGCGGTTCTGGACCGTGCGCGAGCTCGGGTCGAAGACGTCCTCCTTCGCGCCCAGGGGCAGGTCGTTCGTCCCCTGGAGCGTGAGGGGCGAGAGGCCCTCACCGGCGAAGCCCGCGGACAGGAAGGCGGAGGCCGCCGTGAAGTCACGCCGGCGCAGCTTGTCCGAGAAGGTCAGCAGCCGGTCCGCGGCCTCCTCGGTGGCGTCTTCGACGAACTCCAGGCGGTCCACCGGCTTCTGCGGATCGGCGATCTCGATCTCGTCGGGGAGGTCGCCGCTGTCCAGCACGGCCCCTCCGGAGGTAGAGGTGGGCTCCGCCGGCCCCTCGGAGGAGCAGGCGCAGGCGCCGAGGAGCAGGAGGGCGGTCAGGCCGGCCTGGAGCCGGCGGGGCAGGCGTTCACTCGCGGGGGACATGGTCAGTAGATCGGATGAGAGGCGCGAGAACTCGAGGGGAGGCGGGCTTCAGCGACCGGATCCGGCCGGCCCGTCGGGTCGCCCCTCAGGGGCCCGTAGGCTTGCCCCTCTGCAGGGTGCCGGGCGGGCCGGGGCTGGAGGGGCCCGTGGTCGGGGGCCAGGGGTCGGAGCAGAAGGAGGAGGCCGGCAGGCCAGCGGCGTTCTCGAGGCCCGGCATGTCAGCGTTTCCCCAGCCGTAGCGCACGGACACGGGCTCGGGGCAGCCGTCGGCCCGCACCAGCAGGGTCTCGCCGTCGATGCGGGCCACCGCCGGCTTCCACTGGCCGTCGGCGCCGGCCAGCTCGAGGTGGGTCGGCTCACCCTCACAGAGCAGGCCTCCTTCCGCGTGGTCGAAGCGCACCCGCAGGGCGTCGCCCTCGCGGCTCGCGGAGCGGAAGAGGGGGCCGGACCAGGAGCCCACGTCCCGCCCGTAGGTCCCGTGCAGGGCCCAGAGGGCGAGGCGCTTGCCCACGTCGTGCTTGTTCCTGGGGTGGATGTCGGCGGGGTCGCCGATGTCCATCGTCACCGCCATGCCCGTGTTCGGCACCCGCAGGGCCAGGCGCTGGGCCTCCCGCAGCAGGGCCGGCTGGTGGGCCTTGTCGCCCCCGTAGCCGAAGGGGGCGATCTGCACGAAGTAGAAGGGGAAGTCGCCGCGGCCCCAGTGCCGGCGCCAGTCGGCGATCATGTCCGGGAAGAGGCTGTGGTACTGGGCGGCGCGCCCGCGATTGGACTCGCCCTGGTACCAGATCGCGCCGCGGATGCCGTAGGGCAAGAGGGGCGCGATCATGCCGTTGAAGAGCGCCGTCGAGTGGTTGTGGTGGAAGGAGCGCTTCTCCTGCGAGTCGGCGGGCAGGGCGGCCTCGCGCGCCGCCAGGGCGAGCTGGTCGTCGAAGTCCCCCCGGCGGCGGATGCTCTCGGCGCTGGTCCAGGCCTCGCAGCGGGTGCCGCCCCAGTTCGAGCCGATCAGCCCGACGGGCACGTCGAGCTCGTTCATCAGCTCGAGACCGTAGAAGTAGGCCACGGCGCTGAAGCCCGCCACGCTCTCGGGGGTGCAGGCGCTCCAGGAGCCCTCGCAGTCCTCGCGGGGGGTCGTGGAGAAGGCGCGCTCGACGTCGAAGAGGCGCAGGCGCGGGTGGTCCATCTTCGCCTTGGCCTCGGTGTACAGGGGGGCGCAGCGGTCGATGGACCACTCCATGTTCGACTGGCCCGAGCAGACCCAGACCTCACCGAAGAGCACGTCCTCGAGCTCGATGCGGTTGGTGGCGAGGAAGGCCAGGGTGTGGGGGCCGCCGGCCTCGCCCGTCGGCAGGCGCAGCTCCCAGCGGCCGTCCGGGCCGGCCACGGCGCTCCGCAGGGCGTCGGACCAGCTGGCCACCACCCGCACCTCCTCGCCCGGGTCGGCCCAGCCCCAGACCGCCACCTGGGTGTCGCGCTGGAGCACCATCCCGTCCCCGAAGAGGGCCGGCAGGCGCACCTCGGCCCCCGCGGGGGAGGCCAGGAGCAGGAGACCGAGGGCGAGGGTGGCGGGGCGCAGGAAGGAGGGGTGCAGCATGGGCACAGAATACGGCGGCCCTCGCGCGGCGATGGCGCCGGGCCCCCCCAAATCAGCTCGACATCTCCTCCGCGACCGCCCAACCCGAGTGAATTGTCCCATTTGGGACGAATCACTCGGGTCGTGTCCGGCGCTAAGCTGCCGGCCATGAAGGTCATCGCCGACATCTGCGTCATCCCCAACACCGGCCGCACCAGCGTGCGCGAGGAGGTCGCCCTGGCCCACCGGATCCTGGCCGAGACCGGGCTGAAGGTGCACCTGCACGGCTACGGCACGAACGTCGAAGGCGACTACGACACGATCTTCGCCGCCCTCAAGAAGGTCCACGAGACCCTCCACGCGGGCGGCGCCGCCCGCATCTCGACCACCATCCGCCTGGGATCGCGCACGGACAAGGACCAGGGCATCGACGACAAGATCGAGGCCGTGCGCGGCGAGCTGGGGAGCTGAGGGCGGCGTCGGAGGCCTCTGATGGACATTCCCTATGCCGGGGAGAGCTTTGCCCTGCTCGCCCCGCTCTGCTGGTCCTTCGCGGTGATCCTGTTCCGCGTCACGGGGGAGAGCGTGCCTCCGGTGGCGCTGAACCTCTACAAGAACGTCGTCGCCACGCTGCTCTTCGGGGCGACGCTGCTGGGGCTGGTGCTCTTCACGGGCGAGGGTGGCGCGCCGCGGGGCGTCGAGCCCTGGCACTACGGGCTCCTGCTCCTGAGCGGCCTGGTCGGCGTGGGGATCGCCGACCTGTTCTTCTTCATGTGCCTCAACCGGGTGGGCGCGGGGCGCCAGGCGATCGTCAACACGGCCTACAGCCCGCCGATCATCCTGCTCAGCTGGTGGCTGCTGGGGGAGCGCATGAGCGCCCTGCAGTTTCTCGGGGTGGCGGCCATCCTGGCGGCCGTCCTGTTCGTCGGCATGACGCGCCAGCGGCCGGGGGAGGCCGAGCCGCGGGTCCTGGTGGCCGGAATCCTGTACGGCCTGGTGGGCAGCATCTCCCAGGCGGTCTCGATCGTCATGGTGAAGCCCTTCATGGGGGAGTGGCCGCTGGTCTGGACCACCTTCTGGCGCATCCTCGGCGGCCTGGTCGCCGCGCTCCTGATGGCCTGGTGGGCGCGTCCGGAGAGGCGCGGCCTGGAGAGCCTCCGCGGGCCGAGGACCTGGCGCGTGATGCTGCCCGCCACGGTGCTGGGCAGCTACGTCTCGCTCCTGATGTGGATGGCGGGCTTCAAGTTCGCGGACGCCTCGGTGGCGGCGGCCCTCAACCAGACCTCGACCCTGTTCACCTTCGTCCTCGCGGCCGTGCTGCTGCGGGAGCCGGTGACGGCCCGCCGGCTCCTGGGGCTGCTCTGCGGTCTCCTCGGAGTGGTCCTGGTGACCTTCTTCGGGGAGGCGGCCTCCGGCGCGGTCGGGTAACCTGTCGTCAGGGCCCAGAGCCCATCAGATCCATGAGAGTCCAGCTCCTGCTCCCCACCTGCCTGCTCCTCGGTTCCCTGCCGCTCGCCTCCTGCGGCGCCGAGCAGGCCGGCCCCGCGGTGGAGACCGCCACCAGCGACGACGCGCAGACCGAGTCGACGCCCGCGCCCGAGGAGCAGACCGCTCCTCCCACGGGCGGCGCGCGGATCGCGTTCGAGACGACCGTGATCGACTTCGGCACGGTCTGGGACGTGGACGAGATGAAGGGCCGCTTCCCCTTCACCAACGAGGGCGGCAAGGCCCTGAACATCACCGAGGTCAAGCCCAGCTGCGGCTGCACCACGACGGAGCTCTCACGCACACGCTTCGAGCCCGGTGAGGGGGACGTGCTCGAGCTGGTCTGGAAGCCGAAGGGCCACGGCCCCCAGGCGAAGACGATCACCGTCCACTCGACCACGGAGGGGCCGGGCATCGACGTCCTGACCATCAAGGCCGAGATCAAGCCCTTCGTCTCCTTCTCGGAGCCGTACCTGCGGATGGGCGACCTACCCTTCGGCGAGCAGCACACCAAGCGCGTCCACCTGACCTGCGCCGATCCGAACTTCGAGCTGCTCGAGATCAAGGCCGGCAGCCTGTACGTGGACGTCCTGGACGTGGGGCGCCAGGCGGATGGTCGCCACGCGGTCGACGTGGTCGTGTCCCACAACGCCCCCTGGGGCCAGATGAACGGCTCGATCCAGGGGACCGTGCGCGGCACCGTCCCCGGCGAGGACGCGCCCCGGGACCACCAGCTCCACGTGTCGGTGCACGCCAACCTGTTCGGGGACCTGCGGGTGCAGCCGACGATGCTGGCCGTCGGTCAGGTCCGGCCGAAGGGCTCCATCGACCGTCGTGTGCGGCTGACCAACGCGACCGGTGAGCCCTTCCAGGTCCTGTCCGCCGAGGTTCGCAACGGCACGCCTGCTGACATGCAGGTCCGCGCCGAGCCCGTCTCCGATGCCCGCGGTACCGGCTACGACCTGATCCTCAGCGGCGCGGCCGGGGACTACCTGGGGCTGATCCGGGGCACCGTGGCGGTGACCACCGACATCCCCGGCGAACAGGAGCGGACCCTGCCGATCTACGGCGTCGTCCGCGAATGAGCGCCGCGGCTGGGCCCGAACCCGGGGCCCGTGAGCGGCCCGACGACCGACCCGTGTGCTGGAGGCGTCGCCTGGCGTGGGCAGCGCTGCTGCCCCTCGGCATCGTGCTGCTGCACTCCCTGGCGGAGCTGCCGGGGGCGGTGGAGCTGCTCTACTCGGGCAGCACCTACCCCTTCCTGCGCGGTGTGCTGCGGCAGGTGGCGCTCGTGGTACCCGTCCACCTGAGCGAGGCGCTGTTGCTGCTGGGGGCGGCCGGGGTCCTCCTGCGCGTCGGGCTCGCGGTGCGCGCGCGGGCCAGGTCGCGCCGCAGCCTGACGAACCTGCTCCAGCACGGCCTGTCCTTCACCCTCGCGGCGGCCGGCGGGCTGTACGCCATCTTCCTCCTCTCCTGGGGCTTCAACCACGCGCGCCAGCCCTACGCCGAGCACGTCGGGCTGGAGGTGACCGAGGTCGAGGTTCGTGAGCTGGACTCCCTGCTGGCCTCGATGGTGGCGGAGGCCAACGCCCTGCGCGGCGCCTTGCAAGAGGAGGACTGGGCGCTGGGGGCGGGCGCCGGCGACTTCGACCCGCGCCTGGCCGCCTCCTTCCGGCGCCTCGCCCGGGACGTGCCCGCCCTGGACGGAGACCTGTCTCCCCTGCGTCCGGCCCACCTGTCGCCGTTGCTCAGCCTGCTCGGCATCTCGGGCATCTACTCGCCCTTCACCTCCGAGGCGCACCTGAACGCCGAGCTGGTGGACTGGATCCGGCCCTTCGTCGCCGCCCACGAGGCAGCCCACGGCCTGGGCTTCGCGCGGGAGGACGAGGCCAACTACATCGCCTGGCAGGTCTGCCGGGGGGCGGACGACCCGGCCCTGCGGTACTCGGGCACCCTGGCGGCCCTACGCTACGTGGCCCACGCCCTGGACGGCGTCGACCCCGCGCGGGCGGAGGCGCTCGTGGCAGGGCTCTCCGAGGAGGTGCAGGACGACCTGCGCCGCAACCGGGAGTTCTGGGAGTCCAAGCGCTCCTGGCTGACGGACCTGGGGCGTGCCGGCAATGACACCTACCTCAAGCTGCAGGGCCAGGAGGAGGGCACCCAGAGCTACGGCCGCATGGTGGACCTGCTCGTGGCGGAGTGGCGGACCCGCGGGTAGCGCCCCGGAGCCGGCCCCGATCCGGGACGACGGGCGGGAACGGGCCCCCAGGCCCTTTCTATCGGGATCCCGCTGCGCTATCCCAAAGGAAACCGCCTGCCCCCCGTACTCCGCCCCATGTTCAAGGCCAGCCTGATCGTCCTCCTGTCCGCCCTGGCCGGTATCGCCGGCTGGTGGACGTACGTGGTCCGCGAGGAGGTGCTCGGCAACGAGCTCGAGCTGGAGAAGGCCCGCACGGAGCTCACGGCGGTCCAGGGGCAGCTCGAGCAGAGCCGGCGGGAGGTGGAGCTGAAGACCCGCCAGCTCCAGGAGCTGCGGGTGCGGCTGGCCCTGCTCAAGATCGACCACCGGGTGGCGCGCATCGAGGTCGTGGCCCAGGAGCCGGTTCCCGGAGAGGACGGCGAGGTGCGCACGACGATCCGCTTCATCGAGTACGACGAGGACGGCCAGCCCATCGGCGAGGAGCAGGAGCTGACCATCGAGGGCTCCCAGCTCTACCTCGAGTCCCTGGTGATCAAGTTCGACGACGACTACGTGGAGGCCGGCGAGTTCCTGCGGGGCACGTCTCTGTGCCTCTTCAACCGCGTCTTCTCCGAGAGCGTCGCGCCCAGGGACGGCGTCGAGATCGACCGCCGCGGCAGCCACCCGAACCCCTACACCGGCGGCGACGGCGCGGACGAGCTGTTCCAGGCCGAGCTGTGGGAGCACTTCTGGGAGTACGCCAACGACCCCGAGGCCGCCGCCGAGAAGGGGGTGCGCGCCATCCACGGGGAGGCGCCCTTCATGAAGGTGCGCCCGGGCCGCTCGTACGAGGTCGAGCTGCGCTCCTCGGGCGGCCTGTCGATCCGTCCCCAATGAGGGTTGGCCGGGCCCCGCCCGGCCATCTCAAGGACATAAACTGCGTCCGGCGCGCACTTTCCGGCCGTTGTTTCGCATAATGGTACGCCTCGAATTCTAGCCCCCTGCCTCCAGGGCCCTATGGGGCCCCCCCGAGCCCGCGCTCGACCCCGTCTTCCGCACCATGGCCAAGATCACCTGGACCCAGATCGACGAGGCCCCCGCCCTCGCCTCCTACTGCCTGCTGCCGATCGTGCAAGCCTTCACCCGGGGCACGGGCGTCGAGGTCGAGACCGCGGACATCTCTCTGGCCAGTCGCATCCTGGCCACCTTTCCGGAGGGGCTGCGGGAAGACCAGCGCGTGCCCGACGAGCTGAAGCGCCTGGGGGAGCTGGCCAAGACCCCCGCGGCGAACATCGTCAAGCTGCCGAACATCAGCGCCTCGGTGCCCCAGCTGCAGGACGCGATCGAGGAGCTGCGCGAGCAGGGTTTCGACCTGCCGGACTACCCCGAGAATCCCCAGACGGACGAGGAGCGCGCGCTCGAGGAGCGCTTCTCCGCGGTGCTCGGCTCAGCGGTCAACCCGGTCCTGCGCGAGGGCAACTCCGACCGGCGGCCGTCGGCCTCGGTCAAGGCCTTCGCCCAGAAGCAGCCGCACCGGATGATGAAGGACTGGCCGGAGTCCGGGTCCAGGACGCGCGTGGCCCACATGGACCACAAGGACTTCTTCGGCAGCGAGCTCTCGACCACCACGGCAGCCGCCGGTGAGGCCCGCATCGAGTTCAGGGACGCGAGGGGCGGGACGAAGGTCCTGAAGGAGTCGGTGCCCCTCGAGGCCGGCGAGGTGATCGATAGCGCCGTGATGAACGTCAAGGCCCTGCGGGCCTTCTTCGAGGCGACGATCGCGGAGGCGAAGGAGAAGGGCGTTCTGCTCTCCCTGCACCTCAAGGCCACCATGATGAAGGTCTCCGACCCTGTCATGTTCGGCCACTGCGTCTCGGTCTACTTCGCCGCCGCCCTGGACAAGCACGCCGCCGCCCTGGAGGAGATCGGCGCCAACGTGAACAACGGCCTCGAGGACGTGCTCGAGAAGCTCGAGGACCTGCCGGCGGAGAAGCGGGCCGAGATCGAGGCCGACATCGCTGCCTGCTACGAGTCCGGTCCGGACCTGGCCATGGTCGACTCCCGCAAGGGCATCACGAACCTCCACGTGCCCAACAACGTGATCGTCGACGCCTCGATGCCGGTGGTGATCCGCGACGGGGGCAAGATGTGGAACAAGAACGACGAGCTGCAGGACACCATCGCCATGGTGCCGGACCGCTGCTACGCGCGGATGTTCCAGGCCGTGGTCGAGGACTGTCAGCAGCACGGCCAGTTCGACCCCTCGATCATGGGGGACGTGCCCAATGTGGGGCTCATGGCGAAGAAGGCGCAGGAGTACGGCTCCCACGACAAGACCTTCATCGCCGAGGGGGCGGGCACCATCCGCGTCGTGGACGGCAGCGGTGCTGTGCTGCTCGAGCAGGGGGTGGAGCAGGGCGACATCTTCCGCATGTGCCAGACCAAGGACGTGGCCATCCGGGACTGGGTCAAGCTGGCCGTCAAGCGCGCGCGCGCCTCGGCGACCCCGGCGATCTTCTGGCTCAACGCGGATCGCGGCCACGACGCGGAGCTCCTGAAGAAGGTTGAGGCCTACCTCCCCGAGCACGACACCGAGGGCCTCGAGCTCCACGTCATGGCGCCGGTGGAGGCCTCCAAGTTCTCGCTCGAGCGCATTCGCCGCGGCGACGACACGATCGCCGTCACGGGGAACGTCCTGCGGGACTATCTGACTGACCTGTTCCCGATCCTCGAGCTCGGTACCAGCGCACGCATGCTCTCGATCGTGCCCCTGCTCGAGGGTGGCGGCCTGTTCGAGACGGGCGCCGGCGGCTCCGCGCCGAAGCACGTCCAGCAGTTCGTGAAGGAGGGCCACCTGCGCTGGGACTCCCTGGGCGAGTACTGCGCCCTGGTCCCTTCCCTCGAGCTTGTGGCCGAGCAGACCGGGAACCCGCGCGCCGCGCTGCTGGCCAAGACCCTCGACCAGGCGATCGGCCAGTACCTCGAGAACGGCCGCTACCCCTCGCGCAAGGTGAACGAGATCGACAACCGCGGCTCGAGCGCCTACCTCGCCACCTATTGGGCCGAGGCCCTGGCGGCCCAGACGGAGGACCTGGAGCTCCAGGGGCGTTTCGCGGAAATCGCGGAGGAGCTGAAGGACAGCGAGGGCGCGATCCAGGCCGAGCTGCTCGAGGCCCAGGGACGGCCCCTGGACCTCGGCGGCTGGTTCCACCCCGACCCGGAGAAGTGCGCCGCGGCCATGCGGCCGAGCGCCACCTTCAACCGGATCATCGACGGG
>CAZQAT010000125.1:0-11113 GCA_964591315.1 uncultured Planctomycetaceae bacterium
GTCGAGGATCGGGCGACACCCAAAGTGCCGCCAGGGGCGCAGAGGCAGCCGAAGGGGTAAGCCCCGGTCCGCGAAGCGGATCCAAGGGGTCCAGTGGACCTCTTGGAAGGGGATCCCGGTTGGGTGCTAATGCGTTGAAGGCTCATGAATAGGCCGGGCTAGCGCGGGCTAGCACCCGATGGCGTAGTACGTGAACCCCAGCTCCTCGAGCACGTCGCGGGAGTAGATGTTCCGTCCGTCGATGATCACCGGGTGTTCCAGGGAGTCGCGGATGGTCTCGAAGTCGGGCCGGCGGAACTCGTTCCACTCGGTGACGATGATCAGGGCGTCCGCGCCGTCCAGGGCGTCCATGGGGCGCTCCGCATAGCGAATGGTGTCGCCCAGGTAGTGCTCCTTGGCCTCCTTCATCGCCTCGGGGTCGAAGGCGGTCACCGTGGCCCCGGCCTCGCGCAGCTGGTTGCAGAGGACGATCGAGGGCGCCTCGCGCATGTCGTCGGTGTTCGGCTTGAAGGCCAGGCCCCAGACGGCGAAGTGCTTCCCCGCCAGATCGCCATTGAAGTGGGCTTGGGCCTTCTCGAAGAGGAGGCCCTTCTGGCGCTCGTTGACCGACTCGACGGCCTTGAGGATCTCGAAGTCGTACCCCTGCTCCTCCGCGGTCTTGACGATCGCCTTGACGTCCTTCGGGAAGCAGGAGCCCCCGTAGCCGCAGCCGGAGAACAGGAAGCGCGAGCCGATGCGGGCGTCCGTGCCGATGCCGGCCCGCACGTGGTTCACGTTGGCGCCCACGCGGCTGCAGATGTTCGCGATCTCGTTCATGAAGGAGATGCGCGTGGCGAGCATGGCGTTGGCGGCGTACTTGGTCAGCTCAGCGGACTCGATGTCCGTGTGGATGATCGGGTTGCCCGTGCGCACGAAGGGCCCATAGAGCTCGTCCATGATCTTCTTGGCGCGCTCGCTCTCGCTCCCGACCACGACCCGGTCCGGCTTGAGGAAGTCGTCGATGGCGGCGCCCTCCTTCAGGAACTCGGGGTTGGAGACCACGTCGTACTCGTGTGTGGCGGTCTCGCTGACGGCCTGGTGGACCTTGCGAGCGGTGCCCACCGGCACGGTGGACTTGTCCACGATGACGGCGTAGCTCGTCAGGTTCGCGCCGATGGAGCGGGCCGCGGCGAGCACGTACTGCAGGTCCGCGCTGCCGTCCTCGCCGGGGGGTGTGCCCACTGCGATGAAGACGACCTCCGCATCCTTGATGCCCTCGGCGTAGTCGGTCGTGAAGTCGAGCCGCCCGTCGTGCACGTTGCGGCGCAGGAGCTCCTCCAGGCCCGGCTCGTAGATGGGGACGATGCCGTCCTTGAGGCGCCGCACCTTCTCCTCGTCGATGTCGATGCAGACGACGTTGTTTCCGCTCTCGGCAAAGCAAGTGCCGGCCACCAGGCCGACGTATCCGGTTCCAACGACTGCGATGCGCATGCTTACGGAATCTTGATGGGAGGCGCGGGCGGAAGGTCGTACACGAGATTCTCCGTCGGCCAGGAGGGCCAGGGAACCGAATCTCTTGCGGGAGGTGGAGCTGAGGAAGCGCGCAGGATAACCTGTCTTCCCGATTCTGAAACGTGGGCGATTAACTCAGTGGCTAGAGTGCCTCCCTTACAAGGAGGGGGTCGGGGGTTCGAGTCCCTCATCGCCCACCAGCCTGGATTCCGGGGCCGATTCGACCAGGTAGGCCCGATGGCTGCGCTCGAGGCGCGCCACCAGGAGCCGCCCGCGCCGGCCGCCCTTGCCGCGGAAGCGGCGGGCCAGGACCTCAGGGGGGTCGGGGTGGCCTCGCTTGTGGACTTCCAGGGGGCCAACGTCGTGCTCCGCCAGCAGCCGGCGCACCCGCCGCGGATCCAGGGGAGCGCTTCCCAGGACCCGCCAGCTGCGCAGGAAGGGGGTCTCGGGCCGGACCTCGCCCCCCAGGTAGGCGATCCGGGGTGCGAGGGGGGCCAGGCCCAGGCGCCGGGCCAGGTTGCCCAGGAGCCCCGCTCGCAGCAGGGCCGGGTCCGGGTCAGCGATCCAGGCCACCCGGGCGGCCTGCTCCGGGCCCCAGGCCTCCACGGGCTCCGGACGACCGGCCAGGGCGTGCACCCCCCCATCCCCATCCAGGCGTGTGGCCTGCCGCTCCTCGGGGTTCTCTCCTGCCAGGGCGCCGGTCCACAGGCAGAGCTCCGCCAGCTCGCCCCGCCGGCTGATCCACTCCCGTCGCCGGGGGGTGCCGGCGGGCAGGTGGGAGCTCTCCGCCTCGACCAGGACCTCCGGGGCCAGAGCCGGGGCCAGCTTGAGACAGGCTCCGTCCGCGCGAGTTGCCGCTGCCAGGGCCGCGCCGAGAGTGGGCGACCAGCGAGCCGGGTCGAGGCTTCGCCCCGCGCCCGCGCGTCGGTCCGGGTCGATCAAGACGAGCGAGGCCTCGACGGCGCGCGCGGTCGCATCGGCCTGTACGACGGCTCCGTCCAGGCCGTGGTGCAGACGGTTGGCGCGAGTGAGCTCGACGTTCTCCGCATCTCGATCCGCGCTGACGACCCGCAGGCCCGCGAGGCCCAGGGCGCAACTGTCGGCGCCGATTCCGCAGGTCGCGTCGAGCACGAGCGCACCTTGCGCGCGCTGACCGACGCAGGCGGCGCGGTAGCGCGCCACGACCTCCGCGCTCGCCTGCTGCAAGCCCTTCTCGGTCAGGAAGGGCAAGGCCATCGTCGGGAACCTCGCACGAGAACGATATCGCAAATCGTGCAGGTGTGACGCCGCGCGTGCCCAATCCGGGGAGAGACAATCCCTGAGGATTTTGATAACCCTGAGCGGTGACATGTCGCTCGGGAGTGCATCCAGCGCGCGACGGACCCGCGGTTCGAGTAAGGGGTGCATGACCGAGGCTTCGTGTCCTCTCGAGTTCAGAGTCCTCCAGTGCTCACTCGCCCGTGAGTGAGCCTGACTTCGAGGATGATCCCCCCATTGAGATGAGGCGACTTGATCGAGTCGCTCCAGTTTGCGATCGTACGAGCCCCCTCGACCGCCAGCAACAACATCTATGAGCCGCATCCTTGTCATCGACGACGACCCGGGCAACCGGTTGATCGTCAAGAGTCGACTCTCCGATCTCGGCTACGAGGTGCACCTCGCGGACACCGGTGCGGGCGGGCTCGTGGAGGCCCGCAACGTGAACCTGGACCTCTTCCTGGTGGCGGCAGGCCTGGGCTCGGGGATCGATGCGATCGAGGTCTGCCGACGTCTGAAGGCCCTGCCGGAGACCGCCTCCGTGCCGGTCGTGCTCTACAGCAACCTGCCGGCCAATCAGGAGGAGCTGACCCGGGCCTACGACGTCGGCTGCGACGCCTTCGTGCCCAAGAACGAGATGCCGGCCCTGGACCACATCGTGCGGGTCCAGCTGCGCACCAAGGCCGCCCTGGAGGACCTGACCGAGCAGAACCGGGCCCTCGACCAGCACAACCGGCGCCTGCAGGAGGAGGGCCAGCGCGAGGCCGACCGCGAGACCTCTCGAGCCGCCAGCGGGGAGCACTCCCTGGTCCTGCGCGAGCTGGCAGCCAACCGCCCCGATGGCGTCTTGCTGGTGGACACGGAGGGTTTCGTGCGCTCGGCGGACCGGGGCGCCTGCGAGATCTTCGGCAACAACATCGAGCGCAAGAACCTGGGCTTCCTGGCCCCGGCCAGCGGCCTCGAGGCCTTCGTGCGGGATGCCCGATATGAAGCTCGAGACGGTTTTCGCTTCGACATCGCAGCCCTCGGCGGTCGCTCGGCCCGCTCCCTGACAGCCTCGGTGCTGCCGATGCTGGGCAAGGTCTCGGGCGACTCGGGCGAGCTCAAGATCGTGCTCCTGCTGGACGCCGCGAAGCGGCGCATCGCCGCGGAGATGCTGCGCATCGCCGAGCCCGGCGTGCCGCGCCAGCAGATGGGCGCCCTGCTCGACGCGGCCCGCGAGTGTTACACCCCCGAGATGCTGGTGGGGGAGAGCAGTGGTGTGAAGCGTTCCCGCGAGGTGGTCGAGTCCTTCGGTCGACGGCGGGCGCCGGTGCTGCTCGTCGGCGAGCGCGGGGTCGGCAAGACGCGGGTGGCGCGCACGGCCCACTACGCGGGCCCCTTCTCCGGCCCATTCCTGCAGCTCTCCTGCGGGGGCATCGATGAGGAGAACCTCGAGCGGGAGCTCTTCGGCTACGTGAAGGGGGCCTTCGATGAGGCCCTGGCGGACCGCCCCGGCCTCCTGCACCTGGCCTCGGACGGCACTCTCTTCCTCGAGGACGTGGGTGTCCTGAGCGCCAGCCTCCAGGAGCGCCTGTTGCAGGTCATCGACGAAGGCGTGGTGCGCCGCGTCGGCTCCGGGAGGGCCGAGAAGGTCGACGTGGGGCTGATCGCGTCGAGCACTTCGCCCCTTCAGAGCGCCGTCAACGAGGGTGCCTTCCGCAAGGACCTGCTCGAGCGCTTCGACGAGCACACGGTTCAGCTCCTGCCCCTGGCTTCGCGCCAGGAGGACATCATTGCCCTGGCGGGGCTGTTCGTGACTCTCCACGGGCGCCGCTACGACGTGCGCATGATCGACGAGGAGGCGGTGGACCTGCTCGTGCGCTACGACTGGCCCGGCAACGTGACCGAGTTCGAGGACTGTATCCGCGGCGCCTGCCAGAGGGCCACCGAGCAGGAGGTCACCCCGGCCTGCCTACCCCCGGCCCTGCTGGACGACAGCGACAACCTGCCGGCCCACGAGGTGATCCCGCGGCCCCGCGGCGAGGCCAAGGGCGGCTCCTCCGTGGGAGGCATCGTCTCGATTCCCACGGCCAGCGGCGGAACCCTGCGCCGGCGCCAGCCCTGGGACATCTCCGAGGACGACCCGATCAGCCTGGACTTCTACGAGAAGAAGGCGCTCCTGCGCGCGTTGGACTACGTGGGGGGCGACAAGCTCGCCGCTGCACGCCTCCTGAAGGTCGGCAAGAGCACCCTCTACCGCAAGCTCAAGCGCTTCGAGATCGAGTAGGGGCGGACGGATGTTCGCCGAGCCTTGATTTCTCGGCAGCGATCCCTATACCAAGGGGTAGGCGCAGGCCCTTCGGACGTGCGCCTGAAGGTGGAGATAGCCTTCTAACCGATAGAAGGTGGTTGCTGCTGCCCCGGCTCTTCCCCGTGTGGAGGTGCCGGGGCACGTTCATTTCCGAAGCTCAGGGCACGCGGACCACGACCTCGGCGGCGATGCGAGGCGGATCACCGCCGTTCGTCCAGCCGGGGTTGATCAGGTTCACCTCGAGGCTATGGAGCTCCTCGGTGCTGCGTCGGATCGGCACCTCGAGCAGGAGCAGGCTGCGCTCGCCGGTCTCCGCCAGCAGCAGGTTGGCGCGTGCCAGCACGCTCACCTCCGCAAACCTGCCGCCTGGGTTCAGGTGCAGGTAGCGGCCGTCCTCGAGGCGGGCGCGGACGGACAGGTCGCCGAGCTGGAGGTGACCCCGATGCTCGAGCTCGACCCTCAGCACTCGGTCCTCGAAGTTCACTCGCAGTCGTGGAGACAGGCCGAGCGAACGCCGACGGAGGATGTACGCATGGTCGCGGAAGTGGGCCAGGTTCTCCCCGGCGGGGCGCTGCAAGGGGATCGTGATCCACTCGTAGTCGTCGAGGGCGGCCTCGACCTGCGCCAGGCGGTTCGGGCCCCCGTCCCTCAAGTCCAGGTTCGCGTGCCACTCCAGGGCCAGGGCTCCTGTCGTGGGCGTGGCTTGCAGGGGACGCCAGTAGGGGACGATGTAGTCCGGCGCCAGCTCGAGGGCGGCCAGTACGTCCACCCGCCGCTGCAGGGGCGCGTGGCTCGTGCGCCCGAGCGCCGGCGAGGGTGTCGCGCGTCCCAGGAGGTCGATCACGGGCAGGCTCGAGATGTAGGCGATCGACCCCGGCCAGGGGGTCATCACGGTTCGCCGAGGGTCCACCTCGTCCCGCAGGAAGATCGCCACGTCCCGCAGGAAGCGCGTGGCGCCCGCCTCCTCGTCCAGGCCGGCGCGCCCCAGGTCATCGGCGAAGCCGAAGCGCTGCTCGGCCTTGGGCCTCATCCATTCGCGCTGCATGCGCTCCATGGGGATCGGCCCCAGGTCGTTGGGGCGGAAGCTCGCGAGGGTCGAGGCCAGGATGGCTACGAGGAAGCTGAACCAGGCGAATCCTCGGACCGGCGCCTTCGTGCTGTTCAGAGCCGTGATCAGCCCCTCCTGCCCGGCGATGAAGGTGATCGGGAGGATCGGCACCATCGACTCGGAGAAGGGCGTCTGGCCGCCGCCGGCGACGACGACCGTGCCGGTCCAGACCAGGAAGATCACCAGGGCGCGCTTGCCCGTGCGGGAGAGGTTGCGGCGGAAGAAGTACCAGACGCAGTACAGGATCAGTGCCGGGCTCACGCTCGATACGAAGAAGTCGCGAACGTAGGCGACCCCGTTGGCGATCTCGCCGGGGCGCAGCTCGAGCAGATCCCGCCAGAAAGGCGAGTCCACATGACCGGTGAGGCGGAAGCGCAAGGCGGCCAGGCCCAGTGCTCCGACGGCCGGAGCCAGGAAGGGATAGAGGGAGCCCGTGGCCTCGTTCGTGCCTCGTGTGCGCCCGCGGTCGTAGAGGCGCAGCCCGAGGAAGGCCAGGACCAGGATCCAGCCCTCGCCGCGGGTCCAGCCGCAGAGCAGCAGGCAGAGCCCGAGGATGCGGTCGTACCGCCGCTCGTAGGCGAGGAAGGAGCCGGTCACCAGGGCCGTCATGAGGGCCGTCTCGGTGCCGCTCACGGCAGCGGCCGCCGTGGCTCCGCTGATGGCGAGTAGCATGGGCGTGATCAGGCTCGCCGCGCGCTTCGCGTGGAATCGCGTCGCCATGAAGAAGGAGATGGCGATAGCGATCAGGCCCAGGAAGCGCACGAAGGTGTTGATCGGGAAGTAGAGCCGCTCCGCGGCGGCGCAGATCAACACCCAGAGGGTCGAGGGGTAGCTGTCGATCCCGTTCTGTCCCGGCGCCCAGGACCACTGGCCCTCGAACACCAGGTTGCGTGCTACCCGGAAGGCCACGAAGGCGTGGTCGTACGGTGGCTCGAGGTCGCCCCCGGTGTCGGTGCGAATCGCCAGGCTGTGGGCCAGGAGGATGGCCAGCGCGACGAAGATGACGATGCTGCGGTTCATGCGCGGGGCGAGTGTGCCCGCGACACAGCCCCAAGAAAAGGGCCATCCGCGCCGCATGCCCTGGGATCGGGAGGTCTCCCCTGACTCCCACGTCCCGGCCCCTGGCCATGGGCCGCCGAGCCGCTATTCTCGCGGGGCACACTCGGGCCACCCGCCCTCCCGTCGGCTCCGACACGCCATGCCCCCCCTCAAGAAATTCTGCCTGATCGCCGCCATCGTGCTGGCGCTCACCATTCTCGTGCTCGAGACGGTCCCGCGCTGGGTCGAGCTGCCCGGCCTCGGGCCCCGCGACCTCAACCCCGTCGCGGCCGGTCTGGAGGAGGCGCGGGTCGAGCCGCACCCCTACCTGGCCTACGTGCCGAAGCCCGGCTTCACCTCGAAGGAGGGCGCCGAGCACCAGATCGCCCACAACAGCCTGGGCTTCCGCGGTCCCGAGGTCGTGACCCCCAAGCCCGCGGGCACCTTCCGTGTCTTCTGTCTCGGGGGCTCATCGACCTACGGCCACGGTCCGACCTCCAACGACACCACCTGGCCCGCGCGCCTCCAGGCCTACCTGAAGCAGGCGAAGCCGGACATGCCGATCGACGTGGTCAACGGCGGCTGCCAGGGCTACTCGAGCTTCGAGAGCCTGTCGAACCTCGCCTTTCGTGGGCTGCCCCTGAAGCCGGACCTGGTGATCGTCTACCACACGATCAACGACATGCGCTGCGCCCTCTACCCGGAGGTGCGCCCGGACAACACCCACTGGCGCGCGAACTGGATGCGTCACGAGCCGTCGGTGCTCGAGAGTAGCTACACCTTCCTGATCCTCCGCGCCAAGCTGACGGACTACATCGCCTCCCAGTCCGACCTCGGCGCCTACGTGATCAAGGACTTCGAGGAGCGGCTGGTGAAGGGCGACCCCTACGCCTGGCGAAGCGAGACCGGCTTCCGCAACTTCTACCGCAACCTGAACTCGATCGTCAGCTTGGCCCGCGACAACGGAGCCGCCGTGCTGTTCGCCTCCCAGGGACTCAAGCGCGAGACCCTCGACAAGGCGCCCTCCCGGGAGGATCAGCTGCGGGCCTTCGAGTACATGCGCGAGACAGCCAAGATCGTCGCCGAGTCTCGAGAGGCCGGCTTCTGCGACGCGGCCACCGTGATGGAGTCGGAGGCTGCCCGACGCAATGCCGCCGGAGAGCCGCCGATCTTCACCAACGACGTGCACATGACCGACGACGGCGCGGACCTCCTGGCCAAGACGATCGCCATCGCCATCCTGGAGCAGGGGCTCCTGCGCCTGGAGTAACCGCTCAGACCTCGCTCTCGAGGTTGATGCGCTCGGTCCCCTCGAGGGCTCGCGCCACCAGGCCCTCCACGTCGAGCTCGGCTTCGGCGGCCTCGCAGGCGGCCACCTTGCCGTGGATGATCGGTCTCGCGGGCATGAAGACCGTGCAGCAGTCCGGCTCGGGGAGGTTGGAGAGTTCCAGGGTGCCGATGCGCTCGGCCAGCCCGATGGCCTCCTCCTTGTCGAACGTGAGCAGGGGGCGTAGCACCGGCAACTCGGCGGCGGCCTCGATGCAGGTCATGTTCTCGAGGGTCTGGCTCGCAACCTGCCCCAGGCTCTCGCCGGTCAGCAACGCCTTGCACTGGTCTCGCTCGGCCAGGCGCGAGGCCAGGCGCTGCATGAAGCGCCGGTAGAGCACCGTGCGGTAGGGTTCCGGCGCTCCGTCTCGGATCGAGGTCTGGATCTCGGTGAAGGGCACGACGAAGACGCGGCTCCGCGGCTGGTAGCGCGACAGCTGGCGTACCAGGTCGAGCACCTTCTTCTTCGATGCCTCGCCGATGTAGGGGTAGGAGTGGAAGGTCACGAAGGAGACCTGGCAGCCGCGCTTCATGGCCAGGTAGGCGGCCACGGGTGAGTCGATGCCGCCGGAGATCAGGCACATCACACGGCCGAGGGTGCCCACCGGCAGGCCACCCGGCCCGGGCAGGCGGCGCACGAAGACGTAGGCCCGCTCCGGCCGCACCTCGATGCCCAGGCGCAGCTCGGCGTTCTTCAGGTCGATGCGGAAGGACCCCAGCTCCGGCAGGATGCGCTCGGCCACGTGTCGGTCCAGCTCCATCGACAGGAGCGGGAAGGACTTGTCCGCACGGGAGGACTCGACCCGGAAGCTCTGCTCACGACCGGCGGGGCGCTGCTCCAGCTCGCTCCGCATCACCGCCAGGGCCAGCTCTGCGATGGCGTCCGGCTCCGCCGCGCAGCCCCAGGCCGGTGAGACGGACTTGATGCCGGGCACGTCCTGCAGCCGGCGGGCCACCTCGAGGGAGCGCTGCTCGGCGAAGACGGCCATGCGGCCCCGCTTACGCTCGACCCGCACCTCAGCGATATGCCGCGCGGCCGAGCGGATGTTGCGGATCAGGGCGTGCTCGAAGGAGCCTCGGTTCTTGCCCTTCAGCCCCAGCTCGCCGTAGCGAACGAGGACAATCTCCGGCTCGCTGGTGATCGTGCCCGCGGTCATGGCCGGAAGGGTAGCGGCGGCAGCCCGCGGCGACCACCTGCGCAGGCCCCGGAAACTGACCGTGACCGATCCCCGCGACCGGGCTAGCAGACCCATGCACCCCAGCGATGACCGTATTCTGCGCGGGCTGGCGGCCCTCGCCTTGCTTGCCGGAGCCTTCGCCACAGGGGTCGAGGTGGGGCGACCCGACCGCGGCTCGAGTCCGGGGCCCGCGGCCCTGGGGCCGTTGGGGGGTGCCGACGGCGGGAGGCTGGGCGTGGCCTTGCCGCAGGCGCAGGCCGCCCGCGGGCCTCTCCGAGCCGACGAGCCCGGCGTCGACCGCAGGCCCGCCGGCGCCTTCGACCCGGCAGGTGCCGGGCCCCGGAGCCACCTCGCGTCCTTCGAACCCGCCTCCGCCCAGGAGTCGAGCCTGGTGGTCGGGCTGCTGCTGGAGCTCGATCGCGTCGAGGAGGCTTACCACCAGGTGCGCGCGGTCCCCGCGGACTCGGCCCACGTCTACGCCCTCCTCGGGCGGGCCCTCCGCGAGCGCGGGCTCCGCGAGGAGGCCCGGTTCGCCCTCGACGAGGCCATGCGCCGGGGCAACTGGGGCTGCGACGTGGTCGACGACTACGTGGCCCTCGACCCCGAGGCCTTCCTCCAGACCCTCGAGCGGGAGGCGGGCTTCTGGATCCGGGAGGGCTACCTCGGGGATGACGAGCTGGCCGAGCTGCGCGCCCAGGCCTTGCACGCCCTCGGTCGCTCCGCCGAAGCCGGGCGCCTGCTGGGGGGCCCCGAGCAGGGCTTCGTCGAGTCCAGGGGCTGCGTGCCGGACCACCTCACCGGTCCCGACTGGAAGTGGCGTTCATGGATGGAGACCGAGCCGCGCAAGGTGGAGGAGCTGCTCCTACGCGTCATGCAGTCCCAGCTGTCGGCGAACCCCAAGGCGGTCAGACTGCTGGGGGAGCTGTACGCCAGTGAGGGGCGCCTGGGCGACCTCGAGCGCGAGCTCGCCCGCTGGGAGGAGCACCACGCGGGCAAGTCCGAGCACGCACGCGTGCTCGTGGCCCTCGCCGACCACCGTGGCTGGGAGGCGGTGCACGCCTTCCGCGAACGACGTCCCTGGTGCGAGACCGCCGCCTGGGGCCTCGGCGACCACCTGCGCGCCCAGGGCCGCATGCGTGAGGCGGCGGACGTCTACGGCGAGATGATGGCCGCCCACTGGCAGCGCGACCAGGAGGTGGAGGTCCTGGTCGAGACGGTCCGGCGCGCGCCACGCCAGCTGACGCCTCGCCTCGAATGGCTTGTGGAGTCCGTCCGAGTCTCCGACCTGGACGACGAGGACCGCGCGGAGCAGGTCGGCGGCCTGGGCGAAGTCTACTGGGACCTGGGCGAGCGCGTGCGGGCCGAGGCCCTCTGGAAGGAGGCCCACGCCCTCAACCCGGACGCCTGCTGGTCCTGGAACCT
>CAZQAT010000126.1:0-11087 GCA_964591315.1 uncultured Planctomycetaceae bacterium
CTAGAGGTCGTAGATGAAGGGCGAGTCCGGCGTCTGGGACTCGACCTTCGCCAGGTAGACGACGGCGCCGAGGACCAGCGGCACGAGGACCAGCGGCACGATCCAGACCAGCTTGTGGAGCTTGAGGTAGTCGATCATCGGACGGTCACTCGCTCCCTGCGGAGGCTCCCTTGCTCTCGAAGTGGGACGGCGGCCAGAGCTCGAAGATGCGGTCGCCCATGAGCTCCATCAGGAGCCAGCGGCCGCCGAAGGACAGGTGGCAGTAGTCCACCATGTACTCGTAGGAGATGAGCCCCCCGGGGTGGCAGGCACGGTAGAGATTGTCGACGTCGTAGAGGTCGACCCCCGGTGTATCGCTCGCCACCTTACGGATGATGTCGTTGATCGCCTCCGAGCCCTTGCGGGGGGCACGGTCGTAGGTCGCTGCCTTCTCGAAGCACTCGAGGATCTCCAGCTCGTCCTCCCCGAGCAGGTACCTGGCAATGCCCAGCTCGAACAGCGCGCGCGGGTGATCGGGGCAGATCTCCAGGGCCTCGGTCAGCAGCTCCTTGGCCCGCACGATCTGAGCCCGGGATCGCATGCCGATGTCCCGCGCCCAGAACTTCTTCAGCACCTGGTCGAGCTGGCGCACCTTGGGAGTCCAGGTGCGCTCGGTCTCGTACATGGGGTCCAGGTCCTTGAGGACCGAGCGGCAGGGCCGGTTGCTCTCGAGGGTGTCCTTGCCCGGCTCGTAGCCCACGCCATTGGGGCCCCAGTCGCTGTTCTGCAGCCGCTTCAGCTCGTTGTTGGACAGGAGCAGCTCGAGATACTCGGGCAGGAAGCGCTCGCCCCTGCGCTGCAGCTCCCAGAAGGTCCTGACCTGCTCCTCGGAGAGGCCCTTGGGCAGGCGCGAGGAGAAGGGCACCGCCATGCGGTTGTAGACGATCGTGCAGAGCATGATCTCGACCCCGTTGTCGAGGGCCTTGCGGCACATCGCCCGCAGGTTCTGCTCGTAGTTGTCGAAGAAGACCTGGGTCTGGTCGTAGGTGATGTTCGCGAACTTCGTGTACTCGCTCTTCCAGGCCTCGGGCTCCACCTGCGGCGGCACGTACTGGTCCGAGTAGTGCTGGTAGACCGTGTGGAACAAGCGCGTCTTACCCGCGAGCTCGAGGGGCTTCTTCGACCACTCGCCCAGGCCCGCCTCCTCGAGGTCCATCTCGAAGCTCTTCTCGATGAACTCGTTGTGCCCCGCGTAGATCACGAGCACGTCCGGGTCGAGCTTGTCGACCGCCTGCTCGAGGATCAGTCGCACGCGCGCCGAACCGTAGCCCTGGCGGCCCAGGTTGATCGCCTCGTAGCTGTTCTTCGGCTCCTTGGCCTTGAGCCGGCGGTCCAGGACGAAGATCGGGCAACCGGCCGTGTTCGATCCCCCGAAGATCAGGACCCGCTTCTTGTCCGACTTGGGCGCGATCTTGATCTCCTTGCGGCCCCGGGAGTTGAAGCGCGTCTCCCAGCCGCCCTCCCGCTCGTAGTCCGGGACGAGGTAGGCGGCGGTGGGGTCGAAGCCGCGCGAGTAGGTGATCTCCTTCTCGGCCTCGCCCTCTCCGAGGGCCCACAGGGAGGCCTCGATCCCCGCCAGGATCAGGGCGGTCAGCACCAGGCCCAGGAGGGCGTCGAGGACGAGCTTGGGGCCTCGCGAGGGTGAAGCAGTCATGGCCCGGGAAGTCTAGCAGCTCGGCCCACGTACGGAGTCAGGCCAGTCCGCCCGCCTCTCCGGCGAGGGCCGCTCCGGCCAGGAGAACGGCGGCGGTGATTGCCCAGAGGGCGCCGCGCGCGATGGCGGAAGAGAGCGGAGCGGTCATGAGGTCGACCCCGGTGGAGGTTCCCACGTCCGGAGGCTTGGCGGTCCAGGCTTGGAACCACGGCCACCGGACGGGGAAAGAGATTGCACATCGAACCCTAGGCCGGGATCCGGCTGCGGGTCGGGAAGTCCTCCCGCAAAGCCGTCGCGCATGGCCGACCCGGAAGGACTTTCCGACCGGGGAGCGCCCGACGAGGAGGCCGCCCGCCTCCCGGCGCCTACTTCGGCACCGGAGTCACATTCTCGGGGTCGTAGGGCTCCACCAGGAAGCGGTTGCCCGCCGCGGTGTCCGGGAAGCTCCAGCGGGAGAGGGCCCGGCCGGCAAAGGTCACCGGCAGCTCGAGGCAGCAGTCGAGGTTGCCGTCCCCGTCGCAGTCCACGGTGCCCGGCCCACCCTGGGTGGTGCAGGCGTTGGCCGCACTCAGGCTGTTGTGGAAGGCCGTCAGCTGGGTGCCGTCGAGGAGGATCACCGCCTCGATGTTGAGGGTCACGAACTGGCCCTCCACCAGGCCCGGCCGCTCGAACTCGAGCTCCGTGCGGCCCGCCGCGTCGGTCTCGAGGGCCACCATCAAGGGCCCCGAGACGCCGAAGGACTTCTGGTCCGAGGGGCCGACCATCTCGATGTGGTCCACCCGGAAGGTGCTCGGCTGTGACGGGGTCCAGGCCGCGTCCACCTGCCCGTCCACCAGCACGCGCGCCACGACGACCCGGTGCTGGGCTCCGGGCTGGGGCGGGGCGCCGCGCTTGTACACGACGTGAGCCTCGGCCCTGGCGCTGAGCTGTCCGGCGGTGAAGTCGTCGAACTCGAGCCAGTTCAGGCGCTCGATGATCACCTCGTCCGGATCACCGGGCCCGATCGGCTTGCTGTCGAACTGGGGCAGGTTGAACACCGTCGAGTTGCCCATGCGGTCGAAGACCTCGATGGTCGTGTCGTAGGTGAACGTCACCGGCACGTACACGCCGTTTGTGGTCGCCGTCGAGGGCAAGAGGTCCGTCAGGATCGGCGTGTGGGCCATGCCCCACTCCTCGCTGACGTCCGTGCAGCCCTGGCTGCGCGGGATGCAGCGGTCCGCCACGTGTCCCTCGCCGTAGGTGATGCGGTACACGGTCGGCTCATCGGTCTCGAAGGCGAGACGCGCCGTGCGAGAGGTGACCCAGACCAGGTGCGGCGCCACCGTGAAGCTCGGGCTCGTCGTGTCCTGGACGTCGATGAAGGCGTCCTCGGGCATGGGATCGACCGAGTCCACGAGGCCGTCCAGGTCCCGGTCGATCGCATGGCGGGTCGCCATGCCGACGGGCAGCCCGTGGAAGACGTGGCTCTCGTTGACGGCGTTGTTGATGAAGTCCTGCAGGGTCCGCGTCCCGAGCGTCGCGTGATCCGGCACGAAGACATCGCTCTGGCGGTCCCAGGCCCAGCGGGTGCGCACCGCGCCCGGCTCCGAACGGCCGACGACGACCACGTCGCAGTTGCGTGCCTGGGCCTGGGGCATCAGGTAGGTCTGGAGCTCGGCGGTTGTCGCCGCCGCGTTGGCGGCGTCGAGCAGGAATGCCTGGTGGATGGCCGGGGCCAGCCCCTGGTCCAGCTGCAGGACGAAGGAGGTCAGGTTCTGCGTCTCGGCCCCGGCGCCGAAGTCGGAGATGCGCACCTCGAAGGACTCGATCAGTCCCGCGTGGGTGGCGCCGACACCCAGGAAGCCCCGAGAGTCGATGGTCGTACCCGCGCCCGGGTTGCCGGGCTCGTTGAGAGTCTCGACCTGGACCACCTCCATCAGGCGCCGGTAGGTCTCGTTGAAGGGCGTGACCTTGTTGAACACGCGCCGCGCGATGACCTCCGTGGGCTCTCCACCGAAGATGTCGTGGTTCGTCCCGAGGGGCAACTGGTGGCAGTCGGTGCAGAAGTTCCCTCCTTGAACCGGGAAGTTCTGGTAGGAGACCTGGCCCTGGGTCGCCTTGCCGGTCGGATCGACGCCGTAGGGAATGACGCTGTCGTCCAGGAGCCGCTCACGGTGGGCCCACGGATTGGCCGGGTTCTGCATCGAGAACACGAAGGCCTCGAAGTCACGGAACTCTGCACGGGTCAAGGTCTCCCCGCCGAGCAGTCCCTTGAACGCGATATTGAAGTCGCCCAGGCCCCTGCGCTCACCCCGCCAGTGGAAGGGGGCATGGCGCTCCAGGCTCGTCATGGTCTGGGTCAGCAGAGGCCCCTTCGAGTCCTTGGGGTCGTCCGACAGGTTCCAGGCCAACAGGTCGCTCCGCCCGTCCACGTGGCAAGAGGCGCAGGAGGCGTTGTTCTTCTGCGAGTGCGAGGCGTCGTAGAAGAGCTCCCGGCCGCGCTTGATGCGCTCGGGTGTCGGGTCGTCCGAGAGCCGGCAGGTGCGGGTCACCTGCATGCTGCCCATGTGGTACTCGATGACCTCGTTGGTGCCCCAGCAGTAGACCCACACCACGCCCTGAGCCTCGTCCACCTTGACCGCGCGCGGGATCGAGCCCTCGGGCAGCTGCCACTGGGAGAGGCGCACCCCGTCCGGGTTGAGGGCGATCAAGAGGTCCGTCAGGAGGCCGACGATGAAGACGTCGCCCTTGTCCCGGAAGTCGAGGTTGAAGGGCTGGCCGACGGTCTTGGTGGGGTCGATCTGGACCCCGGGAGTGCCAGTGTCCGCGTCGTCCAGGTCGATGAAGGCGTCGGGCTCCGGCGGCGGGACGGTGATGTTCGGCCGGATGATCGTGAGGCGGTTGGCGACGATGTCACCACTGACGGCCTGCTCGCTCTGGCGGTCCGGTCCCTTGTTGTTGGCCTCGGTGTTGAGGACCCAGGTTCGGGTGGTGACCGGGTTGACCCCAATCCCGAACAGGGTCGTGCCGATGCGGCGACCGATGGGCTGCACGGTCTGGGTGCCCGGGTCGATACGGAACAGGTCGTGGTCCGGCAGGCCCTGGACCGCGTAGTCGGGATCCTCGAGGTCGATCACCTCTCCCGCCCGGCGATCGAAGATCTTCGAGGCGGTCGAGTTGTTGCCCGAGTGCATCGAGGGCACCATCACCCGCCCCGAGTTCGACAGGGCCAGGAAGACCGGGTGCTTGACGTTGAAGCCCGGGTGGCTCTCGGGGGTGTACTCGACCGTGGCGTCGGTCAACAGGTCGACCTGCACGACCATGTCCTTGGCGGAGCAGGCGATGAAGGCCTGGTTCGTGTCCTGCTTGACGAGAATGTCGCCCGGCTCGGGAGGCAAGGGCAGGACCCCGATCAGCTCACCGGTGCCAGCGTCCAGGCGAGCCATCACGTAGCTGCCGCGGCAGCTCACCAGGAGCTGCAACTGCTGGGTGACCGGATGCTCCCAGAGCGCGCAGGCCACCGGCCCCCACGGCACGTCCCAGACCTCGACCGGATCCGTGTTGGTCCCGTCGAAGCGCTCGACCGTGGAGGCGTGTGTGTTCAGGGCAAGGAAGCCCGTCCCCGATGGGTGCGCCACGATCGGTCGCACCGGGAACAGGTTCAGGTTCACGAACGAGCCCTCGATCTCATCGAGGAAGTCGTAGGGCGCCGTGCCCGTGCCCACGGTTCCCGGAGAGCTGACGGAATAGGTGGCGAGCGCTCCGAGCAGAGCAAACCCGAGGGCGAGCAGTGGATACCGACTCGAGGCCATTTCACTTCCTCCTGAATCTGAGTTGTCGCGAGACCCGCCCCCTTCAGGAACCAGGGGGCGTACCCGCTCATGGTACGCGCAGCGTGAGGTTTCCACGAGTCGTCCAGGGCCAGACTACCGGGCTGTGCTCCGGCGAAGACTCTCTGCCCGAATGGGCAGACCGCTGCGATCTGGAACGGCGGAGACGGGTGCCGGGTGGTCTGGAGTTTTTCGGTTATCTCCGACTTCCTGGGAGGCGCTCCGTGACAGGCAGTTGCGAGATGGAGGATTCCCCTTTTGAGGGGCCGGGAGACTCGGTGCCGGGCTGGCTGCCCTGAGGGCAGGCCCACCTGGTCGCCAGAGCGCCGCTCTCGAGCGACGGGCCCTGAGCCCCCGGACCCCCTGAAAAAAAACCGCGGCTCCCCGTGCAACACGGGCCAGCCCTCGTCGCTGTTCCTGGGCTACCCACCCCAGCCCCTCACCCCGTACGGCCCCCGAGGCCGTCTCCAGTCATGAGCCGATCCCTCTCAGGCCTCGCCCTCCTCGCCCTGGCCGTCGGCGCGACCGCTGCTCCCGGAGGCGCCAACGAGTTCTTCGTCAGCCACCCGGACTCCCGCATCCAGATGGGCAGCACGGCCGGGAACGACCTGTCCACTCTGATCGACTGCTGGTGCACCCCCCGCGGGATGGTCATGGAGGGGGACGACCTGCTGGTGGGCACCGCCGAGGGCTTCATCATGCGCTTCGAGCGGGCCACCGGGAACTTCCTCTACGACTACACCATCGGCATCGACGTGAGCGGCATGGCCTGGCAGGAGGGCACGCTCCTGATCGGGACCCTGGAGGCGGAGATCCACCGCTACGACACCACCAGCGGCCTCGTCGCCGACGTCTACAATCCCCAGTTCCCGGTGAGCGCCGTGCACGCCTGGGGCGACCGGATCATCTCGGGCAGCACGAACGGCCTGGTGGAGATCGGCGACCCCGTCACCGACACCTGGCAGGTGCTCGGAGCCTCCGCGGCGGGGGGAGTGAAGGACCTGCAGGTGGCGGGCAAGTGGCTCTTCGTGGCCACGGCCCGCTCCTCCCGGATCCTGAAGTACGACCTGGAGCTCGGCGTCCTCGCCACCTCCTTCGACGCGGGCGAGCAGCCCATGGACCTCGAGCTCGACGGCGAGGAGCTCCTGATCGGCACGGACCTGGGCAGCGTACTCTCCTACGACGTGGCCACGGACACCTTCGGCCCGGGCTTCGACGCGGGCGCCCCGGTCTTCAACATGGTCGTGCACCCCACCCAGCCCCTCGGCACCGAGTTCTGCGGCGGCGTGGCCTGCCCCTGCGCCAACGACGCCCCCCAGGGCGGCTGCGCCAACTCCACCGGAGCGGGCGCGCACCTGGAGGCCGCGGGCACCAGCAAGCTCTCCGTGGGCGACGTCCAGCTGACCGCCCGTGACCTGCCGCCCCAGCGCTTCGGCCTGATCTTCATGAGCCAAGCCAGCGGCTCCACGCCGGCCGGGGACGGCCAGCTGTGCGCCGCGGTGGCGGGCCAGTCGGTCTACCGCTTTCCGACCCGCTCCACGGGCGTGGCAGGCATCCTGCAGGAGCTCGAGGTGGCGGTCCACGCGGCGGAGCACTTCGGCCCCGACGGCCTGATCGAGGCCGGGGACACCTGGAACTTCCAGGCCTGGTACCGGGACCCCGGCGGCCCCTGCGGCGGCGGCTTCAACACGAGCAACGCGGTGGCGATCGGCTTCACCGAGTGACCCCGCGCAGCGGCGCCTCAGTCCGCCGGCGGCGGCGCCTCGGTGTCCGCCTGGCCAGGCTCGAGCTCGGTCGCCAGACGCGCGAGGGCGCGGCTGAGCAGGGTCCGCGTGGCCGACGGCGAGCGCCCCATGCGCTCGGCGATCTCCTGATGCGAGAGCCCCTCGAGTCGCGCCAGCTCGATCACGCGCCGGAAGTCCGGAGGCAGGTCGTCCAGGGCCGCGCGCATGCGCTCCAGCTCCTCGCGGCCCGTCGCGTGGCGGCTGGGCGTGAAGGGGTCGTGCGGGACGCGGGCCGACAGCTCGCGCGCGCCGCCGGAGCGCGTCAGCACCTGGTCGGACTCCTCGCGGTGCGTGTCGCGCCGCACCCGGTGCCAGAAGCGCTTGCGGTCCCGGATCTTGTTCTCCGCCTGGCGCAGCAGCCAGTGGCGGAAGCTCTCCTCGCCCCGGTAGTCGAAGGCGTCGAAGTTCTGCAGCACCTGGCGGCAGACGGACTGGGTCAGGTCGAGGCTGGTCTCCTTGGCCCGCAGTCCCTTGCCCAGGCGCACGCGGATGTAGCTGCGCAGGCTGCCCAGGTGGCGCTCCAGCAGATCGTGCCGCGCGACGTCGTCGCCGGCAGCTGCACGGGCAGTGGGATCGTGCTCAGAGGCACTCATGCGTACAATTCTACCGGATGTCTAGCCTCCGCCTACCCTCGGTCTCGGCTCCATGAACGGTCCTGACGATCGCAAGGACTCCGACGCGGAGGACTTCGAGGAGCTCCTGGCCACGGGCATCGCCCTCTTGGCGGAGGGAGGTCCCGAGGCCCTCGAGCGGCACCTCGCGGCGCACCCCGCGGCGGCCCCGGAGCTGCGCGCGCGCCTCTCGACCCTGCAGCGCCTGGGGATGCTCGAGACCCCGGACCTGGACGCGGGCGAGCTGCGCACGATCGGGCCCTTCCGGCTGCTCGGCACCCTCGGCCGCGGGGGCATGAGCCAGGTCTTCCTGGCCGAGCGCGAGGAGGGCGGCGAGCGCGTGGCCCTCAAGGTGCTGCACACGCCCTTCATCGACGATCCGCGCTCGCGCCTGCGCTTCGAGCGCGAGGTGCTCGCCATCGCCTCCCTCTCACACCCGTGCATCGTGGGCCTGCGGGAGTCGGGCCTCGAGGAGGGCCGCCCCTGGTTCGCCATGGAGCTGGTCGAGGGCGCCACCCTCGACCGCGTGCTCCACGAGCTGGGCTCCAACGACGTGAGCTTCGACGAGCTCGAGGGCGCCCACATCCTGGGCGTGGTGGAGCACGCCAGCGGCTCCGAGAGCTCGCGCGAGTTCCGCCGCGGCTACGCGGAGAGCGTCTGCCGCATCGTGCTCGACGTGGCCGAGGCCCTCGAGCACGCCCACCGCTTCGGCATCGTGCACAGGGACGTGAAGCCCGCCAACATCGTCATCGGCCTCGACGGGCGCGCCAAGCTGCTCGACCTGGGCCTGGCGAGCCTGGAGGGCTCGCCGGCCCTGACGCGCACGGGCGACTTCGCGGGCACGCCCTACTACGCCGCCCCCGAACAGGCGCACCGCAGCCAGGACGTCGACGGACGCGCCGACGTCTTCAGCCTCGGGGTCACCCTCTACGAGGCCCTCACCTTCCGCCGCCCCTTCGAGGGACGCGACGCGGCGGAGGTCTTCCGCAACCTGCAGTCCAAGGAGCCGCCGCTCCCCAGCCGCCTCAACCCGCTCCTGCCCCGGGACCTGGAGACCGTCTGCCTGTGCGCTCTCGAGAAGGACCGCAACCTGCGCTACTCCTCCATGAGCGAGCTGGCGGCGGACCTGCAGCGCTTCCTCGAGTTCAAGCCCGTCCAGGCGCGCCCCATCGGCCCCCTGCGGCGCACCCTGCGCTACGCGCGCCGGCACCCGAGCCTGTCGGCCTTCGCCCTGCTCTCGACGCTGGTTTTGATCGGCGTGCCGATCGCCCTGGTGCTGGTCAACGAGGCCATCCGCAGCGAGCGCGACCTGGCAGAGCGCGCCGCCCAGCAGGCCCAGCGCCAGGCGGGCATCAGCGAGTCGGTGGTCGACCACCTGGTGGCCCTCTTCGCGCCCCTCGGCGGAGCGGAGGCGGCCGGGGACGACTGGGACTTCGAGGACATGCTCGAGGCCAGCGTGGCGCGCATCCCGAGCGAGCTGCAGGAGGACCCGCTGGTGCGCGCCGCCCTGCTCGAGGCCGCCGGCCGCATCCACACGAACCAGGGCCGCAGCGAGGAGGCCCTGCCCCTGCTCGACCGGGCCTACGCCCTGCGCCAGCGTGAGGTCACCACCTCGGACCCCTCCCTGGCGGCGACCCTCGTGTGGCTCTCCCGGGCGCACCTCGAGGAGGGCAACCCGAGCGCCGCCCGCTCCCTGGCGGCCCGCGGGCTGGAGGCCCTCGCCGAGGACCAGGACCCCGTGCCGGTCGAGACGGCCTTCGAGCTGCGCCTGACCATGGCCGAGGCGGCGCGCCTCTGCGGGGACACGGACCGCGCTCGGCGAGAGCTGGAGGACCTGGAGCGCACCTGCGACGCGCACCCCGTGCAGCTCGGGACCCGCGCCCACGAGATCGACACGGCCTTCGCGAAGCTGCACCTGGAGTTCGGCGAGCTGGAGGCGGCGCGCACGCGAGCCCGCACGGCCCTCGACCGGGTGCGGGCGGCCTGGGTACCTGACCTCGGGCTCCTCTCGACCGCACACCTGAGCCTGGCCGAGGTCGCCGAGCGCGGCGGAGACGCGGACACGGCCCGCTCCGAGCGCGCCCTCGCGGCCCAGGCCGCGGAGAGCTACGACCGGGCACGCACCGGCCCGGCCGGTGACACCTGGTTCGCGAGCTACCCCTTCGACCTGCTGCCGGAGTGGCTCGAGGACTTCGACGACGCCTTCCAGCTCGGCATCACCGCCCTGCAGACCCGGCGCGGCGAGGAGGCGGTGGAGCACTTCGAGGCCTGCCTGCGCCTCAGCCCGGACCACCCGGTCTGCCTCTACAACCTGGCCTGCGCCAGCAGCATCGCCGGTGACGCGGAGGGGGCCCTGGCCTGGCTGGAGCGCGCCGCGGCCGTGCGCTACGGCGTGCTGCAGGGCAGCCTCTCCGGCCTCAGCCGCGACCCGGACCTGGCGCTCCTACGAGAAGATCCGCGTCTGCAGGAGCTGGAGGCGGAGCTCTTCGCTGGCCGCGAAGAGGCCTGGCGGCGCAGTGCGACGCCGCGGGTCGAGCTGTTCGACGGTCCCCTCCCCGCAGGCGACGCGCCGGGTCTGATCGTCGTCCTGACCGGTGACGGCGCCTCCTCGGGCGAGGCGCCCCTGGCGGCCTGGAGACCGGTCGCGGCCAGGCGTCGAGCCCACCTGCTCCTGCTCGAGGGTCCGCTGCCCGCTGCCCCCATGTCCTGGATCGCGGAGGCGGACGACTTCCTGAAGGACCCCTGGAAGACGGTGCGGCAACCGGCGGAGGTGGTGCGCGCCTTCGCCGAGGAGCACCGGCTCGACCGGGAGCGCGTCCTGCTCGTGGGTGAGGGCTCGGGCGCCCTGGTGGCCTTCGACCTGGCCCTGCGCGCGCCTGGCTTCTTCCGCTCGACGCTGCTCCTCGACGGTCTGCCGGCTCCGGCCAGCTCCGACGTGAACCTCGCCCGCGTGCGCGCCTGCGAGGCGCGCGTGCGCGTCGTGCTCGGGGACGGCCCGGTCGCGCCGGGGAGGCCCGCCGCAGCGGGGTCCGCCGAGCTGGCCAGGGAGCTCGGCGCCTGGTTCGTGGACGGCGGGCTCGACGGCCGCGCCCGCGCGGCCTCGCAGGACGGCGCAGGCGCCGGGGTGGCGGAAGTGGAGGAGCTGCTCGGGTCCTAGCCCGGCCTATTCATGAGGCTTTGACGCATTGGG
>CAZQAT010000127.1:0-10977 GCA_964591315.1 uncultured Planctomycetaceae bacterium
GACTCGAACCTCACCAACGCGGCCCAGGTGATCTTCTTCTGATCCCCGGTCGATCGCGACGGACCCACGCGGGCGTGGCCTCTACCACTCGTAGAAGCCGCGCCCGCTCTTCTTTCCGAGCTCACCACGCGCGACCTTCTCGCGCAGCAGGGCAGGCGGCTCGAAGTGCGGGCCGACCTCGGTGGTGAGGTACTCGGCGATCGAGAGGCGCACGTCGAGGCCCACGAGGTCGGTGAGCTTCAGGGGGCCCATGGGGAAGCCGTAGCCCAGGGTCATGGCCTTGTCGATGTCCTCCGCGCTGGCCACGCCCGCCTCGAGCATGCGGATCGCCTCGAGGCCGATCACGAGCCCCAGGCGCGAGGAGGCGAAGCCGGGGCTGTCCGTCACCGAGATGGGGTCCTTGCCCAGGCGGCGGGACAGCTCGAGGGCCGTCTCGACCGCCTCGGGAGAGCTCTGCTCGGCGCGCACCACCTCCACCAGCTTCATGATGTGCACTGGGTTGAAGAAGTGCATGCCCACGACCCGCTCGGGGTGGCGCGCCGCGCCGGCGATCTCGGAGATCGAGAGGGAGGAGGTGTTGGTGGCCAGCAGCACCTCGGGACCGAGAGCCTCGCCCAGCTGGGCGAAGATGCTGGTCTTGAGCTCGATCAGCTCGGGCACGGCCTCGATCACCACCTGGGCCGTGGCGCAGGCGTCGAGCAGGTCGGTGGAGGTCGAGAGGCGCGCCAGGGCCTCACCCCGCTGTTGCTCGTTGAGCTTGCCCCGGTCCACGCCCTTGTCGAGGTTGCCGATGACGGCGTCGTAGGCCCTCTCCAGCACGGCCTGGTCCAGGTCGACCAGGGTGGTCTCGATCCCGGCCATGGCCAGGACCTGGGCGATGCCGTGACCCATGGTGCCGGCGCCGACGACGACGGCCTTCTCGATCGCTGTTGCGTTCATGGCTGGGGCTGGCTCAGGAGCCGAGGATCTTCTCGAGCACGGGGCGTGAACCCTGGACGGCGCAGGTCTGCAGGTAGAGGTTGAGGCCCCGCAGGCCGCCCAGCTCGAGCCCGCCTCCCGCGCGGCCGGGACCGCCGTGGGCCAGCTGGGGCATCACGAGGCCGGGGCCCGTGGAGTGCTCGGCGATGCGCTTGCTGCCCAGGAGCACGCGCCCGTTCCAGGGGGCGAGCTCGAGCAGCAGGGCCTCGGTGAACTTCAGGTCGTCGCTGTAGGCCGTCGACACCAGGCAGCCGCCGCCGAGGGCGACCAGGGTGCCCGCCTCGACCGCGTCGCCGGAGTACGGCAGCAGGGTGCAGGCGGGGCCGAACACCTCGAGCTCGTGGACCCGGGCGGCCTTCGCGGCGTCGCGGGCGACGAAGACCACCGGCTCGATCACCGCGCCGTCGGTGCCGTCGCCGTCGGGGACGCTGCCGATGGCGAGCTCGCAGACCTCCGCCAGCTCCCGCAGCCCGTCGCGGACGTCGGGAAACTGGGCGGGGGTCGCCAGCGGACCCATGCGGGTGGCCTCGTCGTGGGCCGAGCCGGCGGGGAAGTCCGCCAGGCCCTCGCGCAGGGCCTCGAGGGCGGGCTCGATCAGGCTCTCCGGCAGGAAGACGCGGCGCGTCGCCGTGCACTTCTGACCGGTCTTCTGGGTCATCTCGCGCACCAGCTCGCGCACGAAGAGGTCCCAGGTGTCCGAGCCGACCTCGACGTCCGGGCCGACCACCATGGCGTTCAGGCTGTCGGCCTCGGCGTTGACGCGCACGGACTGCTCGATGACCCGCGGGTGGGAGCGGATGCGCCGCGCCGTGGCCGCGCTGCCCGTGAAGGCCACCACGTCCTGGGAGGTGGTGTGGTCGAGCAGGTCGCCGGCGCCGCCGCACAGGAAGGACCAGCTGCCCGGGGGGCAGAGGCCGGAGTCGACCACGATCTCGGCGATGCGGTGGCTCGGCAGGGCCGTGCCCGTGCCGGGCTTGGTGAGCACCGGCATGCCCGCCAGGAAGGCGCAGGCGAGCTTCTCGCCGAAGCCCCAGGCGGGGAAGTTGAAGGCGTTGATGTGGATCGCCACGCCGCGCAGGGGAACCTGGATGTGCTGGCCGTGGAAGCGCGGGGAGCGGCCCACCTGCAGGCCCTCACCGTCGAGCAGATAGGTGCGATCACCCAGCTCCTGCCCCAGGTCGCCGTAGGCGGCCAGGGTGGCGGTGCAGCCGTCGATGTCGAACTTGCTGTCCTTCTGGGTGGTGCCCGTGTTGCGGGTCGAGATCTCGAGCAGCTCGGCGCGGTGGGCGTGGATGGCCTTCGAGAGCTCGGTCAGCAGGCGCCCGCGCTCGGCGAAGGTCATGGCGCGCAGGGCCGGCCCGCCCTCGCGGCGGGCGAAGGCGAGGGCCGCACCGAGGTCGAGACCGTCGGTGGTGGCGCTGGCGATGGCCTCGCCGGTGGAGGGGTCGTACAGGGTCGCGCCGTCGCCGCGACCCCGCTGCCACTCGTTCTGGAGGAAGCTCTGGAGCTCTTGCATGGCTGGGGGGGAGCCCTAGAGCTTCACGTACTCGAACTCGTTCGGCTGCCCGTTGATGCCCTTCTTGGGAGGCGCGATCCAGCCGGCCATCTTGCCCGGCTCGGTCACCTGCACCATCAGGCTCTTGACCAGGTCGCGGTCCTCCTTGGTCGGCAGCAGCAGGGCGACCGCGGCGCGGTACTCCTCCTCGCTGACGAGGTTGCCCTCGTTGTCGAAGAAGTGCCCGGCGTACTCGCCCTGGTGGCGGTGGAAGCGCTTGTGGGGGAGGGTCAGCTCGAAGTCGACGCCCTCATCGGCGATGATCTTGTTCCAGCGCCGGATCGCGCTCTGGGAGTCGGCGATGTACTCGTCACGGAGCACCTCGTTCATGGCGTTGCGCAGGGGCACGTTGCGGCCCACCAGCTCGCCGCCGGAGACCACGGGGATCTCGACCTCGCCGTCGTTCCCGGTGTGGTCCTTGTACTTGCGCTCCTCGTTGTAGCGGCCCTTGAGGCCCGCGGCGAAGAAGTCGGCCGCGTTGCTGGAGATCTCGCCGCCGAAGAGGTCCATGGCGTAGGTCACCCAGTAGTTGATGTACTTCTGGACGATCTCGAGGGGGATGCCGCCCATCGAGTAGGGGTCACCGCCAGACTCGCGCGTGAGCTCGGCGCTGCGCCTGACCGTGCGCGAGATGCCCGTGTCACCCACGTACAGGTGGTGGGCCTCCTCGGTCAGCATGAAGCGGCAGGAGCGCCGCATGGGCGAGAAGCCGGACTCGGCCAGGCTGGCGAGCTGGAACTTGCCGTCCCGGTCCACGAACATCGTGAAGCAGAAGAAGGACAGCCAGTCATCGATGGGCTGGTTGAAGGCCTCGAGGATGCGCGGCTTGTCCGCGTTGCCGCTGCGGCGCTCGAGCATGTCGTCAGCCTCTTCGCGGCCGTCGCGCCCGAAGTACTTGTGCAGCAGGTAGACCATGGCCCACAGGTGGCGGCCCTCCTCGACGTTGACCTGGAACAGGTTGCGCATGTCGTAGAGGCTCGGGGCGCACTGGCCGAGCAGGCGCTGCTGCTCCACCGAGCCGGGCTCGGTGTCGCCCTGGGTCACGATCAGGCGTCGCAGGGCGTTGCGGAACTCGCCCGGGACCTCGTCGAAGACCTTGGTGTCGATCATGTCGCCGAAGCCCACCTTGCGCTCGCCCTCCTCGGGGGTGAGGAAGATGCCCCAGCGGTAGTCCGGCATCTTGACGTACTGGTAGTCGGCCCAGCCGTCCTTGTCGACCGAGACGGCGGTGCGCAGGTAGACGTCGCTCTCCTGGAAGCCCTCGGGCCCCATCTCGCGCCACCACTCGAGGAACTTCGGCTGCCAGCTCTCGAGGGCCTTCTGCAGCTTCCGGTCGTGGGACAGGTCGACGTTGTTGGGAATCGTGTCGTGGAGGCTCATCTCAGGTGCGGTCGAAGTTGAACTCGGGGCGGGTGGGTTGGCCGTAGCTGGTCAGCGCCCCCTTGGGGCCGACCGCGTTCGGGCGCTGGAAGATCCAGTTCTGCCAGGCGGAGAGGCGGCCGAAGATCTTGCTGTCGCAGTTCTCGGCGCCGGGGAAGCGCAGGGAGGCCTCCATGCCTGTCAGGGCGTCCGGCGAGAAGCTGGCGCGCTCCTCGAGGGCCAGGCGCACCTCGTCGCCGTAGTCGAGGTCGTCCATGGACATGGTCACCAGGCCCTGCTCCTCGGCGTCCTCGGGCTCCACCCGTTGGCCGGCCTGCTCCATCAGGCGGTCGGCCTCGGACTCGTCGGCGTGGAAGCGGTTCCGGAGGCGGCTCTTGCCGTGGGTCATCGGTAGCGCCCCGCCGTTCAGGGCCGAGAGGGCCATGTGGTTGAGCTCGTCATCGTCGATCAGCATGTAGCTGCGGTCGGCGGCCAGGGCCAGCTCGAACAGGCTGCCCGCGAAGCAGGAGCCGGGCTCGAGCAGGGCGTAGAAGCTCTTGGCCGTCAGGTCCAGGCGACGCAGCACGCGGGCCATGTGGGCCAGGACCTCGTTCACGAAGCCGTGCTCTCGGTGCGCGACCAGGGCCGCGTCCAGACGAAGGACCGCGTCCGTGTCGCCCTCGGTGCGCAGCACGACCACGTTGATGCCGGGGAAGTCGAGGCGCAGGTGCAGGAGGCACTGGTCGAGCTCCCGGAAGGCCCGCAGAGCCCAGAAGTCGGCGCCCTGGGCCAGCATGGCCTCGGGGTCGGTGGGGGCGTCGGCGGCCGGTCCGCGCACGGTCAGGGTGGCGGTGCGGGCGCCGTGGTCGAGCTCGAGGGTGACGTGCTCGAAGGCGAGGCGCTCCTCGTCGATCTCCGGCGCGAGGGCCGGCAGGGCCACGCCCTGCCAGTCGCCCTTGCGCGGGCTGGCGGCGGCGGCGGCGGTGGCCTTCTCGGTGATCTTCTCGTCCCACTTGCTGCGGGCGAAGTGGTCGTCGACCAGGCCCCAGGCCTTGGCGCGCTTGCCCTTCACGCCCTCGGCCACCGTGCAGAAGATGTCGGCCCGGTCGCGGCGCACCTTGCGCTTGTCCACCAGGCGCGTGAGGCCGCCGGTGCCGGGCAGCACGGCGAGCAGGGGCACCTCGGGAAAGGAAACGGCGCTCGAGCCGTCGTCGACCAGGTAGATCTCGTCGCAGGCCAGCGCCAGCTCGTAGCCGCCGCCGGCGGCGGTGCCGTTGAGGGCAGCGATGGAGCGCACGCCGCTCTGCTCCGAGAGGTCCTCGATGCCCAGGCGCGTCTCGTTGGTGAACTTGCAGAAGTTCACCTTGAAGGGGTGGCTGGACTGCCCGAGCATGTAGATGTTCGCGCCGGCGCAGAACACCCGCGCGATGGCGCTCTCGAACACGAGCACCTTGACCCCGGGGTGCTCGAAGCGGATGCGCTGCAGGGCGTCCGCCAGCTCCACGTCCACGGACAGGTCGTAGGAGTTCTGCTTGAGCAGGTACTCGGGGCCGTCGTCCTCCTCCTGGACGCTCAGGGAGAGGCGGGCCACCTCGCCGTCCACGGTGAACTTCCAGTGCCGATAGCTCGAGGGCTCGGTCTGGAAGGCGCTGAGTTCTCGGGTCTGGGTCGCTTCCATGGGGAGGTTGTAGCCAAGCGGAGTCGGGAAGAAAAGCATGATAGTGCACTTCTCCGACCAGGGGGTGCAGTATAGTGCCGTTTCGCGCCTCTCCAGGCCGCGCCAGAGCCATGGACCCCGTCGATCCCCTGCTGCACTCCCTGGGAGCCCGCCTCAAGAGCCTGCGGGAGGGGGCGGGCCTCACCCAGCGCGAGCTGGCCCGCCGGGCCGAGCTCTCGCCGCGCTTCCTGGCCCAGGTCGAGGCCGGCCGCGGCAACATCGCCGTCACCCGCCTGGCGCGCCTGGCCCGGGGCCTGGGCGTGGAGCTCTCCGCCACCCTGGCGGACCTCCCGTCGAGCCCCGTGGACTGCGGGGTGATCGCCCTGCTCGGTCTGCGCGGGGCGGGCAAGAGCTGCCTGGGCCGCGAGCTGGCCCTGCGGCTGGGGGTGCCCTTCGTGGAGCAGGACGCCCTTGTCGAGGAGGCCGCGGGGATGGAGCGCGGCGAGGTCTTCACCCTGCACGGCGAGGACTACTACCGGGACCTGGCCCGGCGCACCCTGGACCGGCTCCTGGCGGAGGGCGAGCAGCCGATGGTCCTGGCCACCACCGGCAACGTCGTGGCCGACCCCGAGAGCCTCGAGCTGCTCGAGCGTCGCGCCAGCACCATCTGGCTCAAGGCCTCGGGGGAGGATCACTGGCAGCGGGTGCTGGCTCAGGGGGACGTGCGCCCGATGAACGACCGGCCCGACGCCCGAGCGGAGCTCGAGCGCCTCTTGGAGCGCCGCGAGCCCCTCTACGCCCGGGCGCGGCACACGGTGGACACGAGTGCCCTCGGCCGGGAGGGGGCCCTGCAGCGCCTGGTCGAGCTGACCGCGGCCGGCGAAAACCTACCGTGGACGGAAGATCCCGAGTAGGATCCGCCCGATGGAGATGACAGCCCTCGTACTCGGCGTCCTGGCGTTCTTGATCGCTCTGAAGATCAAGGGCGAGCTGGGCCTCTTGAAGGAGCGCCTCGATCGCATCGAGGCCGCCAACGCCTCCTCCGGCGGCCGCGCGGAGCGCCAGGTCCAGGAGGCCCTGGAGCTGCACACGCAGTTCCTCGCGCGGCTTGCGGCCGGGGAGCCCCTCGATCCCGAGCAGATTCGCGAGGGCCGCCTGTGGGCCGACGCGGACCAGGCGAGGGCGATCGAGCTGCTCGACCAGGGCGTACAGGTGGTGGACGTGCGCACCCCCGAGGAGACCCTGATGGGTATCCTGCCCGGGGCCGTGCGCATCCCCGTCGACGACCTGCCCATGCGCTTCGGCGAGCTGGGTCAGAAGGACACGCCCACCCTGGTCTACTGCGCCATGGGCGCGCGCTCGGCCGCCGCTGCCCAGTTCCTCAGCGAGCAGGGCTTCACCAACGTGCACAACCTCGACGTCGGCTTCGGGGGCTGGACCGGCCCCAAGGAGATCCCCGACGGCTGAGGGGGCAACTGACCGGCCCCTCGTCGAGGGATCCTCCCACCGAAGATCACCACCCCATGACCACCGACGACCGCCTGCCGCTCTTTCGTCCGCTGCTGGAGGCCGCCCAGGGCCTCGACCTGAGCCAGCCCGACGGGGCCCGCGCGACCCTGGAGGAGCGCTTCCCCGCGGGCGGCGAGGAGGCCCTCGCCCTGCGCCGGGAGCTCCTGGAGCGCCTGGAGAAGGGCGAACTCTGCGAGCGGGGCGAGCTGCCCATGCGCTGGGGGCGCGTGTCCAAGGCCACCCCCGAGAGCCTCGACTTCACCATCGACGTGGTGCAGATGAACGGCGCGGGTCCCAAGCACCGCCACCCCACCGGCGAGGTCAACTTCTGCATCGCCACCGAGGGTGAGCCCACCTTCGACGGCCGGCCCCCCGGCTGGGTGGTCTTCGCCCCGGACTCGGTCCACGTGCCCACCGTGGAGGGGGGCATGATGCTGATCGTCTACCTCCTGCCCCAGGGAGCCATGGAGCTCCTCAAGGGCTGACTCCGTGGTGTTCAGGCGCATCAAGGAGCTCTTCCGCGGCCGGCCCTTCCGGGTCGAGGGCATCGCGGACCTGGAGGAGGGTCACGCCCGGGCCATGATCGTGGGGGACCCCTTCAACGGGGGGGCCCAGATCGTGATCGCCCGGGTCGACGGCAAGCTCCACTGTCTGGACTCGCTCTGCCCCCACGCGGCGGACGGTCACTTCAACGAGGGCAAGCTGGTCCACGGCAAGTACGTCTACTGTCCGGCCCACAACTACCGCTTCGAGTGCGACTCGGGCAAGCCGGTGGGCGCGGTCTGCAAGAAGGCCACCACCTACCGCCTCGAGGAGGACGGGGACGACTGCATCGTCTACGTCTGAGGCTGTTCCGGCGCTCGGGGGGTCCTGTCCCCGGCGCCGAGGCGCTACCCTGTCGCCCATGCAGTGGCACGACCTAGGCAGCCAGTTCTGCCTGCAGCTCGCCTTCGGCACCCTCCTGGCCCTGGCCTTCGTGCCGAAGGCCCCGGTGGGGGTGCTGTTCTACCGCGTCATGGGCGCGGCGGCGGGGCTCATGGTGGTCGTGGCCGGGCTGTTGCCCGTGACCCAGGCCGGCCTGGGCTGGGGCGAGCCCTCGGTGGTCGCGACCTGGGCCGGCCTCCTGGCCCTGCCCTTCTACGCGGGCAAGACCCGCGGCGTCGCCTGGGCGGTGGCCCTCGGCTGGGGGCTCGCGAGCACGGTGGTGGGCATCGCCCTGATCATGGATCGCGCCCTGGAGCTGGGCACCCTCGAGCTGCTGCTCGCCGTCCTCTCGGCCCTGGCGACCGGCGCGGTGGCGGGCAGCGTCGGGCTGGCGATGGTGCTCGGGCACTGGTACCTGACCGTGCCCAAGCTGAAGGTCTCGCACCTCGGCCGCCTGAACAAGGTCACCGTGGGCTCGATGGTGGCCTCCCTCGTCCTCGTCGGCGCCATCTGCCTCGCCTTCCGCGAGCCCCTCGAGCTGGCGGACACGCCGCTCTTCGGTCCTCGCGGCCTGTTCAACATCGGCACGCGGGTGACGGTCGGCCTGCTGCTGCCGCTCCTCTTCGCCTGGATGGCGAAGGAGTCCCTGCGCTACGGCAACACGCGCTCGGCGACCGGCATCCTCTACGCCTCGACGGTCCTGGTGCTGATCGGAACGGCCCTCTCGATCAACCTGCAGGACGTCTACGGACTGCCGCTCTAGGCGCGGCTCTCGACCGGAATGGCCAAGTCCCTCCCCTGGATCGACGTCCCCTGCGATTGCGATCGCTTCATCGCGCTCGAGGTGGACCCCTCCGTCGGAGCACCGGCCGAGGCGACCTGCAAGAACTGCGGGGGGACCAAGGCCCTCAGCCCGGGGCGCGTCGAGGCCGACGGCGGGCTCTTCGGCTGCCAGGCCTGCGGACACCCGGAGCTCTACACCTCGAAGGACTTCCCCAAGGCCCTGGGCCTGGGGATCGTCGTGGTGGCGGCGGTCCTGGCGCCCTTCACGAGCTACATCTCCCTCTTCGTGGCGGCGGGCATCGACGCCGGCCTGTGGTTCCTCCTGCCGGAGACGGTCTACTGCTACGTCTGCGAGACCGAGCACAGGGGCTTCGCCTCGAGCCCCCGGCACCCGCGCTTCGACCTGCAGATCAGCGACCGCCTGGCCTACGGCAAAAAGGCCGTGATGGGCAAGCCCATGCGCGCGGGGGGCACGGCGGATGGGCCGGAGCCCGAGCACTGAGGCCGGAAGCCTCCGATCAGTCCCGCGGGCGCAGGCCGACGCGCGAGCCCTGGTGGTCGAACACGAACACCTGTCCGCCGAAGAACCCGCTGCCGAGGAAGCCGTCCGCGTAGGGGTCCTGCTCTCCGTCCTCGGCGAGGCTCAGGTGCACCCGCGCGGGGGCGTGGCGTCGGCCGCCGACCTCGAACCAGGCCAGCTCCCGCTCTGCGCGCCGGAAGCTGCCACGCGCGCCGCGGGACTCCTGTGAGGCGCCCACCTCTCCGTCGAGCAGACCCAGGCGCGCGGCGGCCTGGTGGTGAAAGAGCACGGTCAGGCCCCCCGCACCCGTGTCGAGGCCGAACCAGCCGCTGCGCTCGCCCTCGAAGCGGGCGCGCAGGTAGGGCACCTGCCAGTGCAGGGCGGCCTCCTGCCAGCTCACGCCCGCGTCGTCGAAGCGCGCCGGGTCGTGCAGGCGCACGTCCCCGGCGGCGGGGTCGACCTCGACCACCGCCCGCAGGAAGACGTCCCAGCCCAGGGCGCCGGCGCAGGTCTCGCCCTCCAGCATGGCGTCGGCCTTGCCCATGTCCGGTTGCTCGATGAAGGTCGGGTACTCCAGCAGCAGCGGACCGAGCTGCAGGGCGAGGCCCTGCCGGAAGGGCGCGGGCGCCGGCGGACCACCGAAGCCGCCCACGAAGGTCTCGCCCCAGGCGGGCAGCTCGAGGCGGTCCGCGGCGGCGGCGGTGATGATCGAGCCCCCCAGGCCGCTGTCGAACAGGAACCAGCCCAGGTCCTCGCCGTTGACCCGCGGGCGCACGAAGAGATGTCCGCTCTCGACCCGCCTGACGTCCAGCTCGGCGGGAGTGTCGGAGGAGAAGTGGACGTCGCCCCGGGAGCGGCGCGGGCGCGCGTAGTCGGGCGGCCGCCGCTCCCAGGCGCGGGCATCGCGCACCTCGAAGGTGCGCTCGGCGCCCTGGGCGGGGGTCCACACCAGGCGCCCGGGGAGCCGCGGCGGGTCCGCGCCCCAGTCCTCGAAGCTCCAGCGGTCGCCCCCGAAGTCCTCGGCCACCGTGAGCTGGGAGGGCAGGCCCGTGTCCGCGTCCAGCTCGAGGGTCCCGCGCCACAGGCCGTCCTTCAGGCGGAGCTCGAGGGCCGGGCCTTCGCCCGCGCGTGCGACCTCGAAGGGACCGTCCTCCAGACACCAGAGCCCGGCGATCACCCAGCTCTCCGCCAGCAGCCGCTCACGCTCGAGCAGGGCCAGGCGCCAGGAAGGCCCGCGTCCCTCCTCGCGCCAGGCGTGCTCTCCGTCGAAGACCTCCCGCTCGAGCACCTGGCCGCGCAGCTCGCGCAGGAAGCGCCCGCCGGGGTCGAAGGTCCAGCGGAAGTCGGCTCGTGTCCCGTGGCGGGTGGTGCCGCCGGAGAGCTGCAGGGTCGGGCGCGCGGGCCCCTCTCCGCCGGTGCCGAACAGGGCCTCGTGCCCCCGGTCCAGGAGCGGAGCCAGGTCGTCCGCCTCGACTTCGCCTGAGCTGCAGGCCCAGAGGGCCGCGATGAGGAGCAGGGTGGTGGTCATCGTGCCCCCACTCTACGCGCTCGGGAGGGGATGCGGCAGCGACGAGAGACATGGGGGCGCGTGAGGGCGGACGCCGAGCTGATCTGAGGACGCGGGCTGGTCGCGGGCACGGCGGCTCGGCACCCTGGGGGCCTCGACCCCGAACCCCGCCGCCATGCTCCGAC
>CAZQAT010000128.1:0-10928 GCA_964591315.1 uncultured Planctomycetaceae bacterium
GGCGGCACCCACTGGGAGATCCCCGCCGGCCGCATCGACCCCGACGAGGACCCCGCCGACGCCGCCCGCCGCGAGCTCCTGGAGGAGACCGGCCACCGCTGCGCGCGCCTCGAGCCGCTGCCGGGCTTCTACCCGACCAACGGCATCAGCGCCCACTACGCCCACGCCTTCGTGGCCCTGGGGTGTGAGGCCGTCGCGGAGCCGACCCTCGACAAGTCCGAGCAGCTGCTGGTCGAGGTCTTCCCCCGCACCCAGGTCGAGGCCCTGCTCGACGCCGGGCGGCTCGCGGACGCCTTCACGGCGCTGCCGCTGCTGTACTACCTGCGTGCGGGCTCGACCGCGACAGGCTGAGGACTCCTAAGGAGTCCTGTCACAGACGTTCTGTGACCAGCTCGAGTCGCGGCAGATCCTGTTGGTCGTCTGCTCGAGTGCGCAGTCCGCGACGACGATGTCCTCCTCGTCGGGGTCAAAGACAATCTTGGGGTGCTTGAGCTTGAAGGCCTTTGCGCAGACCAGTTCGAAGCGGAAGTAGCGCATGCACTGCCCCTCCCCGTGCTCACCGTCCTCGGCGGTCCACCCCTCCGTGGTCGTGGTCGTACCTTCCTCGCCATACTCGAAGCCGCCCGTCGAAGACAACGGTCCGAGATTGCCCCCACCTGTCAGATCGAACGTCACCTTCCAGGACGCGGTACGAGCCTGCTGGACGGAGAAGCTGGACCCTCCGTTCCTGCAGATCAGCGGCGTGCGAGATCTGACGACGTGACACTGGGCCTCGGAGGCGGAGGTTGCGGCGCCACAGGCGTTGGGAGCTGGCGCCGCGGGTTCACAGGACCACCCACGAGGAGTGTTCGGCACCTCCGGCTCACATTCCGTGGCCAACACGGACCCATGGAGAGTCGTCCCTGAGAGTTCAGCGGCTGTCGCGGCATCGTCCTCCGTGGCGACCTGGGCGCCGGGACCCTGATCCAGGAGGACGTGGTCCACGCCGTCGCCCGCGCCAGGTGGCACGGTGATCACGGGGGGAGCATCCACGACACGCTCCACCGTCGCGGGGGGCCCCCCACTGGCCCGCACGAGGAGGGTCAGGTGCCCCCGCGCCACGCCCCCGGTCACGCGGACGTACACGACGCCGTTGTGCACGGAGTGGATCGAGGCTCCGAGGGGCTCGCCAGTGGGGATGACGCTGGGAAGGGACATGAAGTTCAGGAGGTCGACAGTGACCCCGGACGCCAGGTCTCCCAGAAGATCCACCCCGATCAGGATCCCCTCCGTCCCGAGCTGAGCGGCCGGCATGACCAGGTCCACTCCCCTCACGTACTGAAGGGACGGGTCGAAGTCATGGCCCCGATAGTCCGTGAATCGACGCACGTCCTGGGCGTCCAGCAGGGAGGCCACATGGGCATTGAAGGCCAATCCCGAGCCGATCGGCGTCGCGATTCTCCAGTGTGGATAGTCCCCACTCGGGGGAAAGATGTTCTGCACCTCGGCGGGACTGCCGTCGATCGCCACGGGTACGGCCAGTGGCTGAGTTCTCGAGACAGTGACCAGGAGCGCATCCTGGCCCGCGGCCGGCTGAAAGGGCAATGGAACCGTCTCACTCATGCCGAGTCCAATCCCGTCGACGCTCACCATCTCCGCAATGACGATGTCCACGAATCCGGGGCTCAAGTCCAGGTCACGCCAGGGCGACTGCCCCTCCTGGGTGGTCGTGACGACATACGAGTGGAGGCCATCGTCGACGCTCACGACACCTTGGGCCACGGGTTGAAGACGATCCGTCACGAGCTCGACGGAGAGCAACCCCCGAGCTGTGGCCGGCCCCGTGGCGGACAAGGGCACCAGCACGGTCAGGCCCCACAGGGTCAGAACACCGGCCAGGGCGAAGCTCCAGGTGCGCAGGCTCATGCTCTCCTCCGATTGCAGCTGCAGAGTTCGACACGCCTCGGATCGAGTCCCAACCAGCCAGAGCGAGACTTGAAGACGCCGAGGGCCAGGTCCATTCATAACACCACTCGACAAGCCCAGAAGGAGTATTAAGGGATACAACGGGTCTCCACCATCACGCTCCGCGCTCCTCATGGCCCCGATCAAGCCCATCCCGCCCCTCTCAACGGCTTGATTGCGGCCCGCGGGCCCTTCAATCCGCCATCAGCGCTCCCGCCGAGCTCCCCGAAGGCGCGTGAGAGCTGGGTGATGAGGTCGTCGCGGGAGTGCATGGGTGTGAGGGACGCTGCGCCAGACACGTGTCTGGCGCACGGCGCAGCCCACCGCAATCGAGACGTGATCTCGATACACAAGGCGAATACGCGCTTGCACGTGCGGTCGACGTGCGAGCCCGCGCGGAGCGCTGTTAGAATCCGCCGGTGAGCTGGACTCTCCTGGCCGGCCTGGTGGCGGCCATCGTCATCGCCACCCTTCTGTCCCTGCAGCGCCGGCGCGAGCTCCAGCGCATGGCGCGCACGGTCGACGAGGTGGCCCGCGCGCGGGCCAGCGGCACGGACCAGGCCGATCTCAAGCACCCGCACATCGACCTGACGCGCTGCCTGGGCTGCGCGGCCTGCCTGCGCGCCTGCCCCGAGCAGACCGTGCTCGACCTGGTGCACGGTCATGCCGTCGTGGTGCACGGCGCCCACTGCGTCGGGCACGGCCTGTGCCAGGAGGCCTGCCCCTCGGGCGCGATCTCCGTGCACGTGGCGGGCCTCGACCAGCGCCGCGACCTGCCGGCCCTCGGCCCCTCCCTCGAGGCCGTGGGCGTACCGGGGCTCTACCTGGCCGGTGAGGTCACGGGACACGGTCTGATCCGCAGCGCGGTCGAACAGGGCCGGGAGGTGGCGAGGACCGTGCACCGCCGGCATCGCCCGGGCGCTTCCGACGGCGGGGACTCGGACTGCGACCTGCTCGTGATCGGCGCCGGTCCCGCCGGCCTGGCCTGCGCCCTGGAGGCCCAGGGGCGCGGGCTGGCGGTCGAGGTGCTCGAGCAGGAGGCCTTCGGCGGCAGCGTGGCCCACTTCCCGCGGCGCAAGCTGGTGCTCACGCGGCCCGTCGACTTCCCCGGCTACGGGGCCCTCGACCGCGAGACCTACACCCGCGAGGAGCTGCTCGGGATCTGGGAGGACCTGGCCGCGGAGCACCGCCTGCCGATCCACGACCGCGTGCGCTTCTCCGGGCTCGCACGCAACGGACGAGGAGCCTGGCGCGTCGACACCGACCGAGGCCCCTGGCACGCGCGCTCGGTGTGCTTGGCCGTGGGCCGGCGCGGCTCGCCGCGGCGCCTGGACGCCCCGGGGGCGGAGCTGCCCAAGGTGCAGACGAACCTGCTCGATGCACGCGCCCTGCGCGGGCGCGGGGTGCTGGTGGTCGGCGGCGGTGACAGCGCGGTGGAAGCGGCCCTGGCCGTGGGACTGCAACCGGAGGCGCGGGTCACCCTCTGCTACCGCGGCGCAGAGCTGACCCGTCCCCACGAGCGCAACCTCGCGGCCCTCGAGGACGCCGTGCGTGAAGGGCGCGTCGAGCTGCGCCTCGAGAGCCACCTGCGGCGCATCGAAGAGGACGCGGTGCTGCTCGAGCACGACGGAGCCACCGAACGCCTGCCGAACGACGACGTCTTCCTGCTCCTGGGCGGGACGACCCCGGTCGAGCTGCTCGAACGCTGCGGGGTCTCCCTCGATCCCCGCGAGCGCGAACTGCACGGCCCCCCCGCCGTCGACGTGCGGCAGGCGGAGCGCAAGCGCCTGATCGGGAGCCTTGGTGTCGCCCTCGCCCTGGCCCTGGCCACGGGCGCCTGGGTCCTCGCGCACCTCGACTACTACGCCTTGCCCATCTCGCGGCGGCCCCTGGCGCCGGACCACGACTGGCTGCGCCCCTCCGCCGGTGCGGGACTCGCCTTCGGCATCCTGGCCGCCCTGATGGTCCTCGCCAACCTGGCCTACCTCCTGCGGAGGGAGCCGTGGTTCCCCCTGCGGATCGGCAGGCAGCGCGACTGGCTGACGGTGCACATCGTGACCGGCATCCTGGCGCTCCTGGCCGCGCTCCTGCACGGGGGCATGCGCCTGGGTGACACTCTCGGCGGACATGCGGGGCTGGCGCTCGCGTTGCTGGTCGCCACGGGGGCCGTGGGGCGCTACCTCTACGCCTTCGTGCCGCGTGCGGCGAGCGGCCGGGACCTGGCCCACGACGAGGTGCGCGCCGAGCTCGAGCGGGTCTTCGCGGAGCTGGAGGAGCACGACCCGACCTTCGCCCGGCGCGGGCGCGCCGCGGTCGAGGAGCTGGTCGAGGAGGCCCACTGGCGGGGCGGCTTCCTGCGCCGCTTCGTGGCCCTCGTGGGCGCCCGGCGTCGCGCACGCCGGGCCCTGGACGCCCTCGGGGACCAGGCCCGCGGCGCGGGCCGCGGCGAGGACCAGGTGCGGGAGCTCCTGTGGCTCGTCTCCCGCGCCGAGACGAGCGCCCGGGCCGCGGCCTGGCTCGAGGACCTGCGCGCCATGCTCTCCGGTTGGCGCCACCTGCATGGCTGGCTGGCCCTCTTGCTGGTGCTGATCATCGCCGCCCACGTGTTCGACGCCCTGCGCTACGGGGGACTGTTCGGTGGCTGATCCGCCGGCCTCACGGCGCTGGACCTGGCGCGACCCGCGGCCCTGGCTGGCGCTCGTCTCCCTGGCGGCGGTGCTGACCCTGTTCCTGTGGGAGACCGAGCGCACCCTGCCGCCCCCGATCAGCGCCGTGCACGCCCAGGAGCGCGGGCTGGCCTCGACCGAGGGCTGCCACCTCTGCCACGGCGACGGGGAGCGCACCCGGCGCGAAGCCTGCTTCGCCTGTCACGAAGACGTCGAGGCCCAGTTCGCCGACGGGCAGGGTCTGCACGGGCTGCGCGTGGCGGGGCGTGAGCTCGACTGCGGCCACTGCCACATCGAGCACGCCGGCCGCGAGTTTCCCCTGGTGGGAGAGCACAGCTTCGCGCGGGCCGGCTTCGCCCGCCGCGCGGAGTTCGACCACCCCTTCGAGGGCTATGACGTGGCGGGCGCCCACGACGACCTGGAGTGCGCCGCCTGCCACGAGCACGCGGACCTGGCGCTCTTGCCGCCCGGTGCGCGGCGCTTTCTCGGCCTGAGCCGGGACTGCGAGAGCTGCCACGGCGAGGCCTCGCCCCACGAGGGGCGCATGCTGCGCTCCTGCGCGAGCTGCCACGGGCAAGAGCGCCCCTTCGCGGAGGTGGCGGAGTTCGAGCACGACCCGCGTTTCGAGCTCTCGGGGGTGCACGCCGTCGCCGAGTGCGCCGCCTGCCACGAGCGCGGCACGCCCACTTCGATCGAGACCCTCGCCAGCGCGGTCGAGCCCCCCGCGGTGCGTGCCTGTGCATCCTGCCACGAGGTGCCCCACGCACCGGAGTCTCTGGCAAACGCCGCGCTGCTCGGCGCCCACGCCGGCGGCGACGCCTGCAGCCTGTGCCACCTGGACGGGCAGTCGACCTTCCCCGATGCCGGCTCGACCCTCACGGCGGCCCTGCACGAGGCGTTCGCCTTCGACCTCGAGGCGCCCCACGGAGACCTGGAGTGCGCGGAGTGCCACGGCCCCGAGCTCCCCTGGGAGGCGCGCTTCCCGGGGCGCGCTCGGCGCGACTGCGCTGCCTGCCACGAGGACGCCCACGGCGGGCAGTTCGACGGCGAGCCCACGGCGGCCTGTGTGGACTGCCACGGGGACACGGCCTTCGTCCCCGCCCGCTTCGACCTGGAGCAGCACGGGCGCTGCGCCTTCCCCCTCGAGGGAGCCCACCAGGCCGTGACCTGCAACGCCTGCCACGAGCTCCCGGCCGACGGTGGCCCACGGACGTGGCGCGGGGTCCCGCGGGACTGCGCCGCCTGCCACGCCGACGCCCATGACGGACGCTTCGTGGAGGAGGACGGCGCCCTGACCGACTGCGCGGACTGCCACGGAGCCCAGGCCTTCGGCGGCGAGGCGACCGCCGCCGAGTTCGACCACGGGCACTGGACGAGCTTCCCCCTCGACGGCGCCCACGGGGCCCTCGAGTGCGCCGCGTGTCACGAGGCGAGCGCGGAGCGCGACGCCGCCGGCCGGCGCTTCGGGCGCGTGGCGGACGTCTTCGGCGGGAGCCCGACCGCAGCTCGGCCCTGCGCCGACTGCCATGCAGACGCCCACGAGGTCGACTTCGACGCCCCGGGGCGACCCGCCGCTGTGGACGGCCGCCGCGGCTGCGCCCGCTGCCACGACAGCACATCCTGGCGCGCGGCATCGGCCGCCGGCTTCGACCACCAGGTCTGGACCGAGCGGCGCCTGGGGGGGGCGCACCTGGAGCTCGAGTGCACCACCTGCCACCGGCGCAGCGCTCGGCCCGATCACCTCGGTCGCAGCTTCGGTCGCGTGCGCGAGCGCTTCGGCCAGGACGTCGCGGCCTGCGCCACCTGTCACGGGGATCCCCACGGCGGGCTCTTCGACGGCGCGCACGCGCCCGCCCAGGTCGACGGGCGGGAAGGCTGCGTGCGTTGCCACGGCGAGCGGCGCTTCCTGCCCCTGACCTTGGCCGCCTTCGACCACGACCTGTGGACCGACACCGACCTGGCCAGCGGCCACCGTCAACAGACCTGCGACGACTGCCACCCGCGGCTGGCCCAGCCGGGCCCCGCGGCCCGGGGCCGGGCCGTCGCCCAGGGCCGGGCCTGCGACGACTGCCACAACGACCCCCACGCCGGGCAGTTCGCCGAGAAGGGCCGGAACGACTGCCGCAGATGTCACGGGGACCAGGGCTCCTGGGCCGAGCTCGACTTCGACCACGACCGCGACTCGCGCTTCGCCCTGGACGCGGTCCACGCCCCCCTCGCCTGCGACGACTGCCACTCGGCCGCCGAGCGCCCCGGGCTCGCGGCGCTCGTGCGCTACAAGCCCCTGGGGGTGGAGTGCGTCGACTGCCACGGGGTGCCGGGCGAGGACCCGCCACGATGAGGGCGACCCCACGGCGGCTCCTGGCCTGCCTGATGCTCTGCCTCACGCTCCTCGCCGTCCCGGGCCTGGCCCAGGAGTCGGACGAGGTGATCGTCGACCTGTGGGTCACCGGTCGCACCGAGCGCGCCGCCTTCGTGGACCGGGGCAGCGAGAGCGGCCTGCGCCCCGGCGACCGCGTGACCTTCTTCCCCGTCGGCGCGCCGCCGGTCGAGGGGGTCGTGCGCGCGGTCAGTCGCGGCCACGCGCGGGTCGAGCTGGCCTTCGACGTGCCGGAGCTGGTGGTCGGCGACCGGGCGGAGGTGCGCGTGCCGATCGCACCGGCGCCGACGGAGGAGCCGGACGACGGACCGGCCCCCGAGGAAACGGAGACGGAGGAGGATCCGGAGCCCGAGCCGGTGCGGCCGCCCGGACCCCATCCCTGGCGCACGCCCCCCGAAGACTGGGACCTGGACCGTCCCCTGCTCGCGCCCGCGGGGGAGGGCACGGGCGCCGAGCAGCGACCGGTCACCCTCGACGGGCGCGTCTACGGCTCCGCGCGCTGGAGCTCGACCCAGCTCGACGGCCAGCGCGAGCACGGCTTCGGGCGGGTGGGGACCGACTGGACCCTCTCCAACGGCTTCGGCCAGGGCGGTGAGCTGCGCTTCTCCGGCGAGCTCTTCGCGCGCCGCTCGGAGGCGCCGGGCGCGGCCACCGAGGGGGACGAGTCCCTGCGCTTGACGCGCCTTTCCTACCGCCTCGGCGGGACCCGCGAGGCGCCGCGGCGCTGGCTCTTCGGACGCTTCTACTCCGAGCTGATGCCGGAGTTCGGCCCCCTCGACGGCCTCGCGGTGGCCCAGCAGCTGAGCGAGGAGGACGAGCTCGGCGTCAGCCTGGGGCACATGCCCGAGCCCGGCGGGAGCCTCACGGGCACCGGCGACCTGGCGGCCGCGGTCTTCCACCGGCATCGGTCGAGCGCACTCGCGCCCGTGGACTGGCGCGCGGGCTACCAGAAGACTTGGCACCGGGGGCAGGAGGACCGCGACCTCTTCGTCTTCGACGCCCAGGCGCGCAGCGCGTCCCTGTTCAGCCTGGGGGGCACGGCCTGGGTCGACTTCTACGACGAGAGCGACGGGCCCAAGGACAGCGGTCCCGAGCTGACCCGGCTGCAACTGTCCGCCTCCCAGCGCAGCGAGTCGGGGGACGGCCTGCGCCTGCGCTACTCCGAGTTCCGTTTCCCCCACCTGCTGCGCGCCGAGCTCGACGAGGATCTCGTGACCGACGTGTTCCAGGACCACCACCGCCGCTACGGTCTCGACGTCTGGACCCGGCTCGGGAAGGACGGACGCCTGAGCCTGCGGGTCGACCGCTGGCGGGACGAGGACGGCGGGGGCGACTCGGGGTTGGCCGCGGAGCTGCGCGGCGACCTGGCGCGCGCCCTCGGGGGCCTCGCCGACCTGAGTTTGGCCTTCTTCGGCAGCGACGGCGAGGTCAACGACCTGGCCGGGCTGCGCCTCTCGCTAGAGAGCTACGAGCCCGGCTTCTCCTGGGGCCTGCACTACGAGCTCGCACGCCTCGACGAGGAGCCGGACCAGTCCCCCGCCGAGCGGAGCTGGCAGCAGCGCATCGACGCCCGACTCGGTACCCTGGTGTTCGATGCCTGGTCCCTCTCCCTCGACGGCTCCGCGGGCTGGGGCCACCAGGGGGAGAACCTGGGACTGGGCCTCTACCTGCAGCGCAGCTTCTGACCCTTGACCCCTCCGCCTCCTCCCCCCCCGCAGCGCGTCTGGCCCAAGCTGCTGGTGCTGGGCGCCGGCGCCTTGGCCGCGCTCCTGGCCTGCGTCAGCCAGCCCGACGCGCCGGTCCACGGCTGGTGGAAGGAGCGCGGGCCGGTGGTGCGGCACGCGGACTTCCCCGAGGACTGCAGCCTGTGCCACACGGGCGACACCTGGACGGAGCTGGTCGAGGACTTCGAGTACGACCACGAGGCCGAGACGGGGTACGCCCTGGTCGGCGCCCACGCGCAGGCCGAGTGCCTGCGTTGCCACAACGACCGCGGCCCGGTGCAGCTCTTCGCGCGCAAGGGCTGCGCCGGCTGTCACGAGGACGTGCACCGGGGCCTCCTGGCCGAGGGCTGTGACCGCTGCCACGGCGAGGAGGACTGGCGCGCCCAGGGGCAACTGGCCGAGCACCAGCGCACGCGCTTCCCCCTGACCGGCGCGCACCTGGCGGCGCCCTGCTGGCGCTGCCACGAGCACGCCGAGGCCGGCGAGTTCTCCCAGCTCGACGTGCGTTGCGACTCCTGCCACGCCGCCGCCCTGGCCCTGGCCCTCGATCCCGACCACCAGGCCCTGGGCTGGAACACGGGCTGCGACCGCTGCCACCTGACGACGACCTGGGGCGGGGCGGGCTTCCGGCACGACGTGCTGGGCTTCGGGTGCGCGAGCTGCCACTTCGAGGACTACCAGATGGCCATGGACCCGCCGCACACGCCGGAGAACTTCCCGACCGCCTGCGAGTTCTGCCACGTGAACGAGAGCTGGGCCCCGGCCGAGATGGACCATCCCTGGCCCCTGCTCACGATCCACGAGTTCTTCTTCTGCGTGGAATGTCACCAGAGCCCGGGCCAGTTCCAGAGCTTCACCTGCACCCACTGCCATTGGCACAGCCGGGGCCCGTCGTTCCTGCAGCACGAGAACGTGCGCGGCTACGTCTGGGAGGAGGCGCAGTGCGTCGCCTGCCACCCCGACGGCCACTAGACCGGCGGGAACAACCGGCCGCGACCGACGTACCACCCCCCATGACCGACCTCCAGAGCGCCCCCAGCGCAGCGCCGCAGCCCGCCGCCGCCCTCGCCATCGAGACCCGCGGCCTGACCCGCCGCTTCGGCTAGGCCGTGGCCGTGGACCACCTGGACCTGGAGGTGCCCACGGGCTGCTTCCTGGGGGCCAACGGGGCGGGCAAGTCCACCACGATCAAGATGCTGACCGGGCTCCTGCGGCCCTCGAGCGGCGCGGCGCGCATCCTGGGCCACGACCTGAAGGGGGACGCGGTGGAGGCCAAGCGGCGCATCGGGTGGTGCCCGAGGACCTGGCCCTGCACGACCGCCTGACCGGGCAGGAGTACCTGACCCTCGTGGGGCGCATGTACGGTCTCGAGCGCGCGACGATCACCAAGCGCGGCAACGAGTTCCTGCGCTGGATGGACCTGCACGGAGAGCCCCGCAAGCTGATCGTGGACTACAGCCACGGCATGAAGAAGAAGCTGGCCCTGGCGGCGGCCCTGATCCACGACCCGCAGTTGCTCTTCCTGGACGAGCCCTTCGAGGGCATCGACGTGATCGCCTCGCGCCAGATCCGCGAGCTGCTCTCGAGCTTGCTCGAGTGTGGAGTGACGATCTTCCTCACCTCCCACGTGCTCGAGATCGTCGAGAAGCTCTGCACGAGTACAAGGGACACAACGGGTCACCCCGCTCACGCTCCGCGCTCCTCAAGGCCGCGGCCAAGCCCATTCCGCGCCTCTCAACGGCTTGATTGCGGCCCGCGGCCCCTTCAAGCCGCCATCAGCGCCCCCGCCTAGCCCCACCGCGGCCTTCACGCCCCGGGCCAGACACACCTCCCCCACCGACCGCAGCAGGCCGCCGCTGCTCTCCCCTCAGCAAACCTCGAACGAGAGCTCCAGCTGTGGCGGTGGCCGCGCTGCCGCTGGTGTCGGCGCAACGCTCGGCAATCCCAAGTGCTCGAGGATCTTGACGATCACCGCCGTCTCCGTGATGGCCGCGATCCACCGGCGCCTCGACCCGCACTCCGTGCACTGCAACACGTCCACCGCGAAGACGCGCTGCATCAGCTCAGACCATGGCTCGATCGTGATGGTCGGCCAGTACCGCTACCCCCACGGCGGCACCCACTGGGAGATCCCCGCCGGCCGCATCGACCCCGACGAGGACCCCGACGAGGACCCCGCCGACGCCGCCCGCCGCGAGCTCCTGGAGGAGACCG
>CAZQAT010000129.1:0-10924 GCA_964591315.1 uncultured Planctomycetaceae bacterium
GAACGCAGTTGGGTCCCAATGCGTCAAAGCCTCATGAATAGGCCGGGCTAGCGCACCGGCACCCGTTTGATCAGCCGGTGGAACTTGGCGAGGGTGAATGGCTTCGCCATGAAGTAGTCGTCCTCGCTGGCTGTGGCCTCGTCGTAGTAGCCCGACATGTACAGCACCAGCAAGCGGGGGTGGCTCCTCTCGAGGCGCGCGCCGAGCTGGCGGCCTGTCTCGCCGGGCATCTGGATGTCGGTCAGGACGAGGTCGACTCCCGCGGGGTCTCCCTTCAGGACGTCCAGCGCTTCAAAGGCATTGCCGGCCTCCAGCACGCGGTAGCCGTCGCTGCGCAAGAGGGCGCTGATGATGGTGCGTACCTCGGGTTCGTCGTCCACCAGCAGCAGGGTGCTGCCCGTGTGAGAACTCTCGCTGTCCTCGGTGTCTTCGGTCAGGTCCTTGGAGAGCAGCTGGGGCTCGCGGGCAGGCAGGAAGACGTCGATAGCGATGCCATTGCCAGGGTCTCGCGAGGTCTTGACGACCCCCTGCCAGTGTCCCACCAGGTCGTGTACGGCGGCCAGGGCCAGCTCGAGGACCTCGGGGTGGGGGGGCGAGGCGGCGGCCGCCGCCTCCGGTGTGCGCACCGTCGCGGTCACCGAGAGCTGGACCAGCTCCGTGCCGACCATGTAGGGGTCTTCGCCGGCGAGGTCCAGGGGCGCGACCCGCTGCGAGAGCGTGAGCCTCAGCTGTCCGCTCGTGGTCAGGGCATCCCGGGCGCACAGGACCAGGTTCATCAGGACTTCCTCGAGTTCGGCGCGGTCCGCCAGGACCTGGTGCTCCTGGTCGCCGAGCTCAAGAGTCAGCCTCAGGTCGCTGCCGATGACCGTCTGCATCAGGGGGCTGATCTCGCGGATCACCCTGCCAAGGTCGAGCTCCTCGACCTCCAGGCGGTGCTTGCGGCCGAAGGCGAGCAGCTGACGCACGAGGTTGGCGCCCTTCTCCCCGGCTGCGCGGATGCTCGCCACGTGGGCCGCGACCCGCTCGTCGCTCCCGGCGTCGAGCTCGATCAGCTCGTTGTGGCCGAGGATTGCGGTCAGGAGATTGTTGAAGTCGTGGGCCACGCCGCTGGCGAGCTCGGCCACGGCTCGTAGCTTCTGGGCCTCGATGCGCTCTTGCTCCTGGTTCTGCTGCGCTTCGATGTCGAAGATCGTGGCCTGCACCGTCTCTTCACCCCCAAGGGAGAGTTGGCGCGTGCGGATCTCGACCGGAGGACCGAAGACGGGGTCGTCCTCACCGGGCCGCACGATCCACTCCTCGCCCGCGGCAAGGCTCGCGAAGCCCTCCTCCAGGCGTTCTTGCGAGAGGCCGGTCAGCTCGGACAGGCTCTGCTGCCGCAGGGACTCGAGGGAGTTTCCGAAGTACTGCACGGCGGCCGTGTTGGCCTCGAGCACGAGGCCGGTGCCCGGTTCGATCAAGAGCAGGATCGAAGGGCTGCACTCGAAGAGCTCGGAGTAGCGGCGAGCGGTCCCGGCCAGAGCCTCGTGAGTGCTGCGCACCTCCTCCGCCAGCGCCGTGTTCCGGCGCCGGGGCATGAGCATCGACACCAAGACCGCCAGGCCAGCCCCCAGGACTCCAAAGCCCAGGGCGAGGAACCAGTCCCGCTCCCAGACCGGTGCCACGACGAGGAGGGGCGCCGAGAAGGAGGAGTACCCCCAGTCGCCGCCCGTCGCGTGGGCCTGGATCTCGAGCCGTTGGGCGCTCGCCGTCGGCAGCAGCGAGAGTGCCGAGAGCAGGAGCGCACCTCCGGTGCGGAGGCAAGCGGAGGGGATCATCGCTGGTGCTGCTCGCATGTACAGGTGCTCATGACCTCTCCACGGAACGGACGCCGGGAAGGTCCGAATTGAGCGTACCAGACAGTTGTCAGGTCACCAGACCAAACTGTCGCCAGGTCATCAGACCAGGCAGTCGTCAGGTCCCCAGGGGGTCGATCCAGATGACTACCAGCCCGCGGCCTGACCGTCCTTCCGAGACTCCGAGGCGCCGAAGTAGACGCCGGAGTCAGGGTCCCGCAGGATCGCCTGATACCCCCCGTAGGGCCCCACCTTCCAGACCAGGCGGTGCCGGCGCTGCACCAGCTCCCGGATGACCTCGTAGTCGATCCCGTCCTCGAGGGAGACCTCACCGCCGTCGGTCATCTCCTCCCCGGTCGGTTTGGAGGAGCCGCTGTGGAGGATGCGCGGCGCGTCGCCGGCCTCCTGGAGGTTCATGCCGAAGTCCACCAGGTTGACGATGATCTGGGCGTGCGCCTGGGGCTGCGTGGCGCCGCCCATCACGCCGAAGGCCAGCCAGGGCTCTCCGTCCCGGGTGGCGAAGGCGGGGATGATGGTGTGGAAGGGCCGCTTGCCCGGAGCGTAGGTGTTCGGCCGGCCCGGCTCGAGGTCGAAGAGCTCCCCCCGGTCTTGCAGGATGAAGCCCAGCCCCGGGGGTGTCATGCCCGATCCCATTCCCCGGTAGTTGCTCTGGATCAAGGAGACCATGTTGCCCGCCTCGTCGGCGGTGCAGAGGTACACCGTGTCCCCGGACTCCAGCGCGGGATTGCCCGCCGTCACGCGCCGCGCCGCCCGCTCCGCGTGGATCAGCTCGCGGCGCTTGGCGGCGTACTCCTTTGAGATCAAGGCGTCCACGGGTACGTCGGCCATGGCCGGGTCCGCGTAGAAGCGGGCGCGGTCCTCGAAGGCGAGCTTCTTGGCCTCGACGAAGTAGTGGATGTAGTCCGCGCTGCCGAAGCCCATGTCGGCGATGTCGTAGCCCTCGAGGATGTTGAGGATCTGCAGGGCGGCGATGCCCTGGCCGTTGGGCGGGAGCTCCCAGAGCTCGACGCCGCGATAGGTGGTCGAGACCGGCTCGACCCACTCGCCCTCGTGGCGCGCCAGGTCATCCTCGCTCAAGAAGCCCCCCTGGGCCTGGACGTACTCGGCCATGGTGCGGGCGATATCCCCCCCGTAGAAGGCGTCACGGCCTCCCTCTGCTATCGCGCGCAGCGTCCTGGCCAGGCCCGGGCTGCTCCACAGCTCGCCCTTGCGTGGCGCACGGCCGTCGATCGTGAACTGCTCCACGAAGCCGGGGAAGCCCGATAGGACCCGCACGCTGCGCTCCCAGTAGTGGGCGATCAGCTCGGAGATGGGCGCTCCCTCCTCTGCGTAGCGGATGGTCGGCTCCAGGAGCTCCGCCATCGGCGTCTTCCCGAAGCGCTCGTGCAGCGCGAACCAGCCGTCGATGCAGCCGGGAACCGAGACGGGCAGGGGGCCGACGGAGGGGATCTTGTCGATGCCCTGCTCCTTGAAGTGCTCGAGCGTCAGCCCCGCCGGCGAACGCCCGCTGCCGTTGTATCCGTAGAGAGTCTCCGTCTCCGCGTCCCAGACGATCGCAAAGAGGTCTCCGCCGATCCCGTTGCCCGTGGGCTCGACCAGACCCAGGACGGCGTTGGCGCAGATCGCCGCGTCGACGGCGTTGCCGCCGGCCTTGAGCACATCGAGGCCTGCCTGGGTCGCCAGGGGCTGGCTCGTGGCGACCATGCCGTGCTTGGCCACGACCTCCGAGCGGGTGGCGAAGCGCCGGCCGGTGATGCGGTCCTGGGCGAGGACGGAGGAGGCGAAGAGGCTGGAGAGCAGACCCACCGCGAGGAAGATCGAGATGAAGGGGAGATCCATGTCGGCATTCTACCCCCTGGGCCGCGCCCAGCTCCGGGGGCCTCTCCTCGGCATCGGGGGGGCACCCTCGAGGGCTGTGGACGTGCTCCAGCCTGCCGGGCCGCCCGCTTGCGGAGGGACCACCCCGCCATGTTCGGGAGCATCCCTTATAGTTGCGAGCGCTCGCCCCCCTGCGCATGCTCTCGATCCCCCTTCTCTGTCTCGGCCTCGCGCCCTGCGCGACGGCGCCGCTCCCCACTCCGTGCCCCGCTCTTCCGACCTCCCAGGACTCTGGAGGTCCACGGGACGAGTACGGCGTCGGGTGGGGGCCCTGGTACGTCCTGCTGCCCTTCGATCACCCGGATGGTAGCTCCCGGAACTCGAAGGCCCACCCGCCCGAACGCGAGCTCAGGGCCTTTCGCCTCAACGCGGCAGGCCCGGACCTCGAGCGCAAATGGAAGGGTAAGGGCGGGAAGAAGCTCCAGTGGCGACTGGCGCGCGCGAGTCAACCGGCCGGTCCGGACTGGAAGAAGCTCGACTTCGTGGCGCTCGTGCCGGACTCCTACGCCGACAGGGGCGCCGGCACCGCGGACAACTCCGTGGCCTACGCCTGGCGCACCCTGAGCGTCGACCGCCCGATCCAGATCGAGTCCGGCTTCGGCAGTGACGACGGCTGCCGGGTCTGGCTCAACGGCAAGCTGATCCACGACAAGAACGTGGCCCGCGGCGTGAACCCGCGGGACGATCTCCTGCGGCTCGACCTGAAGAGGGGCGTCAACCACCTGCTCGTCAAGGTCAACAACGGCGGCGGAGCCTGGGGGGCCCAGCTCATCGGTTCTCCGGGCGGCGAGGAGATCGCTCCCGAGACTCCCCAGGAGGCGGTCAATGCGGCCATCGAGAGGGGCGTGGTGTACCTCCTGCGGCGCCAGAACCTCGACGGTTCGTGGAACTTCGACCAGAAGAACTACCGCAACGGGCAGACCGCCCTGGCCCTCTACGCTCTGATGAAGAGCGGGCTGCGCGAGGACCATCCGGCCATTCGGCGGGGCCTGGAGTTCCTGCGGGTACACCCGCCGCGGCGAACCTACTCGATGGCCTGCCAGCTCCTGGCCTTGGTCTCGACCAAGAACGACCGGCACCAGGGCTGGATCTCGGATCTGGCCAAGGAGCTCGAGGACTGGCAGGAGGGGGGCTTCGGCTACCCCTACGGTCAGAACGACCTCTCGAACACCCAGTACGGGGCCCTGGGGCTCTTCGCCGCGATGACCGCCGGGGTGAAGATCCCCGACCGGGTCTGGTTGTACCTGACCCGCAACGCTCTCAGCCACCAGAACGACGACGGGGGCTTCGGCTACAGGATGGGGGCGAAGTCGACGGGCTCCATGACCGTGGCCGGCCTGACCGTGATCGGCATCTGCCGCGAAGGCTACGGCGAGGGCGGCTTTCCCTCGCAGCTGAAGAGGAAGGTCGAGCGCGCTGTCGACGCTGGCCGCGACTGGATGGCGCGGGAGTTCCGCACGGACACGAACCCCGGCGCCGATGCTGGCGCCGCCGAGCGCTGGCGCCTGTACTACCTGTGCGGCATGGAGCGCTTCGCGGCCCTCGAGAAGATCGAGACGATCGGGGACTACGACTGGTACCGCCAGGGCGCGCACTTCCTGGTCAAGTCCCAGAAGGATGGAGGGAACTGGGGCACGGACCATGGCGAAGCCGAGCCCAACACCGCCTTCGCCTTGATCTTCCTCAGCAGGGGGACGGCGTCTCTGACGGGGGTGCCTTCCTACAAGCCGGGTGAGCGGCTGTACGCCACCGACGGCGAGGAGGCACGGATCATCCTGCGCGCCAAGGGAGACACGCCCCTCGACCTGTGGCTCTCGGATCTGACGCCGGCCCTGGTCGAGGAGTATGGCTTCGACGGCCCCCGGGGCGCCGGCGTGTACATCGAGCGCCTCGAGTACCTGGCGGACGGCGAGGTCATCGCCGAGGTCAGAGCGGACCCGGGCCGCCCGTGGAACCGCCAGCCCTACGCCATCCAGCACCCCTTCCGCGAGCGTGGTCCCCACACGGTGCGCCTTCGCCTGCACCTCGTGACCGACCCCGCGGGGGAGGGGCCGGGCTCGGTGGTCGTGGACTCTCCTGTCCTGGACGTGCGCATCGATCAGATCCTCGAGCCCTGGATGCTCGATTATCCGGACGACTCCCTGGCCAACCTGCTCCTCGACCAGAAGAAGATCGTGCGCGCCTCGAGCGAGCGGGGAGGCAACGCAAGGGGCATGGCCGTGGACGGTCTGTTCTCCACCGCCTGGGCCTGCAAGAGTGACGACAAGGCGCCATCGATCACTGTCGAGCTTCGGCGCGCGATCTTCGCGGATCGCATCCTCCTCAGTCACCCCACGAGCCGCGAGGCCTCACGCAACCACTACGGCCGCGCCACGCGAGTCGGCGTCAGCCTGGGCGCCAAGCGCGAGCCCCTGGAGTTCGACCTGGACCCGAACGAGGAGCACAAGTCTGTCCTGATGCTGCCGCGCAAGATGCGTATCACCGAACTCACGATCGAGGTCTTGGCCCGCGAACGGGGCACGCAGCACAAGGACTGCGTGGGCTTCGCAGAGATCGAGCTACGGCTCGGAGACGAGTGAGGCGGGCGTGAAGCGCATCCTCTTGATCGGCCTCTGCGGGGGCCTCCTCGGCCTGGCCCTGGCCCAGGAGAAGCCAACCCGGAGCTGGTACCGGGGCAACACCCACACTCACACCCTGTGGTCTGACGGGGACGCGGCTCCCGAGTGGGCGGTCAAGGAGTTCGTCGATCGGGACTACGACTTCCTGGTCCTGTCGGATCACAACATCCTGTCGCGGGGCGAGAAGTGGTTCCCTATCGGGGAGGGTCGTCTCACGCCGGCGCGTGTCGAGGAGCTCGTGGCGGAGTTCGGGGCAGCCGAGGTCGAGCTGCGGGAGGGCCTCGAGCCCGCCATGCGCCTCAAGACCCTCGAGGAGCTCCGTGCGCGCTTCTGCGCGGATGGGGACTTCCTCCTGATCGAGGGTGAGGAGGTGACCGATAGCTGGCAGGGCAAGGAGATCCACATCAACGCCCTGAACATCGATGCACTGGTCCCACCTCAGGGCGGTGACTCGGTGGCCGCCACGATCCGCCGCAACATGGAGGCCATCCAGGCCGAGGGGAAGCGCAGCGGCCGTGAGGTGCTGGCCCACCTGAACCACCCGAACTTCGTCTGGAGCCTGACCGTCGAGGACGTGGCGGCGATGCCCCACGAGCGCTTCTTCGAGGTCTACAACGGCCACCACGCCGTGCGGAACTACGGGGACGCCGAGCACCCGGGCATGGAGGAGCTGTGGGACCGGGCGCTGGTCCTGCGCCTCGAGGAGCTCGACCTGGGGCTCCTGTACGGGGTCGCGACCGACGACAGCCACAACTACTTCCGGTGGGGCGAGCGGACGTCCAACCCCGGAAGAGGTTGGGTGGTCGTGCGCGCCGAAGAGCTGGAGGCCGACGCGATCGTGCGGGCCATGAAGGCCGGAGACTTCTACGCCTCCACAGGGGTCGAGTTGAGGGACTTCCGGAGCGACGGGACCTCGATGACCGTCGAGATCGCGCAGAAACACGGCGAGACTTACACCACCCAGTTCTTCGGGAGCCTGCGGGAGCGCGAGAATGGGGAGGTCGGCGTCCTCCTGGCGGAGACGACCGAGAATCCTGCCAGGTACGAATTCGGCGGGGCGGAGCTCTACGTCCGCGCCCGTGTCGTGTCCTCCGCGGATCATCCCAACCCCTACGCCGCGGGGGACAAGGAGACGGCATGGGTCCAGCCCGTGCTCGTCTCAGAGAAGTAGGGAGCTACGAGATGAACGCCAAGACCACCCTGCGCCTCGCACTGTTCGGCTTGCTGGCCGTCGGGACCGCCCACGCCGTCGTCGAAGAGCGCCGCGACGCCTTCCGGCAGCTCGAGGAGATCCTGCCGACGCCCAACGCCTACCGCACCGCCTCCGGCGCCCCGGGCCACGAGTACTGGCAGCAGCAGGTGGACTACGAGATCGACGTGCGCCTCGACGAGGAGCAGCGCCGCCTGATCGGTCAGGAGCGCATCACCTACCACAACAACTCGCCGGACACCCTGACCTACCTGTGGGTCCAGATCGACCAGAACCGCTTCCACCCGAATTCCCATGCGGTGCGCACGGCGCTCGGATTCGACCCCGAGGACAAGCCCACCTACGGAGGGGCTCGCCGGGTCTTGAAGGCCCTCGAGTTCGACGGCGGAGCCAAGATCTCGAACGTGCGCGGGGAGGACGGCCAGGCCCTGAACACGGCCCTCAATGACACGATGATGCGCGTCGACCTCGCGCGCCCGCTGGCGCCCGGGGACTCGACCGTGTTCTCCCTCGACTGGGAGCACAACATCAACCAGAGCAAGTACGTCCGCGGTCGCGGCGGCTACGAGCACTTCGAGGAGGACGGCAACGATCTCTACGAGCTCGCGCAGTGGTTCCCGCGCCTGTGCGCCTACACCGACGTCAACGGCTGGATGAACAAGCAGTTCCTGGGTAGCGGGGAGTTCACCCTGGAGTTCGGGGACTACCGCGTCAGCATCACCGTGCCCGCGGACCACGTGGTGGCCTCGGCCGGCCTGCTCGAGAACCCCGAGGAAGTCCTGACCCAGGGTCAGCGCACCCGGCTCGAGGAGGCTCGCGACTGTCGCGAGCCGATCTTCGTCGTGACCCCCGATGAGGCACTCGAGAACGAGAAGGCGAAGGCCGACGGCGAGCGGACCTGGACCTTCGTGGCCGAGAACGTGCGCGACTTCGCCTGGGCCTCGAGCCGCAAGTTCATCTGGGACGCCAAGGGGACCAAGATTGGCGACCAGGAGGTGATGGCCATGTCCTTCTACCCGAAGGAAGGCGAACCCCTCTGGAGCCGCTACTCGACCCACTCGATCCTGCACACCCTCGAGGTCTACTCGAAGTTCTGCTTCGACTATCCCTACCCGGTCGCCATCTCGGTCAACGGCCCCGTGGGGGGGATGGAGTACCCGATGATCTGCTTCAACGGCCCGCGGCCGGAGAAGGACGGCACCTACTCCGCGCGCACCAAGTACGGCCTGATCTCCGTGATTATCCACGAGGTGGGCCACAACTGGTTCCCGATGATCGTCAACTCCGACGAGCGCCAGTGGACCTGGATGGACGAGGGCGTCAATACCTTCGTGCAGTTCCTGGCCGAGCAGGAGTGGGAGGAGGACTACCCCTCCTGGCGCGGGCACCCGAAGAACATCGTCGAGTACATGTCGAGCGCGGAGCAGGTGCCGATCATGACCAACTCGGAGTCGCTCCTGCAGTTTGGTAACAACGCCTACGGAAAGCCGGCCACCGCGCTGAACATCCTGCGGGAGACGGTCATGGGGCGCGAGCTCTTCGACTTTGCCTTCCGCGAGTACTCCCAGCGCTGGGCGTTCAAGCGGCCTCAGCCGAGCGACCTGTTCCGCACCCTGGAGGATGCCTCGGCGGTGGACCTGGACTGGTTCTGGCACGGTTGGTTCTACACCACGGATCACGTGGACATCGCCATCGAGTCGGTCACGCGCTACACGATCGACACCCGCGATCCGGACGTGGAGAAGCCGATTGCCAAGGCTGAGCGTGACGAGGAGCCCGAGGGTCTGACCAGGACCCGCAACGAGGGCATGGGCCGCCGGGTCGAGGAGTGGCCCGAGCTGGCGGACTTCTACAACACCTTCGACGAGCTCGACGTGACCGTCCAGGACCGGGAGGAGTTCGAGAAGCTCGTCGAGGGCCTGAAGGCCGACGACCGCGAGCTGCTCCAGGGGGCCTTCCAGTTCTACGCGGTCGACCTGCGGAACGTGGGCGGCATCGTGATGCCCGTCATCCTCCAGCTCGACTACGCCGACGGGACCACAGAGGAGTTGCGGCTGCCCGTCGAGCTGTGGGTCTCGGACTCGGCCGAGGTGCGGAAGCTCCTCGTGCTCGAGAAGGAGCTGGCCCGTATCACTCTGGACCCGAACCTCGAGACCGCCGACACCGACCTGGCGAACAACGTGTTCCCACCCCGGATCCCCTCCGAGCGCATGCAGCTCGACCTGGGCGAGCGCGAGAGGCGTCGCAAGAAGCCGAACCCGATGCAGAAGGCCCGGGAAGCGGCTGAGAAGCAGGAGCCGGCGCCGGCCTCGGGGTCCTCCGGGAACTGACCGAGCCCGGGCTTCAGCGCCCGGCGACCTCCACCTCCGCGGCGATCGCGCCGAATGCGGGCCACACGCCTCCGGCCACGATCTCGCGGAAGAGCGCCTGGGCCTCGGCATCGCGTCCCTGCTCGAGGTAGTAGGCACCGATCCCGAAGCCGAGGGTCGCGTTGCCCACGCCCTCTCCAGCTCTCCAGCGCTCGAGGATCTCCTGCTCGCTGCGTGCGCCTTTGAAGAGCAACAGCAGCTCGTGGTAGTCGTGGTTCTCGATGACGTCCATCGACGGGCGGATCTCCTCGAGCAGCTCGGAGGCCTCGTCGTGGCGGTCGAGCCGCCACATCGTCAGCACGTTCCAGTAGGCCGTCGCCACGAACATGTCATCGTTGACGCGGCTGAAGTACAGGCAGCGCTGGTAGGCATCCAGAGCCGGCCCCCACTCCCCTCGGAGATAGTGGGCGAGCCCCAGGTGGTACTCGATGTTAGAGCGGGTCGTCGAGCGCGGGATGCCCGCTGCGTTGGGGGCGCCGTCGGGCTCGATCTTGTCCGGGATCTTGCTGGCGAAGCGCGAGGCCTGGGTCAGGTCTTCGACTGCGTTCTGGAAGCGCCGCAGGGTGATGTAGCGGTGCCCCCGGTGGCGGAAGAGGCGGTAGCTCGTCGGGTGGTAGCCGAGGGCGTCCGTGTAGACCGCGACGGCCTCGTTGTAGCGTCCGAGATAGGCCAGCCGCCGCCCGTACCAGATGGCTGCCATCTCGTCCCCAGGATTGGCCTCCGCCTCGGCCTTCGCGGCGGCCAGATTGTCCTCCAGCTTGACCCGGGTCGTGTCCTCGAGCTCCATCGGCCGCAGCTCGGCGCCGGTCAGGGACATGGCCTCGACCCCATCGGGTAGGCCGCCGCCGATCCCGAGGAGCGAGCAGGAGGAGAGGCACAAGATGAGGGGGGCGAGGGGCGAGATGCGCATGGCGGGGGCTTTTTCCATGGGATTGGGGGGTCGGGCGGTCGAATCAGGATCGGGAAGCCCCCCGGCAGCGTCAAAGACTTCCTTTC
>CAZQAT010000130.1:0-10340 GCA_964591315.1 uncultured Planctomycetaceae bacterium
CCGGGCTAGGCCCGCTGCAAGGACTCGAGCCGCAGGGAGGCCTTGCGCGCCTCCCGCGGCCTGACCGTGAAGCGCCTGGTCAGGCGGTGGTAGAGGTCGAAGACCTTCGCCTCCAGGCGCGCGCCCCGGAAGTCGCCGGACTGCAGGCGGCGCGCCGCGCGCCTCTCCCAGAAGCCGTAGCGGTCGCGCACGATCCCGAACTTGAGGGAGGAGTAGTGCTCGAACAGGCGCCGCGCCTGCTCCACGTGCTCGGGCACGTTGCCCTTCCAGCTCTCCTGGATGTGGTAGTCCGACATCAGGCCCCACTCCTCGAGGCGCTCCGGCGGCCGGTAGCCGAGCTCGAGGGACCTGGCGTAGAGCTCGCTGCCGGGGATCGGGCGGAAGGGCCAGACCGTCGGGCGTGCGGTGTTGCAGGAGGCGGCGATCTCGCGGCAGGAGTCGATGGTGCGCAGCATCGACTCGGGGCTCTCGCCCGGGAAGCCGATGATGTGGGTCATCCAGGAGGTGATCTCGCGCCTGTCCATCTCGATCGCGGCCCGCAGGTTCTCGTCGAGCTGCTTGTGCTTGCCGATGGCCCGCATGCGCTCCTCGTCGCCGGTCTCCGCGCCGATGTTGATGACGTAGAGGCCCGAGGCCTTCATCCAGTCCAGGGTCTCCGCCTTGTAGTTGCAGATCGAGTGAGCCTGCATCAGGGGGTACCAGAAGAAGGAGCGCTCGCTCTCCATCAGGCCCTTGGAGAAGTCCCGCACGCGCTTCTCCCCCACCCCCCAGTTGGCGTCGTAGAAGCGCACCGTGTGGAAGCCCCAGCGCTCGTGCAGCTCGAGCAGGTCGTCGAGCATGCGGTCGCCGGGCATGGCCTTCCAGCGCAGGCCGGTCAGCTCCGGCGAGCAGCAGAAGTCGCAGGCCTCCGGGCAGCCGTAGCTGCCGTAGTAGCTGATGCCGAAGAAGGGCTTGTCCTCGTAGCCCGGAGGGACGGGCACGCGCTCGACCGTGCGCTTGAGGGGGCCCGCCAGCTGCGGGTCCCGGTAGGGCGCGATGTCGATCAGGTGCCAGGGGTTGTTGACCAGCTCGTTCCAGCCGTGGACCTTGCGCGGCTCGGTGCGCACCACCTGCCCGTCGCGCCACAGGGCCAGACCGGCCACGGAGTCCAGGGGCTCACCCGCCTCGAGGGCGGCGATCATGTCCATGAAGGTCAGCTCGCCCTGGCCCAGGCAGACCGCGTCGTAGAGGCCGTGCTCCAGCTGCAGCTCGGGGGCGCAGCTCGCGAACCAGCCGCCGATCAGGCGCGGCAGCTCCGGCTGGGCGCCGCGCACGGCGCTCGAGACCCGGAACGCATCGGTGACCTGGTAGCCGAGGATGCCGGTCGTGCCGTAGAGCAGCGCGCCCTCGCAGGCCTCGAGCACGCGACGGGTGGCCTCCGCCTCGTCGTGGAGGTTGCCGTCGATCAGGACGACCTCGTAGCCCGCCCGGTCGGGCAGCCCGGCGATCGTGAGCAGCGAGAGGGGCAGGAGGTCCTTGCCCGCCTCGAGCCCCAGGGCCGGGTTGGCCTGCTTGGGGAAGTAGAGCACGAGCTTGGCGCGCTTCGCCGTGGACTGGATCATCGCAGCACCACCTCCTCGGGGGCAGCGGGCGCCACCGCCTCGAGGCGCTCCCCGTGGCCCAGGCGCGTCTTCCAGCCCTTCTGGATCCGGCGCTCGGGGCGCGACCAGGAGGGCCGGCGCCGGGCGACCGACTGCCAGAGTTGAAAGGCGCGCGCCTCGGCCCGGCCCCAGGGCCACCCGCGGGCGAAGCCCTCGTCGTCCGCCAGCCGCGTCGCCGCGCGCCGCTCCCAGAAGCCGATGCGCCCCCGCAGCTCGCCGCCGACCACCGCGGAGAAGTGCTCGTAGAGCCTGCGCACCCGGGCCACCTCGGGGCTCAGCCAGCCGGGCGAGGTATCGCGGCGGTAGTCGTAGAAGTGCCCCCACTCCTCCAGGGTGCGGGGCGCGTCGAAGCCTCGCGCGAGTGCGGCCGGGTAGAGCGCCGCGCCGGGGATCGGCTGGTACTCCCAGATGGTCGGCGTCGACAAGGGGCAGGCGCTCGCCATGCGCCGGGCCTGGTCGAGGGTCTTCATCATCGACTCCGGCGACTCCTCGGGGAAGCCGATCAGGTACGTGCAGTGGGGCGAGATGCCGCGCTCGTCCAGGCGCCGGGTCGCCTCGATGTTGTTCTCTCCGCGGGTCGTCTTGCGGATCATCTCCATGGTCTGGTCGCTGCCCGCCTCGGCGCCGATGATGACCGTGTAGAGCCCCGACTCCGCCAGCAGGTCCAGGGTCGCGTCGGACCAGGAGCAGATCGAGTCCGCCTGGACGTAGGCGAAGTAGTGGATGTCGATCTCCCGGTCGAGCAGGCCCTGGGCGAACTCCCGCACACGCTTCTCGGTCACACCCCAGTTGGCGTCGAAGAAGTGCAGGGCGTCGAAGTCCCAGCGCTTCCAGACCGCCTCGATGTCGTCGAGCATGCGGGCAGCCGGCATGGCCTTCCAGCGCCGGCCGGTCTTGTCCGGCGAGCAGCAGAAGGCGCAGTCCAGCGGGCAGCCGTAGCTCGAGTAGTAGGACAGGGTCGTGAAGCTGTCCCGGGGGCCGAGGCCCGGGATGGGCGACATGACCTCGACCGTGTTGCGGTGCCAGGGCTGGCGCATGCGCTCGGCGTAGGCCGGGAAGTCGAGCAGATCCCACGGGACGTCGAGCAGCTCGTTCCAGCCCACCACGCCCCGGGGCGGGGTGTGGACCACCTCGCCGTCGCGCCAGAGGGCGAGCCCGGGGATGCCGTCGATCGCGCCCCCCGCATCGAGGGTCTGGACCAGCTCCCGGAAGGTGAGCTCACCCTGCCCGATGCAGACCGCGTCGTAGAGCCCCGTCTCGAGCTGCAGCTCCGGCAGGGCGTTGGCGAACCAGCCGCCGATGAAGGCCGGCAGCTGCGGGTGGGCCTCCTTGACCGCCCGGGTGCAGTGGTAGCCGTCCGCCACGGCGAAGCCGAGGATACCCGTCGTGGCGTACAGCAGCGCGCCCTCGCAGGCCTCGACCACAAGCCGGTGAGCCTCCTCCGGGCCGTGCAGGTTGCCGTCGATCAGCACCACCTCGTAGCCGTCGTGCCGCGGCCAGGCGGCGATGGTCAGGAGGCTCAGGGGGTGCAGGTGGAAGCTCGTCACCAACCCCCGGGACGGGTCCGACTGGACGGGGTAGTAGAGGACGATCTTCTTCTTCACGGGCGGAGCTCGGGTCGGCCTCGGGGGGATCCTGGGTGCACCCGCCAGCCGCTCGCCGCGCGAGTTCATCCTCCCACGGAGTCCGGGGAGGCGCAAGGCCAGCAGAGCCCCGCGGCCGGCGCCGGTGGGCGTCGTCCCTCAGGCGCCCCGGAAGCGCGGCTTGCGCTTCTCCGCGAAGGCCGCCAGGGCCTCGAGGCGGTCCTCGGTCTCGAGCGTCTCCGCGTAGCAGGCGCTCTCGACCTCGAGGCCCTCGGCCTGGGGCAGCTCCGTGCCCTGGTCGATGGCGCGCTTCGCCGCGCGCACTGCGACGGGTCCATTCGCGGCGATGGCCTCGGCCAGCTCGCGGGTGCAGGTATCGAGCCCGTCCTCCTCGGCCACGCGGTTGACCACGCCCAGCTCGAGGGCCTCGGCGGCGCCGAAGCGGCGGCCGGTCAGGATCAGGTCCTTGGCCACCGCCTTGCCCACCAGGCGCGGCAGGCGCTGGGTGCCACCGGCGCCGGGGATGATCGCCAGGCTCGTCTCGGTCAGGCCGAACTGGGCCCCGGCCGCGGCGACGCGCAGGTCGCAGGCGAGCAGGAGCTCCATGCCACCACCGAAGGCGAAGCCGTTGACCGCCGCGACGGTCGGCTGGGGCATGGCCTCCACGTCGTCCATCAGGGCGCGGATGTTGCGCACGAAGACCGGGACGCGCTCCACGGGCATGGTCTTGCGCTCCTTCAGGTCCGCCCCCGCGCAGAAGGCCCGCTCGCCCGCACCCCGGATCGCGATGCAGCGGATCGAGAGGTCCGCGCGCAGCTCCTCGAGCAGGCCGCGGAAGCGCAGGAGGGTCGGGAAGGACAGGCAGTTCATCACCTCCGGCCGCTCGATGGTGAGGGTCACCAGGTCCCCCTCGCGGGCGCAGCTGACGAGCTCGGGACTCTCGGGGACGTCGTCGGGGAAGTCCTCGCGGACGGGGCGGGGGTCGGCGCTCATCGGATCGGGTTCGTCGGCAGGGGGTCGGCGGTCGCGGAGCTTAGCCTGTGGAGCACCGCGGCGGCGATGTCCTCGGCCGGCAGCTCCGAGAGGCAGTGCCCCGTGCGCGGGGCCGCCAGGGGGCAGCGCTCCTGATGGCACGGCCCGCAGGCGACCGGCAGGGCCAGGATCGTGGTGCGTTCGTTGTGGTCGGCGGTGTGGCGCGGGTCCGTGGGGCCGTGGAGGACCACCTGGGGGCGCCCGGCGGCGGTGGCCAGGTGGCGCGGCCCGCTGTCGGTGCCCAGGAAGAGGGCGCAGGCCTCGGTCAGGGCCAGAAGCTCGGGCAGGGTCGGCGGGGGGAGGTCGAACAGGGCGAGCTCGGGCACGAGGGACTTCAGGCGACGCCCGAGGGCCTCCTCCCCGGGCGCGGTGGCGGCCAGGACCGGCGGGGCGCCGGCCTCCGCGAGCTCCCGCAGGACCGCGGCCCACAGCTCCGCCGGCGCCGCCTTGGCGGAGTCGGGGCGGGCGCCCACCTCGAGCAGCACGAAGGGCGCCTGCGGGTCCACGCCGAGCCCGCGGCAGCGGCTCGCGACGGTCTCCCGCGCCGCCGGCTCCGCCGCGAGCCGCGGGGCCCGGTCCACCACGGGCACCCCGGCCAGGCCCACCAGCTCGGCGCAGACCGCGCCGAAGGGCCGCGGCAGGCGCCGGGGCCAGCGTCCGGGGACCCCCAGGCCGAGGGGCGTGCGGCCCCCCTCGCGGGCCGGTGCGAAGGAGGTGGTCGCGAGGGCGCGGCGCCCGCCGCTGGTCAGGCTCCAGCGCTCGCCGATGCCCGCGGCCCAGGCCCGGCCCAGGCTGCGCGCGGAGCCGTCGAGGAAGAGCGCCACGTCGTGGCCGCGCCAGCTCTCCTTCGGATCGAGGAAGGTGGCGGCGGGAAAGCGCTCACCGAAGAGGGTGAAGAAGCGCTCCGGCGCGACCAGGCTCAAGGCCGCCAGGCGCTCGCCCTCGAGCGCGGCGTGCAGGGCGTCCACGGCGGGCTCCGCCGCCACGAAGTCTCCCAGCCAGTTCGGCAGGCGCAGGAGCAGCCGGTCGGTCGGGAGCAGGCGTCTCATCAGCGCGCGGTGCTGTCGTTGCCGAGCAGCTCCTCGCAGGCGGCCAGCACTCGCGCCGAGGAGAGGGCCTCCATGCAACGGTGGTGCTGCAAGGGACAGGTCCGCTGCAGGCACGGAGAGCACTCGAGGCCCTCGACCCGCAAGACGCGGCAATGCTCCAGGGAGGTGGCCGTCAGCTCCGGGAAGTCGGGCCCCATGACCGAGACGCAGGGCACGTCGAAGGCCGCCGCCACCCAGCGCGGTCCCGAGTCCCCCACCAGGAGCAGGCGCGCCCCCGCCACCTGGGCCTTGAGGCGCTCCAGGTCCCGGGGGCTGTCGGAGAGGTCGACCGCGTCGTGGCGGCAGGCCTCGCGCACCGCCTGCATCAGGGGCTCCTCCCCCGGGCCTCCGCCGATCACCGCGCGCCAGCCCCGCTCCCGGTGGAGGGTGTCGAGGACCGTCGCGAAGCGCTCCGGGGGCCAGAGCCTGGCGGCCCCGAAGGCGGCGCCGGGACAGCAGAGGACGTAGTCCTCCTCGTCCCCGAGCCCGGCCTCCCGCAGCTCGTCGGCGACCCGTAGCACCCCCTCCTCGGTGACCCACAGGCGCGGGTGCAGGGAGTCCACGGCGATCCCGAGCAGTCCCGCCGCATCCCGATGCAGATGGGCCGTGGGCACCGGCAGCCGTCGGCCGCCCCGGGTCGGCGGAGTGAAGCGGTGCGTCAGGAGCCAGCGACGGCCGGAGAGGGCACTGCCGGCCCGGATCGGCACCCCTGCGCGAAAGGCGCGCCAGGCGGCCCCGAGGGAGTTCGTGAGGAGCAGCACGGCATCCGCCTCCAGGCTCCGGTAGCGACCGCGCTCCTCCCTCGAGCGGGTGACGGTCTCGATGCGGTCGGCCCAGGGGGCTCCGGCGAGCAGGGGAGCCAGGTGCCGCCGCACCAGGAAGCGCACGTCCCGCCAGCGCGGGTCCCGGGCCGCCGCCTCGAGCACCGGCGTGGCCATGACCAGGTCGCCGACCCAGTCGGGGGCGCGCACCACGAGCCTGCCGAGGCTCGCGGGGGCGTCGCGCCGGGGAGCGAGTGCCGTGTTCACGCCTCGACCTCGGGGAAGCTCTCACCGCCGCGCGGGACGTGGGCCGCCATGCGGCGCTCCTTGGCCACGATGGCCCTGGCCCAGCGGCGGCGCTCCCGGCGCCCGCCGAGGCCGCGCCGGTCGAGCCACCTCGCCAGGAAGCGCAGGGTGCGCGGACCCCGCAGGGCCTCGGGGGTCGAGTGCAGCAGGGCCGCCAGGTCCTTGACGAACCAGCGCCGGCGGGGCCGCCGGTCCCGGCGGGCGCGGCCCACGTCGATCAGCACCAATCCCTCGCCCCCCGCCCGCGGCAGGAAGTGGTCCAGGTAGAGGTCCCGGTGGTACCAGCCCGCCCCGTGCAGGCGGTCGACGAGCTCGAAGAGGGGCTCGAAGAAGCGCTGCGCGTCCTCGGGCCGGCGCACCAGCCGGCGGCGCAGGTCCTCGGCGTGCTCGACCGCCTCCATCACCACCAAGGAGAGCGGCCCGCGCTCGTGCACCCCCCAGGGCTCGGGAACCGCCAGCCCCAGGGCCCGTAGGGCCACCAGGTTGTCGTGCTCCACCCGGCCGGGGGAGCGGGGCGCCTCGCCGGCCAGGCGGGCCCGCAGCCGCTCCCCCCGGCCGGCGCCCTGGTAGCGCTTGACGATCGCCTCCGGTCCCCCGGGCCGCCGCCAGCGGAAGGTCACGCGGCCGGGGCCCCGGCGCAGGGCGGGGTCCGGCTCCAGGGTCTCGAGGGCCGCCAGCTCCGCGGCCGCGGGGAGCGGGCTCCCGGCCGGAAGGACGGCTTCCCCCGGCTCTCCTTCGATTCTCACCGGCTCGTTCACGGCGGGCGATTGTGCTCGAAGGGAGGGGGGCTGACGAGTCCCTTTCCAGGACGCCCAGCGCCTGGGAAAGAAGTCGGGCTTTGGGGCTTTCCCTGGCAGGTGGCGGAAGCTCGAATGAGAATTGCGGCCCGGGCCTCAACAGGTCTCCGGAGGCCTCCACCAAGCGGTACCCCTCGAGGTCGCCCAGCGGCCCCTGTCCCGACTCACTCCCCCCCCGACCGATGTCGAACGGCCACGCCGCACTCAGTGCCACCCAGGAAACGGACGAGTTCAATCCGTTCCTGTCGATGGCGCAGCAGTTCAACCAGGCTGCGCACATGTTGAACCTCGACGAGGGCATGCGCGAGGTGCTGCGCCGCCCGGACCGGGAGCTGACGGTGTCCCTGCCGATCGTGATGGACGACGGGTCCACCAAGGTCTTCACCGGCTACCGGGTGCAGCACAACTTCCTGCGCGGTCCCTGCAAGGGCGGCATCCGCTTCGCGCCCGACGTCAACATCGACGAGGTGCGCGCCCTGTCGGCCTGGATGACCTGGAAGTGCTCCGTGGTCGACATCCCCTTCGGGGGCGGCAAGGGCGGCGTGATCTGTGACCCGCGCGAGCTCTCCAAGCGCGAGCTGGAGCAGATCACACGGCGCTACACGGCCTCGATCATGGACATCCTCGGTCCCGATCGCGACGTGCCCGCGCCGGACATGAACACGGACGAGCAGACGATGGCGTGGATCATGGACACCTACTCCATGCACGTGCGCCGCACCACCACAGCCGTCGTGACCGGCAAGCCCATCTCCCTCGGCGGCAGCCGCGGGCGGCGCGAGGCCACGGGCCGCGGGGTGATGCTCGTCTGCCGCGAGGCCATGAAGAAGCTCGGACGGCGCCCGGAGAACACCCGCGTGATCGTCCAGGGCTCGGGCAACGTCGGCGGCATCGGCGCCCTGTTGCTCTACCGCGAGGGCTACAAGATCATCTCCCTCTCGGACATGTACGGCAGCGTGATCAACGAGAACGGCCTGGACGTGCCCCAGGTGCTCGAGCACCTGCGCAAGAACCGCCGCCTCGAGGGCTACGCCGAGGCGGAGACCCTCGACAACTCCGAGCAGATCTTCCAGGACTGCGACGTGCTGGTGCCGGCCGCGGTCGAGAACCAGATCACCTCCCGCAACGCGGACCAGGTGCGGGCCAAGCTGATCGTGGAGGGCGCCAACGGCCCCACCACCGCCGCCGGCCAGGAGATCCTGGACGAGCGCGGCGTCACCGTGGTGCCGGACATCCTGGCCAACGCCGGCGGGGTGACCGTCAGCTACTTCGAGTGGGTCCAGGACCGCATGGGCTACTTCTGGACCGAGGAGATGGTCAACACGCGCCTCGAGCAGGCCATGGTCAAGGCCTTCAACGACGTGGACGCCACGGCCAAGAAGCACTCGGTCTCGATGCGCACGGCGGCCTACATCCTGGCCATCGAGCGGGTGGCCAACGTCTATCGCATGCGCGGCATCTTCGGCTAGCGATGAGCCAGAACCCCCCGGTCGAGGGCGTGACCGAGCCGCTGCCGAGCACGCCCCTGTTGGACGACGAGACGCCCTTCGCGACGATGATGGCCAGCTTCGACGAGGCGGCCCACGAGATCGGCATCAACCGCGATACCTACGCCATCCTGCGCAAGCCCGACCGGGAGATCTCGGTCTCCGTCCCCGCACGCCTGGACAACGGTCAGCTGACCGTCTTCGACGGCTACCGCATCCAGCACAATGCGGGGCTGGGTCCCTTCCTGGGCCCCCTGCGTATCGAGAAGGACCTCAAGATCGACGAGCTGCGCGCTCTCGCGGGCTGGATGACCTGGAAGTGCGCGGTGCTCAACGTGCCCTTCGGCGGCTCGGCCGGCGGCATTCGCCTCGACCCAAAGCAGCACTCCTCCCGGGAGATCGAGCGGGCGGTGCGGCGCTACACGGCCACCCTGATCGACGACATCGGCCCCGACCGGGACGTCTTCGCCCCGGACGTGAACGCCGACGAGCAGGCCATGGCCTGGATCATGGACACGGTCTCCAACCACGAGCGGGTGACCGAGAACGCGGCCGTGACCGGCAAGCCCACCGACATGGGCGGCACCCTCGGCCACGAGGACCCGGTGGCCCAGGGGCTGCGGGTCATCCTGCGCCTCGCGATCGAGCGCTACGAGCTCCCGTCGGGTCCCCTGCGCATCGCGATCCAGGGCGCCGGCATCGTGGGCGGCAACCTGGCCCGCATCCTGGACGCCGACGGCCACCAGATCGTGGGCATCTCCGACGTCTCGGGCTCGCTGCTCTCGAAGAACGGCCTGGACGTGCCCAGCATCCTCGACTGGCGAAGCAACCACGGCGCCCTGGAAAGCTACGACGGGCCGGCCGAGCACGGCACCAACGCGGACCTGCTCGCCACCGAGTGCGACGTGCTGATCCCCTGTGCCGTGGCCAACGCCCTGCACTCCCGCAACGCGGAGACCGTCAACACCAAGCTGATCATCGAGGGCGCCCACGGCCCGGTCTCCGTCCGGGCGGACAGGATCCTGCACGGCAACGGCGTCCCGATCGTGCCCGATATCCTGGCCAACGGCGGCGGGGTCGTGATGAGCTACTTCGAGTGGGTCCAGAACCGCATGGGCTACGCCTGGATCCTGCCCGTGATCAACAAGCGCCTGCGGCGCTTCATGACCGAGGCCTGGAACTCCTGCACCAGGCGCACCGACAACCGCAACGTTCGCCTGCGCATGGCGGCCTCGATGCTGGCCGTGGAGCGCGTGGCCGCGGCCGACACCCTGCGCGGCGTCTACGCCTAGCGGCCCGGCCCTCGTGGAGACGATCTCCTTCGAGGACTTCCTGAGGGTCGAGCTGCGGGTGGGACGCGTGGTCTCGGCCGAGGTCTTCGAGGAGGCCGAGAAGCCCGCCTACGTGCTGCACGTGGACCTCGGCGAGGAGCTCGGGACCAGGAAGGCCAGCGCCCAGGTCACGGTGCACTACCGGCCCGAGGAGCTCGTCGGCCGCCTGGTGGTGGCCGTCGTCAACTTCCCCCCGAAGCAGATCGGGCCCCTGATGAGCGAGTGCCTGGTGACGGGCTTCCACGACGCGCAGGGGGCGGTGCGCCTCTGCGTGCCGGACGGCGAGGTCCCCCTGGGCACGCGCCTGCTCTGAAG
>CAZQAT010000131.1:0-9730 GCA_964591315.1 uncultured Planctomycetaceae bacterium
ATCCACACCGCTAACGTTCGTTCTGAGCCAGGATCAAACCCTTCATGAAGTGTTTCATCTGACTTGAATTTTGTAGGTCCGGACCTCGACCCGAGGGTCTCGATCCGTCCTTGCTCGCACTCAATTACTTGAGGGCCACTCTTGTTTTCAAAGATCGCTTGTGACCGGGACGCGCCCGGTCCCGACAGCGCAGACGACTGAACAACCCACAGATATCACTGCAGGCTGTCCAGGGCTTTGCGCGGCCGCTGTTCTGCGTCTCAAGCGCCGTTCAGGGCCCGGGGGCACCGTTCGGCTTCGCGTTTCGACCCCGCTGCGTGGCGGGTGCCTCGCGGTTGGGAGGCGGAATGATAGGCGATCGCGTCCCGCGGTCAACGGTGCGCACTACAATTCCTCACCAGCACCCCCGGAGAGCACCTAAAGTCCCCCCAGGAAGAGACTTCGGCCTTCCAGGATTCGCGCCCGGAGTTGCTCGGAGGGCTCGCGGCGGGCCCCTTTGCTGGCCCCGTCAGCCCGTCTGGGCCCGGGGGTCCCCCTTCGCGTCGGAGAGTGCCGCGAGGGGCGCCGGCGAAGCCCTCCAGAGCATCGCCGGCGCCCCCTGGGCACCTCTCGAACAGTGGGGCCTCAGGCCTCCAGCTTCCGTCTCACGGCCGTACGACGACCTCCGATCCGCGGGGCAGGACCTCGAAGAGCTCCTCCACCTTGTCATTGGCCAGGCGGATGCAGCCGTCGCTGGCCATGGTGCCCAGGCTCTCCGGCTCCCAGGTACCGTGGAGGCCGAGGCCGTCGGAGCCTTCCAGGGCGATCCAGCGGGTCCCCAGGGGGTTCTCCGGGTCCCCGTAGGGCACCATCGCCTTCCCGCGCGGGAACCAGGGCGGTTCGGGGGTCTTCTCCCCCACCGTGTAGCGCCCGGGGGTGGTCTCCTGGCCCACGCGGCCGATGGCCACGGGCCAGGCTCCCACGACCTCGTTGGCGTGCAGGTAGAAGACCCAGCGGGCGGAGAGGTCCACCAGGGTCCTCACCCGATCCGTGGGGATCCGCAGGACCTGCCCCTCGCGCAGGTAGCGCCCGAGCTGGTTCGAGCGCTCCACCAGGCCGGTGCAGATCTGCAGCCTCGGATCCTCCGCCACGAGCTGCTTGCGAATGCCCACGAGGGTGTCCCCGGGCTCCACGCGCACCTCGATCGAGGGCCAGACCCCCTCCGGATTCCAGCGGTGGCTGGCCTGGGCGTCCATCAGGTCCGAGGACCAGCGCTCCAGGCTGGCCGGGTCCGCCTCCCAGGGGGCGTCGATCTCCACCAGCACGAGCTCGCTCAGGAAGCTCGCGGCCCGAGCCCACCTGCCGGCCGTGGCGGCCTCGGTGGCCTGGCGCTCCACCAGGGCCATCGAGGCCCCCAGGACGAGCGGATTGCGGTGGGGTCGCCCCTGGGCGTCCCGGGCACTGACCAGCCCCCCCTGATAGGCGGTGCGCAGGAGCGTGTACTCCTCGGGGGTGACGTCCGGAGAGTCCTCGAGCCCCTGCTCGTACTTCGGCACCTGCCCGTGCAGGCCCCGGGCCAGGAGCATGTAGGCGATCAGCAGCTTCTTGCGTGCCTCCGACAGACCGGCCCCGGGGCCCTTCAGGTACCCCTGGAGGTCGTCGGGTCGATGCACGAGGAGAGCCCCCTCGCGCAGGGGGTCCCCCAGGGCGTTCAGGTCGAGGTCGTCGAAGCTGTCCGCCTCCTCCTTCGCGGGCGCCTGGGCCCGGGTCTCCGCCGGAGGCGGAGCCTCCCCGGCGGGGCTCTGCGTCGCGCCCTCGCCCTGGGGCCCCTCGAGCAGGGACTGCAGGGTCCCGATCTGCGCGGGTCCCTGCTCCAAGGCCGTCGCCTGCCCCTCGTCCCCTTCGCCGGCGTCCACGGCACCGAACTGGGACCACGCGAAGTAGAGGGCCACCCCTCCCAGAACGACGAGGATCAGCGTCCTCATGCGGTTCGCTCCTTGGCTCGAAACGTCGGTTTCATGCGGGATGGCGCCCTGCCAGCCCCTCGAACCGGATCCTAGCAATCGCCGCCGTGGGACCGAAGCGAGCAGGCGGGAATCCCCCCGCGAGCCGAGGTCTTACGGCCCCTCTGCGGCCTCCGGATCTCCCCAGCCGGAGCGGAGCTCGGGGCCCCGAGACCGGGCCCCGCCGCGGGCTCGCGAGCTCCGTAGGGGCCCGGAGTGATGGGTGGACCTCCAGCGGTGCCGCTCGCGCCGGCCCCGGAACCAACGCGGTTCCAGGTGGGCCCGCCTCCGCGCGGTCCTGCCGCGACGAAAGGGGAAGGGCCCTTGCGTGATCATTCGGCTCTGGGACACGTAGCGCGTGGCCTGCGCCGCCAGAGGTACCCGAGCCAGACTACCACCCCGCTCCAGCCCGGGTAGGCGTCTCAGGTGATTTCGGGGCAGCCTCTGCCCTCACACGGGTTGCAACGAGACCCGCAAGAGGTCGCCGGAGGACAGGGTCTCCTCGTTCCAGGGACCCCCCGCCAGGGGCTCCGCGGCGCGGGCGTAGTCGACGGTCAGGGTCTCCTCCGCGATCAGCCCCGCGTGGACCTCGAGGGCACCTCCCAGGAGGCCGTCCTCCGCCCCCAGGCGCAGGCTGATGCGTTGCTCCACGGCCAGCCCCGCCTCCTTGCGCAGGCGGTTGACGCGCCCGATCACCTCCCGCGCCAGGCCCTCCTGGCGTAGGGGGTCGTCCAGCTCCGTGTCGAGGAAGACCACCAGGTTCCCGTCCGTCTCCACGTCGAAGTCCGCGTGGGTCTCCACCGAGACCAGCACGTCCTCCTGGCCGAGGGTCAGGGCCTCGCCGTCGATCTCGAGCTCGACGCTGCCCCCGGCCCGCAGGGCGGCGATGACCTCCGGTTCCAGGGCCTCGATGGCGGCCGCCCCGGCCTTCATGCGCTTGCCGAGGCGCTTGCCGAGGGTCTTGAAGTTGGCCTTGGCCTTGAGCGAGCAGAGCTGGCCGTCGTCCGTGTCGCGGCTGCCCCAGCCCTTGATGTTGAGCTCGTCCAGCACCTGCTCCGTGGCGAAGCCGGTCCCCAGGCGCTCGAGGTCCGCGGGGTCCGAGGCCCGCAGGTGCAGCGCGCGCAGGGGCTGGCGGATGCCGAGGCCGGCCCGCTCCCGCAGGGCGCGGCCCATCTCGACGACCCGCTCGACCAGGCCCATCGAGGCCTCCAGCTCGGGATCGACGAGCCCCGCGTCCGGCTCCGGCAACAGCTGGACGTGCACCGAGCTGTCGCCTCCCGCCAGGCGCTCCCACAGCATCTCGGCCGAGAAGGGGGCCATGGGCGCCATGGCCTGGGCCACGACCTCCAGGGCCGCGCAGAGGCTGGCGTGGGCGCCGAGCTTGTCGGCCCCGGTCTCGCCCTTCCAGAAGCGGCGCCGGTTGCGGCGGATGTACCAGTTCGAGAGCTCGTCCACAACGAAGCCCTCCAGGGCCCGACAGGCCCCCGCCAGGTCCCAGTCGTCCAGGCGCGCGCGCACCTCACCCAGCACGCTCTGGGTGCGCGAGAGCAGCCAGCGGTCGATCTCGGGCCGGGCAGCCGCGGGCGGCACCTCGGCCGCCTCGGGGTCGAAGCCGTCGATGCGGGCGTACTCGGCGAAGAACTTGTAGCTGTTGAAGAGGGTGCCCAGGAAGCGCCGACGCACCTCGAGCACGCCGTTCATGTCGAAGCGCTTCGGCAGCCAGGGGGCGCCACTCGAGAGCATGTACCAGCGGATGGCGTCGATGCCGTGCTCGGCGATGGCCTCCCAGGGGTTCACGACGTTCCCCAGGCGCTTGCTCATCTTGACCCCGTCCTTGTCGAGCACCAGGCCGTTGACCACGCAGGCCTTGTAGACCGTGCCCGCCTCGAGCTCGGGCTCCACCTCGGCCATGAAGGCGCCGATGGCCAGCAGGGAGTAGAACCAACCCCGGGTCTGGTCCAGGCCCTCGGCGATGAAGTCCGCCGGGAACTGGGCCTTCGTGCGCGCCGTACCGTCCTCGAAGGGGAAGTGGTGCTGGGCGTAGGGCATCGAGCCCGAGTCGAACCAGCAGTCGACCACGGCCCTGGTGCGCCGCATGGTCCCGCCGCAGGACTCGCAGGGCCAGTGCAGCTCGTCGATCAGCGGCTTGTGGTTGTCGAAGCCCTCGGGCAGGCCGCCGGCCAGGCGCTCCATCTCGGCCTTCGAGCCCACCGCCTTCTCGGCGCCGCAGTCCCCGCAGACCCAGAAGGGCAGGGGCGTGCCCCAGTAGCGGTCGCGGGAGATGTTCCAGTCGATGTTGTTCTCGAGCCAGTCGCCGAAGCGCTTCTCTCCCACCTCGGGCGGCACCCAGCGGCAGCGCTCGTTGTAGGCGATCATGCGCTCCTTGTAGCTCGTGGTGCGGATGTACCAGGCGGGCGTCGCGAAGTAGAAGAGCGGCGTGTCGCAGCGCCAGCAGTGGGGATAGCTGTGGTTCTCGCGGGCCTTCTTGAACATCAGGCCGCGCTGCTTGAGGTCCTCCATCAGGGCGTCGTCGGCCTCCTTGAAGAAGGTGCCGGCGGCCGCGCCCCCCACGGGGACCTCGAACTTGCCCTCGGCTCCCACCGCCCGCAGCACGGGCAGGCGGTTCTCCTGGGCCGTGGTCCAGTCGTCGGCGCCGTAGGTCGGCGCCTGGTGCACGATGCCCGTGCCGTCCTCGGTGGTGACGTAGTCGGCGAGCACGACCTTCCAGCGCGCCGCGTCGTCGACCTCCCAGGCGCCGGGGTCGATCTCGGGGACCTCGGCCTCGAAGACTGGCTCGTAGGCCATCCCCGCCAGCTCGCTGCCCGGACGCGTCTCGAGCACCTCCGCGCCCTCGCCGCAGACGGCGGCCAGGCGCGCGGCGGCGAGCCACACGACCTCGTGGCCCCGCGAGCCCTTCTCCTCGCCCTTCGGCACGGGCAGGGGCACGCGCACGCGCACGTACTCCACCTTCGGGTGGACCGCCAGGGCCACGTTCGAGGGCAGGGTCCAGGGGGTCGTGGTCCAGGCGAGCAGGCTCTCGGGCTCCCCACCCGACTGCTCCGTCAGGCGGAAGCGCACCGTCACGCTCGGGTCGAGCAGGTCCTGGTAGACCCCGGGCTGGCCGATCTCGTGGCTCGACAGCCCGGTGCCGCAGCGGCCGCAGAAGGGCACGACCCGCTGGCCCTGGTACACGAGCCCATGCTCGTGGAAGCGCGCCAGGACGTGCCAGACGGACTCCACGTAGTCCTCGTCGTAGGTGACGTAGGGCCGCTCGTAGTCGAGCCAGTAGCCGATGCGCTCGGAGAGCTCCTCCCACTCCTTGCGGTAGGTCCAGACGCTCTCGCGGCACCTGGCGTTGAAGGCCGCCACCCCGTACTCCTCGATCTCCGGCTTGCCGCTGATGCCGAGGGCCTTCTCCACCTCGAGCTCCACGGGCAGGCCGTGGGTGTCCCAGCCCGCCTTGCGGTCGACCCGCTTGCCGCGCATCGACTGGTAGCGGCAGAAGGAGTCCTTGATCGTGCGGGCGATCACGTGGTGGATGCCGGGTCGGCCGTTGGCCGTCGGCGGCCCCTCCCAGAACACGAAGGTCGGCGCGTCCGCCCGGGCGCGCTCCAGTTCCGCCATCACGTTCCGCGCGCGCCAACCTTCGAGGATGACGCTCTCGGCAGCGTCAGGTCTCTGGGCGACACCCTCCGGCAAGGGGGCGAAACGACGGTTCGAGGGATCGGAGGTGCTCATCGTGGGCAGGTTCTACCACTCGTCGCGTGGGTTGTCCCCCCCCACCGGTCGGGGAGAGGGCAGCAGTGAGTCTTCACTAGAAGCTGAAGCTTCTTGATCGACCTGATAGGCTGCACGGCACGGTGAGCGCTACCGAAGAGATCCGCGAGGAGTTCGTCCAGCTCTGGGGCCACCTGGCTGGCTTCTGGGGCATCACCCCGGCCGCGGGGAGGATCCTCGGCTGGCTCATCAGCCGCGTCGAGCCCGCCGACGCCGAGGAGATCGGCGCCGCCCTGGGCATGAGCCGCGGCGCGGTCTCGATGGCCACCCGCGAGCTGTCCGACTGGGGCCTGACCCGCTCCTCCAAGCGCCCGAGCTCGCGCAAGCTGCTCTACGAGCCCGAGACCGAGCTCGAGAAGATCATCAAGAGCATCATCCAGACGCGGAAGCGTCGGGAGTGGGACCCGATCCTCCAGCACATGGACAGCTGGCTGCCCACCCTCGAGCGTCAGAAGAGCAAGGACGCCGAGGCCTTCCACGAGCGCCTGAGCGAGATCCAGACCGTGCTGATCGCCGTCGACGAGATGGCGGCCAGCTTCCTCGCCGGCGGCGTGGTCCAGAACCTGGGTCTGCGCGTGATCCTGGGGAAGGCCCACCGCGTCGTGAAGAAGAAGGGTCGCGGGAAGGGCTGAGCCTCACTCCGCGGCCGCGGGCGGATCCGTCAGTCGACGCATCAGCGCCTCCAGCGGCCCCCTGGCGAAGCGGCGCCGCCAGAGGTGGGCGAAGAGGACCGCCCCGACGCAGAAGGCGGCCGAGGAGCCGAGGGCGAAGGTGATCGACTGGTCCTCCAGCCGCCCCACGACCTCGAGGGCGCCCATGCCGAGGACGACGTGGGCCACGTAGAGCGTGAGCGCGAGCTGGCCCGTGGCGACCAGGGGTCGCAGCCAGCCCGCCTCACCCCAGCGCTGCCCGACCCCGACGCAGAGGGCGATCAGGGCGCCCGCGGTGGCCCCGCCGGCGAGCATGTAGAGGGGCATGGGTGGCATGGGGCTCGTGCCGAAGAGGGCCTCCGCGAGCTCGGGGTCCAGGGCCTCGCTGGCCGCCGTGGTGACGTGGATCGCGGCCCGGCTCGCGAGCTCGACCAGGGCCGTGACCGCGGCCCCGACCACGAACACGAGCCGTCGCGTGCGGACCGCGCCCCAGTCCAGGCGCCCGAGCGCCATCCCCACCAGGAGGAAGGCCAGCCAGGGGATGACCGGGTGGAAGCCGTTGAAGAGCAGGTTCCTGACGGCGCCGCTCGGGGTCCAGAGGCCCGCGTACTCGAGGGTCTCCCAGTTCCAGCCCGCCTCGTAGTCGAGGGTGCCGATCAGCAGCACGAAGAGGCCCACGAGGAGGGCCGCCGCGCCCCACAGCACCGCGCTCCGCACCCGGATCAGGCAGGCCGCCAGGGCGATGTAGACCCCGTAGAAATGCAGGATGTCCGCGGGCCACACCGGCGTGTAGAGGGCCCCCACCAGGAACAGGAAGAGCGCCCGGCGCAGGAGGGTCCCGCGCTCGCGCCGCACGAGCGCGGGGTCACCCGACTCCCGCGAGCGGCGCGTCGCGAGGGAGATTCCCATCCCGGCCAGGACCACGAAGGTGGCCGCGGCGCGGCCCTCCAGCAGCGAGGCGGCGCCCCCCAGCCAGCCCCCACCCTCGGCCCCCATGACGAGCTTGAAGTTGACCACCACCATCCCGAAGACCGCCAGGGCCCGGGCCAGGTCGAGGCCGACGAGGCGCGCCTTGGGGACGGGCGAGGTCAGGGCCGCGCTCCCCCCAGCCTGCAGAAGTGCTCCGCGAAGGCGAGGACGTCCGCCATCTCGTCCAGCATCACGCTGGTGGCCTTGCCCATGCCGTGGCCGGCGCGGGTCTCGATACGGATCAGGTACGGGTTCTCCGGCCCCGAGGCGCCGGCGGCCTGCAGGCGCGCGGCGAACTTGTAGGAGTGCGCGGGGACGACCCTGTCGTCGTGGTCACCCGTGGTCACCAGGGTCGCCGGGTAGCGCACCCCGTCCCGCAGGGTGTGCAGGGGCGAGTAGGCGTGGAGGGCGGCGAACTCCTCGGGATCCTCGGAGCTGCCGTAGTCCCGCTCCCAGGCCCAGCCGATGGTGAAGTGCTGGTAGCGCAGCATGTCCATCACCCCCACCGCGGGCAGGGCCACGCGGAAGAGGTCCGGACGCTGGATCATGCAGGCGCCCACCAGGAGCCCGCCGTTGGAGCCGCCCTGGATGGCCAGGTGCTCGGGCGAGGTGTAGCCCTCGGCGATCAGGTGCTCGGCGGCGGCGACGAAGTCGTCGAACACGTTCTGCTTCTGCAGCTTGGTGCCGGCCTTGTGCCAGTTCTCCCCGTACTCCCCGCCGCCGCGCAGGTTGGCCACGGCCAAGAGGCCGCCGCGCTCGATCCACATGCGCCAGCTCGGGCTGTAGACCGGGGTCAGGGAGATGTCGAAGCCGCCGTAGCCGTAGAGCAGGGCCGGCGCGCGGCCGTCCCGCGCGAGGCCCTTGCGGTGGACGAGGAACATCGGGACGCGCGTCCCGTCCCGGCTCTCGAACCACTCCTGGTACACCTCGTAGTCCGCGGGATCCAGGCCCACGTCCGGGCGCCGGAGCAGGCGCGTCTCGCCGCTCGCCACGTCCAGGGCCCAGATCTCCCCGGGAGTCGTGAAGCCCGTGAAGGCGAAGGCGGTGGTCGCCTCCGCCAGGCGGCCGTCGAAGCCCGCGGCGCTCCCCAGGCCGGGGAGCTCCAGCACCCGCACGAGTTCCCCGTCCAGGGCGTGCACGCGCACCTCCGAGTGGGCGTCGCGCAGGTAGGACAGCACCAGGTGCCCGCCCACGGCCTCAGCGCCCTCCAGGGTCGCGTCCGCCTCCGGCACGAGCTCCCGGCGGCCCTGGGGCACCAGCAGGTCGACCTCGATCAGGCGCCTGTTCGGGGCTTCAAGGTCGGTCACGAACCACAGCCGGTCCCCGTCGTTGCCCACGAAGTCGTAGCGGGCGTCGAAACCCGTCAGGAGCTCCACACCCCGGCCGCGGCTGGTGCCCACCAGGGAGATGACGTGCACCTGATCCTTGTCGCTCTCCGTGTCGCGCTCGGTGATCACCACCGCCCGCCGGCTCTGGGTCAGGGCGGGCCACTGCCAGTGGCCCTCGGGCGAGGCCTCGCGCAGGACCACGTCCTCCTCCACGGGAGTGCCGAGCAGGTGCAGGCAGACCTCGTTGACCGCGTTCCTGGCGTGCAGCTCGTCCCCCTCGGTGGGCACCTCGAAGCGCGAGTAGACGACGCCGGCGCCGCCGTCCATCCAGTCGAGCACGCCGAACTTGTTGCGGGTGATCTCGTCCGGCAGGTGCTCACCGCTCTCGATCTCGAGGAAGCGCCAGTGGCGCCAGTCCGAGCCGCCGTCGCTGGTGGCGTAGGCCAGCAGCTTCCCGTCCGGGCTCGGACACCAGTCCGCCAGGGAGACGCTGCCGTCGGCGCTGAAGTCGTTCGGGTCGAGGAGCAGGCGCCCCTCGCCGTCGATCGTCTCCGCCACGTACAGGGGCGCCTGCTCCTGGAGGCCGTCGTTCTTCGTGAAGAACCAGCGCCCGCCCCGCTGGCGGGGCAGGGAATAGCGCTCGTGGTCGAGCAGCTCCTCGAGGCGCGCACGGATCTCGGCCCGCTGGGGCAGGGACTCCAGGAAGGGGCCGGAGAGGGCGTTCTGGGCCTCGACCCAGGCGCGGGTCTCGGGGCTGTCGGGCTCCTCCAGCCAGCGGTAGGGGTCCGGCACCGCGGTGCCGTGGTAGTCGTCGACGACCTCACCGAGGCGGGCTTCGGGGTAGCTCATGGTCCAGGTTGTGAGCGCAGCCTCCGGCGGCAGCTCACCCGTCGTGGGCGGGGCCGAACAGGCGCAGAGGAGCACCAAGAGGGTCGCGGCGCGGGGGGGACGTCGTCGGAGCATGGGGCTCTCCTAGCCCGGCCTATTCATGAGGCTTTGACGCATTGGGACCCAACTGCGTTCC
>CAZQAT010000132.1:0-9314 GCA_964591315.1 uncultured Planctomycetaceae bacterium
GCTGGACTCGGGCGCGGGAGCAGTTGAACTAGCTGGGGCCGCCAGAGACGCTTATCCTCGGAGGTGACGGGGGCCGGAGAGGGGCGAGAACGGGCGGAGCGAGCGGTGTGGCAGGCACTCAGAATCGCTTGTCCTCGGCAGTCTCCTGCTAGGATTTAGCCCATGCAGGGCGAACCTTCCGACGATCCGATGAAGTCCACTCCCCGGGTCGACGGTGGTGCCGGGGGCGGGCCGTCCAGTCCCGAGCTCGCCCCGAGGGCCGGGGACCGGGTGGGCGAGTTCGAGCTCCTGCGGGAGCTCGGCCGGGGCGGCATGGGTCAGGTCTGGGAGGCCCGGCAGCCCTCCCTCGACCGGCGCGTGGCCCTGAAGCTGCTCCACCCGGGGACGGCCCTGCCCGAGGCCGTGGAGCGCTTCGCCCGGGAGGCGCGGGCGGGCGGCCGGCTCACGCACCCGCACATCGTGAGCGTGTACAGCCACGGGCGCGACGCCGGCGTGGACTGGATCGCCATGGAGCTGGTGGAGGCGGGCCGCACCCTGCACGACCTCATCGAGGAGCAGCGCGGACTCGAGCAGCCCGACGCCGACCACCCGCGCCGCGCCGCCGAGCTGGTCGCCCTCATGGCGGACGCCCTCGCCGCGGCCCACGCCGCCCAGGTCGTGCACCGCGACGTGAAGCCCCGCAACGTGCTGCTCACCCCGGAGGGCACCCCCAAGCTGACCGACTTCGGCCTGGCCCGCCTGCAGGACGAGGCCGGCCTGACCCAGACCGGCAGCGCCGCGGGGACCTACGCCTACATGAGCCCGGAGCAGATCAAGGCGCAGTCCGCCGAGGTCGACCACCGCTCGGACGTGTTCAGCCTGGGGGTGGTGCTCTACGAGCTGCTCGCCCTGCAGCGCCCCTTCGAGGGCGACTCCTTCCAGCAGGTGATGACCAAGATCCTGCTCCTTGAGCCGGTGCCCCTGCGCCAGCTGCGCTCCCGGCTGCCCGTGGAGCTGGAGACGATCACCGCCAAGGCCATGGCCAAGGACCGGCGCCACCGGTATGCGTCGATGGAGGAGCTGGCGGCGGACCTGCGGCGCTTCCTCGCCCACGAGCCGATCCACGCGCGGCCGCCCGGGCGCCTGCGCAAGGCGCGCATGTGGTGCCGACGGCATCCGGTGCTGGCGGCCAGCGGCCTGGTGGGCACACTAGCGTCGGTCGTGATCGCGGGTCTCGCACTGGTAGCGACGGGCAACGCCCGGCTGGCGGAGTCGCGTGCGGCGGAGCTCGAGCAGGTGGTGGAGTTCCAGGCGCAGCAGTTCGCCGACGTGGACGTGGAAGCCATGGGGCTGAGCCTGCGCGGAGGCCTGCGCGAGAAGCTGGGTGAGCTGAACGTGCGTCGTGGACTGGACGCGGCGGAGCAGGAGGAGGCCCTAAAGGCCTACGACGAGCAGGTCGCGGGCGCGGACTTCACGAATCTGGCCCTTCAGACCCTGGACGCCCACGTGTTCACGCCCGCCCTGGAGGCAGTCGAGGGTCAGTTCGGCGATCAGCCCTTGGTCCGGGCGAGGCTCCTGCAGACCCTGGCAGAGACGATGCAGCTGACCGGCCTGCTGGAAGAGGCCATGGAGCCGCAGACCGAGGCCCTGGAGATCCGACGCCGGGAGCTCGGCGACGAAGACGAGAGGACCCTGTGGTCGGCAGCCGGCCTGTCCTCCCTGCTCCTTGCCCGAGGCGAGCACGCGCAGGCCGAGCTCCTGCTGCAAGCGAGCCTTGAGACGGCACGCAGCACCCTCGGGGATGAGAGTCAGCTCACGCTGGACCTCCTCGACAAGCTCGGAGGGCTGCACTTCTCCAACGGCGACCTCGAGCAGGCCGAGCGCTGCGTCCGCGAGGCGCTCGGCGGTCGCCAGCGCGTCCTCGGGCCGGACCACGCCGACACCCTGGGCTCACTCAACAACGTGGGCTCGCTGCTCATGCAGCAGGGTCGCTTCGACGCGGCGGCGCCCTACGTGCGCGAGGTCCTCGAAGCGACCCGGCGTACCCAGGGCGATGATGCCCCCAGCACCCTGGGCGCGCTAAACAACATGGGGCTCCTGCTCATCGAGCAGGGTGAGCTGGAGCGTGCAGAGCCGTACCTCCGCGAGGCGCTCGAGGGCGCGCGGCGGGTGCATGGCAGCGAGCACCGCAGCACGCTGCGCTCGATCGGGATGCTGGGTCGCTTGTTCATGGAGCAGCGCAAGCTGTCGGAGGCCGAGGCCTACATCAGCGAGGCGCTCGCGATCCGACGCAGCGTCCTGGGGGACGAGCACGCCGACACCCTGGTCTCGATCAGTCAAGTGGGCGAGTTGCTGCTCTACATGGGACGCCTGCCGGAGGCGGAGGAGTACTTCCGCGAGGAGCTGGCCACCAGTCAGCGTGTGTTCGGAGAGCTGAACTACCGAACGCTGGGGGCGCTCAACAGCATGGGGGTCGTCCTCTTCCACCAGGAGGACTACGCAGCAGCCGAGGAGTACTTCGGCGAGGCGCTCGAGCTCCAGCGCCGAGAGCTGGGCGACGGGAACAGGGATACGCTGCTGTCGATCGCCAATCTGGCTGGAGTCCTGGAGGAGCAGGGCAAGTTCGACGAGGCGAAGTTGCTCGCGCGCGAGGCGGTCGAGGGCGAACGGCAAGCGCACGGCGGCGAACATCACCTGACCCTGTTTGCGCGCTCTGCGCTCGCCCGACTGCTCGGCAAGGCGGGAGAGCTGGACGAGGCCGAGGACATTTATCGGGACGTGCTGGAGATTCGCAGACGAACCCTGGGCGACGAGGACCGCGAGACCGCGAGCTCGCTGCACGACCTGGCCCTCGTCCTCTACGCGCAAGAGAAGCTGGACGAGAGCGAGTCCCACATGCGCGAGTCGTTGCAGGTGCGGCGCCGGCTGCTCGGTGACGGCCACCCCGACACGCTCGAAGTCGTCGCAGCGCTCGCCACCCTGCTCGCCGACCGCGAGCTCTTCGCCGAGGCGGCGCTCCTGGGCCTCGAGCTCGAGGAGCGCACCCGCGCCCTGCATGGTGAGCGAGACCCGCAGGTTGCCGAGGCCTGGGAGCTGCTGGTCTTGCTGTTCGAGGCCTGGCACGCAGCGGAACCCGGAGCCGGCCACGACGCCGACGCCGCCCTCTGGCGCGCGCGGCTAGGGCGCTGAGGCCGGCCGGTTGCACCTCGGTCCTGACGACCAAGGCCCCACTGCTGCGCTTCGAGCAGCCCGGCGGACGGCCGGGGCATGGCGGGTCGCAGGAGCCCCGCGCCTCATTCGTCCCCCTCTGAGCCGTCCAGCGGTCGGGTCGCCGCAGACGGAGGCCGCCGCGAGCGCCCTCGCGGCGTGCCTCGAGGAATCCACAGCTTCAGCCGAGGCGGACGAATGGAGACGCGGGACGGACCGGATTCTCCCCGACCCGTCCCGTGGCTCAGCAGGCTCCACGCGGATTGCGCTCTGTGATCGATGAAGCTGCAGCCCGGACGCGGGAGTGCGCCTCGGGACTCGCTCCGCCGAGCTCTCTCCTCCAGCACGCCCGGTACAGGCAGCGACACAAGAACCCGAGGAGTCGGCGCAGGGGTCGTGGGGCCCCAGACCATCAAGACTCCATCCGGGCGCCGAACTACTCGACGAGCCGCTTGGTGCCGCGCTCGAAGCGCTTGCGGGCGGCGCCCTCGGAGATCCCCAGCCGCGCCGCGATCTCGGCGAACTCCACCCCCTCGAGGCGCAGGTGGATCACCTCGGCGAGCTCCGGGCCCAGGGCGTCGATGCGCTCCCGCAGCCAGGCGACGGAGTCCTCGCGGGTGACCGGCCCCGTTAGGGAGGACTCCCCCTGGGGCGCGGGGTCCCTGGAGCCCGGGGGACCCAGGGCCGACTCACCCTGGAAGTCACGGGCGCGCTCCGCCGCGCGCAGGACCGCCCAGCGGGCGTGCTGGTAGAGGACCGCCCGCAGGTCCTCCAGGTCGGCCCCCGCGCGCAGGTGACCGAGTGCTCCCAGTACCCGCAGCCAGACCTCCTGCGCGAGGTCGTCCAGGGAGCCGTGGCGCCGCAGGGCGCCGCCGGCCTGACGCTCGAGGTTGCGCGTGAGGTCCGCCTGCACCATCTCGAAGAGCCGAGACACGGCCCCCGCCTCGCCCGCTCGGGCTGCCTCGATGAGCGCCTCTTCATCCCGGCGTCCGGCGTCCCTCGACCGTTCGGAGTCGTCACCCGTCACGGGCGTGACTGTAGCGCTGAAGGGAACGAGGGTCCAGGAACGCCGGGGTCGGATCGTACCCGGCTCCCGCCCACGGCCCCGGGAGCAGTTCTCTCCGACCGACTCCGAGCACGGGGTCTTCCGGCGCAGCTTGGCGTGCCATCTTTGTGCGCTGGAGGGCCACCAGCTCCGAGACACGATTCCGCCTGTGGACTCCCGCTGGCGGAGCCAGGGCGCCAGGCGATAGTGCAGCCTCCAGTTGGAGTCGTTGCCAGTCAACGTGCGTGAGAACTCATGCAACGCCTGCTCGTAACGCTCCCCGTCCACGTACGAGTGTCGGCCCGAGCTCGAGGGTCTCGCCCCGCCTGGGCCAGCGCAGGATGTGGGCGTGGGACGCGACGTGGACCAGCGCTAATACGACGCCGCGCCACCTCGACACGGTCGAGGGGTGCGGCGTGCGTGGGATCTCGGTGTCCCGGGTGCGCTTCAGTTAATGATGCGGATCATGTGGTACGCGGCATTGTTGAACTCGGTGGACTCGATGACGGCACTGGGGGCGTCGATGCGAACTCCGAGGCAGTAGGTCTGCAATGGCGTGAGGTTGCTGGGGATGGTCACCTTATGGAAGCGTGTGTACACGTTGTCGCGGCCCAGGGTAGGGAGCTTCGTCGACCTGATCATGGGGTCCCAGAAGGAGATGTAGTTGTTGTTCGAGATGTGGTACTCGAGACCGACATTGTGGTGGGTGCTCGCGCCATTGTTCTCGAACGTGAATTGAACGCGATAACTCTGACCGCGATTCAGGAGGTACCGCCGCTGACCCTGGTCGTCGATCTCGAAGGGAGCAGTGGCACCCGAGGTCGTGGTGATGATGCAGGGTCCGTGCACGCTGTATCCGCCCGACTGACCGGTGCGGCGGAACGATGAGACGCTTAGGTCCTCGATGTCGTGCTGGTAGAGGCCATAGAGACTGACCAGGCCGTTGGCTGCATCCTCCCCGACGTACGAGCGATAGGTCGAGCCGTTGCAGGTGATGTGGGTCCAGTCCTGCCCCATGCTGTTGTACTCACCATCCTCGTGGTCCAGGCCTACCGCGTGCCCGAACTCGTGGATCGCGGTCGTTTGGAACGGGCGTGCGATTCCACCATAGCTCCAGATGAGGGTCTTCGAGGTGGAGCTGGTCCATGGCTGCTGGCTGCAGAACACGATATCGGACTCCACGATGCACGACCCGTCCATCCAGGCGAAGGTCACTGCAGGGTTGTACATAGAGCTTGAGCTGGCCCACACTTCGCTCTGCCCGTTATCGAAGCCGACGGACGTGTCGCCGAACACGAGGTTGAGGTTCAGGGCGCTGGGTTGCCCGTAGTAGAAGCGGTTACGCACGGTCGACAGGGCGCTTCTGTAGGCGTTCCCCGCGGGGAAGCTCGTGTTGGAGATGCGTAGGACCACGTTGTTGTTGTCCCAGGATCCGAAGGTCGTGTGGGCCTGGAGGGTCGATGCGCCGAAAAGGCTGATGATGGTGGCGAGGTGCAGGATCTTCTTGGTGAACATGTCTGCTGCTTGGTGAGTGTTGATCGGGTTGGTGGGTTTGCGACCTAGCGGTCAGATTCGGCAGGGGTCTCCGTCCGCTGCTCGATGGGGCGCGGCGGGGTCTCGGTCGGGGTGCGACGGATGCTGCGGCGGAACTCCTGGTCCTGCTTCCTGTGCAGCTCACGCTGCTGCTGCTCCTCCAGCGACTCGGGCTGGGTCGCCTCGAGGGTCTCCTGGGGCATGGCGGCGACGGCCATGTCGGGGCCGGTGAAGGGCTCCCAGGGGAAGGAGTTCTGGAACCTGCGGGCCGTGCTCTTGCGCTGGAGACCGAGGCGTTCGAGGGTGGCCAGGAGCGGCTGCGGAGCCATGGCATCGCTGGTCGTGGTGGCCGGATCGTGAATGCGCTCCGTTTCGATGACCTCACCGCGGATAAGCGTCGTGCGGACCTCCTCGAGCGCGTGGCGAGCCCCGAGCTGGATGTGATCGGCCTCGTCGAGGTTTACGGCGCGCCCGGTGTCGGAGTAGACCTGCCCCCCGATCACGCGCAGGCGACCGGAGCGGTTGGCGACGAGAGGGCTCATCCGCTCGCCGTTCCCTGCCACGAAGAGGATGTCGTTGTCTCCCACATCGAACTGCGGCGTGATGCTGGTTCTCAGGTAGTTACCCGAGACGGTGCTGGGGCCGCCGATGAAGCGGAGCATGAGGGTGCTGCCGGGGTCCTCGCCGCTCAGGACTCGCTGCACGGAGTAGGTCACGAAGGTATGGGGTAGCGCGGGACGTTCCGTACCCACCGGGGTGGAGTTGGCGTAGTCGACCCTCAAGACCGTCCCCTGGAAGACGAGGTCGGCTTCCTCGACCATCTTGTCCAGGGCGCCGACCATCTGGCAGCAGGATGCGGGCATGGCACCGTGGATCTGGGGTTGCGCCTCCTCGATCAGGGGCGAGGTGCTCATGACCGTGCCTTGCGGGGCGGGGGTCATTATCGCGCCCACAGCCGCGAGGGCGGTGACTACGGATAGGGTCCAGTTGATGCTCTTTGTCTTGTGCATGGTGCTTGCTGATTGGTTGCGTTTCGTGATGTCGGGATGTGAGTCCCGCGATTCATCCCTGAAGCACGGGTGAGGGCTGCCGCAGGACATTTTTCCCCCGGGTATTGCGCGGGAACCGATCTCCACGGAGCCATTGACCTGGGGTCCCTCCTGGTGGCAGGGCTCTTCCCGATCCCGAACGCTCCGGGCGGTTCGTGGCGGCACATGCGCGAGGTGCCGAGGCCTCCGGGGCGACGCAGCGGGCAGGAGGGGCTGCGAGATTCCTCGATCGATCCCCGCGCGGGGGATCGGCAACATCTCTCAGACACCGAGAACGGAGGTCGAGCTCGACGGCGACCGCCACGCGGGAGCCGTCCACGGGTTGTGGGGCTGCTCCACCTGCGTCCCCTCCTCCCGGGGGCTCTGGCCCAGGATCGCCGCGCTACGCCTCAGCCTGCCGGGGGGCAGGCCTCGCGCGGCACCCCCGCTGGGGACGGAGATGACCCTTCCCCAGATCCCTTCCCCCGGCCACACGACAGCTCACGAGGCAATCCAACTCCGGTTTCCGACGAAGCCCGGGAGATTTCTTGTGGGAAACCTGTCCTGGCCCCGATTCATCGCGGGCTGTACCGGCGAGGCGGGCAAGTTGCTCACCTCTCCCTCGCCATCGGAGATGGGGATCGCCGGACGAGGAAGCGCACGAACCCAAGGTGAGAACACGTTTTTTTGCGGCACTCCGACAGGCCAAGGGATCCCCCCATGCCGGAGTCCGTGTCCACCCAGCACTCGAACTCCGATGATGTACCCAAGCTCTTCCTCCACCCGGTCACGCCACGCCGCCTCGCTCCTCCTCGCGTTCGCTGGCTTGCTGTCCTCCTCTGCCCAGGGCCAGAACTCCATCGTGTCGTGGGGAGACGATCCTTGGGGTCCGTTACAGAGCTCACCCACCGGAACCGACTTCATTCAGCTGGCGGGAGGTGCTCAGCACTCCCTGGCCCTGCGCTTTGACGGCTCCATCGTGTCGGGGGGAAGAGACCACGAGAACCAGGTCTCCGACACACCCACGGGAGCGGGCTTCACTCGAGTTGCGGCAGGGTACTACCACTCCCTGGCCCTGCGCTCCGACAGCTCCATCGCGTCCTGGGGATGGGACATCGATGGCCAGGTCTCGAACACACCTGCCGGTACCGGCTTCACTCAAGTCGCGGGAGGATTCGGGCACTCCCTGGCCCTGCGGTCCAACGGCTCCATCGTGTCGTGGGGAAACGACCTGTTCGGCCAGGTCTCGAATACACCCAACGGATCGGACTTCGCCCAGGTGGCGGGGGGCGGTGGATTCTCTCTGGCCCTGAACCACGACGGCTTGATCGTGGCGTGGGGAAACGACTCGTTCGGTCAGGTCTCGAACGCACCCACTGGAGTGGTCTTCACCCAGATCGATGGGGGCAACGCCCACGCCCTGGCCCTGCGGTCCGACGGATCGATCGTGTCCTGGGGATCTGACAACTGGGGCCAGGTCTCGAACACACCCACCGGAACAGGGTTCATTCAGATTGCCGCGGGTGGTGGGCACTCCCTGGCCCTGCGCTCCGACGGCTCCATCGTGGCCTGGGGATGGGACGACGGGGGCCAGGTCTCGAACACACCAACAGGAATGGGGTTCACTCAGGTCGCGGGAGGTGAGCATCACTCCCTGGCCCTGCACGCAGATCCCAACATGGGCAGCGCCTACTGCTTCGGCGACGGGACAGGAGCCGTCTGCCCCTGCTCCAACCACGGCAACCCCGGCGAGGGCTGTGCCAACACCAGCGGAGTCGGGGGAGCGAGACTCACTGGAGACGGCAACGCCTCCATCGCCAACGACAGCTTCCGGCTGATCATCGAGGGCGTCCCCGGCAGCAAGCCCGGCTTGGTGCTACGCGGCAGCAACTTCCACTCCGGCGGACTTGGGACGGCCGTGGGTGATGGGTTGCTCTGCACCACCACTCAGACAGCGCGCTCTCACATCCAGATCACGAGCGCCGGCAGCACCATCTTCACGGATTTCGGGGGCCAGCCCTTCGGTGCTGAGAGCTACGGACCCAACGTGAACGCGAACTATCAGTTTTGGTACCGCGATTCGACGAATACCTGTTCGGGTTCCGGCTTCAACTTCACCAATGCCTGGACCGTGACCTGGCGACCGTGATGTGAAAGATTGCTGTTGCGCTGGTCCACGTGCTCTCTCGGCACTTGGTTGCCACGCCCAGTGCCTGCAGGAGATGCCGCGCCTGCGGATCTTCTGCACCCTCCAGCTGTACTGGGACCGCATCGTCCTCGCCACCTGCGACGACGATGGCGAGCGTCGGATCTCCTCCCTCGAGCCCGCCACCGCCAGGCTCTGGCGCCGGGGCTTCAGCGAGGAGATCCCGACCGGGAAGACGGGCAGCCCCCTGCGCTTCGAGTGGGAGCGCGTGAGCGAGGTCCCGCGCTGGAGCCCCCACCCGGGCAGGTACACCCGCCTTGGTGAGTGGCTACCCCTACGGCGAGGACGAGCACTTCCCGGACGACGAGGTGCACGA
>CAZQAT010000133.1:0-3657 GCA_964591315.1 uncultured Planctomycetaceae bacterium
CGCAGTTGGGTCCCAATGCGTCAAAGCCTCATGAATAGGCCGGGCTAGCCCTCGCTGAAGCCCCAGGTGCCCTTGATCGTCGCCGTGCGCACGGAGAGGATCTCGAGCAGGAAGTCGAAGGGGCCCCAGTAGGGCCAGACGACGATCTCGGTCACGACGAGGTTGTGCATCCCGGCGTCCGAGGCGTTCTCGCGGGCCTGGTTGAGGCCGCTGCGGGGGATGTCCACTCCGAACAAGGTGACCCCCGTGCCCGTGGCCTCGAAGGTCCCCGAGCTCATGGTGTCGCGGGTGAACTCCACGCTCGAGCAGGCGCTCGCGGCGAGGGTCACGAGGAGCGCGGCGGCGCCGGGTCGGCAAGCTGCGATGAGGCGGAGCATCTTGGGACGATAGCGGGGTCGAAGGCCGCGGGGAAGGTGGGGGTTAGAATCACCCCCATGGGCGAGATCGGCCATGGGAGCGGGGAGCTGGAGCTTCTTCTGACACGAGCCCGCCGGGGCTTCGCCGAGGTCCTCGGGCCGGGCCCGGCGCCGCGGGTCTTTCAGGCCCCGGGCCGCGTGAACCTGATGGGGGCCCATCTGGACTACAACGGCGGTCCGGCCCTGCCCCTGGCCATCGACCGCGGGACCCGGGTGGCGGCCCGGATCGCCCCCGAGCCGGTCTTGAGGCTGGCGAGCGCCCAGCGCCCGGAGCGCCTCGAGCTGCCCCTGGGAGCCCTTCCCGGGCGTCCCCGGGGGGACTGGACCGACTATCCCGTGGGCGTCCTACGGGGCCTCGCTGAGGGCCGAGCAGCTCCCCTGCCGGGGCTCGAGCTGTTCGTGGACGGGGACCTGCCGGTGGGGGGCGGGCTGTCCTCCTCGGCCTCCCTGTGCGTGGCCACCGCCCTGGCCTGCGGGACCCTGGCGGGGGCGGCGCTCGCTCCGGAGGATCTGGCCGACCTGGCCTGGAGGGCCGAGCGTGACCACGTGGGCCTGCCCTGCGGGCCCCTGGACCCCCATGCGGTGGCCCGCGCCCGTGCCGGACACCTCCTGTGGCTGGAGTGCGACAGCCTGCTCGCCGCCCACCTGCCCGTGGACTCCGCGCACTTCCGCGTCGCCGTGGCGGACAGCGGCGTGCCCCGGTCCCTGGCCGGCTCGGCCTACGCCGATCGCGTGGCCCGCTGCCGCGCCGCTCAACGGGCGCTCGAGGAGGCCGGGCTGCCGCGGCTCGTCGATGCCACCCCGGAGCAGCTGCAGCTCATCGCAGGCGCCATCGACGGGGAGACCCTGCGGCGAGCCCGGCACGTCGTGACGGAGTCGGGGCGCACGCGCGCCGCCCGCCGGGCCCTGGCCGCGGGGGACCTGGCCGGGCTGGGTCGCTTGATGCTCGAGACCCACACCTCCCTGCGCGAGGACTACGGCGTCTCCTGCCCCGAGCTCGACCTCCTGGTCGACTCCGCCGCAGAGCTGGACGGGGTGCACGGCGCGCGCCTCACGGGCGCCGGCTTCGGGGGCTGCGTGGCGATCCTGCTCGAGCCCGGGAGCGAGGAGCGCGTGGAGGAGGCCCTGGGGCGGGTCTTCGAGCGGCACTTCGGTCGCCGACCGGACCTCGCGGCCTTCGGCTGCGGCGCCGGTCCGCGGGAGCTCCGGGGCGGATGAGAGAGCGGGCGGGAGCCTCCGAGGAGGATCCCGCCCGCGGTGGAGGGGCGTGGCCTTGGGCCTACTGGGTCGCGAGCTCGAGGCTGGCGGCCAGCAGCAGCTGGCCGGCGGCGCTGGCCTTGACGTCCACGCTGAAGGGGTTGTCGAGGAGCTCGACACAGCGCTCGGGCTGGCGGCTGAACAGGTAGTTCGCGGCCAGGATCAGGCGCGCGTCCTCGTCGATCACATGGTCGCCGACGAAGGTCTCGAGCAGGACCAGGTGCCTGTCGAAGTCCTGGGAGACCCCGTAGAACTCGCGCTTGTCGAGGCCCAGGCTGGCGAGCTCGGGGTGCAGCTCGAGGGAGCGCTTCAGGGCGAAGGCCGCGTAGTGATAGTCGCCCGTGGCGAAGAGGGCGTCCGACAGGACCAGGTACAGGACCCCGTCCTGGGGCGCGAACTCGATGGCCTTGGCGTAGTAGTGGACGGCGTCGCCGTAGCGACCCTCCGTGAAGGCCCGGTCCCCGAGGCCCATGTACTCCGTCGCGGCCCGCTGGCCCACGTCCGGGACCGGGGGGGTGGCGGCGGGGGCGGCCACGACCGCGGGCTCTTCCTCTTCCTCGACGATGACGACCTCGACCGGCTCCTCGTAGACCTTGTAGACCACCGAGGGGCTCCACCAGGCGTAGGTGGGCCAGCAGTAGCTGTAGTAGCTGGGCCAGTAGCAGGACCAGGACCACCAGGGCTTGTAGCCCCAGCTGTAGCTGTAGCCCCAGCCCCAGCCCCAGCCCGGGAACCAGCCGCTCGAGCAGCCGAACCACCAGCTGCTGTAGTAGGGCCAGCAGGAGTTCCAGTACCAGTAGCCCCAGCCGTCTCCGCCGTAGTCGTGGTTGTAGCCGCCCCAGCGGTCGCCGGCGGCGCCGCCCGAGCCGTAGCCGCCGAAGCCGGCGGCGCCCATGGCCGACTTCAGGGCCATGTCGGAGGCGATCGAGACGCCCTGGGAGGCGTTGGCCATGCGCTTCTGCAGGCTGGCGTTCGCGGCGCGGGCGTTGGTCCAGCGCTGGCGCAGGGCCTGGATCTCGGCGGCCTGGGCGGAGTCGGCCTGGGCGTTCTTCGTGGCGTTGCCGCGGGCGTTGGCGATGCGCTGAGCGCGGCGCTCCCGGGCGTACTCGATGCGTTCGGCGTGGGAGCGGCGGGCCTCACCGATGCGAAGGGCGCGCTTCTCGCGGCCCTGCGCGGCGCGGTGGGCGGACTGACGGGCGGCCTGCGCGGCGATGCTGGAGCGACGGGAGGAGTCGAGGCGCGCGGCCGCGGCGCGGCGGGCCGCGCCGGGGGAGGCGGCGTCCTTGCGGAGGGGAGCGGCGCTCGCGCCGCGACGCCGCAGGGACTTGGAGGCCTCGTTGGTGCTGGGGGAGTAGCGCTTCGCCAGGCTGCGGCTGGCCGACTGGTCGGACACCGTCAGGGCGGTGGCGGCCCGCAGGCGCTCGGAGAGCAGGCGGCGCTGGGTCTCCGCCGGGTAGCGGGAAGGCTCGACGCGGCTGGCGCCGTACTCGCGCGGGACGGTCGAGCCCCGTACGGGTGCCCGAACTCCGTCGGAGACGCGTAGAGTGGCGTCCTCGAGGGTCCCGACCGAGGAGCGGCTCGAGCTGCGCGCGAAGGTCGACGTGCGGCGCGACAGGTCGTAGGTCGAGGGCGCGGAGGAGGTGCTGCGCGAGCTGGATGTTCTGGAGCGTTGCTCGACCCGGCTGCTCAGGTCCGTGGGGGTCGAGCGGCTGAACGAGTTCGAGCTCCGGTCGAGGCGCGTCGAGCTGCTCGACGAACGCGAGGAGTAGGCCGAGTCACGGCTGCTCGAGGAGCGGCTGGAGCTGGTCCGCGAGCTGCTCGTGCGGGAGCTCGACGTGCTGCGCGGCGAGCTGACGGTGCGCGTCGTGCGGCTGGAGGAGCGCGAGGGCGAGCTGTAGGAGGAGCGCGAGCTCGAGCGGCTCGCGGAGCTGCTGCGGGAGGAGCTGCGCGAGCTGCTGCGGGAGGAGCTTCCGATGGAGCGGCT
>CAZQAT010000133.1:3757-9152 GCA_964591315.1 uncultured Planctomycetaceae bacterium
GGAGCGGCTGCTGGAGCCCGAGGCGCGGCTCCCGGAGGAGCGGCCGCTGCGCTGGGCGTCGGCCAGGTCCTCCAGCACCATGCAGGCACTCAGGGTCAGGAACAGCAGGAAGAAGAGCTTGCGGAGCGTCATGGCACGGATCCTCGATGCGGACACCAGCGGGGACGGGAGACTCATCCTACGAGTGCAAAAGCGGTGCCCAGGGTGCGCAACCACTCCGAAAAACCGCCTGAGCCCCTCCAGGGCCCCCCAGGGGCCCTCCCAGAGCAGGTTCAGGGGGTCCGGTCCCCCCCCCGGAGACCTCCCCGCGTGACCCCGGGGGAGGACACCCGAAGGGGCCGCTGACCTCGGGCGGGGCGGCCCGCCCACCCCTCAATCGTCGTCCACGACCTTCCAGTTGGTGGGCAGCACCAGCTGGACGATCCCCGTCCCGCCCTCGGTCAGCTGGACGGCCGCGTAGGGTCCGCCGCCGCTCAGGTCCTGGGGCACCCGGGAGCGGATCCGGGACAGGTTCGTGGGGGTCAGCTTGTCCACGCTGTCGAAGGCCGAGCGCAGGGCCGGGTAGCCCCCCTGGAGAATCCACTCGGGGGGCGGGTCGTCCAGCTCGTTCAGGAGCCGCACCTCGAGCAGGAAGGGCTTGCAGCCCTGGTCCACGTAGAAGTAGGGGCGGTCGTCGAGGCGGTAGCGCGTGCCCTCGAAGGCCTTGGACCAGTTGCCGAGCTCGAGGCGGCCGATCTCGACGGCCTTCTCCCAGTCCTGCTCGTCCTTCTCCAGCCTCCGCCGCCAGGCGCGGAACCTGGGCACCTGGACCTCGTCGACCTGGAGCCGATTCAGGGCCTTCACGTTCGTGACGCGACCCTGGCGCTGGTCGCCGGGCAGGAAGAAGGGGTCCTGCAGCTTGCGAGCGGTGCGCACGGACCCGATCTGCTCCTTCCAGATCAGGTTCTCTCCGCTCCACAGCTCCCAGGCCTGGGGCCAATGGCGCTCTCCTTCCGCGCGCCAGGTGATGGCCTCGAAGCGCTCCCTGGGGGTACCGTCGGCGTCGCGGCTCTCCAGGCGCACGGGACGACCGTGCTCCGGGTCGAGCCAGGCCACGTACTGGCCGACCCCCGGCAGGAGGGCGACACGCTCCGCCCCTTCGCCCTTCCACTCGAGCTCCGCGGGCCACATGAGGGCGACGCGGCGCATCTCGATGCGCAAGAGGGCCAGCCTGCGGTCCTCTCCCTCGAAGCGCCGGGAGCCGGTCTCGCCGGGCTCGACGGCCCAGACCCCGTCGCCCCAGCGGAAGCGCATGCGCCGGTCCTGGCGCCGCACCTCGGCGCTCTGGCGCTTGCCGGGGGCCGTGGGCTTGGGCCGTGGGGCGATGCGCCAGCGGGCCCGCTCGGGGAAGGCGTAGGTGGCGTCGAGGACGTGGGGCTGGTCGGGCAGGCCGGGGAACTCGAGGTGCGAGCGGGCCACCAGGCTCGACATGCCGGAGACGGGGGCCTGGGGGCCGGGGGGGCGGACCTCCTCCGCCTGGTCGTCCTTCTCCGCTGCGGACCCCGGCGCGTCCTCGGGCTTCTCTCCATCCGCCGGGGCGGGGGGCTCCTGCGCGACTGCGAGACCCGCGCAGGCCCCCAGGAGGGCCCACAGGATCCAGCTGGCTCGCGAGCGCGAGGCGCGTCTCAAGGCAGCTTGGCGACCCATCGTTCCCACTCCTCTACATCGAGTCCGTAGTCCCGCTGACTCAACTGGGTCAGGCTCGGGTGGATCCGCAGGCGCAGGTCCCGGTCACCCTCGGCCAGGGCGCGCACCAGGGCCCGCGCGGCCCTGCCCTGGTGGTGCTCGTTGCGGCTGCCGATGAAGGCCAGGGCCTGGGAGGCGGAGCGAGAGACCAGGGGGACCTCGTCGTAGAGCAGGTTGCCGAGGGCGTCGATCGAGTCCGTGTCGCTCGTCAGGGCCAGGATCTTCGCCGAGAGGGCACGCACCATGGGCTCCTCCGCGTCCGTGAGCCCCGCACGGGCCGGCTCGACGATCCCGTCGTGCTGGGCACCCGCGGCCACCAGTGAGAGACCGCAGTCCGCGGCGCTCCAGCGGTTGTGGGGGTTGGCCGAGTAGCGGAGGATCTCGCCCACCTTGTAGAGGGGGGTCTCCGGACGGCAGAGCACGCCCAGGGACATCAGGGCGTTGCCCACGACCTTCTCGTTCGGGTCGTCCAGGGAGGCCAGGAGGGGGCTGACCATGGCCGGGTCGTTCGAGAACCCGAGGGCCCCCGCGGCGATCACCCGGTTGCGGTCGGGGCCCGTCTCGAGCTCGCCCAGGATCTCGTCCTGGCGGTTGCGCACGCGCTCGCGGATGTTGGTCTCGAGCAGGGCCTGCTTGCGGGTCTCCTGCTGAGTGGACGCGGTCAGGGTCTTGTCCATCCAGGCGTTGATGGAGGTGGACAGGTCGGCCAGGTACTTGCCGATGCTGTCGTCCATGCGCGAGGCCGGTCCCATCGGCCGGTAGGTCTCGTCGCCAGGGTCGAGCTCCGCGTCGCCGGAGGTGCTGGCGCAGCCGAGGGTCAGGAGCAGGGGCAGCCAGCAGAAGGGGTGCCGGCGCCGGCGTGCGGCGGGAGTGGGGGTGGATTCGTGCATGACCTGGGTGACGATCGGGAGTCGGGCCTCTTCCCGGCCCCTGGGAGCAATCGCCTCCCCGCAGGGTACACTGCGGGGCTCGGGGCGTCCCCTGCACGTCCCGCCGACACCCTCATGGACCTCGACATTCTGGATGTGATGGCCCGCGGCGGCTTCGAGGAGGTCCAGGCCCTGGTCGACAGGCGCTCCGGGCTGCGGGGCTTCCTGGCGCTGCACGACACCAGCGTCGGGCCTGCCCTGGGCGGCATCCGACGCTGGGCCTACCGCAGCGAGAACGAGGCCCTGCGGGACGTCCTGCGCCTCTCCCGGGCGATGACCCACAAGTGCGCGCTGCTGGGGCTGCCGGCCGGCGGGGGCAAGGTGGTCTTGCTCGAGCGGGAGGGGGTCGACTGGCCCGGGGCCTACCGGCACCTGGGGGAGGTGGTGGAGCACCTGGCGGGTCGCTTCTACACCGGTCCGGACGTGGGGACCGGCGCGGCGGAGCTGGCCTCCGTGGCGGAGGCCACCGAGTACGTGACGCGCCCGGACGAGCGCGGCCCCGGCCTCCTGCCCGAGGCCACCTGCGAGGGGGTCTTCGCCGGTATTGCCGCCGCCCTGGAGCACGTGGACGGGGAGGTGGACTGGCCGCGCCGCACGGTGGTGGTCCAGGGCCTGGGGGCGGTCGGCGGCCTGCTCGCCCGGCGCCTGGTCGGGGTCGGGGCGCGGGTGATCGGAGCCGAGGTCCGGCTCGAGCGGGCCCGGGCCCTGGAGGCGGAGCTGGGCATCGAGGTGGTGGATCCCAGCGAGGAGTTCGACCTGTGCTGCGACGTCTTCGCCCCCTGCGCTCTGGGGGGCATCCTGCACGACCTCAGCGTGCCTCGCCTGGGCTGTCGGGTGGTGGCCGGGAGCGCCAACAACGTCCTGGCGCAGCCCGAGCATGGGGACGCCATGCACCAGAGGGGGATCCTCTACGCCCCCGACTTCGTGATCAGCGCCGGGGCCCTGGTGCGCGGACACGGCTTCCACCTGGAGGGGCGCCGGGTGCCGGTGGAGGCCATCGGAGAGCGCATCGGCAAGGTCCTGCGGGAGCTCCTGGAGGCCGCTGGCGAGGCCCGGCGGCCCCCGGCCCGCTTCGCCTTCGACCGGGCCGAGGAGCTGATCCGCGCCCGCCGCGAGGCGGCCTGCTGATCCGGATCCAGGGCGCACATCGGCGGTCCCGTGCCGTAGGTGGGGCTGGATCGGGCATCTAGCCCGGCCTATTCATGAGCCTTCAACGCATTAGCACCCAACCGGCAGCCTCTCCGCCCCTGGCGGCACTTTGGGTGTCGCCCGATCCTCGACGACCTCACCAGGTCGCCTCCGGTTCGTCCGACACCCAAAGTACCGCCAGGAACGCAGTTGGGTCCCAATGCGTCAAAGCCTCATGAATAGGCCGGGCTAGCGCCCCGGGGCACTCAATTGCGGGCCAGGCCCCGCTGGAGCCCGGATAAAGCGTGGGGGCTTCGCCGCTCACGCGGTAGATTTCGAGGAGTTCAGGCCTACTTTCTCCGAACGACTCCGCCCGACCGGCCCCTGAGAACTCGCCTTGACTCGCAGCCTCCTGATCCTCCTCCTGCTCGCCGGAAGCGGGCCCCACGGCACCGCGGACGACCCCGACGTGCGCCCGGTGCCGGCCCTGGCGGGGCCCGGGGACCCCCATCTGGTCGAGGGCAGCTTCCGGGTCGACCGGGGCGCCCAGGCGAGCCTGTGGGTCCCCCCCGGTGAGCACCTGGAGTTCGAGGTGGGCGTGGACCTGGGCCCCCTGGGCGAGGCCGCGGTGGGAACGGTCACCATGTCCTCGGGGGTCGAGCCCTACGTGGCCGGCCTGCCGAAGCCCGGCGAGTCCCTCCCCACCGGCGGCGAGCACGTCGGCTGGATGCGCATCGGCGCCCGCGGCGGCCACCTGGGCTACGAACTCGACCACACCATCACCACTCGCTTCCTGCCGCAGGCCTGGCCCAGCCTGATCAACTCCGAGGTCCAGACCGGCAGCGAGAACCGCAAGCGCGAGGTCAAGATCGGCCGCGGTGACGAGGGCTGGAAGAGCAGCTACCGGGGCAACAGCCACTGCTCGGGCTGCACCCGCAAGGAGCACTACGTCGAGGCGACCCTGCCCTGGAACGATCCCTACCACTGCAAGAAGTGCAAGCGTGGCGAGCACCGCATGTGGAACGCGGCTCAGGAGCGCGAGGTCCCCGAGGAGACGATCGACATCCTCGGGGCGGTCTACCTGGCCCGCAGTCTCGTGCGCGAGCAGAAGGACAGCCTCGAGGTGCACCTCCTGCAGAAGGACGACCTCTGGAAGCTCGAGCTGACCCGCGGGGCCCGCAGGGAGCTGAAGGTGTCCTCCGGCGTCTTCCCCTGCCGCGAGGTGCGCCTGAACGTCAGTCAGCCCGAGGGGGAGGAGGGGGGCAGCAAGAAGTTCTCGGGCCTGTTCGGGATCAAGGGGGCGCTGCGCATCTGGCTCCACGAGCCCACCGGCGTGCCGGTCTTGATCGAGGGCGACGTGCCCGTGGGGGACATCATCGACCTGCACGCTCGGGTGCGGTTGAAGAAGTTCCGCGGGACGCCGAGCTCCTTCAAGAGCGTGCGCTGAGCTCTGGCGCTCTGCGCCAGCCCGGAGCACTCATGAAGACGTGCACCAGACGCAGCAGCTCCAGGGGCCGAGATGCCGTCGAAGACGGCCGGTTGCGGCGTGTTCGTGGATAGTCCGGGCTAGCCCGGCCTATTCATGAGCCTTCAACGCATTAGCACCCAACCGG
>CAZQAT010000134.1:0-8952 GCA_964591315.1 uncultured Planctomycetaceae bacterium
GCGGCGGACCCCCCTTCAGCTCCCGGGTCTGAAGTCGAGCTCGATCGTGAACACGTCCATCTGCCGTTCGGCCAGCGTGAAGTAGAGGGACTCCCCATCCACTCCGAACTCCGCGCGTCCCGAGGACTTCGAGGGGTCGTCGAAGATCACGAGCTCTCGAACCTCGCTGCCGTCCCTCGCAGCGGCCCAGACCTGCGCACGCCCGTCGGTGCGCCAGCCCTTGAAGTAGATCTGCTCGCCGTCGCGTGACCACTTCAGGTAGGGCCTGCCGGCCAGGCCGACCTCGCTGCCGCAGATCTTGTTCAGGTCCTCTCCTTCGGGTGTCACCGTCCAAGAGGCGCCATCTCCGGTGCCGAAGGCGATCAAGGCCCCATCGGGCGACCAGGCGGGCGAGTCCCCGTCCATCGACATCAGCAGCCGGGGCTCGCTCCACGTGCCGCCGCGCTCGGTGCGCGTGGTGCTCCACAGTCCGAACCTCTCCTCCCGGGTGCTGTGGAAGACCAGGGAATTCCCATCCGGGGACCACGTGCCGTAGCGGTCCTCGGAGTCCAGCGTGGTGACCTGAGTCACCCCGGTGCCGTCCGCACCCATCACGTAGACGTCGCGATTGCCGTTGGTGAAGGAGTGAAAGACGACCTCCTCACCATCGAGGGAGAAGCTGGGGATGAACTCCCCGGCGGGGTCGATCGTGAGGAGCTGCTGCTCTCCGTCGGGCAGGCGCAGCTTGTAGATGTCCTGGTTCCCCCCCCGGTTGGAGTCGAAGACGATCCACTGCCCGTCGGAAGAGACGTCCATTCCCTCGATCACCTGGCTGCCGAAGGTCACCGGGACCGCGTCCCGGACAGAGACTGTGGTCTCGGGCTCGGGGATGGGGAGCTTCCAGATGTTGGCGCGCCTGGTGGACTCGCAGAAGGCGATCAGTCGGCGGTCCTGGGAGAGGGTGAAGCTATAGGCGTTCATGCCCGCCGTGATGCGCTCCGGATCCCCCGACGGCGTTCCTGTTCCGTCCAGGCGGATCAGGTAGAGGTCATTGCGTCCGTGCCTGTCCGAGATGAAGACGAGGTGCTCGTCGTCGAGCCACTGGGGGCAGAGGTTGAGCGCGCCCTCGGCGATCACCTGCACCGGCTCCCCACCGGTCGAGGAGACGACCCAGATCGAGGAGGGGGCGATGTTCCCCGAGTCGAAGGCCGCGAAGTGGTAGCCGTCGTTGCCCAGGACGTAGGCGATCTTGCTGCCGTCGGGTGACCAGCAGGGGGAGTTCGGCCTGAACCCCGAGACCACGGTGAGCTCCTCTCCGCCGGAGAAGGCGCGCACGATCAGGGCATCGTCACGCGTGTACGCCACGCGCTGGCCATCCGCCGACCAGGTCAGGCCGCCGGCGCCATCGGCTCCCTCGAGCGCGCGCCGATCGCTGGGGAAGGGGGAGATCAGCCAGCGCGACCGGCCGGCCTCGAAGGCGATCTGTGACTCGTCGGGCGACCACTGGGGCCAGAGGTGGTTGCCCTCGTACTGGGCGGTCAGGGCGACGGGCTTGCCCCCCGATACGTGCTTCACGTAGAGCTTGCGCTGCCCGATGGGTCCCTTGGCGTAGGCGATCATCTTCCCCGAGGGTGAGATCGCGGGGTGCACCTCCAGGTCCGCGTCACCTGCGATCCTGCGGATCGCTCCCAGCTCGACGGCCGTGCCCGCCGCTTCTCCCGAGCCACCCAGGCCCGCCCCAACGCCGAGCGCGACGGCCGCGCCCGCCAGGAAGGCGCCGAGCATGAGCCCGAGCGGCAGCCTGCGGCGAGCCGCCCCTGCGCGAGGGATCGATGACGTCTCGCGCTTGAGGCTCTCGAGCTGGTTGCGCAGGTCCTTCATGGACTGGGTCCGCTGCTCGCGGTTCTTCTCCAGCGTGAGCTGCAGGATCCGGTCCAGCTGTCTTGGCAGATCGGCCTTGATCTCCAGCGTCGAGCGCGCGGGGTCCTTGAGGATGGCCGAGATCACCGAGAGGTTCGACTCCCCACGGAACGGGTGCTCGCCGGTCGCCAGCTCGAACAGGACGATGCCCAGCGAGAAGATGTCGCTGCGGTGATCGACCTCGCGGCCCTCCGCCTGCTCGGGGGACATGTAGTCCATGGTCCCCACCACCAGCCCGTCCGTGGTCAGGTGGCTCGGCGCGCCGCTGATGCCGCGCGGCTCGGCCTCTTCACGGAGCTTGGCGAGGCCGAAGTCCAAGATCATCACCCGGCCGTCCCCGGTCACCAGGATGTTCTCGGGCTTGAGGTCGCGGTGGATGATGCCCCGCTCGTGGGCGGAGCCCACGGCGTCGGCCATCTGGATGGCGAGATCGAAGAACTCGTACTGGGGCGAGCCGCCGGCCTGGATGGGGGCGCGGAGCGTGTCCCCATCGACGAGCTGCATGGTGATGAACTGCACGCCCTCGGCCCGCTCGACGGAGTAGATGGTGACGATGTTGGGGTGCTCGAGCTTCGCGATGGCCTGGGCCTCTCGCTCGAAGCGCCTCACCAGCGACTCGTTCGCGGCCATGGAGGCCGGCAGCACCTTGATCGCGATCTCCCGGTTGAGATCGGGGTCCTCGGCGGTGAACACATCGCCCATGCCACCCCTGCCGAGCCTGCGGAGGAGCTTGTAGCGGCCTATCGAATCGCCAGGGCCCAGCTCGGGGCCGCTCTCCTGCTCTTCGGGGTTCACGCTCTCCTGCTCCATCCTGGGCGGCTGCGATGATCTAAAGGAGTCGTCGGACAGGGAAGGCCCTTTCGCGGTCCTTGAGGGCCGGGTCCGATTCAGAGGTGCGCTCAGCAGAGCACATGGCCGGCGGAGGACAAGTGCTCCAGTTCCGGTTCACCAGGGACGGTCACTCGCTGGCCGGGCCGAGGTGGGAGGGGGGCCTGTGCATCTCGGTGCCACATGGCGGATCCGAGGACCGGCTCATGCGGCGCGGGACTCGCCGTGGAGTCGCGGTCTCACAATATCCAGAGGGGGGGTTGCGGGAAAACACCCCATCCGTAGCATCGAAACTAGGAATGCCCAATTACCCCCCCCAGACCAACCCCCCCCTGGAGAGAGCTCTCGAGGGGGGCTGCCGGCAGAGCCGAACCGGCCCCGGACGAGTGGCTCCGCTCTCGCGACCGCTGGTGCCGATGCTCCTGCTGGCGGCCCTGGCGGGCTGCGGTCTGGAGACCACCTCGACCTCGACCGACAGCGGGTCCTCGACCACCCAGGCGACCCTGGACAAGCCCTGGTACGTCTCCGACTCCCGCGTCCTCTTCAACGAGAGCGCCGGCACCTTCGAGGTCGGCCACTACATCGACGGGGCCTATCGGCCGACCGAGATGGGGGACTTCGTCAATGACGGGGTCCCCGGAATGCTCCACGGCATGCCGACAGCCGATCTGATGGGGGGCATGGGGCTCTCGGACAACGGGCTTCCCTTCTCCATCGACCTGGTGGCGATGAACGTCAGCAACCTGATCTTCGTCGACGATCTGGGGGCCACCGTGACCCTGTCGGAGCACCCGCCCGAGCTCGAGGACTCTCCCATCACGGACGACTTCTCGGACGATGTTCTCCACGGGCGGTGGTGGACCGGAGGCAGTGTGGTGGAGTCCGGTGGAAAACTGCGCCTCCAGGGTGATTCCGCAGCAGCTGGGCTCTGGCAGCTGGGGTTCCGGACTGTTCAGTCGGTCATCGCCCTCGAGTCCGCGGGAGGTCAGTGCAATGCTGCGATCGGCTACCACCCCTGGGACGAGGACATCGAGGCCAAGTGTGGCATCGCCGTGAGCCAGGAGGGGAGCACGACGGTCTTCGGGCAGATCCACAACATCGTGACCGGCGAGAGCCTTCACTACGTGGATCTCGTAGAGACCAACATCGGGGCCTCCCACGAGTGCAAGATGACCTGGAACGGGGGCAGCCTGGAGTTCCACGCTGATGGAGCCCTGGTCGATAGCTACACGCCGGTGGGTCAGGGCAACCTGCAGTACTGCGGGGAGCCCAGCTTCTACGTCTGGGGCAACGCGATCGCGACCGTGGACGACTTCCGGGTCGCCCACTGACTCCCGGGATCGAGCGGCTCGGGCCAGGCACCCCTCGAGGGGCCACCACGGACGGACGCCACCCGCTGGGCGAGTGCACCGCTGCCCTGGAGTCTGAGCACGGGGCCAGCTGAGCTCTGGGAGCCCTGACCTGGAAGGAAATTCCTGGTCAGCGATGTCGAGGAAGGCGGCTCTCCCGCCGGGTGTCGAATTCGGCCCCGGGTTCGGGCCGACCGCCCGGGTCCGGGGTACCTGTTTGATGCCCGGTCTCGTACCGACCGCCGGGACTCTGCAGCCGCAACCCCTTCAGCCACCGCCGTGATGTTCAAGGGCTCCATTACCATCAGTCTGTTCGCCGCCCTGCTTCTCGCCTGCGCCCCTGGATCCGATCCTGATTCCACAGGGGGCGGAGATGGCGGTGGCGGTGATGGGGACACCGGAGGCGATCCGCCCGACACCTCGGGTCCGAACAGCGAGATCGTCTTTCCCTCCACCGGCGCCTACACGCCCACGTCGAGCTTGACCGTGCGTGGCCGTTCCGAGGATCCCAGCGGGGTGGTGCTCGTCAGCGCGAACGGCGTGACGGCGGGTACGTCGGACGACTATGCGACCTGGGAGGTCCCCGACTTGTGGGTCGGCGGGTCGAGCGAGATCGAGATCTTCTCGGAGGACCTCCCTGGGAACACCTCCACGGAGTACCAGGCGATCGATGCCGGGGTGCGCCGGATGCTCTCTCCGACTCACATGGCATACGACACGGGTCGCGGCCGCGTGCTGGTCATGGACTCCGTCTGGGGCTCTATCCTGTCGCTGGAGCCGGACACCGGTGAAGTCGCGGTGCTCGTGCCGGACGCGAGCTCAAGCCTGTCAGCGCTCGATGAGATGGTCTTTTCCCCGGGGAGCGACCAGCTCTTGGCCTTCGATCGCTCTACCCAGGAGGTTCTTGGTTTCCACCCCGTGACGGGGTTGGACACGGTCCTGTCCGGGAGTGGAGTTGGCATCGGACCGCTGTTCGGCAATGGCCTGGCCCTCACACCAGGGGGGGGCGCACTGGCCTACCTGATCGATGTCGAGCACAACTTCAGCGGCCATGGAGTCGTCTGCATCGAACTCTCCAGCGGGGATCGTACGCTCATCAGCCTGGACGGCTTGAGCGCAGGCCCGAGCATGATCGAGCCGGTGGACATGGTGCACGACGCCGCTGGAGATCGCCTGCTGGTGCTGGACGTGGGCTTGGGAGGCATCCTCTCGGTCGCTCTTGACACCGGCGAGCGAACCCTGGTCATGGACAGTGACTCGAGCACGGAGCCGTTCGGGTGGGGGGAGCCGTTCGAGCTCCAGCTGGGAGCGAACGGGGAGTCGCTCTGGCTCCTCGATGCTCAGGAGTCCAGGGTCTGGGAGCTCGATCTCGACGGAGGTGGCTCTCACGTGGCCAGTGACGCGAGTGACGGGGCCTCCCTCCTCGATCCGCTGGGGATCGTCGTCGAGTCGGCCGGCTCGTTGCTGGCCTTGCAGCCTTCCTGGCCCGCGCTGGTCAGGGTGGATCTTGCGACCGGTGCGCGGACTACCACGATTGAGACTCGCGTGGGCCAGGGTCCTGGCTGGGCCGCGGGAGGTTGTGCTGGAGTTTGCGGTCCCAAGGACGAGCTGTACATCTCGGACCGGATCGGAGAGCGTCTTCACGCGATCTCCTTGGTCGATGGGGAGCGGGTGGTCCTGGCCGATGGCGGAGGCGATGGCGACCTGCTGTCGGGAGCCCTGCTCGACGAGCAGACGCTCCTGGTGTTGGCCGTCGAGCCGGGTCAGCAGGCTCTCTACGCCTACGATCTGGAGAGCGGCGACCGTCAGATCATCAGTGGCCAGGCAGCGGGGTGGGGGGATCAGCTCGCCAACGCCTGTGACGTCGCGGTGGACCCCGGCGGAAACATGGCCTATGTCCTGGAGTACGACCCGTTGAATCAGAATCAGACGGGAATCGTGAGGGTGGACCTGTCGAGCGGTGAGCGCACGCTGCTCACCGACGGAGCGACGGGTAGCGGCGCTCCCCTGCTGAGACCGACCGACATCGTCTGGGATGCGCAAGGAGAGCGCGTGATCGTCAGCGACCCGGGCTCGAACTCTCTGGTGGCCGTGTACCCGAACGGCGTGAGAGGGATGCTCTCCGGTCTTCCGGTGGGCTCGGTGAACTCCGTCCTGCTGGACGCTCCACAGGAGAGGCTCATCTGTGCCAGTGCCGAGGGGAGGATCTTCTCCGTGGCATTGACCGACGGGGCGGTCCAGCCGATCTACGACATGTCCGTGGACCTACCGGGTCCGCCTCCGGGGGATGTGCTCCTGATCGGTATCTCCTACGAGCGAGAGCTGCTCTACGCCCTCTCGGACTCCTATCAGGGCATCCTGGCCATCGACCTGGAGCACCAGCAGCACGTGCTGCTGTCCCTCGGGGGCGAGTGACGAGAACGGCGCCTTCGGGGGGAGCCGCCGCCCCCTGGGGCCGGGCCTGACGGCCGGGGGCGCTGTCGAGGATCATGAACCCCGAGGGCCTCCACGGGGCTCAGCGCTCGGAGAACCCCTCCCCTGCCTGGAGGAACTCGAGGCGGTTGCCGAAGGGGTCGAGGACATGGAGGCGCGCTCCACACGCGGGAGTGCTGGGGTGGCCGGCAGCCTCGAGCTCCAGCTTGCAGGTCTCCAGGTCCTCGACCAGGAAGCCTGGATGGGCTTTGCGAGCGGGGGTGAAGGGCTCCTCCACCGTCAGGTGCAGGATGGTCCGCGGCGCCACGAACCAGATGCCTGGGCTGGAGCTCGCCGGCCGCTGCTCCTCCTCGAAGCCGAGCAGGGATCCGTAGAAGGCCCTGGCCGTCTCGAGGCCACCGGGCGGAATGGCCAGTTGCACGTGATCCAGCCCGAGGATCTTCATTCGGGGAGGATGCACTCTGGGAGGCTCCGCCGCCACACATGGGCTCACGCTGAGGTGCCGGATCTCCTCGCGTCAGCGGGCGCGCCGCCTCGCACTCCGGCTCAGGCCCTGGTGTACCCCCTGTCCATTCCGGCGGAGCTCAGGGGACCCAAGTGATGGCGTAGGCGTTGGACGTGTTGAAGTTGAAGCCGCAGGGCGAGTTCATCCAGCTGCGGTACCAGTACCCGTAGTACTTGGTCTCCCCGGCGGAGACCTCTCCCTTCACGGAGATCGGCAGTGGGAGGTTCGAGCTGTCGCTATAGCCCGCGCTGGAGGAGTAGGCGGGGCCCAGACGTTTCAGGTTCGTCGTGGAGCACATCAGGCCGTCTCCGAAGTGGATGCCGGGGGCCAGGCTGTCGTCGTTCTGGTAGTAGACGCCGAAGGTGTTCGGTTGCACGCCGGAGGTGGCCAAGAGCAGGCTGTCCGCGCTCACCGAGGCTACTCCGGTGGCGGTCAGCAGCGCGCCCGAGCGGAAGACCCCGTTCGCGCACCCGGAGCCGGGGACAGTCCCGTCGTTGTTGTTTCCGCAGGGACAGTTGATCTGCGCCGTGGGGTCTCCGAAGCAGTAGGAGTCACCTGGTCTGCTCTTGCCGAATCCGGTCCAGGGGTCGTAGAGGACCACGCCTGCGCCGCTCAGGTCGCCCACGATGAGGTTGCCGGTCAGGATGCCGCTCCCGAACTCGACTGCGGCCCGCGGAGCGATCAGGCTCAGGTGCGGTCCGCCGTTGAGCTTCCCCGTCACTGCATCGGGGCAAACGATGGCGATGCCGTTCGTCTGGATGCCACCTGACACGATCCAGGAGAGGCTGCCGAAGTCGAAGGCCTGGCCCGTCACAAGCACCGTGAGTTGGGAGTCTTGAGGCCCGTTGACGGTCACGGTATGCACGCCATTGACGATGTCGGCGGGGATGGTGATCAACGAGTCCGCCTGGCTCACTTGAATGTCGAGCACGCCCCAGGTCACGGTCCACGTCGCGTTCTGAGGGAAGTGGGCGCGTGAGTCGGCCTGCCCCAGGAAGTAGGTGGCGTACCAGCCCAGGTTGAGCGTCGGCTGGAAGGGCGTGCCTTCATAGGCGACTCCCATCACGTCGACGTCGTTGCCGTTGAAGCTACCTTGGCAGTACACGTCCCCGTGGATCTGGCCATTGATCAGATGGCAATCGCCGCCCGTGAAGACCGGCCCGAAGACTGTGGAGCTGGTGGAATAGACGTCTCCGGCGGCCTCGATCCCACCGTTGTTGGTCTGAGCACCGCCGTTCAGGTTCCCCAGGGTCACCGTCCCGCCCGCATACAGTGAGACCTCCGTCAGGGGACCTGCTGCGATGTCCGTGTGGAGGCTGATGTTCACTGCCTCGAAGTCCCCCACGCAGCCGACCAGTCCATCGACACTGCTCCCACCGAGGACATACGAGATCTCGCCGAGGCTGAAGACGTTGAACTCCTGCGGGTCCATAACCGTTTCCTGGGCAGCGATTGCTGCCTGAGGGGTCAGGAGGAGGAGGAGTGTGGCGAGGCTCTGCTTCAAGAGTGGGGGCTCTGAGCAACTGGCGAAGGAGTGGGAATGCCGCCGACGCAGACAACGGATAATTTTGTCTGGAAAGCTCCGGGCATACCCTTGGTAGGAAAGTGCTTTTGGCAAAGCTACCACGAGAACGCTCTCCTGGGGCTCTGGAGTCTGATTTCTAGGTCTTCGGAGCCCCGATCGCGCTGCTCGGGAAGACCAATTCCTCGGGCATCCGGCCTGCAGGCATGGGCTGTCCCGAAGGCCGCCCCTGGGCCGGCCCTGGAGGTGAGTGGGCCATCTTGTGTGCTTGGGGCGCCAGGCCTGCGCAGCGGCCGTAGAGGGGCCGAGAGGCGCCCAGGGCGCCAATCGGCCGTCGGGGGGGGGGGGGGGGTGGGGGGGGGGGGGCAGGCGGGGGGGGCCGCGGGGGCCCGAACACACGCGGGGAAGCCCCCCCG
>CAZQAT010000135.1:0-8899 GCA_964591315.1 uncultured Planctomycetaceae bacterium
CCGGTTGGGTGCTAATGCGTTGAAGGCTCATGAATAGGCCGGGCTAGGGCAGTGGAGCCTTGCCGTCCGCGCGCCCGTCTTCCAGGTCGATCTGGTGCAGGAGGGCGGAGAACTCCTCCACGTCGCAGACGCCCTTCTCGATCAGCATGCGCTGCAGGGTCTTGGTGGCGAGGGCCAGCTCACCGATCGCGTCATTCAGCCGCGCAGAGTCGATCCCACCGCCGGAGTTGCGGATGGAGGCCAGCTCCGCCCTGGCCGCCGCGGCCTCGTTGCGCGCGTCGTCGATCTTGGAGTGCTGGTAGATGTCGAAGATCCAGTTGATCAGGCTCATGGTCAATCTCCGGTGCTGTCTGTCCTTTACTGCTAGAGGTCCAATCCCGACGCATTGGTCGAAAGACCGTTGATCGGATCCATAGGTTAGGGTGAGTGCCGCGAGACAGCCATGAGAGTGCTCTTCATCTACACGGTCTCCAACTCACTCCCGCCCCCGGCCAAGCCGATCGCCGAGTGGATCGAGGTCTCGTTCAGCGTCTCTTACCTCGTGTCTGCGCTCGAGCAGAAGGGGCACGAGGTCGAGCTGCTCGTCCTGCGGCACGGCTCCTTCAAGAAGGAGCTCACGGAGGCCCTCGAGAGCTCCCGGCCTTCGATGGTCTGCTACACGGCGGTCGCCACCGAGTACCCCTTCTGCGCCAAGGTCGCCCGAGCCGTGGCCGAGATGCGACCCGGGATGTACCAGGTGATCGGCGGGGTGCACGCGACCCTGCGTCCGGACGACTGCATCCGGGGCCCCTTCGACGCTGTCTGCGTGGGCGAGGGCGAGGACGCCCTGGTGGACCTGGCCGCCCACGTCGAGCGCGGCGAGCGGCCCACGCACCTGCAGAGCTTCTGGTTCAGCGAGGGCGGTGAGGTCACCAAGAACCCCACCCGCCCCTTCAACCCGGACCTGGACAGCATCGCCCACCCCAACCGGAAGATCTGGCGGCCCTGGATCGAGAAGATCGAGAAGCACGCCATGCTGATCGCGCGGGGCTGTCCGTTCACCTGCACCTACTGCTCGAACCACGCCCTGCGCAAGGTCCAGGACGGCAAGTTCGTGCGCTTCCGGGACCCGGCGGACTGCGTGGCGGAGCTGCGGCAGCTGACCGAGGACTTCCCCGAGGCGAACTACTGCTACTTCGAGGTCGAGACGATCTCCGCCGGACGTAGCTGGGCCTACGACTTCGCCAAGCTGCTGGAGGAGTTCAATGCCGAGCGCGAGCAGCCGATGGAGTTCGCCATCAACCTGATGGTGCACCACAACACCTCCTTCAAGGACCTGTTCGCGGCCCTCAAGAAGGCCAACTTCTCGTATCTGAGGATCGGCCTCGAGTCCGGGAGCTACCGCGTGCGCAAGGCCATCATGCGCCGTAATCACACGAACGAGGACCTGATCAACACCTTCCACGAGGCCCACGAGGCGGGCCTCGGCACCTACGCCTACAACCTGGTCGGCCTGCCGGGCGAGACCCCCGAGGACTTCCAGGAGACGATCGAGCTCAACCGCCAGTGCGCGCCGACGCGCAGCTACATCTCGATCTTCCACCCCTACCCGGGCACGGATCTCGAGCGCCAGTGCATCGAGCGCGGCATCGAGGTGCCGCCCTCCGAGGATGCGGCCGAGCGCTACCGGGCGCGCCTGAACCTGCCGGAGTTCCCGAATCGGCTCGTCGAGTACTACTTCCGGAACTTCCCCGCCCTGGTGAAGGGCAGGCAGGAGCCCATCTTCAACCGCCTCGACGCCTACTTCTGGCAGACGATCCGCGGCCACCCCTGGCTCGCGCGCCGCGTCGAGCGCCTCCGTGGCACGGGCATCGTCAACAGGGTGCGCGCCGCGACGAAGAGCGTGACGGGGCTCATGAATAGGCCGGGCTAGCCCGCGGAGCGCCGGCCACCGCGGGGTGACCGGCGCCCTCCCAGGGAGCCGCTCAGAACAGCTCGAAGTGCGCGCTGTTCGAGAAGGCCACGCCACCTTCCGCGTTGGGGTCGGAGATCGCCCAGCGCACCCGCAGGCGCAGACCGATCAGGTCGGGGTCGAGGGGCAGGGAGATCTTCACCGTCCCGATGCCCTGGTCGTTCAAGACCGCCACCTCCTGGGTGGAGAGGGCGAGGCTCGACTCCAAGGGCCCGTCATCCGCGAGCAGCAGGTTGATGCGCAGGACCGCCGGAGCGCCGGGCAATCCCCGCCCCACGCCGACCTTGAAGTGGGGCGAACCCACGAGGGCCGGGGAGTTCGCCAGGATCTCGGGCCTCAGTCCACCCGTGCCGGGGGTGCCGGAGCCAAACTCGTTCGACTCGAAGGGCACCCGCTCCGAGTAGAGGTCCGGCCGATCGAAGGGCGGCTCGGCCGCCGCGACCCGCGGGTCGGTCAGGGCGTTGACCAGGAAGTCCTTCACCTCGGCCAGCTCGGCCTCCGTGAGCTTGGGGAAGAAGCCGAAGGAGGCGAAGGAGCCGGGCAGCTCGTTGTTGTAGAAGGCCATCACCTCGTCGAAGTCGTCCATCTGGCCGCTGTGGAAGAAGCGCTTGCGCAGGCCCAGGTTGCGCAGGGTGGGCGTCTTGACCGGGCCATCGAAGCTCCCCGGCGGCGGGATGCCGATGAAGTGCGGGATCCCGTCCGAGAAGGCCTGATCGAAGGGGTTGACCAGGTTGTTCTTCCCATCGAGCACCGGAGCAGAGCTCGCGGAGTGGCAGGCGAAGCAGCTGGTGATGTTGTTCTTCATGTGGTTGAAGCCGTTCACCTGGCTCTTCGTCATGCCGTCGGGCAGGTCGATGGGCGCCTGATTCGGCACCAGCGTCCGCTCGTAGTGGGCGATCGCCATGGCGATGCGCTCGCGGGTCACCCCGCCGTCGCCGAAGGTCTCGTGGAAGAGCTTCTCGTAGGTCGTTCTCGTGGCCACCACCTCGACGAGGTCCGGCGGGATGCTGTCCGGGCTGGCCAGGGCCAGGGGGATGGAGCGGGCGAGCTTCTCCTGGATCTCACCAGAGTCCCAGTCGATGCCGATGTGGGCCATCTCGACGTCGGAGACCGGCGGCCCGGCCGCCTGATCCTCCAGGCCGGCGTTACGCTCGAAACCCGGCATCGGGAAGCCGTCCGTGTCCAGCATGGCCGGCCCGGCGCGCAGGTCCCAGAAGAGCTGGTTGAAGACGTAGGCCCCGATCATCGTGGGCGCCGTGCGATTCGTCACGCGACGCTCGATACTCGGGGTGAGACCATCGCCGAAGTCGCCGTCCACGTCCTGAGGCAGGACGCCGAAGGAGCCCACCGCCCCGTTGGCAAAGGCTCCCCCGGCGCGAAAGTCCGTGCCGCCCGCCTCGGGGAAGTGACAGGTGCCACAGGCCATGGTGTTGTCGCTCGAGAGCTGCTCGTCCCAGAACAACATCTTCCCCAACCGCGCCCGGCTCTGAGTCACCGCGTATTCCGGGTGGTCCGGGCGGTGGAACGGATTGGCCGACGGCCCAAGGGGATAGAGCCAGTTGTTCCAGCCCTCTTCGGGCTTGTCACCGACGATGTTCGCGAGCTGGGTGATCTCCCCCAGGGGCTCGACCCCTTGAGCGGTTCCGATGGTCCCTACGGCGAGTGCAAGCCCTCCACAGAGCACAACGCCTCGTAGACGAGCGAGGTGGGATCGATGGACACTGACGGACCTGGGCGCACTTTGCCGCCCGTACCGGATGCTGGATTCCATGCTTCCTCCATTGGGATTTCGTGAGGCAGATGACTGCCGAGGGTGCATCGGTGCTGCCGACGCTGCGCATGGAGATCCGGGTCTCGAGCCACATGGACTCGAGGTGCCGACTGTCGTACCTGGATAGCGAGGCCTCCCGGCCCGGATACACTTCTACGGCGAACATGGTTCGAGACATCACCCGAGTTGACGAGCGCGCGGGCGCCGGAGATGCTCTGGACATGCTCTCCCTGCTGTTCACCGCCATTCTGATGCAAGACGCCGCCGGCAACGAATTCCCCAGCTCCGAGGACCTGCGCCTCGCGGCGCGCGTCTTCGGACTCGAGTTCGAGGAGTCCGAGGCCGAGCAGATGCGCGGAAGTGTCACACGGCGATTGGGCGATCTCGAACAGCTCCGCAACGTCGCCATCGCGTGGGACGAGCCCTTCTCCCTGGGCTTCGACCCGCTGCTGCCCGGGGTCGAGGCCCACTCGCCGGTGTTCGAGGGGGTGAAGGTCGAGCTCGTGGAGGGCGAGCGGCCGGCGGACCTGAACGACCTGGCCTTCGCGGACATCCCGGCCCTCGCCCACCTGGTCGCCTCGCGCAAGGTGAGCTGCGTCGAGCTGACCGAGCTCTTCCTCGCGCGCCTGGAGGCCCACGACGGGAAACTCAACGCGGTTGTCACCCTGACCCGCGAGCGCGCCTTGAAGCAGGCGGCGGCCCTGGACGCGGAGCTGGCCGAGGGCAAGTGGCGCGGCCCCCTGCACGGCATCCCCTACGGCGCGAAGGACCTGCTCTCGGTGCAGGGTCATCCGACCACCTGGGGCGCCAGGCCCTTCGCGGAGCAGGTGATCGACGAGGATGCGAGCGTCATCCAGCGCCTGGACGCGGCCGGCGCCGTGCTCGTGGCCAAGCTGTCCCTCGGGGCCCTCGCCATGGGCGACGAGTGGTTCCGCGGCCGCACGAACAACCCCTGGAACCTCGAGCGAGGCTCGAGCGGCTCCTCCGCCGGCTCCGCCTCCGCCACCGCCGCGGGGTTGCTGCCCTTCGCCATCGGCTCGGAGACCCTGGGGTCGATCGTCTCACCTTCGGTGCGCTGCGGGAACACCTCCCTGCGCCCGACCTTCGGCCGCGTCGCCCGCGGCGGCGCCATGCCCCTCTCGTGGACCATGGACAAGCTCGGCGTGCTCGGCACGAGCGCGGTGGACTGCACCCTGGTGATGGACGCCATCCACGGAGCGGACGGCGTCGACCCCGACGCGGTCACGCGGCCCTTCCAGGCCTCCGGCGCCGTCGACGTCTCAGGCTGGAGGGTGGGCTACCTGCCCGAGGGCAAGCAAGAGCGGGAGGGCTACACCGAGACCCTGGCGGAGCTCGAGGCCCTGGGGGTGGAGCTCGTTCCGATCGAGCTGCCGGACTACCCGGTCTGGGGCATGATGCTGATCCTGATGGCGGAGGCCGCCTGCTCCTTCGACGAGCTGACCCGTGACGGCCGGGACGACCAGCTCGTGCAGCAGGGTGACGACGCCTGGCCCAACCTGTTCCGGGCCGCGCGCCTGATCCCCGCCGTCGAGTACGTGCGCGCCAGCCGCCTGCGCACGGCCCTCTGCAGGGACATGGACGAGGTCATGCGCGGGGTGGACCTCTACGTCCACCCGCCCCACTTCGGCCCGAGCCTGGGCATCACGAACCTGACCGGTCACCCCTGCGTGACGGCGCCCTCCGCGACCGCCCGAGAGGGCCGGCAACCGCGGACGGTGTGCTTCGCGGGCAAGCTGCACGGGGACGACATGCTCCTGGCACTGGTCCAGGCCTGGCAGGCCTCGACGGAGCACCACCTGCAGAGGCCGGCCGGCTTCTAGTCGGGATCCTTCAACATCTCCTGGGCCCGCTTCCCCAGGCTGAGCCCGACCAGCTCCTCCTCGTCCACCACCGCGCTCTCCCCCGAGGGCACCAGGTCTTCCCGGTAGAGGTGGTAGCGGGCGCGCACCACCAGGGGCACCCCATCGGTCTGGCTCCGGACGGCGAAGGCCACCTCGCCCACCGTACGCGGGTCCGGCAGGGCGATCACCACCGCGCGGGCGGAGGAGACCTGCAGGTGCTCGAGGACCTCCGGATGGGAGGCGTCGCCCACGAGTCCCTCGAAGCCGTCCTCCCGGGCACGGGCGGCGAGCCAGGGGTTCAGGTCCAGCACCAGCACGTCGTGCTCGATCTCCTTCAGGATGCGCCCGCAGCTCTGACCGGCGGGCCCGTAGCCGATCAAGATCACGTGGCCCGTTCGCTCCGCCGCCCGCAGACGGACCTCCTCGGTCATGCTGCGGGAGATACCGAGGCGCTCGAGGGGTCGCAGCAACCAGGCTGCGATACGCGGCCCCCATGCGATCGCGTAGGGCGTCACGAGCAGGGTCAGCATCATCGTCGAGACGATCACGAGGAACAGCTCGTCGTCCACGAGGGAGCCCCGCGCCCCTACGGCGATCACGAAGGCGAACTCCCCTACCTGTGACAGGCACAGGGCCGCCGCCAGGGAGGAGCGCGACGTCTGGCCCATGACCCGCAGGGCGAGGAAGCACACCAGGGTCTTGACCACGAGGACCACCGCAACGACCGCAAGGGTCACGTCCAGGTGCTCCAGGATCCAGGCCGGGTCCGCCAGCATGCCGATCGAGCTGAAGAACACCGTCACCAGGAGCGTCCGCAGCACCGAGAGGTCCGCGCGCACCTGGCTGGCGAAGGGCGAGTCCCCCAGCAGCATGCCCGCGATGAAGGCGCCGACCGCCGGCGAGAGGCCGAGCTCGTGGGCCACGAAGATCGCTCCGAGGGCCCCGACCACGGCGAAGAGCACCGGCAGCTCGCGGTTGCGCAGTCGGGCAGCGGCCAGCAGGGTGCGCGGCACCACGTGGTTGAAGACCACGTAGAAGACGGCGACCATCAAGAAGAGCGAGATCCCCGTCCGCCCCAGCTCCACCAGGGCCGTCGAGCCGAGCTCGGGGGTCGCCAGGAAGCCGACCCCCAGCACGAGCGGCACGACCGCCAGGTCCTGGAACAGGAGGATGCCCAGGGCGTGGCGGCCGTGGAGGCTGTCCGTCTCGCCGCGCCCCATCAAGACCCGCAGGACGACGGCGGTGCTGCTCAGGGCCAAGGCAGCGCCGAGCACGAGCGCCGTGCGCGGGTTCAGGCCCAGGGCCCAGGCGAGCCCGGCGATGGCGCCCATGGTGAGGCCCACCTGCAGGGCGCCGCTTCCCAGGGCCCGCCAGCCGAGGGAGGCCAGTCGGTTCCAGGAGAACTCGAGACCGAGGCTGAACAGGAGCAGGGAGACCCCCACCTCCGCCAGACCCTCCACCGCGCGGCTCGACTCCACCACGTTGAGGGTGTTGGGGCCCAGGAGCATCCCCGCCAGGAGGTAGCCCAGGAGCGCGCTCTGCCGCAGTCGCTCGCAGAGAGCACCGAGCACGAAGGCGACCCCAAGGAGGGCGCCGACGTCGAACAGGACGGACCAGAAGTCCATCGGTTCTCAGCGCGACCAGACGTCGTCGGGGGTCATTCGCACGGTGTACCTACCCGTCCTCCCCTGCCTTCTCGTCTTCCTCGGTCACGTCCTCGTCGGAGCCCATGTAGCCGAGGGCCTTGAGGCCGTCCAGGACGGCCTGGGGCACGTTCTCGGCCTCGAGTTGGGCGTAGGGCATGAACTCGAACTCCTTCAGCGCCGCGTGGGCGCGCTCTGCGACGTCGGGCCGCTCGGTGTAGAGGTTGCGCAGCTCCCCGGGATCCTCGCGCAGGTCGTAGAGCTCGCTCTCCTGGGTCTCTTTGAGGTGGTGGATGTACTTCCAGCGTCCCTCCACGATCACCGCGAAGAGCATGTCGTTCTTGTTGTCGCTGATCTCGGCCGTGGTGCGATAGACCATCAGGTTGACCGAGTCGGCGTAGGCCGTGAGCCCCAGGTCCTCGGTCTCGCCGTGCATCAGGGGCAAGAGGCTGACGCCGTCCATCGACGGCAGATCGCCGCCTCCCAGCTCGAGCAGGTCCCCCAGGGTCGGCACGATGTCGATCGTGCGCACCACGGAGTCGACCCGCTCCCCCTCGCCCATTCCGGGAGCGCGCACGATCAACGGCACGCGGATCTGCTCCTGGTACAGGATCCCGTGGGTCCACCAGTCGTGGTCCCCCAGGCCCTCCCCGTGGTCGGCGGTGACGACCACGACCGCCTCCTCCCACAGCTCGAGCTGCTTCAGGCGCTCGAAGACGAGGCCCACCGCCGCGTCCATGTAGGCGATCTCCACGTCGTAGATCTCCCGCAGCCGTGCGCGGGTCTCAGTGCTCCACTGCCTGCCCTGGGTCCAGGCCTCCGGCGGCATCATGCGGTCGTCGTGGGGGTCGAAGTAGTGCAGCCACAGGAAGAAGGGGCCCTCCTGGGCGCTCATCCACTCCAGGGCGCGCTTGGTGGTGCCGCCCGCGTGGCGCTGCACGCCGCCCGTGTTGACCTGGCCGCCCCGGACGTTGCGCTCGACAGCTGCATCAGGAGCGAAGGCTGCGTCGAAGACCTCGAAGCCCTGCTCGAAGCCGAAGTACTCGGTCACCGGGAGCGCGCTGACGAAGGCCGCCGTGGCGTAGCCCTCCTCACGCAGGATCTCCGCCAGGGAGACCTGCTCCTCCCCGAGGCGGAACTGGGAGCTGCCGTGCAGGACCCGCACCCCGTGGTTGAAGGGGTTGAGGCCCGTCAGGATCGAGGCGTGGGAGACGGGCGTCACCGCCGCCTGGGCGATGGCCTGGGTGAACAGCGCGCCCTCCTGCGCCAGCTCGTCGATGCGCGGGCTGGTCGGGTAGGCCTCGTAGCCGTAGCAGCCCAGGTGGTCCGCGCGGGTCGTGTCGAGGGTGATCAGGACGATCGGGGGTCGCGGCCCGGGGGGCTCGCTCGAGCAGGCGCCGCCGGCGAGGATGGCGCCCACGAGGGCCGGGGCGAGGAGGGCGGCGCTTCGCAGATGGGGTCGGGGGGACGGCATCGCAGGGAGGGACATCCTACGCAGCTCCCCCGCCACACGTGAGCCCCCAGGGGGGAATCGCCAGGCTCGAGCCCCCCCCGGCTCGGTCACGACTCCGGCGCCCGGAGGCCACCTGGAAGTCGGCCCCAAGCGACCTGCATCAACGACGGAGCGGGACCTGCCCTGGAGCAAGCCCCGCTTCCCTTCAGTGCTCGCGGG
>CAZQAT010000136.1:0-8829 GCA_964591315.1 uncultured Planctomycetaceae bacterium
CGAGCGCGCCGACCAGCTGCCCCAGCGCGGTGACCGCCTCCCAGTTGACCGCGCCCCGTGTCCTGCTCGCTTCGCCGCTCCTCATCCATCTCCTCCCTGGTTAGTGGCCTGACAGGCTCGAGCCATTGGCGGCTCGAGCCCAGAAGGGTATGGAGTCAAGGGTACGGAGTCAGGGGGCTTTCACCACGGTTCTTGCACTCTCCGGGACAGACCGCTCATGACCAGTCCACCCCTGGCCCTCACGGTTGACCTCGTATCCGGGCTAGTAGGTGAACTCATCCACCAGTTGCTGCAGCGACTCGGCCATCAGGGCCAGGTCGTCGGCGGCGCGCTGGGTGTCGGTGGCGCCAGTGCTGGTGCCCGTGGCCGCCTCGGCGACGCTGGTGATGGTCTGGCTGATCTCGCCCGTACCCATGGCAGCCTGCTGCACACTGCGAGAGATCTCGCTGGTGGTGGCGGACTGCTCCTCGACCGCACTGGCGATGGTGGCCGAGATGCTGTTGATCTCGTCGATCACGGACGAGATCTCCGCGATCGAGGCCACCGCCCCCTGGGAGTCTTCCTGGATCCCGAGGACCTTGGCACTGATGTCCTCGGTCGCCTGGGCAGTCTGCTCGGCCAGCTGCTTGACCTCGTGGGCCACGACGGCGAAGCCCTTGCCCGCCTCGCCGGCCCGGGCGGCCTCGATCGTCGCGTTGAGGGCCAGGAGGTTCGTCTGCTCGGCGATCGAGCTGATGACCTGGATCACGTTGCCGATCTCGACGCTGCTCTCGCCCAGCTTCCCGACCGCCTGGTTGGTGGTACGGGTGGCCTCCACCGCCTGGGTGGCGATGGTGGCCGCGCTGGCAGCGTTGCTGGCGATCTCCGAGATGCTCGCAGTCATCTCCTCGGCGCCGGCCGCGACGGTCTGCACGTTCGAGTTGACGTCGTCGGCGGTGGTGGTCGCTGCGACGGCCTGAGTCGACGTCTGGTCCGCCGTCGACCCCATCTGTTGGCTGGTGTTGGTCAGCTCCTCCGCGGCGGAGGCCAGGGTCTGGGCGCTCTCTCCGATCGAGCCGATGCTCTCGCGGAGCTTGCCCAGGAACCTGGCGAAGGACTCGCCCATCTGGCCGATGGCGTCGGTTCCGAGGACGGTCACCTCGCGCGTGAGGTCGCCCTGGCTGGCCGCTTCGACGACCTCCAGGATCGAGCCGACCTTGGTCCGCAGGTCCTCGGCGGCGACCGCCTCGCGCTCGGCGGCCTCCTTGATCTGGCGCTCCTGGGCCAGCTTCTCGGTCACGATCTGCCACGTCACCATGGGGCCGACGTAGGTGTCCGCGGTCATGATCGCGCTCACGAGCACGTCGACCGTCTCGGGGCCGAACTCGACCTGGGCCTCGAAGGGCAGGTTGGCCGGGTTGGCGAGGAGGTCGGCCTTGTCGGCAAAGACCGGGTGGAAGTCGACGAGCGACCCATCCATGAAGCTCTCCGGGCGGATGCTCAGGTGCTCGCGGATCTTCTCCAGAGTCGAGGTCGCCGCGGGGTTCACGTAGGTGATGCGCGCGTCCGGGGAGGCGCAGATCACGTTGACCGGGACGTCCTCCATCATCGAGGCCAGCCGGCCGGCCTCGGCGGCCTGCTCGCCGACCACGGCCCACTGGACGCGGCTGGCCTGGAGCGCCTCGCGGACCCCCGCGACGGAGGCGTTGAGCGCCCGGGCCATGCGGCCGATCTCGTCACTGGAGTCGAGCTCGATGCGTCCGGTGAGGTCCCCCTCGGAGAAGGACTCGAGCACGGTGACGATCTCGTCGGCGGGTCCGGTGATCCCGCGCGTGATTGACACGGCGAGCCAGCTCGCGACCAGGAGCAGCCCCAGGGAGACGACCGAGTAGACCACCATCCCCAGCTGCGCCGCCGCGACCGCCTGCTGGGTCTCCACCAGGAGGTCTGCCGACAGGCGATCGTCGACCGCCTTGAGCTGCTCGATCTTCTTCGTGTACATGTCGAAGGCGTGGCCGCCGTCGATGCCGAAGCCGGCAGTGCTCGTCAGGGCCTCTACCGCGGCGAGGGCGGCCCCGTCGTCGATCTTGATCGCCTGGTCGATCTCCGCCACCGAGCTGCCCGCGGCGCGCATCTCGGCCGCTGTCGTGACCGCTGCCCGGTACTCGGTGAGGACACCCGAGAGGCTCTGGAGGTACTGGGAGTGGGAGCTCTCGGGCGAGACGAGCTCGCGGTACTGGCTCTCGAGCTCATGGAAGCTCGCGAGTCCCGCCTCCACGCGATCACCGTACCTCTCGGCGCCGCGCAGCATGTAGTCCTTGAAGTTGTGGATGAGGCCGCCGTAGCCGAGCAGCCCCTCCATGCCGTCCGCCAGCTGCAGGCGGCGTTCGCACTGGTCGAGCTGGTCACGGAAGATGGCGATCTCGTCCAGGTGCGTTCCCTGGACAGTGGCGCCCAGGAAGTCCTGGTGATCCACCGTCGCGAGCATCTGGAACTCCCCGAGGTAGGTGTCCTGCTCCTTGATCAGGCCCTTGATCTTCGCGAGGGCCTGCACCGACGCGACGTCGGACGAGAAGGCCTTGCTCACGAGGGCGCGCTCGATCCCGGCGCGCTCCTTGGACTTGAGGAAGCTCTGATAGGCTCCGAGCGAGGCGGAGAACTTGCCCGTCTTGTCGAGCGGGGACATGAGCGCGACCATGTCGAGCAGCGTCCCGTTCATCTTCGTGTAGTAGCCGATCGCCGCGGGGCCCGGGATCTCCAGCGCGCTGATCCCCCTGCGCTTGCCTTCCAGCTCGCCCATCGCCGCCTGGGCGCTCTCGACCAGCGAGGTGAAGCTCGCGCCGAAGTCGGAGGTGTCGAGCGCGGCCAGAGTCTCGCTCAGCGGCCCGAACTGCTCGTCGGTGTTTCCGCGCTGCCCCCCCAGCTCAGCGCCGAACTTCTCACCCTTGCTGCCCAGGAAGATCGCGGTGGCACCGCGTTCCTTCTGCGTCTCGTGGACGAACTTGCTGATCTGCACCGCGAGGTCGCCCAGCTCACCGACGGTGTGGGCGTTGGACGAGGTGGCCACCTTCTCGCCCAGGCCCAGCAGGGACAGGACGAGGAAACCCACCACGGGCGCGGAGAGCATGAGCGTGAGCTTCTGCTTGATGGAGAGGTTCTGGATCACTTTCATGATGCTGATCGGGTGGGGCGGCGCGCAGCCAGGGGCTTCGGGAGGGGGTGGCGGGGCCTGAGTGGCCTCACGCCTGGGTGGACAACAGGCAATATCCAGAGCCCATCCTCTGGATAGCTCCTTACTCGACCCAGCCCCTGCCTCGCCCTTAGCGGAGCGAGCCCTACCCCTCTCTCCCGTGGCTCCATGACCGCGGGGGACGGAGCCAGGAGAGCTCCACCACGGCAACAGTCACGGAGCAGGGCGGCACGCGCCGGACCCCAGACCTCGCTGGGCTCCTGAGCCGGGTGAACGCCCCACGGTCCGAGCCTCTCGCGCGCCCGCTGGACGGCACTCTCGTCGCCGGCGAGCCCCTTCTCGAGCTGCAGGCCAGCCAGCCCCCCCTCCTCCAGCGGAGGGACGGAACCACGACGCGCTGGTCACCGAGAAGCGTGGTCGAAGTCTCGTGACTCCGTAGTCCGTGACTCCCTGGCCCACCAAAGGGGCCCGCGACGTCACCCCGAAGATCCTCTAGGGGATCGTCACTGACAGGAGCCGCACGATGTCCGCCCGCGAGTAGAAGTCCGTGAAGGGGTGCGAGTTCTCCTTCAGCTGGTTGCCCTGCTCGTCCAGGAAGCGGTCCATCTGCTGGACCTCCACCAGGACGCGGGAGCCCCCGCTGGGGCCGCCGGCCCCGGAGACCACGGTCGGGTTCTTGGGGTCGGTCACGTCCACGACCTGCAGGCCGGTGGTCGTGTTCGCGACGTAGGCGTAGTCGTCGACGCCCGGAGGTGCGAGCTGACTGGCCACGACGACGTCGGCGGCCGCTCCCCCCAGAGCCACGGGCGGACCGACGGCCACGATGGCGTCCGGCAGGGTCATGTCGTAGACCTGCAGGCCCGCGGCGCCGGCGGCCACGTAGAGGTAGTCGTGCTCGCGCGAGGGCTCGGCGCCGCTGGCGTTCACGTAGCGGCTGTAGGCGTCGAGGCCCGCGGCCCCGGGCAGGGCCAGGCCGCCGACGACCTGGGCCGCGTCGTAGTCCGGCAGGAGGTCGACCACGTGCACGCCGAAGCTCGGGTCGGCCACGTAGGCTCGCACCGCGAAGTCGGAGCCCTGCTGGAAGTGGGAGTAGAGCTCGACGTCGGCGGCGTTCATCCCGGCCAGGTTGGCGATGACCACGGGGTTCGCGTGGTCGGAGATGTCCACGATGTAGAGCCCGGCCGCGCCCGCGGCGACGAAGAGGTGGATACCGAAGGGCACGGCTCGTTCAGCCGTCGGGATCACCAGGTTCGAGACCTGGGTGGCCACGAGCGGGTCGTCGTTGTCGTAGATCTTCACCCCCACGCCGCGGTCGACGACGAACAGGTAGCGCGCCGCACGACTGACGTCGATGGCGAAGATCCCCGAGATCAGGGTCGCGGTCGTGCCCTGTCCCGGCCTGCGGTCGAAGACGCGCACGCCGGCGGGACCCTCGGCGGCGAAGAGGTAGTCGGCCACGCCCTCGACCACGTTGGGCCGGGAGGCCAGGGCGTAGGCCTGGGCGCTCCCCACGAGCGGGCTCTCGTGCGCCGGCGCGCTCGGGCTCGCCTTGCGGTCGAACGACTCCGTGTGGGAAGTCGTGGCGAGGAAGACCTTGTCGCGGGCGATCGAGTAGTTGCCCGAGCCCATGCCCAGGGCAGCCGGCGTGCGGTGGCACTCGACGCAGGTGCGCACCTCGCCGACGCTGCGCACGGTGTGCGGGTTGACCGGGTTGAGGGCCAGGCCCGAGAGGCCATTGCTCGTGACCGGCATCTTGTAGTCGAGCTTCTTCGTGCCGTCCGGCGCCGTGACGTCCGCGATCGGCTGGCAGGCGACCAGGTAGGGCGCTGCGCGGCCCTCGCTGTTGGGCCCGTAGCTGAACTGGCGCAGGGCCTCGAAGATCTTGTTGTTGGTGGTGACCTTGCCCACCTCGTAGTTGCCCGTCACCAGGTTCTGGCCCATGAAGCGCTCGTCGCGCTCGAAGTGGCAGCCGTAGCAGTTGGGCACCCAGGAGGAGTGGCAGGCGTAGCACTCGAGGCCGCCGTCGTCCTTGAGGTGGTGGTGGTTCATGGCCGCCGCGGCCGTGGGGTTGTAGCTCTGCGACTGCGAGTCCAGGAAGTCCATCAGCACGGGCGTGATGTGGGGCTGCCCGTCGATCTTCGAGGTCAGCACCACGTCGCCGGTGCCCTGGTCGACCGACATGTTGTTCAGGATACCGCCGTCGTTGTCCGCGAGGGTCGGCGCCTGGTTCGGCATGCCGTGGCAGGAGCGGCACTCGATCTTGGTGGCCTGATCCATGTGGCCCCAGATGTTGCCGTCACCCATGATGCCGCCCTTGGTGTGGCAGTCGATGCAGTTGAGCCCCAGCTCGTTGTGGACGTCCTGGGGGTTGGTGTCACTGACGGCGTAGTGGTAGTTGCCGTTGAACTTCTCGTCCGTGGTGCCCGCGACCCCGGGCCCCGAGGGCAGGCGCGGGGGCATCTGTGCACGGCCCGTGAAGCTCAGGCCGATGCGCGCGCCGCGGTGGTGGCAGTGCAGGCACTGTGAGGTCGGCACCTTGCGGGTGAGGATGTGCGAGATCGGGTGGCCCGGCTCGCTGTGGTCGATGGCCGTGTCCGCGCTCTGGGAGAGGCCGTCGTTGGCGTAGGGCATGTGGCACGCCGCGCAGCCGTCCGCGCGGTAGGTGCCCTCGGCGCCGACGGCGCCCCGGTAGCCCTTGCCCCGGGACCACAGGTGGCAGCGCGCACAAGCCTGGGCAGGGACGGCCGCGTAGTGGGTCGAGTACAGCGACTGGTCGGCAGTCGGGTCGTACTCGAGCAGCTCGATCAGGCTCGCCACCGCGCCCTCGGCAAGCGGAACGTAGCCGTCGGCGTCGACGACGTCCTTGTTGCCGTAGATCGGTGTCTTCGTGTCGACCACGTTGTTCAGGTAGAGCCCTCCCGCGAAGTGCCCGGCGGTGGTCGACATCATGTTCTTGGTGACGTCGCTGACGATCGTTCCGTGGCACAGAGAGCAGCTCTGGTCCGCGACCCGCAGGTTCGAGGGGTTGAGGAAGCGCTGGTACTCTAGGTCGTCGTCGAAGGGCGGCACGGTCTTGTCCATCAGGGCGGCGCCGTTCGACTGGACGTGGGACTGCTGCTTGGTCTTCCCGTAGGGGTCGCCACCGTGGCAGAAGACGCAGTCGAGGTTCATCCCGAACATGTTCTGGGAGGCGTTCTCGATGAACTCGTGGCAGCGCAGACAGCCGGGGTAGCCAGAGGGTCCGATCGGGCTCTGCGGGGTGCCGGGTGTGACCACCATGCCGGGGGGCGGGGGGCTGGAGTTCAGCTGGTTGCCGAGGGGGTCGGGCGGGAGACCGGCCGCGCGCCGACGGACGGCGCCCCAGCGCGGGTCCTGCTCGAAGATCCGGTCGGGCCCGGGCGGCACGCAGGTCCGGATCCAGACCGGCCCGTCGGGCGTGTCCACGCGCACGCGGTTGTTCTGCTCGTCGATCTCGATCGGCGGCAGGGCGTGGCGGCCGTGGGGATCGATGCGCGTGCTGGGTCGACCCTTCGAGAGGTCCTCACAGCCGGGCGCCTGAGCGCCGAAGCTGGCCAAGAGGAGCGGGGAGCTCAGGGCGGTGGTCAGGCACGCGAGGAGGGTGACGAGGGTACCGCTGGGGATCCTGTGCTGAACTTGCATGGCTGGTTCGGCCCTGGGGGCCCACTCGGAATCGGGGGGAGGGGGGGGCGGTTTGCAGACCCTGAGATCTTGAATACTACGAGCGTACCCCCTCCACCGCCCCCATGTGGGAAAATAAGACATTCTGGTAGCTTTATAGGGCCCAGCTGGAGGGCCTCCGGGCCCTTTCCCCCCCGCTCAGGGCCGGGGGCAGCCCGTTCAGACCCAGACATCCGCCAGATGCCCCCAGCCATCGATCCCCCCCTGAGACGCCCGAGGCCCGCCTACGCCCGCCTGCGGGCCCTGAGCCTGGTCGCCGTCCATCTTGCGATCCTGGGCCACCTCCTCCACTGGAGACTGAACGGGCGCACCCTGGCCCCCCTCGAACTGAATGAGCTGATGTACACCCTGGAGGCCGGGATCATCACGGCGGGCTTCCTGTTCATGGTCCTGGTGTGCGCGTCGGTGCTCCTCTTCGGCCGCTTCTTCTGCTCCTGGGGCTGCCACATCCTGGCCCTGCAGGACAGCTGCGCCTGGCTGATGAAGCGCCTGAGCTGGCGCCCCAGGGTGGTGCGCAGTCGTGGGCTCGCCCTGGTCCCCCTGGGGGCCATGCTCTACATGTTCGTCTGGCCCCAGATGCAGTTCCTCTTCCTGGGGCGCGTGCGTCCGGCCTTGCACACGACCGGCGAAGAGTCGGGCTGGGCCTCCTTCGTGACCTCGGACTTCTGGCGGAACCTGCCGCCCCCGGGTGTGGCGCTGCTCACCTTCCTGTTCTGCGGCTTCGTGTTCGTCGTCTTGATGGGAGAACGCGCCTTCTGCAAGTACGCCTGCCCCTACGGAGCGCTCTTCGCCTTGCTCGAGCGCTTCGCCCCGGGGCGCATCAGCAAGACCGGGGACTGCACTGCCTGCGGTCTTTGCACCGCTGCGTGCACCTCGGACGTGCGCGTGCACGAGGAGCTCGCCGCCCACGGCCAGGTGGTGGACAGCGCCTGCCTGCGGGACCTGGACTGCCTGAACGCTTGCCCCGCTGGAGCCATCGGCTTTCGCTACCGGCGACCTCCGGGCCTCGGCGGCAAGCGACAGCTCCGTGACACGCCTGTGAAGCCCAAGCGCGCGATGTTCACCCGGGGCGAGGAGCTCTGGATGATCCTCGCCTACGTGCCCATCGCCTGGACCCTGCGCGGGCTGTACGGCCGGGTGCCGCTGCTGCTCTCCCTGGCCCTGGCGGGAATGGCGGTGTACCTCGGTGTGATCGGCTGGCGGCTGTTGCACGCGCCCCAGGTGAAGCTCGTGCGTACTCCCCTCAAGCCGGGTGGCCGCTTGAATGGGAAGGGCCGCCTGGTGCAGCTCGGCTGCGCGGTCCTCGCGGCTCTCCTCCTGCACAGCGCGGCCATTCAAGTCCAGAGCCGGCGGGGCGAGCGGGCTGTCGCTGCCCTCGGCACGGGTCAGGACCTGCAGGAGTTGCGGCAGGGGCTGGAGGCCTACCACTTCGTCGAGCGCTGGGGCCTGCTCCCCACCCATGGCCTTCAGAGAAAGAGGGGCCTGCTGCAGCGCGCCCGCGGGAAGCTGCTGGCGGCCCAGGGCCAGTACCCGGCGGCCCTCAGCGCCTATCAGCTCGCCGTGCGGGAGCTCCCGGGGGATCCGGTCTTGCACTTCAACCTCGGCCGACTCCTGTCCCAGGCGGGCCGGCCCGGCGAGGCCATCGATCACTACCGGGAGTCCGTGCGCCTGGAGCCGGAGGACCCCGAGTCCCGCAACAACCTGGCCTACGAGCTGCTGGGCCTTGGCCGCCCCCGGGAGGCGGAGCCCCACCTGAGGCGGGCCCTGGAGCTCGATCCGAACCACGCGAACGCCCACTTCCTGCTGGGGAGGCTGCGCTACGAGGAGGGCCGGGTGCCCGCCGCCATGGAGTCCTTCCGTCGGGCCGCCGCCCTCGACCGCAGCCTGGCCCAATGGCTGGCGGAGTTCGAGCGGCAAGAGCCAGGAGGAGGGGGTCCGCCCTAGCCCGGCCTATTCATGAG
>CAZQAT010000137.1:0-8829 GCA_964591315.1 uncultured Planctomycetaceae bacterium
GCTCCGATCAAACTGTCACCCTAAGTCCGGTGTCCACCGAAGCGGGGGAGGGTCAAGGCGCGTCGTCGTCGCGAAGTCTCCCCTCTGGGCACCTGGCTACGGTTCCCCAGACCCCGTTGATGGCCCCGGGGAGAGGGATTTCTGGGGTTTGTACTTGCGCGTTGCTGCCGAACGGGTTGAAATGCGGATTCCTGGAAAGGAGGTCGGGCTCGACCCGGGTCCCCTGGACCAGGCCCTTTGAAAATCCCATCTTTGCAGGGCTTCCTGAAAAAAAGCCTTGCCTGTTCGCTTCGACGGATGATATGCATCTTCCTTCGAAACCAGCAGAGCTGGGGGCCCGCCCCCGTCTCGCCCCAGGTCGCTGACGTGTTCATCGGCTGGGAGGGCGGAGGAGGGTCAGAGCAACCACGTTCTCAGAAGTTTGTGTGTGCTTCGGTCGGTCGACATAACGGCTGGCTGATACTGAGTGTTACCTAGGCTTCAACTCCTTCCCAGAGAAAGCATCATGAGATTCCACAAAATCGTCCTTACGGGCATGACCGCCATCGCCAGCTTCGGCCTCGCTGCCGACGCCATGGCCGGTGGTCGCAACGCGGGCAGCCTTCTGCTGTACCCCGAGTTCGACAACCGCGACGGCGACGTCAGCGTCATCACCGTCACCAACGTCAGCGCCACCGATAGCGTCGAAGTCGAGTTCATGTACATCGGCCGCCCCGACGACTACTACGACATGCAGTGCGAAGAGTTCAACCGGGCTGAGGACCTCACCCCGAACGACACCTTCACTGTCATCACCAACTACCACAACCCGCAGCAAGAGCAAGGCTATGCCTACGTCTTCGCTCGCGAGGGTGTCGGTAACCCCGTGGTCCACAACGGCCTCATCGGCCAAGTCCTGACCATCAACGGTTGGCACAGCGTCGAGTACTCGATGAACGCCGTGGCCTACACCGGTCTCGACGGCGATGCCAACGGCAACGGTCTCCGCGACCTCGACGGCAGTGAGTACGAGGCGGGCCCCGACGTGCTTCAGGTCCCCCGTTTCTTCGGCCAGGGCGCGGCCTTCCACAGCGAGCTGATCCTCATCGGCCTGACCGGCGGCGTGCAGTTCGACACCTACGTCGACTTCATGGTCTACAACGACAACGAAGAAGGCTTCTCCGCCCAGTACAGCTTCAACTGCTGGGAGAAGGTGGACCTCGTCGACATCTCGGGTGCGTTCACCCAGAACTTCCTGGCGCTCGGCACGGACCACGACGTCAACGAGGACATCGGCGGCGGTCGTGAGTACGGTTGGTTCGAGTTCACGGGCCACTCGGCCTCCTCGACCAGCACGGACATCGCGAACCCCGCCATCTACGGTGTGATGATCGAGAAGATCGGCAACTACTGCGGCTCCGACCTTCCCTGGGAGGCTGGCACCAACGCCAACGGCAAGCTTCTGCCTCGCAGCCTCGACGGCCAGTCCTGAACCCTCCACGGATTCCGGACGAGCACCGAGTGCGATTCCTCCTGAGCTAGCTCCTGAAGAATTGTGGGCTTCTGCGGCCCGGCCGGATCCAGAGAGATAGATTTCGAGGGGCCAGGTGGTACACCACCTGGCCCCTCGTCCTTCTTCATCGTCACGGACCTCCCCCCAGACCCCCTGGGGCCGATGAGAAGCCGAGAGAGAGTTCCTACCAGGAGGAGCGAGATCCGTAGACCTACCCGAGACGGAAACTGAGCCCCACACCAATAGAGACAATGAGAGTTCAACGACACGCCCACCGGCTGGCCCTGAGTGGTCTCGGAGTCGCGCTCCTGGCGCTCCAGGGATGCAGTCCCTCCTCCAGTTCCGCGTCCAGTCCATCTTCCAGTCCCCCGGCCACCAGCCAAGCTCAGACCTCCACGGTCGCCGAGCCGGACCTGGCACGGGTCGAGGGTCGCAGCGCAGAGCGCTGGCAGCTGATCGTCAACGCCGACTGGATCCAGGCCTATGACTACGGCCTCCCGGCGATCCGTGTCCACCAGCCCCTGGGGGCCTTCCTCAGCAACAAGGAGCACCACGAGTACCGCAACCCCTCGCAGCCGAAGCTGATCGGCATCGAGGGCGGAGGCGAGACCGCCTTCCTCGAGCTGGCGGTTCTCTGGGAGCCCCACCACCCGATTCTCCAGACCGTGGACGAGAGGCCCGACGACATGACCCAGGAGCTCCACATGGTGGAGACCTGGAAGTGGTTCGAGGGCGAGTGGTACTTCGTCGAGAACGAGCGCCACTCGGACTTCATGAAGGAGCACCCCGGGATCCTCGAGAAGGGGACATCCCTCCCGGGCGCCCCCGAGAAGGGGTAGCCCTCGGCTGGTCTCCGGGGAGTGGGGGGGCTTGGTACGGTCCCTCCAGGGGGCTGGGCTCAGCCCTCCGCTTCCGGTCCCGCGACCCTCGATGGTCATCCATCCGCGCTTCGGCCGGGCGGCAGCGCCGCCCGGCCGAAGTCGTACGGGGCCCCCTGGCCCGGGTCATTCACGAACACGCACACCAGACCTCGCAGCCGGCCGTCTTCGACGGCCTCTCGGTCCCTGGCGGCGCTCTTCGGAACCTGCCTTCCTCGACGACCCGTTCAGGGTCGCCTGCGTCGGCAGAACCCGCAGAGCACCCCCAGGAGCCGAGCTGCTGTGTCTGGTGCACGTCTTCCCGAAGAACCCAGGCCAGACGCCGCGGACCCGGGGCTCGACCCGGTCGGTTCGTGAGTGGGGAATCGCGGGGGAGCGAGGGAGCGGGTTCTTATTGCGACTTCCTTGTTCACGTGTGATCGTCGGGGGCATACGGCCAGGACTTAGGAAGGAGTATTGATTTTCTCTGCCCTCCATGGCCTCATACACGCCTCGACCGCACATGGTCGGGCGTGGATTCGGCGTCCAGGCGTCCAGGAGCTTTCACCAGGCATCCGGGGCGTAGCGAAGGAAGGCGCCGGCCGCGACGAGAGCCCGCGATGGGGTGGTCCGCGGGATTCTCGGGAGGAGTATCCACCATTGGTAAGAACAACATGATTCACCGCTACCTACTCGCCGGAGTCACGCTCGTCGGGCTGTCCAGCACTGTCCTGGCAGGCAATGGACGCAATCCGGGCAGCCTTCTTCTGTACCCCGAGTTCGACAACCGCGAGGGGACGTTCACGATCCTGACCGTGACGAACGTCGACATCGTCGAGACGAACGACCCCATCGACGTGGAGTTCGTCTACGTGGATGGTAATGACTGCCAGGAGTTCAATCGGACTGAGACCCTGACCCCGGGCGATACCTTCACCTGCCTGGCCGACGTCCACAACCCGGAAGATGACAATGGCTACGTCTTCGTCTACGCCAAGGAGTGGGTCGGCCAGCCTCAGAACGGCAACCCCAAGACCCACAACTACCTCATCGGGAACGTCATCACCTGTGATGGCTTCGACACCTGGGAGTTCTCGATGAACCCGTTCTCCTTCGAGGGGTCTCCGATAGGCGGCGAGCAGAACAACGGGGACGCTGATCTGCTGTTGGATGGTCAGGAGTACTCGGGCGTCTCCCAGGACATCATCATCCCGCGCTTCTTCGGTCAGACAGGGACCCGCAGGAGCGAGTTGATCCTGCTGGACCTCACGGGTGGCCCTGGTTTCAGTACCACGGTCGACTTCCTCATCTGGAACGACAACGAGGAGATCTTCTCCAGCGAGTACACCTTCGATTGCTGGGAGCGGGAGAGGCTGAAGAACATCTCCGGCATCTTCAGGAACAGCTTCCTGAAGAACTGGACGAACCACGACCCCGACGAGTTGTTGGGAGCCTCTCAAGTCGAGACCGGTTGGATGCACATCCACGGTCACCTGACCCAGGACATGAACGACACCACGCTGGATCCGGCGGTCTGCGCCGTCCTGATCGAGAGCTTTCACGGCCACTCCTCCGACGTGGGCCTGGCGGACTTGCCTTTCGAGTCCGGCGAAGAGCTCACGAACGGCTCGCTCCGCGCGGTTTCCAACTGACCCAGCCACCAGCGGCGGGACAAACGTCTCTCGGGCCCGGCGGACATCGACCGGGCTCGGGAAACCCGCTCTGCTCTCGAACACCGATCTCCCCCGGATCCTTCTGCCGCGGGGAGGTCTTTGCGCTCCGGAGCAGGGCCACATCGGCCCACGCCGTGGCGGGCTCCCAATTGCCTAGCCTTGGTGGCTGCCCACCCTGTACCGCCACCGCGTGGCTGAAAACGGGAGCAGCCGAACCCCTCTGACCGGTTCTTCGGCGTTTGGAAGGAGGTGTCGAAGCCGTCACACGTGAGCTTGCCGCTCCATGGCCCCGCGCCCTGGAGCGGCGTTTTCATTGGTACGTGAGTGCACCCGGCTGAATCCGGGCCTTCGCCGGGGGTCGAGTCCGGACTACCCTGGCGCCCATGCAGCCCCCGTTCTCCAGCGAGCGCCTGTCCTCCGCGCTCCGTGAGCGCTTCGGCCACCCGTCCTTTCGGGGACCCCAGGAGGAGCTCGTGCGCGCCGTCCTCGAGGGTCGCGACGTGCTGTTCACCTGGCCGACCGGCGGCGGGAAGTCCCTGGTCTACCAGCTCCCGGCTGTCCTGCTCGACGGCCTGACCCTGGTCGTGAGCCCCTTGATCGCCCTGATGAAGGACCAGGTCGACGGCCTGCGGGCCAAGGGCATCGCCGCCGCCGAGGTCAACTCGGCCGTGGCCCCCCGGGACCGTGCAGCGCGCCTGGACGCCGCGCGCCGGGGGGGGCTCGACCTGCTCTTCGTGACGCCGGAGCGCTTCCGCAGCCCCAGCTTCCTGGAGGTCCTCCCGCAGCTGCCCGTGGTGCGGCTGGCCGTGGACGAGGCCCACTGCATCAGCCACTGGGGCCACGACTTCCGCCCCGACTACCACCTCCTGGGGAGCTACCGGGAGCTCCTCGGCTCGCCGCCCACGGTCGCCCTGACCGCCACCGCCACGCCCGCCGTGGCGGAGGACATCGTGGACTCCCTGCGCCTGCAGGACCCCCTCGTGCACCGCGGGGGAGTCGGGCGCGACAACCTCTTCCTGGCCGCCACGTCCGTGCACCTGGCCGAGGAGAAGGTGCCGATCCTGGCGCAGCGCATCGCCGAGACCGACGGCGCCGGCATCGTCTACTCGGCCCTCATCCGGGACCTCGAGCACCTCCACGACGAGCTGAGGCGGCGGGGCATCCACAGCCTGGTCTACCACGGCAAGCTCTCCACCCGGGAGCGCAAGCGCATGCAGGAGCGCTTCATGGCCTCTCCCGACGAGGTCGTCCTGGCCACGAACGCCTTCGGGATGGGGGTGGACAAGGCGGACATCCGCTTCGTCCTCCACGCGCAGCTCCCCCGCACCCTCGAGGCCTGGGCCCAGGAGGTGGGGCGCGCAGGACGCGACGGTCGGCCCGCCCTGTGCGAGCTGCTGTACTTCGAGGAGGACGTCGCCATCCAGCAGAACTTCATCCAGTGGGCCAACCCGACCCGCGAGTACCTGCTCGGCGTCTACGAGGTGCTGCGGGGCTGGGGCGAGCGCATCCAGGCCAAGGACCTGGACGACCTCCGTGACGAGTTGCTGGTCAAGAACCGCGGCGACAACCGCGTCTCCATCTGCCTCAAGTGGTTCGAGGTCCTGGGGGTCACCGGGGGGTCCTTCGAGACCCGTGACCTCGAGCTCGTGCGGGACTTCGAACCCTCGGAGCTGCCCGACTTCGTGGGGGGTGAGGAGAAGCTGCGGGGCGACCTGGAGGGTCTCCTGGCCATGGTGCGCTTTGGCTCGGGGGGCGACAGCTGCCGCTGGCGTGCCCTGAACCGCCACTTCGGCCTGCCGCAGGGGGAGGGGGGCTGCGGGGCCTGCGACGTCTGTGTCGAGGCCGGGCCCTGGCGCTCTGGGGCCTTCCCTCGGCCCCGAGCCACGGGCTCGACCTTGGTCGGGGCTCCGCAGCCTGCAGGAGCCCCTGGGGGGCTCCCTGAGCGTGCCCAGGAGGCCGGTGGGGTCGATCCAGATACCACACCCGAGAGGCCCGAGGAGGGCTCAGGGGGCTTTCAGCGCGGTGACTGGGTCCGGATTGGCCGCGGGGGCCTGGCCCAGGTGGTGCGGGTGGACGGGGAGGGCGCTCACCTGCGGCTGACGGTGGAGGACGCCCGGAGCCTGAAGCGGCGGACGGTCGACCCCCGGCGGACGCGGGTGCGGCCGATCGAGGACTGAGGGCCGGGGACGGCTCCTTCGAGGGCTCGGATGGCCTGGGCCGGGCCTGGACCGGGTCTCCCGGGCCCAGCGGGCATCGCGCCATGCGGGCATCGGGCCGGTGCAGCGCGAGGCGGGGAGGGGGGCGTGCCCGCAAGGCCGCGACCGGCGCGCCCTCGGAGCCGGGGGCTCTCCACCTCGCCCGGGGCGGGAGTCGGCGCACGACTCTGGGTGATGGGGCCGGTGTCTCCGCGGACGCTCGATGGTGGAGGGGCTCGCGTGTGGGCTGCAAGCAGAAGCGCCCGCGCCGAGGGAGCTCGGCGCGGGCGCTGTCGTCGGGCTCTGGGCCCCGGCCCTAGAACTGGCCGTCCAGGCTGCTCGGAAGCAGGGCGGCGTTGTTCTGGCAGCCCATGCTCCAGGGCAGGTCCGACGCCATCTTGCCCGGACCGAAGTTATCGATCAGGACGGCGTAGACCGCGGGGTCATAGATGTCGGTGCTGGACGAGCTCGCGACGTATCCATCGATCCTGATCCAGCCGGACTCGATCTCGGGAGCGCCCCAGATCTCCTCTGGGTCGTTGCCGGTCGCGGCGAGGAAGCTGTTGGAGCTGGAGGCGGAGAAGTCAATCAGGGGGATCCGCTCCCAGCACTCGAAGGTGTGGGAGCCGCTGAAGCCCTGCTCGTTGTCGTTGTAGAGCATGAAGTCGATGGTCGTCTCGAACTGCACGCCTCCGGTCAGGCCGATCAGGACCAGCGTCGCCTCGCGCACCCCGGCCACTTCGCCGAAGAAGCGCGGGATGAGGATCTCATCCGGTGCGGGCTCGTACTCCACGTTGTCCAGGTTGCGGATGTTGTTTCCGTTGAACTCCGTCAGCGGAAAACCGCAAGAGCCCAGCGGCGCTCCCGGAGTGTCGATGGCCCGGAATCCTACGGCGTTCATGCTGTAGGCGATGGCGTCGTAGCCGTCCATCGTGACGGAGATGCCGATCAAGTGGTTGAAGTTGACCGGCTGCGAGGTCTGCGTGCAGGCGGCGTAGAGGTAGGAGTACCCTTGGACCTGGTTGGCGATCCACTCGTGCGTCACGAAGGTGAAGGTGTCTTCCGGGGTCAGGAAGCGGGCCCGATCCGAACGCGAGCACTCGTCCCCGTCCACGAACTCGAACTTGGCGTAGATGCTCTCGGTCTTCGAGGTGTTGGTCACCGTGTGCATCGTGACCTTGCCCTCCCTGTTGTCGAACTCGGGGTACAGCAGCAGGCTCGAGGCGTTGCGGTGGTTGGTGTCGAGGCAGGGGAGCACGTTGATACGTACCGTTGCCTCGCCGGAGCAGGAGGAGCCGTTGAAGTCCCCGCAGTCGGGCTGGTTGATGGCGCCGCAGTCGTCGTAGACGATGTAGGTGAAGGCGCACTCACCCTGCTCGAGGTCAGCGGCGGGGGTGAAGAGGAACTCTCCGCTGCCCGCGGGGTCCGGCTCGAGGGTGCCGTAGGGCTGCACCGGATCGAGGATCTGGATCGAGGAGCAGTCGAGCGGGCAGCCACAGTCACCGCCCGCGTCGGGGTCCGTATCGTTCGCGCAAAGGTCCACGAGGATGGGGGACCCGACCGTCGTCGTGAAGAAGTCGTCCACGGCGATGGGGCAGTCGTTGACCGGCGTGACGCAGATGGGGACCTCGCACTCGACGGTCAAGGGGGTCGACGGGCCGCAGTTCGCCGTACCGCCGCCGTCCGAGACGGAGAAGCTCAGGGTGCAGTCCCCGCAGAAGTCCGCCGGCGGCTCGTACTGGAACACGCCGTCGCCCAGGTCGTCGAGGCTGCCGCAGTCCACGCTGGCCGCGAAGGAGGCGAGGTCCAGCTCACTGCCGCACCCTGTCCCGTCGTCGGGGTCGGACACGAAGTCCTTCAGGTCGATCGTGCAGGAGCCGTCCTCGATGCAGGAGTAGGTCGGGATGTCCTGTTCGCAGACGGGCGCCCGGTTGGGGGTCTCGACCTCGATCTCGAGATTGCACTGTACCGACAGGGGCACCTCGGGCGGGCAGCCGTTGGTCTGGCCCAGGTCGCTCGCGTTCAGCGTGACGGCCACCGACTGGCAGAGGTCGGTCGGAGCAGTGTAGGTGAACCATCCGGCGGGCTTTCCGGGAGTGGGAGAGAAGGACCCCATGCCCGCGGGGACCGAGGGCAGGATCGAGCTGTCGTCGAGGCCCGCGCCGCAGCCGTCGATGTCGTCGATGTCGTCGACGTAGTTGCGGAAGTCGATGTCCACGCTCTCACCCCCGCAGACCGGGGGCAAGGTGCCGTCGACGCAGCCCGGACTCTGGTTGACCGGACGGACCTCGATCGTGGCGGCGCAGGGCGAGCTGTCGATGCAGATCGGGTTCTCGCCGGCCTGGCCCTCGTCACACACAGTGAAGGAGATCGTGCAGTCCCCTGCACTGGTGCTGCAGAAGTTGGAGGGAGGATTGAAGCGGAAGACCCCGGGCTGCAATTGGACTGCCGTGAACTGTCCCCCGCAGTCGGAGCTCGGCACGATGGAGGAGTAGTCGATCCCGCCGCCGCAGTTCTCGTCGTCGGCGGTATTAGGAAGTCCATCGGGACCGTCGTCCGGATCACGGACATAGGGCCTCAGGTCGATGATGGTCGTCTGTCCCTCGCAGGCG
>CAZQAT010000138.1:0-8505 GCA_964591315.1 uncultured Planctomycetaceae bacterium
AAGCGCCGCCAGGGGCCGAGAGGCCGTCGAAGACGGCCGCTTGCGAGGTCTGGTGCGCGTGTTCATGAAGAATCCGGGCTAGGAGCTGGAGCGGCCTGAACCGCCCCAGCTCCCCGTGAGGAGCCGGGCCCGACTTCAGCTCACTCGCAGAACGTCAGCTCGAGCGCGTTCGAGGTGTTGAACACCCCCGCACCGTCCCGGAACCAGAACTGGAAGTTCCAGGTCTCGTCAGGATCGATCTCCATCCCCTCGGTGGCCGGACCGTTGACGTTCAAGGAGAACGCCCCGACCCCGCTCGGGCCGGTGTAGACCGCGACTCAATCGATCTACTAGCCGAGTTCGGACCGCAAAGCATCGATCACTGCGGCCACTCTATCTCTTGGCAAAGCAGACAAGTCGCCGGAGATGTCTACCCCATGCGCCATGGCGATCATCACCACCGGGTACAGAGCCCGTCTATCCGAGACAAGCCGGTCGATGAGTTCTCGGAGTTCGATGACCTGTCCGGGTGTCGCAAGGGGTTCGCTGGGCATCGTTCACACCTCAAGAGAGCGCCAGGACTCTCCGAATCTCGCTCGAGCGGTGGTTCTCCGGGTCTGTACCTGTACGAGCACAACGACTCTCGAGACTCTGCGCAACAGACTCAGAAGGTCCCTGTAGAGCAGAGGTCCTGGAGGACCTGAGTCACCGATGACCGTCTCGCTGCAGACCAGAATTCTGACTGCGATTCCGCCAGGAGCTGCCCCAGTACACCCGGTTTCGAGACGTCGACACCGAGGTTGCGCCACGCCTCGAGGTGGCTCTCAAGCTGAAGGGTGAAGACAGGGTGCCCAGAGGAGGCACCTTGCCATGCAGTCATCGTCTCCAAGGCCATGTTTATCAGGGCCAAGCTCCCGACAAACCCTGAAACTGGCCCCTCCCCGAAGACCGGAGGGCGGCCAAGGATGTAGACCAGAGCGAAGGCCCAGGCGAGTGGGTTGACCGAATGGGGCCCACCGGGCTTCATCGCGCTCTGGGCCACGTGCAGTCGGCTGTCCGGGGACTTCTTCGAAGCCCTGACGCCCTTGTCCGCCTTGTCCAGGACGAACCAACACGAGGCGATCATCTCGTGGGTTGTATTCGTCTGCCGACCTTTTTTCAGGCAGTTGATGGCTTCCTCGAGGAAACCGGCGCTCGCGAGCGCATAGCCCGCGATAGCCCAGCCCCTGGGGGTGGGGTGGCGCCGCACGGCGTTCTCCAGCGACTTCGCGAATTGCCAGGTGTGCAGGTTGCGGGCAGCCCGCTCGAGCTCGCGTTCGAATGTCTCGTCGCTGGCCGGGACTCCACCGTACTCTTCTACGAGCTTGCTGATTTTGGTGGCTGACATCCTGGGAGGTGCGTCTGAGGGGAAGAGCCGGCAGGGGCTCTGATCGATGGAAACAACACCCCATTCCCTCCTGCCAAGGAGGTCCGGGCCGGTGGAAAGGGGCGCTCCGCAGTGCCATGAATGTCCAGCGCGCCCGTTCGTGACATCAGCTGCTAGGATATTTTCTTGAGGCGTGGCCCCCGACAGCGCATTGACTGACCCCGAGATCCAGGACCCCGGCTTCACCAGGAGCGGTCGACCCCTGCCCGTGGCCGTGGTGCGGGAGGGCTCGTGGCTGCGGCGGCGGGCGCGGCGGCTGCTGGGGGGGAGCCCGCGGACGCAGGCGGACTCGATGGACTACGCACAGGAGGCCCAGGGACGGGCCCTCGAACACCTCGGAGGGAGCTTCCCCAACCGGCGCGCCTTCCGGGCCTGGCTGAGCACGATCCTGCAGCGGATCGTCGCCGGTGACGCCCGCCGGCGCGCGCAGCGGCCCGCGGTCGCCGACCTCGGCAGCGGGCTCGCGGGGGCCCAGCCGACCCCCGGCTCCAGGGCCGCTCGGAACGACGTGCAGCGCCTCCAGGAGAAGGCCCTCCGGCGCCTGGACCCCCGCCAGCAACAGATCGTGCGCCTGCGCATCTGGGAGGGGCTGAAGTTCGGCGAGATCGGAAGGCGCCTCGAGATCAGCGAGGGCCACGCCCGACAGCTGTTCCACCGCACGGTCCAACAGCTCCACCGGGAATTCGGCGGCGAGGTGTAACGAGGGCGGGCCCTCGTGCATTTGTCCCGGAGTATGGGAGTGGACGCCGCCCGCCTGATCGACGAATGGGAAGACGCTCGCCGCGGAGACGAGGAGCTCTCGCTCGAGCAGTTCGCCGCGCGCTACGGCGATGAGGCGGAAGAGGCGCGGGAGCTCCTGGAGACGCTGCTCAGGCTGACCGACCTGGAGCCGCCCTCCCCGATGGTCGACCTGCTCGGCGCACGAGGGGCCTCGGAGGGCGGCGAGGTCGTGTTCGCCGGCTGGCGCATCCTGCACGAGCTCGGGCAGGGCGGGTTCGGCATCGTCTACGCGGCCGAGCCGGCGGACGAGCCCGGCGGACGACTGGTCGCCCTGAAGCTCATGAACCCGCTGGCCTTCGCCACGGTCTCGCGCCAGGCGGAGCTGCTGCGGGAGGCGGAGGTGGTCGAGCGCTTGAGCCACCCCGGCATCGTCGACGTCGTGGGGTACGGCACCGAGCGCGGCTACGCCTGGCTCGCGAGCGAGCTCGTCGAGGGCGTCCCCCTGGACGCGCTGCCGCCGTGCGAAGACACGGAGCGCGCCGCTCGCGCCATCGAGGTCGGCAGGCAGGTCTGCGAGGCGATCGCCGCGGCCCACGCCTCCTCGGTCATCCACCGCGACCTCAAGCCCTCGAACGTGCTGCTCGACGAGGCCGGCGTGGCGCACGTCCTGGACTTCGGCCTCGCGCGCGTCGGCGAGGAGCGACTCTCCTTCAGCGCCAGCGACGGCCTGAGCGGCACCCCGGTCTACATGGCGCCCGAGCAGCTCACCGGCCGTGGGAGCATCGGCCCCTGGACCGACCTGCACGCGCTCGGGCTCCTGCTGATGATCCTGGCCGAGCCGCGCACCTCGGCGGACCTGGCCGACAAGGACCACCTCCTGCGCCGGCTCGCCGGCCGGCGCGCCGTGTCCGAGGCCGGCCTGCGCCGCCTGCCTCCGCAACTGCGTGCCGTCGTCGCGCGCTGCCTGGAGGTGAACCCCGCCGACCGCTACCCCGACGCCACCGAGCTGGCGGCGGACCTCGCGCGCCTGCAGCAGGGCCTGCCCCCGCGCAACGATCGCCCGCGGGCGCTCCAGCGCGGTCTGCGCTGGGCGCGTCGCCGGCCCCTGGCGGCCCTGGGGCTGGCGACGATCCTCGCCACACCGCCGCTGTTGGTGTGGGAGCTGTGGTGGATGAGCCCGGTGCCGGTGCACGTCGACTCCTTCCTCTCGGGCAAGCACCTGCACATCGACGGCCGCCCCGTCGGCGTGCTGCCGCTGACAGTGAACCTGAGGCCCGGCGAGCACAGCTACAGCCTCATCCACGGCTCCTCGCAGCAGGGACGAACGGTCTTCTCCGGCACGCTGAGCGTCCCCAACCGACGCCCGTCGGCGCGGGTCCTGATGCTCGACTACTGGGGCGAGACCCGCTTCCACGCCGAGGGCGACCAGGCCGCTCCGATCCGGATCGGGCCCAGGGACGACACGCTGGAGATGTCCGGCGCGTCCTGGGCCCTGATCGCGGTCCGCCTCGGCGAGCCCCCCCACCCCTCCGAGGCGCGCATCCAGGTCGACGGCCTGCCCGGCCTCGACACCCAGGAGCTGCCCCCGGTCTGCTCCTTCCGCTTCCCCAGGGGAGTGCACCAGCTCCGCATCACCGCCCCCGGCCACGGCACGGCCACGCTCGAGCTGCGCATCCTCGACGGCGAGATGCCGGTCGCGATGGTCGAGCTGCCCACGCTGGAGGAAGAGCAGCGAGAGGATCGCTGGCACACCGTCTGCGTGTCCGGTCCCTTCGACCAGCAGCTGAGGGCCGGGCTCGACCGGCTGGAGAACCTGCGCCCGTACGTGGAGTACATGCGTGCGTCGGCCTTCGACGCGAACATGGTGCACCCCAACTACTACGGGCTCCTCGAGCCGGACCGCCCGGGCGTGCTGGGCTTCTGGATCGACCTGCCCGTGGAGGTCACCGAGCTCGACCTCGAGACGCTCCACGTGAAGGCGTGGAGCGTCACCTCCTGGACACGTCTCGACGTGGGGCCCTCACCCGAGCGGCTGGTGCCCTGGGTCGGCTTCGCTCACGAGGAGATCCCCACCGGTGAGCTGCCGAGCGACTTCCCGACCCCCAAGCCCACGGACGAGGCCCGCCGCCTGCTGACCGAGGCCATGGGCGGCCACCGTCGCCTGTACCTGCGCTACACCGTCGCGCCCGCCCCCACCGGCGATGCCTACAGCTACGGCCGCGCCCTCTTCAGCCAGAGCCTGCCCCTGTCCGATCCCCAGGGCACGCTCGTCTGGAGGCCGGCGCTGACGATCCGCGTGCGCTGAGGGGAGCGCCCACCGAGGTGGTCGGGCGCGGCCATCGAGGAGCTCGAACAGCTCCCGCCGGCCTGCGCCTCCCCCGCGGTTTCCGGCCGCCGCTCGGGCTCAGGGATGCCCGCCAGTGAGCTCGACCTGCAGTGAGTGCAGCTTGGCCCCCAGCTCGAAGGGTCGGCGGCTCGCGTAGTCGCGCGAGACCGGCGAGCCCAGGTCGATCGCGACGTCGAAGCTCTCGGTGGCGGTGAAGGCGCCGGGGACGGTGCGGCCGATGTCCACGCGGAAGGCCTCCTCACCGTCGACCCTCAGCGTCGCGACACCGGGGGCCCCCAGGGTGGGGATCTTGGTGTCGATCACGATCTCGTGCTCGCCCGCGGCCAGCGGGGAGGCGCTGCGGCCGGTGTAGCGCTCGATCAGGAGCATGTTGTACTCGTAGCAGAGCACGCCCTGGTCGAGGTACACCGTCAGCCCGCCGCTGGCGCCGCCGACCGCGTAGAGCACGCCGCTGGCCTGCTCGCCCAGCTCGACCCGGGCCGTGACGCGGGTGCTCTCGCGCCCGACGCCCGGCGCGGCGAACTCCGGCATGCGGCGGGTCGACTGGGTGAAGTCCCAGCTCGTGTAGGGCGTCTTGACGCGGTCCTCGGGGTGCATGCGCAGCCACACCCCCGCGCCGATCGGGAAGTCGGAGTTCTCGTCGGCCAGGGTGAGGAAGCGGGCCTTCATGTCCTCGAGGCGCTCGGGCTGGGCGGCGGCGAGGTCGTTGGCCTGGGAGAAGTCGTTGCTCAGGTCGTAGAGCTCCCACACGTCCTTCGCCGAGTCCCAACCCTGAAGCTGCCGGGCGGAGCCGGCGGTGTCCCAGGGGATGAAGGGGCCGAAGGTGCAGGCGAACCAGCCGTCGTGGTAGATGCCGCGGCTGCCGTTGTTGTCGAAGAACTGCGTCTCCTTGCGAGACGGCGCGGCGGCGTCCTCGAAGGTGTAGGCCAGGCTGACCCCGTCGATCGGGATCTGCTCGTGGCCGTTGACCACCCGCGGGGGAGTGATGTCCAAGAGCTCGTAGATGGTGGGCGCGACATCGATCACGTGGTGGAACTGCTGGCGCATCTCGGCGTCGGGCTGGATGCCCTTGGGCCAGGAGACGACCAGCGGGTTGCGCGTCCCGCCGAAGTAGGCGCCGAGCAGCTTGGTGCCCTTGAAGGGCGTCCCGCCGGCCCAGGCCCAGCCGGCGTGGTACATGTTGTCGACCGCGGGAGTGCCCAGCACCGGGATGCCGCCCAGCTCCTCCAGCGCCGCGAGCTGCTCCTGCACGGTGTTGGGGATGTTGTTCTGGGCGAGCAGCTCGCTGATCGACCCCTCCTGCCCCTCGGCGCTCGAGCCGTTGTCCCCGAAGATGTAGAAGACCAGCGTGTTCTCGCGCAGGCCGCGGGCCTCGAGGCCGTCGATCAGCCGGCCGACCTGGGCGTCGGTGTGCTCCACGTAGCCGGCGAAGACCTCCATCAGCCGCGTCTGGAACTCCCGCTGGTCGTCGGGAATCGAGTCCCAGGAGGCGAGCGTCGGATCGCGCTCGGTCAGGACGGTGCCCGGCGGGACGATGCCCTGCTGGATCTGGTTCTCGAGCACGCGCTCGCGGTAGGCGTCCCAGCCTTCGTCGAAGCGCCCAGCGTACCGATCGGCCCACTCCGAGAAGATGTGGTGCGGCCCGTGAACGCCGCCGGGCGCCCAGTACATGAAGAAGGGAGAGTCGGGGGCGAAGGCCTGGCGCTCGTCCAGCCAGGCCAGGGCCTGGTTTGCGAGGTCCTCGCTGAGGTGGTAGGCCGGATCGTGCTCGGGCGGCTCGATCGGGTCGAGGTTGCGCGTCAGGCGCGGCTCGTACTGGGAGGTCTCGCCGCCGAGGAAGCCGTAGAAGTGCTGGAAGCCGTAGCCCGTGGGCCAGCGGTCCTTCGGGCCCATGGCCGTCGTCTCGACCGCGGGGGTGTTGTGCCACTTGCCGAAGGCGGAGGTCTGATAGCCGTGCTGCTTGAGGACCTCGGCGATCGTGGCGGCGGACTTGGGGATCACGCCGGTGTACCCGTCGAAGGCCACCGCGCGCTCGGCGATCGTTCCCGAGCCGACACGTGTGTGGTTGCGGCCGGTCAGCAGGGCCGCGCGGGTCGGCGAGCAGATCGAGGTGGTGTGGAACCCGTTGTAGCGGATGCCCTCCTCCGCGAGCCGGCTGAGCGTCGGCGTGTGGACCTCTCCGCCGAAGGTCTCGGCGATGCCGAAGCCGACGTCGTCGACCAGCACGATCAGGATGTTCGGGGCGTCCTCCGGCAGGTGCCGCTCCGGCTCGGGCCAGTGCATGGTCGAGTCCTGCAGCCGCGGTGCCACCACGCTGTCCATCGCCTGGGGCGGGAAGGGCAGGACGGCGCCGACGTCGGTGGACGTGGGCTCCTGGACGAGCGAGCACGCGCCGCAGGTGATGGCGAGGGCGGGCAAGAAGAGCTTGCGGGCTTTCATGGGGGGACTCGTATTCGTGTGCTCACGGCGCGACCTGGGCACGCCGCGCCACGCGGCCGGGGGAAGAGGAGGTGGACTCCGCTCAGAACTTCGTGCGCAGGCGGAATCCGAAGATCAGGGAGGGGTCGATCTTCGCGAGCAGCGGGTCGGCCCACTGGCAATCGAAGGTGAGCTCGCTGCCGAAGCCCAGGTGGATGCTGTAGTAGAGCTCGGTACGGCGGCTGGCGGTGTCGAGCAGGGTGCCGGTGACCAGGGGCTCCTCCTGTGCGTCGGAGTAGGCGAAGCCGAGGCCCGCCGTGTCCCGATCACGCCCAGGCAGGATGCCGCGCCCCGCGACCCCCCCGCTCACGGAGAAGCGGATCGGATTCGTGTCGCGGTCGGCGACCGCCGCGCGCGCGAAGACGCCGAAGCCCTCGCGGTCGGTGCGGCTGTTGGTGACGTCGATCCTCTCGTCCGACCCGGGCTCGACCTGGAGGTACTGCCACATGTTCCAGACGGCGTTCCAGGTGTCGTCCTCGAGCGGAATCTGGACGCCATCGCCGCCCACGAAGCTCCCCTCGAAGTCGACGAACTCATTGTCGAAGCCGTACTGCACCGTGAGCATCATGCCTCCGGGGAGCTCGCCGCACTCGTACTGACCCCGCAACGATCCGGTCCAGATCAGGCCCTCGTCGAGGTGGCTGAGGCCCGAGGTGGTGGAGGAGTCGTATGCGGAGAAGATCGAACTCGTCACGACCAGGTCCTTGGAGGGCAGCCAGATGGCTCCCGCGCCCAGGGTGCTGTAGGGGTTGACCAGCGCGGTGACCGAGGCGGTCAGGAAGGCGTGGCTCATGAACTGCGTGTCCCCGCGCCCGCCGGCGAACTCGTTCACGTCGCCGCCCAAGGGGGTGAACTTGCCGAGGAACACGCCCACGGAGCTCGAGAGGAACTGCGTGTAGCGCAGCTCCGTGATCGCCAGAGGGATGTCCTCGTCCGGCTCCTCCGTCAGGGGGAAGTAGAGCACGTCGTTGACCGGCAAGACCGCGCCGGCCGCCCGGTTGACGGAGTCCCCGGCGCGTGACTCGGTGCGCATGGTCAGGAGCCCGCCGGGGATCGTCCCGCTGCGGTCGAGATCCAGGCTCCAGGCGGTCTCGAGCTTGGCGCCGTACTCGAAGCCCTCCTCCAGGCCGCCGTCGACCACGTCCTGGCCGACCTGCGTCAGGGACGCTCCGATCTGGAGCCCCTGCTCGGCCAGGGAAGTCCGCCGTCCACCCCAGTCACCGGAGAGGTAGGCGTCACGGGAGTCGTAGCTCGACGGGACGGGGACCAGCCCATGGTGCTCTGGCGGCGCCTGGTCCTGCGCGACCGCGATCGCACCCCGAGCCGGAGCCCCCTCAGCGGGAGCGGGACCGGTGGCCGAACAGCTCGCACACAGCAGCAGGGCCGTGAACAGTAGGGAACCCTTCATGGTGATCACCTGGCGGATGAGGCCGAGTTTCTTCGTGGACTAGTGGTGCCGTGAGTCCTGGCCCCGGCCATGAGCGCAGCCGGTCATGCCTAACGCCAGTGCCCTGATACGGTCTGAGTCGAGCCCCGCGGGTGCTCGCTTCGTTTC
>CAZQAT010000139.1:0-8441 GCA_964591315.1 uncultured Planctomycetaceae bacterium
GCCTAGCGCGCGCCGAGCACCTTCGCGTAGCGGAAGTAGACCTCCAGGCACAGGACGCACAGGGCCGTCGAGTAGACGCGACCGCCGGCGTGGCCCCAGGGGCCGTTGGGGACCCAGGACCCCTTGCGGGAGCCTTCCTTGTCCTGGGACTCGAGCACCGCCTTCTTCATGGCGTTGTTCCAGGCCTTCCAGTGCTTGCCGCCCATCTGGTACATGGCGTACGAGCCGTAGTACCAGTAGTACAGGTCGTTCGTCAGGCCCTCGTCGTCGTCCCACTCGGGCAGGGTCTTCAGCATCAGGTCGGCGTGCTTGACCATGATGTCGTCCTCGCCCGGGTCCTGACCGAGGAAGAAGCGGCACAGCAGGCCCACGGCGGTCATGGCCTCGGTCTTCTCGCGCGGGTAGTTGTCGTTCACACCCGGCGTACGCGAGGAGGGCTCACCGATGGCCGAGTAACCCACGCGGCCGCTCTGGCGGTCGGTGACCTCGTCGAACCAGGTGATCGAGTCGGCGAACGACTGGGAGTCGATCTTGAGGCCAGCCTCCTCGGCGGACTTGAGGGCGAAGACCATCCAGCCCGTCACGGAGGAGTCGTTGTCGCCCACCGGCGGCACCTCGTAGCGCCACACCCCGTAGGGGTTGCGGGCCTGGGTCACGAAGCTGATCGCCTTCTGGGCGGTGCCGCGGATGATGGGGGACTTGGAGAAGTAGTAGGCCTCGCACATCGCGAGGGTCGCGATCGAGTGGTCGTACAGGAAGGCCGTGCCGATCTTCTCGCCGATCAGGCCGTTCTCGAAGTCCTGCTGCTCGCGCATCCACTTGACCGCCTTGGTCACCTTCTCCTTGTAGAGGCCCTGGCGGGTGGTGTGGCCGTCCCCGAGGAAGGCCAGCATGGCGAGACCGGTGACGCCGACGTCGTGCTCAGCGTGGCCGGGGCCGTCGCAGACGTCCGTCGGCGGGTCGTGCTTCATGAACTCGTCGCAGTCCCACTTGCCGTCGTCGTCCTGGTGGTTGGCGAGCCACTCCAGGCCGTCCTTGAGGGCCTGCTCGGTGCCGGAGCCGCCCGCGGTGCGCAGGTTGCGGCGCCCGCCGAAGCGCCCGCCGAACTTGCCACCGGCGCCGCCGCCGATGCCGATCACGTCGTTCAGGTTCGTGTCGTCGAAGGGCGAGTCGGAGATGAAGTCCGGGTCGCCCTCGGAGGCCATGAAGTCCTGCTCGTCCTCGGTCTCGTTGTGGTCCGAGATCTCGGCGTCCTTCAGGACCGGCTCCTCGAGGGGCTCCTCCTCCTCGATCTCCTCCGGCTCCTCCTCTTCCGGCTCCTCGAAGACCTCCTCGACCGGCTGGTCGAGCTTGGCCGTCACCTCGGGGGCCTTCTCGTTGGAGAAGATGTTCCAGGGGATGACCGCGAGCAGCAGGAAGACCATCACGTGCGCCACGGCGGAGATCGCCAGCCACGGGGCGCGACCCATCCAGTCGTAGAGGATGTCGTTGAAGGTCACTTCCTCTTCCCAGGACTTGGGGAGGGTGCTCTCGATCTGGATGTTGCTGAAGTCTTCGCTCATGTCGGGGTGGGCCCGGGGGCCGCGGGGTCCGGAGCGGCGGGGGGGTCCTCGCCGGGGGCCGGGCCCTGTTCTGTGGTGTGCGGGCTGGAAGGAGCCGGTCGCGGGCTGCCGGAGCCGCCTGGGAGGCCCCCTGGGGGGGCCAGGGGCCGGGCCACGGGGCCCCGGGGAGGTCCGGTCGCGCGCTGGGGGAGCAACGCCTCCGGGTTGGAGGGGTTCAGAGTATATCGGGGGAATCGGCCGCGGACCACGGCCGCGAGGGCCCTCCCGGAGTCGGGAAGGGGTCGGCGCGGAATCCGGGGTCCGTTGAGGGCTTACCCCCCGCCACGACCGCGGTTTCGGCGCGCCGGGTCGCCCCTCAGGGGCCCGTAGGCTTGCCCCTCTGCAGGGTGCCGGGCGGGCCGGGGGTGGAGGGGCCCTTGGCCGGGGGCGGGGCCTGCTCCTCGGCCTCCGGCTCCTGGTCCTGGCGCTGCTTGGCCTGGCGCAGGTACTCCGCGTTGCGGCGGCGGGCCTCCTCGATCTCCCGCTCGAGCTCCGCCTGGCGCGCATCGAGGGCTGCCTGCTTCTCCTCGCTCCCGGTGTGCCAGATGTAGGCGCTGCGCATCAGCTCGTCGAGGGCCGTGTCCATGCGCACCTCGTCCGCCTGGATCTCCAGGTAGCGCCGGAGGTACTTCTGGACCCCGGGGTCCCCGTAGTCCGGGATCTGGGCCGCCCGGCGGCTCACCAGCTTGTAGAGCGCGTAGGCCACCGTGCGCCGCTCGCCGGTGACCGGGTTGACGCGCGGGAAGGGCAGCACAGGTGAGAAGAGGTCCTCGCGACCCTCCATCACGAACTGCACCAGGGCGTTGTTGCCCGGGTCGAAGTTCAGCCGGATGTCCTCGATGCGCAGGGGCTGTACCCGGCCCATGTCCGGCAGGTCGCCGTACTCGCCGAGCAGGTCCTCCCACTCCGCCACGCCCCTCGTGAGGGCCTCGCGGGCGGTGATCGCTCTTCGCTGGGCGGCCTCGAGGGAGCCGTGGGACTCCGGCGTGAGGAGCAGGACCTGCAGCTCGTAGGTGGCCGCCGTGGCGCCGACGGGGACCAGGGCGTCCACCGCCAGCCCGGTGCGGCGGATGTGGCGGTACTGGCGCCCGATGACGCCCGGGCGCACGTAGCGATCCTGGCCGCTGCGCTCCTGGGAGCCGCCGTAGCCCATGACGCGGCGCTTGAAGGAGACCTCGTAGAGGTCCCGCTCGAGGTTCTCGGAGAGCTGCTCCCGGGTCTGTGCGTCCTGGCGCAGCTGGTTCGCCAGGTCGTGGATGCCCCCGGACTCCTCCTTCCTGTCCTCGATCTGGCTCGAGATGTGGGCGTCCACGACCTCCTGGGCAAAGCCCAGGTCCTCGCCGGCCTGGCGCATCAGGAGGGCCTCCACCTGGTCCTGTACCGCCTGGTCGATGAGCATCTGCTGCTCCTCGAAGGTCGAGACCTTCTCCTCGGCCATGCGCTCGACCAGCACCCGCTCCAGGGCGCGCTGGGTGACCGGGTCCGAGTTCACGACGATCGCCACGCCGTCCAGGGACACCCAGCGGTCGATCGGGTAGCCCGGGGCGGGGGGGCCGGCGACCGTGTCCTGGGGGGCGGCGCCGGAGAGCAGGAGGGCGAGTGCGAGCGGGTACATCATGGGTCGGGTCGGGCCCGCATTGTTCCCGGGCGCGGGGGGGACATCAAGGTGCGCCCGGGCCCAGCAGTCCCTCGAACCAGTCGAGGGCGGCCTCGGCCGTGGTGCAGCCCTCCGGGGTCCGCAGGTGCGCCAGACCCGTACGGATCGGCCGCAGATCGACGCGCTTGCCCGCGAAGAGCCCCTCCAGGGCCACGCGGTCCGCGAACTGGATCAGGTAGCAGTCCTTCTGCCAGGCGAGGCGCGTGATCGAGAGCTGGTCCAGGCGCAGCCGCAGCCGGAAGGAGCGCAGGAGGCGCTCCGCCTGGGGGGGGATGCGCCCGAAGCGGTCCCGCAGGCTGGCGGCGGTGTCTTCGTGCTGCTCGAGGGTGTTGAGCTCGGAGAGCTCGCGCAGGATCTCGATCCGCGCGTGCACGTCCGAGATCCAGGTCTCGGGCAGGAAGGCCTCCAGGCCGAGCTCGAGCTCGACGCCCACCAGGGTCGGGTCGTCGCGGGTCAGCTCCTCCAGGCTCATGCCGTCCTGCATGCGCTCGACGGTGGCCTTCAGGAGGCGGCAGTACAGGTCGTAGCCGATGGCGCCGATGTGGCCGGACTGCTGGGGCCCGAGCACGTTGCCCGCCCCGCGGATCTCCAGGTCCTTCATCGAGATCTGGAAGCCGGCGCCGAGCTGGTTCATCTCCTCCAGGGCCTTGAGGCGCTCGCGGGCCACGTCGCGGATGGGCTTGGTCTTCTCGATCAGGAGGTAGCAGTAGCCCCGCTGCGAGCCGCGACCGACCCGGCCGCGGAGCTGGTGCAGCTCGGAGAGACCGAAGTGGTCCGCGTCGTGGACGATGATCGTGCCCGCGGCGGGCACGTCGAGGCCGCTCTCGATGATGGTCGTGGCGACCAGCACGTCCACGTCGCCCCGGGTGAAGACGCGCATCACGGACTCGAGCTCACGCCCGGGCATCTGGCCGTGGCCGATGGCGTAGGAGCACTCGGGCACGAGCTGCTGCAGGTGCTGGGCCACGGCATCGATCGACTGGACGCGGTTGTAGAGGTAGAAGACCTGGCCGCCGCGGTTCTTCTCCCGCAGGAGGGCCTCGCGGATCTCCGCCTCGGCCTCCACGTAGGTGAGCACGGTGTCGATCTCCTGGCGTCCCTCGGGGGCCACCGTCAGGGCCGAGATGTCCCGCACGCCGGAGAGGGACATGTGCAGGGTGCGCGGGATCGGCGTGGCGGTCAGGGTGAGCAGGTCGACCTCCGTCCGCAGCTTCTTGAAGTGCTCCTTGTGGGTCACGCCGAAGCGCTGCTCCTCGTCGATGATGACGAGGCCCACGTCCGTGAGCTGCACGTCCTTCGACAGCAGGCGGTGGGTCCCGATCAGGATGTCGATCTCGCCCGCCTTGGCGCGCTCGATGGTCTTCTTGCGCTCCTTCGGCGCCACGTAGCGCGAGAGCATGGCGATCTCGATCGGGAAGTCCGCCATGCGCTCCCGGAAGGTGTCGAAGTGCTGACCGGCGAGCACGGTGGTCGGGACCAGCACGACCACCTTTCCGCCGCCGTTGACGACCCGGAAGGCGGCGCGCATGGCCAGCTCGGTCTTGCCGAAGCCCACGTCGCCGCAGATCAGGCGGTCCATCGGCTTCTCGCTCCCCAGGTCCTTGGCGAGCTCCGCGTCCGTCGTGAGCTGGTCGGGGGTCTCCACGTAGGGGAACTCGGCGATCATCTGACCCACCAGCTCGTCCTCGCCGCCCCAGCTCGGGCGCTTCTTCATGGCGCGCTTGGCGTGCACCTCGAGCAGCTCCGCGGCCAGGTCGTAGAGGGCCTTCTGGACCTTCTCCTTGCGCTTGCGGAAGCTCTGGCCGCCGATCTTGTCCAGGGGCGGCGCGGCCGAGCCCGTTCCGATGTAGCGCTGGACGATGTCGATGCGCGAGGCGGGTACGAAGACGTTCACATCGTCGGCGAAGACGAGCTTGAGGTGCTCCTCGGTGCCCTCGCCGCGCTCCATGCGCTCCAGGCCGTGGAAGCGCGCCAGGCCGTGGACGGCGTGCACCACGTAGTCGCCCACCTTCAGCTCGAAGAAGGACTGGATCGCCCGGGTGCGGTGGGCGGCGGCCTTCGAGCGCGTGCGGGTCCGGCCGATGATGCCGACCAGCTCCCGGTGGTTGACGACCACGAGCTGCCCGGCCGACAGGCGGAAGCCCTTCCCCACGGCGCCCACGTCGAGGGCCATGCCGGGCACGCCGCCGCGCTGTTCGATGAGCTGACCGAAGCGCTCCGCCTCGGCCTCGGTCTGGCACAGGACGTGGACCTCGCCGCCGGCCTCGGTCACCTCGCGCAGGGCCTGGGGCGCGTCGGTCATGCCGACGGCGAGCCCCTGCACCGACTGGGTGTCGAAGTTGACGTTCTCCGCCGGCAGGCTCGCCAGGCTCAGGTGCTGGCGGCCGGCGATCTCCGCGTCCAGGTGCATCAGCCCCTGGGCGTACTCCGAGCGCTGCACCCGCAGGCCCTCGGCCACGTCGGCGATACGAAGGGGCTCCACCTCGACGTAGCGGGCGCTGGGGGAGAGCACGCGCATGGGCTCCACGTGGCCCTCGTCCTCGGTCGTCGCCGCGTCGTTCACGAGGCAGACCTCGACCGCCTCGAGGGTCTCCACCGAGCGCTGGTCCGCCGGATCGAAGGTGCGCAGGGACTCGATCTCGTCGTCGAAGAGCTCGATGCGCAGGGGCAGGTCGCTGGCGAAGGGGAAGACGTCGAGGATGTCTCCGCGCAGGCTGACGTGCCCGGGCTCCTCCGCCAGGGGCAGGCGCTCGTAGCCGCCCTTGACCAGGCGCTGCAGGAGGTGGTCGGCGTCGAGCCGCTCGCCCACGGCGAAGGAGAGGAACTCGCGCTCGATGTCCTTGGCGTTCGGGATCGGCTGCAGCAGGGCGAGCACCGAGGTCACCACCAGCCGCGGGCGCTCCTCGGCCGGGCCCACGAGCTGCTGGGCCACCTGCAGGCGCTGGCGCACGTTCTCCAGGTCCGCGTGGGCGCGGGCCGAGCCGGCGGCGTAGCTGGTGCGCGAGGGGAACCAGACCGGGTCGGCTCCGAAGAAGCGCAGGTCGTCGGCGAAGACCCGCGCCTCGGCCTCGGAGGAGAGCACCGCGATCCAGGGCTCGGGCCGCCGCCGCACGAGGCCGGCCAGCACCAGGGCCTGGGAGGAGCCCCACAGTCCGCCGACCGCCACCCGGCGCTGCTTGTCCAGGCGTCCGGTCAGGCGTTCGAAGGCCTCGAGCCCCTGGAGCTGCGCGAGTCCGGGGGCGGTGGGCGTCTCGGTCGACGAACTCACGACTGGTCCTCCTCGCCCAGCAGGAGCAGGGCCTCGTGGGCCGCCCAGCGCTCGGCCTCCTTGAGGGTGCGGCCCCAGGCGCTCGGGAAGTGCCGTCCGCCGGCCACCGCTTCGACCAGGAAGGCCCGAGCGTGTGAGCGGCCGCGGTCGTCGACGGCGTGGTAGCTCGGCGGCTCACCCCACAGGCGCTGGGTCAGCTGCTGCAGCTCCTGCTTCGGATTGGAGGGCGCCTCCTGGTGGGTGGGCCGCGCCAGAGGCTCGGCCAGGCTGCGGCGCACGAAGGCCCGCGAGACTTCGAGCCCCGCGTCCAGGTAGATGGCGCCCAGGAGGGCCTCGTAGAGGTTTGCCAGCACCGAGCGCGGCAGGGCCCGGCCGCGCAGGCCCGAGCCGAGGATCACGTGCTCCTCGAGGCCCAGGTCGCGGGCCGCCTCGGCCAGGGTCCGGCGTGAGACCACCTCGGCCTTGAACTCGGTCAGGGCCCCCTCCGTCAGCTCGGGGTGGTCCTCGTAGAGCTCTTCGGCCACGATCATGTCGAGCACCGCGTCCCCGAGGAACTCGAGCCGCTCGTTGTTGCGGGCCGCGCCGGTCGAGGCGTGGGTCATGGCCAGCTCGAGCAGGGCGCTGTCGGCGAAGTCGTGATCGATCGGCGCCATGGGGGAGGGAGTATAGGAGCAGGACCCCGGGAAGGGCCCTTGTCAGGGGTCCTCAATCGCCGAGAATGAGGGGGATGAGCGCGCCCTACGAGCCCCGCGAGCACGACCACCTGGTGGAGCCGATGTTCGACGCCCTGCGCGGTGAGCCGGCCGCGGCCCGGCGCGGCGGGGTCCTGCCCTGGGTGATCCCGCTGCTGCTGGGGGCGGCGCTCCTCGCCTGGTGGCTGGTCTAGCCCGCGGCGCTCGAGCTCTCAGGCGGGCCGCCGCGTGCGCCGAGCCCGGGAGGCCTCCGCGAGCTGGCTGAGCACCGGCAGGGTGCGCTCCCAGCTCATGCAGGCGTCGGTGATGCTCTGGCCGTAGACCAGCTTGCGCCCTGGCTCGAGGGGCTGCTTGCCGTCCTCGAGGAAGCTCTCGAGCATCACGCCCAGGATGGCGCGGCTGCCGTCGCCGACCTGGCGGGCGACCTCGGCGGCCACCTCGGCCTGGCGCAGGTGGTCCTTGCCGCTGTTGGCGTGGCTGCAGTCGATCATCAGGGCCTCGGTCAGGCCCGCCGCCTCCAGCTCCCGGCGCACGGCCTCGACGCTGCCGGCGTCGTGGTTCGGCCCCTCGTTGCCGCCGCGCAGGATCACGTGGCACTCCGGGTTACCGCGGGTCGAGACGATCGCGGCCACGCCCTGCTTGGTGACCGACAGGAAGTGATGGGGGTGGGCGCTCGAGCGGATGGCGTCGATGGCGATCTGGACCTTTCCGTCGGTGCTGTTCTTGATCCCCACGGGCATGGAGAGCCCCGAGGCCAGCTCCCGGTGCACCTGGCTCTCGGACGTGCGTGCCCCGATCGCGCCCCAGGAGACCAGATCGGCGATGAACTGGGGCATGATCGGATCCAGGAACTCAGAGCCGATCGGCAGCCCCAGGCCGGTCACCTCGAGCAGGAAGCGGCGGGCGGAGCGCAGGCCGCTGTTGATGTCGAAGCTGTCGTCCAGGCGCGGGTCGTTGATCAGGCCCTTCCAGCCGATGATCGTGCGCGGCTTCTCGAAGTAGGCCCGCATCACGACGAACAGGTCTCCGGCCAGCTCCTCGGATGCGCGGGAGAGGTTCCGCGCGTACTCGAGGGCCGCGGAGGGGTCGTGGATCGAGCAGGGGCCGACCACCACGAGCAACCGCTCGTCCCTGCCCGCCAGGATCTCGGCGATCGTGTCGCGGGCGCCGGCCACCACCTCCGTGCCCGCCTCGGGCAGGGGCAGCTCCTCCATCAGGATCGC
>CAZQAT010000140.1:0-8310 GCA_964591315.1 uncultured Planctomycetaceae bacterium
GCCGGCCCCGCTGCTCAACCGCTACATCCGCGACCGGCTTCCGCGGGTGATGAACATCGAGGCGACCACTGCCTGCAACCTCGAGTGCCCCCTGTGCTCGACGCACATCCTGGACCGCGGGACGCGCTACCTGAAGCCGGAGTTCATGGAGAAGATCCTGAACGACTGCGCCCCCCTGAAGGTGGTCTGCTTCCACATCATGGGTGAGCCCTTGCTCCATCCCCACCTGTTCCGCTTCGTCAGGCGCTGCGAGGGGCAGGGGGTCGAGGCACACTTCGGAACCAACGCCCTTCTTCTCGAGGAGAAGATCGACGAGTTGCTCGACTCCGGGCTGACCTCCGTCTCGATCGCAATCGACGGGGCCGATCAGGATGACTACGAGAAGTACCGCAAGCGCGGCAGCTTCAACACGACGATCAACAGCACGAAGAAACTCCTGGCAAGGCGCTCGGAGCGCGGCCTGCAGAAGCCCACGGTTCAGGTCCAGGCGATCATGTTCTCGTACAACGAGGATCGCGAGGACGAGGTGCTGGAGATGCTGAGTAGCATCGGCGCGGACAGCATCGCCCTCAAACGCCCCTCCTACTACCACGACTACGATCAGTGGAAGCATGAGAACGCCGGCGTCGGGGCCGCGAAGCTCAAACGCACGATCCAACACGCCCAGGTTTTTCTCGATGAGGTCGACTGGATCAACGGCGACCGCAAGTACACCCGGCCCCAGGACGAGTCGGATCCTACGCTCTACCGCAATCAGAGGCTGTGCCCACAGATGGAGAAGGGCACCGTCTTGTGCGACGGGAGCGTCGTGGCCTGCTGCATGGACGTGAACGGCAAGACGACCTTCGGGAACATCAGCGAGCAGTCGTTCGCCGAGATCTGGCGCAGCGAGGCCCACAAGAGGGTCATCGGCGAGTTCCAGAATCGGACGCTGAGCGTGTGTCGGCACTGCACACTGCGGAGCTAGCTGCACGCAATCGACGAGGGGTGGAGGGTTCTCCTGCTTGGGGGCCGTCTCGAACGTCAGGTCCAGATCGTCGACTGGCCTCCACGGTGCAGACAAGCGTGCGGTCTTCCTCATCCCGGGTCAGGTCGTGCCGCGGCGGTCGGCCAGTGCCGCCCCGGGGGCGATCGGGTGGGCGCTGGCCAGCTCCTGGGGCCGGGTGCGAAGCTCCGCTCACGCGTTGGGCGCGCGAGCTGCTTCGTGGTGGGGGGCGATAGAGATCGTGGCCAGAGCAGGAGGGGCCCTGGGCCGTCAGGATCGCTTATCCTCAGCGGCTCCAGCTGTCCACCTCGCCGCGATCCCTGGACTGTTTGAATGAGACGCCTGTGAGCCACTCGCCTCCGCGCCACTCGGGCCGCGAGCCCTCCGCCCCCGCCGTCCGTCTCTTCTCGCTCTCGTGCGTGGAGGATCGCGAGGCGTTCGAGCAGCTGCTGGCCAGCTCACCGACGCTGCGCAAGCACGACACGATCGACTCCCAGCTCGAAGAGCTCCTCCGCTCTCGCAATCCATCGAAATCGGCAGCCGAGATCACGAGCCAGGTCGAAGCGCATGTCGGCGGCGAGAATCGGCATGACTACGGCACCTGGGTTCACTACCCGTGGTCCGAGCGGCTCGTCCACGTCCTGCCCAGGGAGGAGTTTCGGGAGGTGCGTGCCGACCGGAACCGGCACAAGATCACGAGCTCCGAGCAGGCTGCACTGCGTGAGGCGACGATCGGCATCGTCGGACTCTCGGTCGGGCAGTCCGCGGCGCTGACCATGGCGCTCGAGGGGGTCGGCGGCAGGTTTCGGATCGCGGACTTCGACGAGCTCGAGCTGGGCAACATGAACCGTCTGCGTGCCGGCGTCCACGAGATCGGGCTGCTCAAGACCACCATCGCCGCCAGGGGGATGCTCGAGGTCGACCCCTACCTCGAGATCCAGGTCTTCGACCAGGGCCTCGACGACGGCAACATCGAGGACTTCTTCTCCGGCCAGGGGGACCTCGACCTCCTCGTCGACGAGTGTGACGACCTCTACATGAAGGTCCGTCTTCGAGAGAGGGCGCGCGAGCTGGGCCTCCCCGTTCTCATGGACACCAGTGATCGCGGGATGCTCGACATCGAGCGCTTCGATCTCGAACCGGACAGGCCGATCCTCCACGGCCTGCTCTCCGACCTGAGTGCGGAGCTCCTGCGGGATCTCGACACCGACGAGAAGGTCCCGCACGTGCTGCGGATCCTGGGTGAAGAGCAGCTCTCGACCCGCCTGCTGGCGTCGATGGTCGAGATCGGCGAGTCCGTCTCCACCTGGCCGCAGCTCGGCTCCGCCGTCGCCCTCGGCGGAGCCCTGGTGACACACGCGGCTCGCCGCGTCCTGCTCGGTGAGCTGCGCACCTCGGGGCGGTTCTACGTGGACCTCGACGGCCTGATCCGCGCCGGTGGCGACTTCAGCTGCGACGGCGGAGAGGCGCCCGACGAGCCGACGTCCGAGGAGGCCCTACGCCCGGCCTCCTTGCCCAGCTCGCCGACGGAACCGAGCACGCCGATCCCGCGGGCGACGCTCGAGAGGATCATCACTGCCGGGACCTACGCGCCCTCGGCGGGCAACACGCAGCCCTGGCGCTTCGAGGTCCGTGGCGACCTGATTCAATGCCTCGCGGACCAGCGGAGCGCGTTCAGCGCCCTCGATCACGAGGGGCGGGCCACCGTCGCGACCTTCGGAGCGGTCGTCGAGAACATGGCCCTGGTCGCGGCCTCCCTCGGCTATCGATCCGAGGTGGACTTCATGGGGGAGCGCGAGCACATCGCTGACCTCCGGCTCTCTCCGGCCGAGACGAAGACCTCGCCGCTGGTCGCTCAGATCCCCCTTCGGGTGACCAATCGACGGAACCCATCCCGAACGGCGGTCCCCCCGGACGACCTGCAGGCGCTTGCCGGGGTCGCCGAGGCCGGCGGTGGCTGCCTGCACCTCTTGACCGAGGGCGCCGACCTGGACGCCCTGAGCGAGCTGATGGCGGGGGCTGACCGGGTGGTCTTCCTCAACGAGCGGATGCACGCGGACACGATGTCCGAGTTCCGGTGGACCCGAGAGGAGGTCGAACGGAGTCGGGATGGCCTCGACGTGAAGACCCTCGAACTGTCCCCAGCCGACCTCGCCGGTCTGAGGGTGATTGCCCGCTCGGAGGTCATGGACACCCTGGCCAGGATCGGCGCGGGGAAGGGCCTGGGGGCGATGAGCCGACGGTGGGTCCGGTCGGCGTCGGCGATGGCCCTCCTGACCATGCCGGGCCCGGCGCCGCGGTCGTTCTTCGAGGGCGGCCGGGTGATGCAGCGGGTGTGGCTGACCGCGTCCGCCCGTGGAGTGGGGCTGCAGCCGATGACATCACTCCCGTACCTCTTCGGCCGCCTCGACCAGGCGGCCGACGACGAGGTCCTGGGCGTGGACGAGCACCAGAGCCTCCTGGAGCTACGACCGGCCTACAACGAGCTCTTCGGGGTGACCGAGGACAGGAGCCAGGTCCTGCTGTGCCGCCTGGTGATGGGGGACCCGCCCACCGCACGAGCCCTGCGGCGACCCCTGGAAGAGGTCGCGTCCTTCAGGGACTGACGTCGCGGTCGAGCGACGCCGGAGGGGGCGCGGCCGGGCGCTTCGAGGTGGCCTCCCAGATCTGTTCGAGGAAGTCAGGCAGCAGGTCCGCGGAGAGCACCGTCAGATCAGCCGTGCCGAGGTCGACCTGATCGTGGCCGGCTGGAGCGTCGAACTCTCCATCCTCTTGCAGGTAGACGAAGTGAGGCTTGCCCTGGTCGAGGAACCACTCGCGGGCGACCTCGAGTAGAGCACCGAAGGCGTCCTCTCCACCCTCGACCAGAGCGAACAGCCGCGCACAGTCGAGCAGGTCGTAGAGGTGGACCCCGTCGGAGGCGCTCTCCACCACCAGGGCGGCCAGGGTCTCCTCTCCCCGGCTCGCCACGAAGATCTGGCGCTCCCTTCGCATTCCAGCGCGGGCCCAGTCGGCCTTGATGCCGGACATCGAGAGCCTCTCTCGGGTGAAGTCCAAGGCTTCCACGTACGGGTTAGGGCGCTCTCTCCGGATCACGTCGGCAACGGCGTCGAGGTCCACCGAGCTGGCGCGCCGCACGGTGTACCCACCGGGCAGGGGGCGAGCCGCACGCGCGGAGGTCAGCTGCAGGGCGCGGAAGGTGACCACGCAGGACCGACCCGTGGGCAGGCAGTACTCGGGGAAGGCGACGTGGATCATGCGCGGGAAGTGCAGCCCGGGTAGGTGCTGGACATAGCCGAGCACCCAGCGGGTGTCGGGGTCGTCCAGGACGTGCTCGTAGGTCCGTAGGTGGATCCGGCGCAACACCTCCCGAGCGGACACGCCATCCTCGGAGACGCCCTTGCGCTTGGCCATGTGAAAGCCGAACCAGGTGTGTCGGTAGGTCCGCGCCGCGGTCAGCGCGGCCTCGTACTCCCCGGAGCCTGAGGTGAACGCGACCTTGCAAGCTATTCTCGGGGAGCGACAGAGCTTCTTGCCCGCAGCCTGATAGTCACGACGCTTGGTCGAGAAGTGCTGCCGTGACTTGCCGGAGAGGCTGAAGTAGTTGGATTCGTCGTAGAGCTCCCAGAGGCCTTCGGTCGATCCGTCCTCGAGGCGAGTGCCCGGGTACTGCCACGCGCCGACCAGGTCGTTCCATGCGGCCGGGTCGTCGGCCTGCAGGCGACCGCCGCGTACCGCCCCCGTGGCATGCCGTATCTCGACCCGAACACGGCAGCGACGGTTCCCGACGCGAATGCGTGCGTTGCGAAGCTGGAGCCCGACAGGGACCGGCTGCTCCACGGAGCCTGCATCGAAGGCCACGCCGCCCCTCGAGAGGTTCAGCAGGGGAGCACGCACCGTCAGCCCCCGGTGCAGCGGATGCTCGAAGGAGATCTCCCCTCCGGAGCCATCGGCTCGTGGCGAGGAGCGCCGCCGGGTTCGAGCCACCCACTCGGGGAGGTCGGTGGCGAGGACTCCATCGAACCGGTGCCGACGAATCGGCAGCTCGAAGGAGGAGAGCGGGCCGCGAAGCTCGAGCGAGCTGGGTTCTCGAGGCTCCTCCGGGACCTCCCAGAGCAGGGCCAGGTCATGGCCGGGGCGAGTCGCGAGGCCCCGGGCGGTCATCTCTCCATCGGCAGTGTGCAGCACACCCTGGCAGTGGTTGGCGGTCAGGGCGTGGCACATGCTCTGGATACGTTCGGCGTCGGTCACGACCTCGGCGGCGCCCCCGGAGAGCGGCAAGGTCGTGGCCCGCTCGTCTCCCAGGTCCGCAAGTGCGCGGGCCTGCTCGAGCTGCAGTCCACGAAAGCCCAACCAGACACGCTCTGCATGCACGGCTTCGACCTCCGCGGGGACGCTGCGTAGACGCTGAGGACCGAGCAGGAGATCAACTGCACAGCGCTCTCCGAGCGACAGACGCCCCGCGTTCGGTCCGGTGGCGAGACATCCCAGCGGGGAGATCCGCTCGAGCACCATGCGTAGGCTTCGCTCCTCGACCAACAGGGCGCCGATCGGCGGGGCTCCACCGTGACCCTGCCAGGACTGCTGGTCGCGCCGCGGCTGTTCTTGAGGGGCTGATCTCGGCCACGGGGGCAGCGCCCACAGGCGGCGCGGCACGGAGTCGGGGGCTGATTGGCGTCGGATGTGCATCGAGTCCTCAGGGTTTGTGACTGCTGCGCCTCCGGACACGAAGGCCGACAACGGCTCCGGGCGCGACGCGATGAGCGTCACCGGTCCCGCTCTCTCGACGGTGCCGCGATGGTGGTGCAACCGGGAAAACACCGTCTCTCTCGGTGGCCCTGATCGATCACCGTTCGAAGGCCCTCACCTGGGAAGTCGCCACAGGGTTCGGTCTCGAGAGGCCTGTGTGCGAGCCGACCTCCATCCGGAGCAGCTCCAGCCGACACGTGCTCCGAACCGAGAGCGGGCGAGACCGTCCCGTGCACTCGAGTCGAGCGGGGCTCGCTATCCGACCGCAGGCCCGCCTACAGGCCAGCGTTCACCCTGGAAGGAAGCCCCCGCCGCAGCCCGAGCACTGGTGGGAGGGGACGTCGAGCGCGCAGGCGGCTTCGAGGCGGGGAACGACAGTGGTCGTGGCCGGCGCCGGGCTCACTCCGCCAGGGCCTCGAGCTCTTCCCAGCGTGTGTAGGCCGCCTCCAGCTCGCCCGCGAGGGCCTCGTGCCGGGCCGTCGCCGTGGAGATCTCGTCGCCGCCCCGCTTGTAGAACTCGGGGTCGGCCATCGCCGCCTCGAGCTCGGCCTTCTCCTCCTCCAGCTCCTCGATGCGTGCCGGGAGGGCCTCGAGCTCCTGCTTCTCCTTCCAGGTCCGGCGGCGCGGGCCCTCCCGCTCGGTCCGCGGGCGGGGTGCTGCCTTGCGCGGCGCCTCCGCAGCCCGCTCCGCCGCCTCGGCCTTGCGCCAGTCAGAGTAGCCGCCGGTGTACTCGCGCACGCGGCCGTCACCCTCGAACACCACCGTCGAGGTGACCACGTTGTCGAGGAACTCCCGGTCGTGGCTGACGACCAGCAGCGTACCGTCGAACTCGACGAGGAGGCTCTCGAGCAGCTCCAGCGTCTCGACGTCCAGGTCGTTCGTGGGCTCGTCGAGCACGAGCACATTTGCCGGCCGCGAGAGGAGCTTGGCCAGCTGGAGGCGGTTGCGCTCGCCCCCCGAGAGCTTCGTGATGGCTCCACGGACTTGATCCGGGCTGAAGAGGAAGTCGCCCAGGTAGCTCATCACGTGGCGGTCACGCCCGTTGACCACGACGGTGTCGCCGAAGTCGACCACGTTCTCCTGCACGGTCTTCTCGTCATCGAGGACCGCGTGGAGCTGGTCGAACCGACCGACCTCGAGCCGGGTCCCACGCCGCACGTCGCCGGAGTCCACGGGCTGCTCACCGAGGAGCGCCTGCAGCAGCGTGGACTTGCCCGCCCCGTTTGGACCGACGATCCCAACCCGGTCCCCGCGCATGAACTCGAGGCTGACCTCGTTCAGGACCCGCTTCTCGCCGTAGCGAACGCAGAGGTCGGTGGCCCGCAGCACCAGCTCGCCGGTGCGCCCTGCTGCGTTCAGCTCGGCGCGGGCCATGCCCGTCTGCTCTCGCCGCGCTGCCCGCTCCTCGCGCATCCGCTTGAGGGCCCGCACCCGCCCCTGGTTGCGGGTGCGCCGGGCCTTGATCCCGCGCCGGATCCAGGCCTCCTCCTGGGCGAGCTTGTTGTCGAAGCGAGCATACTGCTCCTCCTCCGCCGCGAGCTCGGCCTCACGCCGCTCGAGATAGGTCGGGTAGTCGCAGGCGTAGCTGCGGAGGACCCCACGGTCGAGGTCGAGGATCCGGGTCGCGAGCTTGCGCAGGAAGGCCCGGTCGTGGGTCACGAACACGAGGGTCATCTGGGCTCGACCGAGCCTCTCCTCGAGGTGCGCGATGGCCGAGAGGTCCAGGTGGTTGGTGGGCTCGTCGAGGATCAGGACCTCCGGCTCGACGACCAGCGCTCGGGCGAGCATCACCCGCCGGCGTGCTCCGGCGGAGAGGTGCTCGACCCGCTCCTCGGGATCGAGCCCGAGGTCGGCGAGGATCCGGTCGAGCCTCTCGTCGCGCTGCCAGTCATGGTCGAGCGAGAGGTCATCCAGGGCCGAGAGGATCTGCTCACGGACAGTCCCCTCGAAGCCCGAGGGCACCTCCTGGTCGAGGGTCGCCACCCGCACCCCGGGTCGCAGGACGACCTCGCCGGCATCGGGTGTGAGCTCGCCCGAGAGGACGCGTAGCAGCGTGGACTTTCCCGTACCGTTCCGGCCCACGAGCCCCACCCGGTCGCCGCGCTCCACGTGGAGCTCGACGCCGTCGAGCAGCGGCGCACCGCCGAAGGAGTGGGTCACGCCCTTGAGGCCGATCTCCGCCATGGTGCGCAGGATAGCCGCCGTGGCGTCACTCTGCTCCTCCCGCTCAGCGCTTCCGGGGAGTCTCGAGCGCCGCGAGACCCGGCGGGTCGAGGCGTGAACACGAACATCGTGAGGTCCTCGGCGCTCCCCCAGGGCTGACCAATCACCCCCGGCGTCAGCCGTACCAAGGCGCACTCTCTGCCGGTTGCGAATCGGAGCGTCCTGACGACCTGGCACTCTCGCAGGTCGCTGAACCGCTCGCTCTCGACTGAGGACTCGACTGAGGAGATGTCCAGCTTGGTGCCTTCCAACTCGTGCACCAAACCTCCGGATTCACACCGCTGACGGAGGACTGGGATCAGGCGCCCGCGATGCGGCGCACATACGCCTCGTAGGGCTTCTGGAGCTCCTCC
>CAZQAT010000141.1:0-8135 GCA_964591315.1 uncultured Planctomycetaceae bacterium
GAACGCAGTTGGGTCCCAATGCGTCAAAGCCTCATGAATAGGCCGGGCTAGTCCGGCTGCCATGAGTACCTCGGCCTTCGAGTCCGGTAGCGCCATCTTTGCCCAGGACCTGGGCAAGGCCTACCAGGTCTACGCGAAGCCCGTCCACCGGCTGTGGGACATGATCCTGCCCGGGAAGAAGAGATTCACCGAGTACTGGGCCGTACGCAACGTGTACCTCGACATACCTCATGGCAGCACAGTGGGGATCATCGGGGAGAACGGGGCCGGAAAGAGCACCCTGCTCAAGCTCCTGACCGGGATTACCCAGCCCACCACGGGGACCGTTCAGATCCACGGGCGCGTGGCCTCTCTGCTGGAGCTAGGCGCGGGCTTTCACCCGGAGTTCAGCGGCCGGGAGAACATCCACCTGAACTGCTCGATCCTGGGCATGGCTCCGGAGGAGATCGAACAACGGGTGGACTCGATCATCGAGTTCTCCGAGCTGGGCGAGTTCATCGAGCGGCCGGTCAAGACCTACAGCTCCGGCATGTACGTCCGCCTCGGATTCTCCGTGGCGGCCAGCGTCGACCCGGACATCTTCATCATCGACGAGGCTCTGTCGGTGGGCGACGAGCACTTCAAGGGCAAGTGCACCAATCGCCTGAACGAGTTCCGGGAGCAGGGGAAGACGATCGTCTTCGTCTCTCACGACATGGGCTCGATCAAGAGCATGTGCCAGAACGTCGTGCTCATGGACCAGGGCGAGATCCTCGAGCAGGGCACCGCAGAGACAGTCGCCGACGAATACCTCAAGCGCGCCCACGCCCGGGGCAACGAGCGTCTCTCCCTGATCAACCGCGGCACCAGCGAGTACCCGCGCTGGGGTACGGGTGAGGTCGAGATCTTCGAGGTCAGCATGCTGGACGCGGAGGGCACACCTGGGCACGTCTTTCGCTCCGGCGAGCCCTTCCGGCTGCGGCTCCGCTATCAATGCCACGAGCCGACGCGCCAGCCCGTCTTCGGTGTCGGGATCTATCGCTCCGATGGGACCTACATCAACGGCTCCAACCACCACTGGCGCGACAGCCCGATCGAGATCGAGGAGATGGCCGCCGGCGAGGAAGGCACGGTTGTGATGGACTTCGAGGGCATGCCTCTGCTCGCGGGCCAGTACTACGTCACCACCTTCCTCTACGATCACAGCAAGGCTGCGCCAACGGCCATCGACCACCAGGAGCACGCGACCACCTTCGAGGTCATTGACCCCCGCAACCACCAGCACGGGATGCTCTACCTGCCCACGCGCTGGACCCTCGAGCGCGGCGGCGGCGAGGAGGGACGCAAGGAGGTGTCGAGCTCTTGAGCGACCCGCGCCTGACCCTGCCGTTCGATCAGTACCAGCGGTATCGGCTGGTAGCGGACATCCTGGAGGAGCTGCGCCCACAGGGTGAGCGGCTCGTGCTCCTCGATGTGGGTGGGCGGACGGCACTCCTGAGGCTGTTCCTGCCCGCGGACGAGGTGCACCTGGTGGACGTCGAGGCCTCCGAGGCGCAAGGCCTTGTGCTGGGAGATGGCAGCTGCCTGCCCTATCTCACCGACTCCGTGGATGCGGTCGTGGCCTTCGACACCCTGGAGCACGTGCCGCCCTCCCAGCGAGCCGCTCTCATCAAGGAGTGCCGGCGGGTGGCCCGCCGCTGGGTTGTTCTGGCTGGGCCCTATGACACTGAGGGCGTCGCTTTGGCCGAGGAACACCTGACGGCCTTCCTGCGGGAGAAGATGGGGACCGAGCACCGCTACCTCGCGGAGCATGCCAGCAACGGCCTGCCGAACCTGGCCGAGACCGAGGAGGCCCTTGCAGGTAGCGATGCCAAGGTCATGAGCATCGGCCATGCCAACCTGCAGCGCTGGCTGGCGCTGATGTGTCTGGAGCTGTACATGGACCGCGATGCGCCCCTGCGCGCAATGGCGGCCCGGGCCTTCGAGTTCTACAACTCAGCCCTGTACGCCTCCGACCACGCGACGCCGGTCTATCGCCACGCTGTCGTTGCAGCCCTCGGGGATGCCCCCCTGCCCTCTGAGAAGGTGCTGCCCGAGCCTCCCGTCGCCCCCGCTGGTTCCCTGGCTGGGTTCCAGAACCTGATCGAGGAGCTCTTGCGGTTCGACGTCGAGCGCGACGTCGTGACGCGCGAGTGGGACCGGCTGGAGAAGGTCAACGCCGACCTGCACCTGGACCTGGATGGGCACAAGGAGACTCTCTGTATCCTGCAGGAGTCCAACGCCGAGCAGAAGAAGGTCATCGAAGAGCTGAAGGCCAGCGCTGTCTTGGTCATCGGCGAGGTGGACGCCCTGCTCGCGGAGGTCGATCTTCTCAAGGAGACCCTCGCAGGAGAGCGGCAGGAGCGGGACGAGGTCATCAAGACCTTCGAGGTGGATCTCCAGGGGCACCGCAGCCTGCTCGCAGAGAAGGCCGCCGAGGTGGAGCAGTTGCGCCGGGAGCAGGTGGCGGTCGTCGAGGCCTTCGAGGCGGATCTGGCCGGTCACCGAGAGGTCATCGCGACCCAGAAGGCCGAGCACGAGAGCCTGCGCGCCGAGATCGCGGCTTCGCATGAGCAACAGGCCACCCTCGAGGCCACCATCGCGGAGCAGCTCGCTCGAGCCGCTGAGCTCGAGGGGACGGTTGAGCAGCTGCGGGGCGAGATCACCGGCTTGGAACGTGTGGTCAGCGACCTGACCGCGACCCTGGCAGAACGCGACGGCACGGTGGCCGAACTCGTGCGCCTACGGGACGAGCTCGAGGCGCACCTGGAAGAGCGGAACGTGACCCTGAGCGAGAAGCAGAGCGCCCTGGACATCGTACGAGGCGAGCTGACTGGCCACCGGCGTGTGATCGACGATCTGCAGGCGGCGCAGCGGGACCGCTGGGCGAACCTGCTGCGAGCCTTGGGCCTCAAGTAGGCAGGCTCAGTCCCGCACGAGGCGCACGACCAGGGCCTCACCCGGAGCCAGCCGGATGGTGCTGGAATCGCCGTCCACCTGTGGATGAAGCAGCGCGAGCTCCCATCCCTCGGGAGCCACGGGCGCCAGCTCGAGCTCCTCGAGTGCCGCCCGTTCGGCGGAGGCGGCAGCGTTCGGCATCGAGGCCAGGAGCCAGCCACCGTCCGCCTGACGGTCCGCTGCCCAGAGGAAGGGCAGGTCAGTGCCCAACAGAGCGACCTCCGGAGCACCCGGACGAACAGGGAGGCCGAGCTCGAGCAGGGCGGCGCGTGCCCTGCTCGGGTAGCTCAGTTCCCCGCGTCGCTCCCAGCGCTCCCGCAGGTAGCGCCCTGGATCGAGGGTGACCGTGGTCACCCGACCCGCGCCGTCGTCGATGGTCTCGGTCAGCGGAGCCTCTCGGCGCCCTCCGGTGCGGTCGTAGGCTCCCAGGGGGCCGTGCACCCACAGCTGCCCTCCGGCCGCCACGTAGGATCGAAGCCGCGCCACCTCAGGCGGGTCGAGCAGGACCAGGTGGTTGGCGATCAGCACCGGGAAGCGCCCCACGAGCTCGGGCCCCACACGCTCGATGGGCACCGCCCCCGGCAGGACTCCCAGGTCCTCGAGCAGTCGCAGCCACCCCTGCAGGGCCACCTCACGGGCCCCGTGCCGGTTCTGGTAGCTCGGGAAGCGGCGCATCCAGGTCGGCCCGTCGTGGAGGGCCTCGCGCAACCACGAGAGGGCCAGGCTGTCGGAAGAGTGGATCACTCCCACGCCCTCGGGCCGCGGCCGCCAGCCGGACCAGGCCTCGCGCAGCCGACGGATTCCGGCCACCGCCTCGGCCATCCTGCGGCGGTGCTCCGGATGGCGCACGAGCTCGCGGTCCGACCAGAGCACCACCCCGTCACCGCCTCGTAGCCAGTGCTCCCAGGCGATCCAGGTGGCTCCGTGTTCGGCTTCGGGGTCGCGGAAGAGGGTCAGCAGGCTCCGCTGGTCGTCCCGTCGCCAGGTGTTGACCAGCTCACGGGAGTCCAACAGCCGGTAGACCTCGATGAAGTCCAGGAAGGGCAGCACGTCCGCCAGGTCAACGTCACCGAAGGCGGTGCGACCGCTCTGTCCGAGCAGACCGACCGGTAGCTCCGGGCGGGCTCGGCGCAGCTGCCGAGCGAGCTCCTCCAGCAGGCCCTCGACGGTGTCCACGTGAAAGTCCCGCCGCGCGAGCCAGGCGGAGACGTGGCGCGGATCGCCGTCGATCCAGGCCAGGCGCGTCTCGTCGGTGGTCGGGAAGGGCGGCCTGCCGTCCTCGACCTCCAGCAGCGCGCTCCAGGTCGGGGAGGCCTGCACGAAGTCTGCGAAGGCCGCTCGACAGGCGCTGCTGGCGCAGAGGTCGAGGGGGGCCCCGTAGGGGGTCAGCCCCACCTCGTCTCCGAGCGACACCCCCAGACCCTGCGCCCCGCCCCGGGCCGCGAGGGTCCGCTCCAGGCGGCGACCCATGTCAGCGCGGACCTCCTCCTCATGCAGGCAGGGCACGCGCACGAGTCGGTCCCCGTCCCGGTCACGCCAGTACGCATCCCACAGCTCCCGGTAGCTCTCGCGGTCGGTGTCCAGGTGCAAGGCGTCTCGTCCGGGCCCGTGGCCGACGTAGAAGGCAAGCTCCTGCTCGAGGAGCCGCGCGTCTTCTGCCGCGCCCTCCACGTTGGTCCCTCCAAACTCCCGGGCAAGGCCCTGCTCGAGGCCCCGTCCGGCGGAGTCCTGGCGCCAGACGAAGGCGGGGAAGGCCGGCCAGACCGGTGGGGAGCTCTCCTGGGAGCCGAGCGCGACGAGCGGCGCGAGGAGCAGCGCCGCTCTCAAACCACGCTGCGCATGGGAAACAGGATCGGGATCAGGACGATCGCCGCGCTGAACAGCAGCAGTGCCAGGGGCGCCCCGACCCGCAGGAAGTCCCGGTAGCGGTAGTCCCCCGGCCCGACCACCATCGCGTTGGCCGGGTGAGCCACCGGCGACATGAAGGCCAGGCTGGCACCGGTGATGATGGCCATGATGAAGGCCCGGTCATCGATGCCGAGCTGCTCCGAGAAGGACAGGGCCACTGGCGTCATGATCGTCGCCGCGGCGATGTGGGTGGAGACCTGGGTCAGCACGGCGGTCGACACCAAGAGCGCCGCCACCATCAGGTGCGGCGACTCCATCAGGCCACCCAGGTCGCGCATCAGCCGGATCAGCTCCTGGTCCAGGCGGCTGACGCGGAAGGCCTGTCCCAGGGCCAGCATGCCGCCGATCAGCAGCAGGGCCTGCCAGTCCAGGTGATGATAGATGTCCTTGCCCGGGATGCAGCGCGTGAGGATCACCACCAGGGCTCCCATCACCGCTGCAACAGGCAAGGCGAGCAGGTCCAGGGAGACCACCAGCAAGACTGCCAGGAGAGTGAAGACGCTGATCCATGCTCCACGGCCGATCGGGGGCGTCTCGAGCTGAGCCAGGGTCAGGACCTCACGGGTCTTCTGGATGCGCTCGATGTCCCGGTCGTGCCCCTGGACGAGGAGCGTGTCACCCACCTCGACCCGTACCTCGGAGAGGCGCCCCGGCTGCAGGGCGCCATGCTTTGAGATGGCGAGGACGTTGAGACCGGTACGCGCGCCGAAGTCCGCGTCCTTGAGGTTACGGCCCGCCAGGGTCGAGCCCGCCGGTACCACCGCCTCCACGAGCTGGACGTCCCCGGAGTAGATCTGCGTGTCGTCGAGCTTCGCGGACTTCTTGACGCTCAGGGCCTCGTCACGCCGCAGGCGCAAGATGTCGTCGGGCTCTCCCTGCAGGATCAGGGTGTCCTCGCGCTGGATGCGGTTGTAGGGACCTGGGGCGAGCACCTTGGTCGAGTCGGGACGGATGATGCCGATCACCGACACCCCGTAGCGCCGGAAGACGTCCGCGTCCGCCACGGAGCGGTTGATCAGGGTGCTGCTGGGTTCGATCAGCACCTCGGTCACGAAGCGCCGCACCTGATAGTGCTCCGTCAGGCTCCGCTCCTCACGCCCCTCGGGGAGCAGGCGCCGACCGGGGAACACGAAGTACAACGCCCCCAGGCTGAGCATGATCAGGCCGTAGTGGCTGAACTCGAAGAGCGCCAGAGGCTCATGCCCGAAGTCCGCCACGATCCCATTGACCGCCAGGTTCTTCGAGGTTGCGATGACCGACAGGAGGCCCCCGAGCAGGGACCCGTAGGCCAGGGGCATCAGCAGCTTGGAGACCGGCATCCCCTGGCGCTTGGCCACCTGGCTGAGGACCGGGATCAGGATCGCCACCACCCCCGCGTTGCTGAGGATGCCTGACAGCAGCCCCGAGACGAACACCACCCGCAGCACGAGCGAGAGCTCGGAGCGCTCGCTGCCTCCGAGCACCCGGGTCCCGATGACCTCGGCCACGCCCCAGCGCGTGAAGGCTGCGCCGAAGACGTACATGGACCCGACCATCATCACCGCAGGCGAGGAGAAGCCACCAAAGGCCTCCTTGGGGGTCAGGACCCCGGTCGCCGCCAGGGCCGCGGCCACGCCCACCGCGATCAGGTCGAAGCGCACCGACTCCGTGATGAACAGCAGGAGGCTGATCGCGATGGTGATCAGGACGATCGTCGACGGTTCGAGGGTCGGCACGGCCCTGGCAGGATGGCAGGCCCCCCGGCGGCTCGCAAGCTCCGTAGCGGGCGCCCCCCAGGCAGACATTTGGCCGGGGTGGGCTTCAGTGGCGGCCTGCTAGGCTATATAGAGCCACTGCCACCCACCCCGCGCCCCTTGGACACTCCCTTCGACCTCCGCAGCTTCGCCAGCCAGACCAGCTCCTGGCTGGCCGGCCCGCCCGATGGGGGGGGCGTGGTGGTCTCCTGCCGCGTTCGCCTGGCGCGCAACCTGCACACCTACAGCTTCACCCCGCGCCTGACGCCGGAGCGCGCCACGGAGCTGGCCGAGCAGGTCCGCCCGCACCTGCTGGAGGCCAGCCTCGACGGCGAGACCCTGTGGGTCCCGATGGACGGTGCGAGCGTGGTGATGCGCCTTGTGCTGCGCGAGCGGCACCTGATCAGCCGCGACCTGGCGCCGGTGGAGGAGGGCGACCGTCCTTCCGTGGGACGGGCCGTGGCCTTCGGCAAGAGCGAGAGCCTCTCGGTCATGGTCAACGAGGAGGACCACCTGCGCATCCAGTCGGTCAGCCCGGGATTCGAGCTGGACCAGGCGCATGGCGCCGCCACGGAGCTCGACCGCTTCCTGGAGGGTCGCCTGCCCTACGCGTTCCACCAGGAGCTCGGCTACCTGACCGGCTGTCCCACGAACGTGGGGACCGGCATGCGGGCCTCGGTCATGCTGCACCTACCCGCCCTGGGCCTGGTGCGCTCGGAGCTCGAGAAGGTCTTCACCGCTGCCCAGCGCACGGGCCTCGCCGTACGGGGCCTCTACGGTGAGGGCAGCCGGGCGGCCGGGGACTTCTACCAGATCAGCAACCAGGTCACCCTGGGCCGTGACGAGGTCAACCTGATCGAGGACCTGCGAGCCCTGGTGCCGGTCATCGCCGACTTCGAGCGCAAGGTTCGGGAGGCCCTGCTGCAGGATCAGCGGGCGGCGGTGACCGACCGGGTGGCCAAGTCCCTGGCGCTCCTGCGCACCAGCCGCTCCCTTGCCACCGAGGAGGCCCTGGCGCACCTGTCTCACCTGCGCCTGGGGATGGCGCTGGGGCTGCTCGAGGAGGAGCCTCTGCCGAGCCTGAACGCCCTGGGGGTCCAGATCCAGAAGGGGCACATCCAGGCCTTGAACGCCGACCCGGAGGACGCGGACCTGCTCGACCCCTCCGAGCGGGACGAGCTGCGCGCGGGGCTGCTCCGCAAGCGGCTGGCCTAGCCCGGTTTCTTCAGGAACGCGCACGCCAGACCTCGCAACCGACCGTCTTCGACGGCCTCTCGGCCCCTGGCGGCGCTTTTCGGTACCTGGCTTTCTCGACGACCCTGCAGGGTCGCCCGCGTCGGCAGAACCCGCAAAGCACCACCAGGAATCGAGTTGCTGTGTCTGGTGCACGTCTTCATGAACAATCCGGGCTAGCCCGGCCTATTCATGAGCCTTCAACGCATGAGCACCCAACCGGCAGCCTTCGGCAGCCTCTCCGCCCCTGGCGGCACCTTGGGTGTCGCCCGATCCTCGACGACC
>CAZQAT010000142.1:0-2920 GCA_964591315.1 uncultured Planctomycetaceae bacterium
GGCCCGCTCGTAGAAGGGCTTCGAGGTGCGCGCCCGGTCGATGGGCTCCCAGGCGGCGATACGGCCCAGGGCGCGGGCCGACTCCGAATGGGGCGAGCCCAGGCAGACCGGGTTCCGGCGCTGCACCGACCAGTAGACGGCGTCGTCCTGGGGTACCCAGCCGATCGACTCGGGGCTGTGGCCCAGGAAGCGGTTGGAGACCGATTCGAAGCGTTCCCGGGCCTGTTCGGCGGCATCGAGGTCCCGGGCGCGGTTGACCACGAGGCCCACGTGGATGTCGGGGTTGACCGCCACGGCCTGCTTGTAGAGGGCGTAGGCGTCCGAGAGGGCGGTCACCTCGGGGTTCGTGACGAGGATCAGCGTGCTCGTGGCTGCCAGGTGGGTCACGGTGGCGTACCCCAGCCCCGCCCCGTGGTCGATCACGATCAGGTCGAAGGCGCTCTCGAGCTCGACCAGCTGGCGGTAGAGCCGGTCCAGCTCGCGCCGTGTGGGGTTGGCCAGGGCCGTGCGGCCCACACCGCCCGAGAGCAGGGAGACCCCGGCGGGCCCCTGGACCAGGGCCTGCTCGACGCTGACCTCTCCAGCGATCAGGTCCCCGATGTCGTGCCGGGGCGAGAGCCCCAGGAGCAGGTGGGCATTGGCCAGACCGGCGTCGAAGTCGATCAGGCAGACCCGCTCACCCTCCAGGGCTCGCAGAACGGCCAGGTTGCTGGCCAGCATGCTCTTGCCCGCGCCGCCCTTGCCGCTGGCGACGCAGACCACCTTGGCGGCCCGGTCCTCCTCCTGCGCGATGCGCTGATCCAGGGTGCGGAACCGCCGCAGGGCACGGATCCTGCCCAGATCGAAACGCGAGAGATTCAGCATTGGGGGGGGAGACTCTAGCGAGGCACCCGAGATCGGGCGAGCCCCGGAGTGGGCGAGTTGCGCGGATTGGGTGCCCTCGGGGGAGGTGCGAGCGGATTGGGGCTCCCGAGGAGAGCCTAGCACAGAGCGGCTTTCCATCGAAAACAGGCCGCACGACGAGGCTTTGATGCAAGTTGCATACTAACAACGGACTGGGCCGGCCGCGCGCCGGGAAGGTCCGTCGACCCGGTCAGTGCAGCCGGACCTCCTCGCCGACCTTGTGGACCTTCATCACGTTCGTGCTGCGGGCCACCCCCGCCGGCACGCCAGCCACGAAGATCACCGAGTCGCCGTAGTCCGCCAGGCCTCGGACCACGAGCACCTCGCAGGCCATGTAGATCATGTCCTCGAGGCTCGGCTCGCGCTGGAAGAGGATCGGGCGCGCCCCCGAGAGCACGACCATGTGGTTGACCGTCCGCGGGTGCGGCGAGAGGCAGATGATCTCGGCCCGGGGACGGTAGCGGGTGACGAGGCGCGTGGTGCGGCCAGTCTCGGTGAAGCAGACGATGCGCGAGATGCCGAGGGCCTCCGCCACGTGCACGGCGGCCATGGCCACCGCGTTGGCGCTGTCGGGCTCGCTGTCGCGCCAGCCGAGGCGCTTGCGGTCCCGGTAGCGATCGCTGCCCTCCACCGCTCGTGCGATCTTGCGCATGGTGGACACGGCCTCAACCGGATTCTCCCCCACTGCGGTCTCGGCGGAGAGCATGACCGCGTCCGTGCCGTCGAGGATGGCGTTCGCGACATCGGCCACCTCGGCCCGGGTCGGGCGTGAGGACTCGATCATCGACTCGAGCATCTCGGTGGCCGTGATCGTGAACTGCCCGGCCTTCAAGGTGTCGGCGATGATGCGCTTCTGCTGCATGGGAACCTGCTCGAGGTCCAGCTCGACGCCCAGATCGCCGCGCGCGACCATGATCCCGTCTGCGGCGTTGATGATCTCCTGCAGGTTGTCCAGGGCGCCCCGGCGCTCGATCTTCGCCACCAGCTTCATGTCGGTCGCCAGTTCGCGGATCTCGTGCAACTCGTCGGCCTTGCCGACGAAGGAGATGCCCAGGAAGTCCACGCCGTGCTCGTTGCAGAACTCGATGTGCTCCAGGTCCTCGTCCGTGGGCAGCTTGTACTCGATGTCCGAGTCAGGTAGATGCACGCCTCTACGGTCGGCGATGGCGCCGGCCCGGCGAACCACCGCCGTCAGAGAGCCGTCTTCGATCCGCGCCGCGGTCAGCTCGACCTGACCGTCGGCGAGCAGCAGGCGGTGGCCGGGCTCCACGTGCTGCAGGAAGCCACCGAAGTTGAAGTTGACCTCACCGGGGGCCGAGCAATCCGCGCCCTCCCGGATGCGCACCTCCTCGCCCTCCTCGAGATGGCGGCCGCCGCCTTCGAAGGTCGACAGCCGCAGCTTGGGTCCCTGCAAGTCCGCCAGGATCCCGATGGCGGTCAGTCGCTCGCGAGCCTCGCGGCGGATGGTCTCGATCCGGCGCTGCTGCTCCTCCAGGTTCCCGTGGCTGAAGTTCAGCCGGGCCACGTTCATGCCGGCGTCGATCAGCTCGCCGATCCGGTCCTCGGAGGCGGGACCGATAGTGGCCACGATCTTGGTGTGGTCGTGCGGCACTGCGCCGGGGAACTCTGGAGGGTTGTTCATAAGTCTCGATCTCAACGGCTGTAGGAGCCACAGGTCCTATCGGTCCAGAGACCGAGCGCGTGGCGTCCCCTGGGCCGAAATTGCCCGAGATCCAAGGACTTTTCCCAGACGGCCCCCCGGATTCCCCATTCCGTGGTATCCCTTGTCGGAGACAAGGTTTCGACCCCCCTCTAGCCAGTTCAAGAGCATGGCTTCCCAACCCAAGTTGGAAGGCGATCGGGGCTCGGCTGCCACGACCTTGGTGGTCGTTTCAGTAGCCGCTGCTCTCGTCGCACTCTCGGTCCTGGGCTGATCGCCGAGCGACCCCCCCCCCCAAGCCCCCAACGCCGCCCCCCCGAAGGGGGCCCAAACGCGCACGGGCACAACCCCGAGGGG
>CAZQAT010000142.1:2930-8127 GCA_964591315.1 uncultured Planctomycetaceae bacterium
CCACCCCCTTGGTGGTGTTTTATTTTGCCGGGGGCTCGGCGCTCCCATCGGTCTGGGGTGTTCTCCGCCCCCCCCCCCCCCCCCAATCACCCCTCGCCGACACACCGATCGGCGCCCATACGAGCACGGACTCAACCCCTCTGGGGATGAGTCCGTGCTCGTATGTCTGGGGCCCTTTCCCGATGGGACGGAGACGGAAGCCTCGCTCCGCACCCGCCGCTGGGGTCTCAGGTGCCCATCAGTGTTGGGACTTCCTGGTAAGCGGGGAAGCGCTCGAGGCTCAGCTTCGAGAACACCAGCCGGTCCTCGACAGTGACCTCGAAACACCCGCCCGTGCCCTTCACGAGCTCGACTTCGATGCCGGGGATCGCTGCCTGCAGTTCGGCGGCCAGACCGGTCGCCTGGGGCAGGTAGTTTCACATGGAACAGTACTCAACTCGGACGTTCATTTTCGCTCTGCGGGGGTCGAGGGTCGGCGCGCTGGAGCGCGGGAGACTGCACTCTGCGCGCTCTCGCACGCCCACACACAGTTTTTTCTTGTCAAATCGAGAGTTGCCTCGGGCGCACCGTCTCGGGGCTCGAGGGGCGGGATAACTTGGACTCTGCCAGAGGAGACCGAATCGGTCCCCGAAGGCCTGCAGCCGACCCTCGACCCCCGGATCACGGCGACGCTGCGCAGGTCCCCGATGCCCCAATTCCCCAACTTCCCGATGATGATGCTGCCCCCCCTCGGCCGGCTCGGCCTGGCCCTCGCCATCCTCTCCCCGGCCCTCTTCGCGCAAGAGCGTGACGGCTCGCAGGCCGGAGTGGCCTTCGAGGTCACCCAGCGGTTCTCCGAGTGGAACGCGGAGCACGGCTCCAACTGGCACACCTACACCGATGTGCAGACGGGCTACGTCCAGTTCCTCTTCGGCGGAAGCACCGAGGCGGCCTTCGAGCCTCAGCAGGACAAGGACTACTTCACCCTCGCGCTGTTGGCCCTCGAGAACACCGAGGACCTGCACGGCATCGAGCTATCGACCCTGGTCGAGGACCGGGGCATGCACCTGCCCCTCGGTCTCGTCGGCACCACGGACAAGTACACCGTCCGCTTCCTGCAACACGTGAACAGCGTGCCCGTCCTCGACGCCGCCGTGAACGTCCTCTTCACCACTGATGGGCAGCTGCTCTCGGTCCAGACCACGGCCATGCCCGACATCGCCGACATGGTCACCGACGCCGCGGTGGGCGCCGACTCGGCCGTGCGCCAGGCCCTGGCGGCCTTCGACGCCGAGACCGGGCTGCCCGGCACGGTGGTTGACGGTCCGAAGAAGTTCGTCGGCCAGCTCGTGACCGGGCCAAAGAACCGTGAGGCCGTCCTGGTCTGGCAGGTCGACGTGATGTGGAAGCAGCTCGGCGCCGAGCCTGAGGGCTACAGCTACTGGGTCGACGCCCGCAATGGCGGAGTGCTCAAGAGCGAGACGATCATCCACCACTGCGACGTGGGCGGGACCGCGAACACCCTGGCCACCCCCGGCATCCACCCGGACCAGGCCAACAACCCAGAGGTCGCCATGCCCATGAACCGCGCCCGCGTCACGGGTTCGGGAGGTATCGGCACCACCTACACGGACCAGAACGGCAACTGGAACTTCCCGGGCATCAACGGGCCGATCAACGTCACCTTCGAGTACTACGGCGACTGGTGCCGGGTCGACAACGTCGCCGGGGGCGAGTACTCCCTGGTCCAGTCCCAGTCCGGCACGGGCAACGCGACGGTCCTGAACTCCGCCGCTCAAGCCCTGATCACTGCCCAGGCCAACTCCTTCGTGGTGGTCAGCGACCAGCGCGACTACATCCGCGGGATCAACCCCTCCGACTCCACGGGTGACTTCCGCGCGCTGGCCAACGTCAACCTGAGTGCGACCTGCAACGCCTACTTCGACGGCAGCTCGGTCAACATGTACCAGGCCGGCGGCTCGTGCCCGAACACCTCCTACTCGACCGTGGTCGCCCACGAGATGGGGCACTGGTACAACGTGCTGTACGGCACCGGCAACGGCCCAGACGGCATGGGCGAGGGCAACGCGGACGTGTGGGCCCTGTACATGTTCAACACACCGAACCTGGGCATGGACTTCTTGGGCCCAGGCCAGGGCCCCCTCCGCAACGGCAACAACAACCTGCAGTTCTGCGGAGACGCCACCCCTGGCTGCCACGGCGGCTCGGTCCACACCGAGGGCCAGGTCTGGATGGGCGCGGCCTGGAAGGTCTACGTGCAGCTCGAGAACGCCCTCGGCGCGGCCCAGGCCGACATGGTCTCCGACGCCCTCTTCCTGGGCTGGATGAACAGCTTCAACCAGACCCAGATCAAGTCCGTGATCGAGACCCAGTGGCTGACCCTGGACGACAACAACGGCAACATCAATGACGGCACGCCGAACTACACCCAGATCGACAACGGCTTCCGACAGCAGGGCTTCCCGGGCTTCGACCTGCCGCTGATCGACATCATCAGCGTCACCGAGCTCCCGGACCAGCTCTCGGAGGTCGGCCCCTACACCGTCGATGTCAACGTCGTCTCCCTGATCGGCCAGACCATCACCGGCGTCGACCTGCACTACAACGTCAACGGCGGCGCCTTCCAGACTGTCGCGATGAGCCCCAGCGGCACCAACATGTGGTCCGGCGGCATCCCCGGCCAGGTCTCCCCCGCCGTGGTGCGCTACTACGTCGAGGCCACTGACTCCCTCAACAACACCGACACTTCCCCGGACGGCCCGGCCCAGACCCTGAAGTTCGTCATCGGTATCGAGACGATCTATTTCTCGGAGGACTTCGAGAACGGCGAAGCAGGCTGGACCCACAACACCTTCGGGAACACCTCGAACAGCCAGGACGACTGGCAGTTCGGCACCCCCGGCGGCCTCTCCGGTGACCCGTCATCCGCCGCCAGCGGTAGCAGCTGTTGGGGCAACGACCTGGCCATCGGCAACTACAACGGCGAGTACCAGGCGAACGTCCACAACTACCTGCGGTCGCCGAACATCGACCTCAGCAGCGCTACCGGTTGCATCCTGCGCTACAAGCGGTGGCTGACCGTCGAGGAGGGCATCTACGACCAGGCCCGCATCAAGGTCAACGGGACCGTCGTCTGGTCGAACCCGCTGAACGGCAACCTGATCGACACCAACTGGGTCGAGCACGAGGTCGACATCTCGGCCCAGGCCGACGGCAACTCCAACGTGGTGATCGAGTTCTCCCTGCAGTCCGACGGCGGCCTCGAGTTCGGCGGCTGGACCCTCGACGACGTCGAGATCCTGGCCCTCGATCCCGTGGGGGGCAACTGCACCACGATCGACTACGGCGTTGGCAAGGTCAGCTCGATCTTCTCAGTGCCCAACATGACGGCCCTCAACGACCCGAGCGAGTCGGCCAACAACTTCCAGTTCCAGATCGACAACGCGGTGCCGAACCGCCTGGGGCTGGTCTTCTCCTCGAGCGCGGCCGACAGCGCGCCCTTCCTCGGCGGCACGGTCCTCCTGGCAGCCCCCTTCCAGCGTGAAGAGGCGTTCCAGACCGACGTCCTCGGCAGCGCCATCGTCAACCAGCCGATCCTGGCGGGCTCCTCTGGGACCACGCGCTTCTTCCAGGCCTGGTACCGGGACCCCGGCCACCCGGATGGAACCGGCGCCGGCCTGACGAGCGGGGTCGAAGTCCAGTTCTGCGACTGAGGCCAGCGGACGCCATCAGCGCGGGGGCGCCACCTCTCGGGGTGGCGCCCCCGCTCCGCTCTCGGCTCCGGCAGGGTGGGGCGCCACGGGGCATGGCCTGTGGGTAGCAGAGCACCTATGCCCCGCAGCGCGCCCAATCGCTGATAGGCGACCTCTCGGTGCCGGGTCACGCATCGGAGGGCCATCCGCACACGGGAATCGAGAATACCCCCGTCCCCGGTCCGTACTTGCCGGATTCGTGTTCCTGGATCCGGCGATGTCGTAACCTGCGGGTCGAGGCCCTCCGCATCCGGCACAGCCCCCACCCACCGGGCAACCCTCATCCAGCCACCCGACGGACCGCCCGGTCCTTGACCACCATGAAGCTCAAGACCCTCACCCTCGCCACCCTCTTCCTCACGCCCGCCCTGCTCGCCTTCCAGCCGAAGGCGGCCAGCCTGCGCTTCGCCCCCGAGGAGGGCGACGCCAGGACCAAGACCTTCTCCAGCAGCCTGGACATGAGCCTCGACGACATGGCGATGCTCATGAACGGCCAGGAGAGCCCCATGCAGCCGGATCTGCAGCTCGACATCTCCGCCACGACCGAGATCCAGGTCACCGATGAATACGTGAAGATGCGCGACGGGTCCCCCGCGCAGCTGGAGCGCACCTACGACTCCCTCGAGCAGGGCCAGGACATCTCCATGGAGATCGACATCATGGACAACGTCCAGAGCAATGAGATGTCGGTCGGCGCCGAGAGCGAGCTCGAGGGAGAGACGGTCGTGTTCCGCTGGGACGAGGACAAGGGCGAGTTCGTGGCCGCCTTCCCTGATGACGGCGGAGACGAAGAACTCCTTGTCGGCTTGCGGGAGGACATGGACCTGCGCGGCCTCCTGCCCGACGGCGAGGTGGAAGAGGGTGACGAGTGGCAGATCGCGCCCATTGCCCTGCGCGATGTGCTCAGCCCCGGTGGCGACCTCAAGATGATCCCCGAGGAGGTCGATCCCGAAGCGATGTTCGGCGGAATGAGCCCGGAGATGGGTAGCGCCGACGACTGGTTCAACGAGGACATGGAGGGGGAGGTCAAGGCCACCTTCCAAGGCACCCGGGAGACTGACGACGGCGTGATGGTCGGCGTGGTGGTCTACGCCATCGAGATCAGCAACGGGGTCGACCTGACCGAGAAGACCCGCGAGGGCCTCGAGGATCAGGAGCTGCCCCCCGGCGTGGAAGACATGAGCGTCAACAGCACCGACATCGAGATCACCATCGAGAGCGAGGCGACCCTGCTCTGGAACCTGGAGGGCGGCTACGTCCACTCCTTCGAGATGAGCGGTGACTTTGGATTCCTGGTGGACTCCTCCATGGACATCAGCGCCCAGGGCATGGAGCTCGAGATCGAGCAGGCCATGGAGTTCTCCGGCACCATGAACGCCTCGGTCTCGGTCGACTAGCCCGGCCTATTCATGAGCCTTCAACGCATTAGCACCCAACCGGCAGCC
>CAZQAT010000143.1:0-5871 GCA_964591315.1 uncultured Planctomycetaceae bacterium
CCGGTTGGGTGCTAATGCGTTGAAGGCTCATGAATAGGCCGGGCTAGCACCCCTACTGCGGACTGCTGGGGAGCCGCGCTACCAGAGCGGATCGACCAGCTCCGCATCCCAGGCGAGGAGCGCCTCGCGCAGCTCCTGAACCACCTCGGGGTTGGAGCCGGCGACGTCCGCGGACTCCCCCAGGTCGCTGGGCAGGTGGTAGAGCTCGGGCTCGGCGTCGCGGTCGTTCCAGACCATCTTCCAGGGACCGTGCCGAACGGCGAGGGGGCCGTCGGGGCCCCTGCGGCGCCAGAAGAAGGTGCGCGACTCCTCGGGCATGGCGGTCCCGCGCAGCCGGGGAGCCAGGTCGACCCCATCCAGCTCCGGCCCCCGCGGCGCTCCGGCCGCGGCCAGGAAGGTGGGCACGAGGTCGAGGGCGATGGCCGGGGTCTCGACCACGCTCCCGGGCGCAACGACGCCGGGCCAGCGGACGGCCGCCGGCACCCGCACGCCGCCCTCGTACAGGGTGCCCTTGCGCTCGCGCAGGGGCGTGTTGCGGGCCGCGCTGCCCGTCTGCCCCCCGTTGTCGTTGGTGAACACCACCAGGGTCCGCCCGGCGACGCCCGCCTCGTCGAGGGCGTCGAGGATCGCGCCCACGCTGTCGTCGAGGGACTTCATCAGGGCCGCGTAGCGGCGTCGCTTCTGCTTCTCGATACGGGCGATGGCGGGCAGCTCCAGGTCCTCGGGCTTGCCCTGCAGGGGACCGTGGGGCGCGGTGAAGGAGACGAACAGGAAGAACGGCCGCTCCCGGTTCTCGTGGATGAACTGCACCGCGGCCTGCCCCAGGCGATCGGTCACGTAGCCCCCCTCCGGGGTCGGCGTGCCGTTGCGCTGCAGCACGCGGTTGGGCGTGGGCTCGTCCATCGGGAAGTAGGACCGCGAGCCCTGCAGGCAGCCGAAGAAGTCGTCGAAGCCCCGCTGGTTGGGCTGGTAGTCCGCGGGGTAGCCCAGGTGCCACTTGCCCACCAGCCCCGTGGTGTAGCCCGCCTCCCGCAGGCGGTCCGCCACCGTGCTCTCCGTGAGCGGCATGCCGCCCTTCATGTAGCCGGGGCGGATGTTCTTCTCGTGGCCGAAGCGCTCCTGGTAGCGCCCGGTCAGGAGCCCCGCCCGGGAGGGCGAGCAGACGCAGGCGGACATGTAGAAGTCCGTGAAGCGCGCGCCCTCGGCCGCCACCGAGTCGATCCGGGGCGTCAGGGCTGCCAGGTCGGGCTCGTGCACCGGCTGGAAGCCGAAGTCCGCGTAGCCCGCGTCGTCCGCCAGGAGCAGCACGATGTTGGGGGGCGGCTGCCCGGCGGGGTCGCCTCCCCCGGTGGGAGAGGACTCGGGAGCGTGGCAGGCGAGGAGGGCCACCAGGCCCGCGGGGAGGAGTGCTCTCATGGGTCTCACCCTAGCGACCCGAGCCCCACAGGCACCAGGGGCCCCTCGGCGGGTAGACTCCGTCATGCTCTCCAACGCCTGTCTGACCTTCGCCCTGCTCGCCCCGCTCCAGGAGAACGGCAGCTCGACCGAGGAGCTCCTGCGCCAGATCCGCAAGCAGGGCAACCAGGTGCCCAACGCGGTCTTCGAGGAGCTGGCACAGCACCGGACCCCGGAGGCCCTCGAGGCGCTCATCAAGGGGCTCGACGGCCTCTCGAGGGCCCAGAAGATCTGCAACGGCTACCACGCCCTACGCCACTTCGCCGGCGTGCCAGAGGCGGCGGAGCCCGCGGCGGCCTACCTCGCCAGGCGGGCCCGGGACGCGAAGCACATCCTGGCCCTGAACGCGACCTACCGCCTCGGCGCCCTGGGGCCCGAGGCGCGGCCGTATCTGGTGGAGCTGGTGCTCGACCCCGAGGCGCCCGACACCCAGGCCACGGCCCTGATGCATCTGGTGGACCAGGGAATGCCCCTCGACAGGCGCCAGCTCAAGAGCTTCCTGCGCTCGAAGCGGGACGAGGTGCGCTACGAGGCCCTGCTCGTGACGACCGCCGCCGAGGCCGATCCCGGAGAGCGCGAACGGACCCTCGTGAAGCTGGCGGGAGCGAGGGACTCGATGAGGCGCCTGGCGGCGGTCGAGCTCCTGGGAGCGGAGGCTGGGGCCTCACTGCCCGCCCCGCAGCGCTTCGAGCTCCTGGCCGAAGCCCTGGCCGACGAGGACGGTCGCGTGGCGCGCAAGGCCGTCGCGGCCCTCGAGGCCACCCGGCGGAAGGAGGCCCTGCCGCTCCTGATCGCCCGCCTCGCGGCCGCAGGCCCCGAGCAACGCTTCCGCATCGCCGGCAGCCTGGTGCGCCTGACCGGCAAGGGGCTGGGGACCGAGCCCGACCGCTGGAGGCGCTGGTGGGAGGCCGAGGGGGAGACCTTCGAGCTGCCCGCTGATGACGCCCCGGCCCCGGCACCCGCCTCCCCCAGCCACACCAGCTCGAGCTTCTACGGCCTGCCCCTCTACGCCGAGAACCTGGTCTTCGCGGTCGACTCCAGCAAGTCCATGGGCAGGCCCGCCCAGGGCGAGTCGGATCCCTCGCGCATGGCCGTGGCGAAGGAGCAGCTGACCCAGGCCATCGCAGGCCTGCCCGAGTCGGCGCGCTTCGACATCGTCGACTTCGGCGCGGGCGCCCGGGCCTGGAAGGGCGAGCTCACGGATGCGGACAAGCAGGGCAAGGCGGCCGCCAGGAAGCACATCCAGTACATGGACATGACCCTCGGCACGGAGATCTACGCCGCCCTGCGCGAGGCCTTCCGCGACCCGCGCACGGACACGATCGTGCTCCTGACCGACGGGGACCCGCAGCTGAGCGTGATGCAGGACCGGAGCGGCATGCGGCGCATCGTGGCCCAGTGGAACCGCACGCGCCACGTGGCGATCGACTGCCTGAGCATCGGGACCGACCGGGAGTGGCTGCGCAAGCTGGCGCAGGAGAGCGGGGGCCGGTACCGAACGCTCGACTGAGTCCGCGCTCGGCCTGCCGGCTCAGTCTTCCCGGAAGAGCGGCTCCGCCGGCGGCTCGAGCACCTCGTAGTTCAGGCGGCCCTCGGTGGCGCGCATCAGGTTGCCCAGGGACCCCTCGTCCATGCGTACCTGCAGCACGAGCTCCCGGTCTCCGCGCACCTCCTCGCCGAGCACCAGGCCGCTCTTGCGCACCTGAGCCGCCAGGCGGCCGTCCGCGAGGGGCAACAGGACGCGCAGCAGGGCCGAGCGCGCGTCCAGGATCTGGCGCACCTGAGCGTCCAGGCGGTCGATGCCCTCGCCACTCCTGGCGGAGAGGTGCACCACGCGCTCGGGCCGGTCCTGGGCCAGGAACTGCAGCTCGATCGGGTCCCGCACGGCATCGGTCTTGTTCAGCACCAGGATCCCGGCCCGGGTGGTGTGGGAGAGGTCCCCCAGCACCTCGTCCACGGCGGCGATCTGCTCGGGGGCGTCCGGGTGGGAGGCGTCGACCACGTGCAGGAGCAGGTCCGCGTTGAGGGTCTCCTCCAGGGTCGCGTGGAAGGAGGCCACCAGGTGGTGCGGCAGGCGCCCGAGGAAGCCCACCGTGTCCGACAGCAGCACCTGGCGCCCGTCCGACAGGGCCCACTTGCGCGTGCGGGTGTCGAGGGTCGCGAAGAGCATGTCCGCGACGAGCTCGTCGGAGCCGGTCAGGCGGTTGAGCAGGGTCGACTTGCCCGCGTTCGTGTAGCCCACCAGGCCGATCGTGAACTGGTCCGAGCGCGAGATCACCTCGCGCAGCTTGCGGGCCTCGATCTCGTCGAGCTGACGCTTCAGGTCGCGAATACGCTTGGACAGCAGCCGCCGGTCGGTCTCGAGCTGGGTCTCACCGGGGCCCCTGGTGCCGATGGCACCCTCGGTGCGCTCGAGGTGGGTCCACATGCGCCGCAGGCGCGGGGCCATGTACTCGTTCTGGGCCAGCTCGACCTGCAGCTTGGCCTGCCGGGTGCGGGCGCGCTTCGCGAAGATGTCGAGGATCAGCTCTGAGCGGTCGATGATGCGGCAGCCGAGGGCCTTCTCCAGGTTGCGCCCCTGGGCCGGTGAGAGGTCGTTGTCCACCGCCACCGCCTCGGGCTTGAGGCTGTCGACGTCGACCTTGATCTCGGCCACCTTGCCTTTGCCGAGCATGGTCGCGGGGTGCGGCCGCTCTCGCCGCTGGGTGATCGGCGCGCCCACGACCTCCCCCCCGGCGGCGGCCACCAGGCCGATCAGCTCGGCCAGCTCACCCTCGTGCTCGACCCTCTGATTCCCGAGGAGGACGCCGCAGACCAGGATGCGTTCGCGCGGGACGCGCGTCGGGACGGGCTCGCGGCTCATGAGCTCGCGAGCTGGCTGCCAGCGCCGATCGGGTCGCGCTCCACCCGCACGGAGGTCACGCGGGAGCCGGAGAGCTCGGGAACCAGGACCGTGTGGGCCATGAACTCGTCCCGGGCTTCCGGAAAGTCGGAGCGGCAGTGGACGCCCCGCGACTCCTCGCGCGACAGGGCCGAGATGGCGGTCAGGCGCGCCAGGGTCAGCATGTTGATCAGGGTCCAGGAGCGCAGGGAGGGCTCGGCCAGCTCCTCCACCACCCGCTGCCAGAAGCCGATCTTCTCCCGGGCCTCCAGCATGCCCTCGGCGTTGCGCTCCACGCCGAGCTGGCGCCACATCATCGACTTGAGCGAGTAGGTCAGGTCCTCGATGTTCACGTCGACCACCGGGTCCCCGGTGTGCTGCCAGCGCTGACGCGTGCCCTCGAAGGAGATGTCCTTGATCACCGGGACGACCTCGTTGACCAGCGACTCGCCCGCCCGCATGCCCATCACGAGGCCCTCGAGCAGGGAGTTGGAGCCCATGCGGTTGGCCCCGTGCAGCCCGGTCGAGGCGCACTCGCCGGTGGCCCACAGCCCGGGCACCGAGGTGCGGCCGTCCTCGTCCACCTCGATCCCCCCCACCAGGTAGTGGGCTCCCGGCCGCACGGGGATGGGGTCGCTGGCGATGTCCATGCCAAACACCCGGCAGGTGCGGCTGATGCTCGGGAAGAGGGCGTGCGGGTCGCCCTCGATCTCGGAGAGGTCCAGGTAGACGTTGGTGTCTCCGGTCTCGACCATGCGCCGGAACACCGCACGGCTGACCACGTCCCGCGGCGCCAGGTCCCCCGCCGGGTGGGTCTCGCGCATGAAGGCGACCCCGTCCCGGTCCACCAGTCGTCCGCCCGCGCCGCGCACGATCTCGCTGATCAGGACGCGCGCCGCGCCGGCGATGTACAGACAGGTCGGGTGGAACTGAACGAACTCCAGGTCCCGCAGGCGGGTCCCGGCCCGGGCAGCCATGGCCACGCCGTCCCCGGTGGCCACCACCGGGTTCGTCGTCTCACGGTAGATCTGGCCGGATCCGCCGGTGGCGAGCAGGACGTTCGGGGCGCCGAAGACCACCTGGTTCCCGCTGGGGGTCTGGGCCAGGACCCCCGCCGCCGCGCCATCGGGATCCACCAGGAGATCGATGGCGAAGGTCTCCGGGAAGGTGGTCACCCGGGCCTCCGCCAGCAGGCCGTTGGTCAGGGCCCGCTGGATCTCGAGGCCGGTCGAGTCTCCCCGCGCGTGGATGATGCGCGGGAAGGAGTGGCCCCCCTCCCGGGACAGGAGCCACTGGCCGTCGGCACAGCGGTCGAACTCGGCCCCCAGGGCGGCCAGGGCCTCCACGGCCCGGGGACCCCCTCCGATGATGCGGTCCACCACCTCCCGATCGCAAAGGCCACGACCGCAGTCCAGGGTGTCACTGACGTGGCTGGCGAAGGAGTCCTCCTCACTCAGGACGGCAGCCAGGCCCCCCCGGGCGTAGCGCGTGTTGCCCTCCCGCAGGCCCGCCTTGGTGACAACAGCCACCTCGAG
>CAZQAT010000143.1:5971-8087 GCA_964591315.1 uncultured Planctomycetaceae bacterium
GCCCATCTGAGGTACAGGATGCCCCATTCATCCCCGGCGGGGTCCCAGGGCGAGGACTCCCGGAAGGAAACCGGGAGTTCGGGACCTGTTCGGGTGCGCGGAGCCGATAGATTAGGCATCTGTTAGACAAACGGACCCTAACGGGCTCCACCCACTCCGAGACCCATCAATCGCCGCCCAGCCCGGGCAGACCCGAGCGGCGGCCTATTCCCGAGAGACCCATGAGCGAACTCGTCCACACGGCACGCAACGACGCACCGGCCTTGCTCTTCTGCGCCTTCGCCGTCGTCTGCACCTTCCTCATCTGAGCACTGACCCTTCCAACACCCACCCCACCGCGATTGTTCGCGAACGCCCGGCGAACGCCCTGGCCTGGTCCTCCCCGACGGAGGGCAGCGGCTGGGTGCGCTCGCCTGGGCTCATAGCTGCAGAGGTCCTTGCCGACACGAACCCCATGAGCACCATCCCCCTCACCCGCCGCCAGCGCGAGATCCTCGACTTCTTGCGGGAGTACACCCAGAGCCAGGGCATCAGCCCCACCCTCGAGGAGATCGCCCAGCACTTCGGTGTGAACAAGGTCACCATCTTCGGTCACGTGTCCGAGCTCGAGCGCAAGGGAGCCATCGAGCGCGCCGCCCCCGGCATCTCCCGCGGCCTGCGCCTGGTGCCCGAGGACACCCCCGCCCAGGACCTCGAGCAGGCCGCCCCCCTGGGTGTGGACATTCTCGGCCGGATCGCCGCGGGCGCCCCCATCGAGGCCGTCGAGGCCCCCGAACGCCTGGACCTGAATGCCCTGATCCCGGAGGGCAAGGACGTCTACGCCCTGCGCGTCAATGGTGATTCGATGATCGACGACTCGATCCGAGACGGGGACCTGGTGCTGATCGAGAGGCGCGAGACAGCCCTCAACGGCGAGACGGTGGTCGCCATCCTCCCGGGCGAGGAGGCCACCCTGAAGCGCTACTACAAGGAGCCCGACCGCATCCGTCTCCAGCCCTCGAACTCCCGCATGGAACCCATCTACGTGGACAACATCAGGATCCGCGGGGTACTGATCGGAGTCGTGCGCCAGTTCTGAAGGCCACTGCGCCGGAGCACCCGGCAAGAACAGCTCATCCTTGGACGAGGGTCGGCCAGCCACGCTGGACCGGCCCTCACTTCACAGTTGGGTCGAGAGAGGTGAGAGCACCCAACTGCGGCGGCCCCGGACCCAGGAGGTCGGGGGCGGGCTCATCACCCGACCAGGACCGCGGCATCTGAGGTGACCGTCAGGGTCCGCATCGGTTCCTGGAAGCCCCCCTCACAGCGCAGCAGGATTCGGCCCCGGCCGCTAGCCCGGTGGCTCATCCCAAACACGGATGGACCGTCGAGGAGACATGGCAGGCGAGTCCTGGTGCATAAAAAAAGCACCCACGACAGAGTCGTGGGTGCTGAAAAAACCCGGCAATAACCTACTTTCGCGCGAAGCACTATCATCGGCGGTGGCTGCTTGACGACCGTGTTCGGGATGAGAACGGGTATGGCCAGACACCTATGGTCACCGGGAATGCCTGGAGTGCACCGACCCAAAGGCCGGCGTGGCACTCACATGTAAGAAAGGTGAGTAGAAGAACGAGAAGCAGCAGCCCAAAGGGCTACCCATCTCTACGGGAGCTCGTGCTACGCACGCGCTCACGAAGAGAAAGGTGGCTAAGCCGATCGTCCGATTAGTACCAGTAGGCTGAGGACATTACTGCCCTTACACCGCTGGCCTATCAACCTGGTAGTCTTCCAGGGGACTGGTAGGGATGACTCGTCTTGAAGAAGGCTTCGCACTTAGATGCATTCAGCGCTTATCCGTTCCGACCGTAGCTACCCAGCTGTACCACTAGCGTGATAACTGGTGCACCAGAGGGTCGTACTCCCCAATCCTCTCGTACTAGGGGAATACCTCCGCAATCATCCTACACCCACACCAGATAGGGACCGACCTGTCTCACGACGGTCTAAACCCAGCTCACGTGCCGCTTTAATTGGCGAACAGCCAAACCCTTGGGACCGCCTACAGCCCCAGGATGCGACGAGCCGACATCGAGGTGCCAAACCTCCCCGTCGATATGAACTCTTGGGGGAGATC
>CAZQAT010000144.1:0-7876 GCA_964591315.1 uncultured Planctomycetaceae bacterium
GAACGGAGTTGGGTCCCAATGCGTCAAAGCCTCATGAATAGGCCGGGCTAGAGCCATGGCGGCCGGCGGCACCATCGCGGCCATCGGCAGCCCGCGGGGTCCGGGGCGGCGCGGGCTGCTGCGCGTCTCGGGTCCAGGGGCCTGGGAGCTGGTGCGCGCGGTCTGGCGCGGCGACGCGCAGCTGCCCGAGCGGAGCGAGCGCGGCCTGGCCCTGGGGCGCTTCGACGACGGGCGCGGCGAGCAACCGTTGCTGCTCCTGTGGATGCCGGGCCCGCGCTCCTTCACCCGCGAGGACGTGGCCGAGTTCCACCTGCCCGGAGCGCCGCCGCTGCTCGAGGCGGCCCTCGAGCGGCTGCTGTCCCTCGGCGCGCGCGCCGCGCAGCCGGGGGAGTTCACCCGGCGCGCCTTCGAGCGCGGCCGCATCGACCTGACCCGGGCCGAGGGCCTGCTCGAGCTGGTCCAGGCCCGCGGCGAGGCGGAGCGGCGCAGCGCCGGCGCGCTGCTCTTCGGCGGCCTGGCCCGGCGCCTGGCGCCCCTGCGCGAGGAGTTGCTCGCCCTGCGCACCCTGGCGGAGGCCAGCCTCGACTTCGACGAGGCGGACACGGGTCACGTGCCCGAGCAGGAGCTCGAGCGGCGCGCCGCCGCCCTGCTGGACGGCCTGCGCGAGGCCGCCGGCTGGGAGGCGCGCCGCAGCGCCCGCAGCGACCTGCCGCGGGTGGTCCTGGTCGGCGCCCCCAACGCCGGCAAGAGCACGCTCTTCAACGCTCTGGTGGCGGAGGGCGAGGCCCTGGTCAGCGACCTGGAGGGCACCACCCGCGACGTGCTGCACGGGGTCTGGACCACCGCGGCCGGTCCCCTGCGCCTGGTGGACACGGCGGGCTTCGACGAGGACGCCGGGGGGGTCGAGGCCCAGGCCCAGCGCCAGGCCGAGCGCTGGCGGGCCGGGGCCGACCTGCGCCTGTGGGTGGTGGATCGCTCCCGGGCGGGGAGTCCCGCCCTGGAGGTGGAGGCCGAAGCCCTCGGGGACGACGCGCCGCACGTGCTGGTCTGGAGCCACTCCGACCAGGGGCCGACCCGCGCGCTCGGTCGTCCCGGCGTGGCCGTCTGCGCCCCGGCGGGGGAGGGCCTGGAGCGGCTCGAGGAGGCGGCCCTGACCGCCCTCGGCCTGAGCTCGCCGGGCTCCCTGGGGGCCGAGCGCCTGGAGGGGGAGATCTCCGTCCGCCACCGGGTGGCCCTGGGCCGTGCCGCGGAGGGCCTGGAGGCCGCCCTCGGGGCCTGGCGCGGGGGCCTCGAGCTGGACCTCTTCGCCGAGGCGCTGCGGGCCGCCGGAGCCGAGCTGGACGCCATCGACGGGCGCACCACCCCGGAGGACGTGCTGGACCGCATCTTCGCCGCCTTCTGTCTCGGGAAGTGAGGGCCTACCCCCCCCAATACGGGCCCCTATCGCGTTGACACACAACATCTAGCGTGCTCTCCTGCACTGCCTTTGGCCCTCCCCGGGGGGTCGGAAGGGCCTCAGAGGACCATGAGATGCCCGCACTGCAAGCAGGACAACGACCGGGTTGTCGACTCGCGCCTGACCAACGAGGGCGCCGTGATCCGGCGTCGGCGGGAGTGCCTGGACTGCTATCTGCGGTACACCACCTACGAGCGGGTCGAGGAGACCCCCCTGCGCGTGGTCAAGAAGAGCGGTGAGCGGGTCCGCTTCGAGCGCGAGCACGTGCTGCGGGGCATGATTCTGGCCTGCGAGAAGCTCCCCGTCCCGATCGAGCGCCTCGAGCGGGCCACCGTGGAGATCGAGTCCAAGATCCACGAGGGCTACGACCGGGAGGTGCCCAGCACGGTCATCGGCTCCCTGGTGATGGACGCCCTGCGGGAGATCGACCCCGTGGCCTACGTGCGCTTCGCCAGCGTCTACCGGGAGTTCCGTGACATCCAGCAGTTCCTGGACGAGCTGCGCCCGATGATGGAGGACGGCTCGTGAGCCTGCGACGAGTGCGCAAACGCGACGGGCGGGAGGTGCCCTTCGAGAAGGACAAGATCGCCGCGGCGGTCGAGAGCGCCCAGCGGGCCGTGGGGGAGGAGGATCCCCTCTTCGCCCGGGAGGTCGCGGACCTGGTCGAGCTGGCCCTGCGCCGTCGCTACGCCTGGCGCGGCCTGCGCGAGGGGGCCGCGGGCGAGGGCTCCTCGGGCATCTTCGAGGGGCTCGAGGCCTCAGCGGAGACCGCGACCGATCCCGGGGACGCTGCCCCCGAGTCCGTGCCGAACATCGAGGAGATCCAGGACCTGGTGGAGGTCGGGCTGGTCGAGCTGGGCCGGGCCGCCGTGGCCAAGGCCTACATCCTCTACCGCGACCGCCGCAGCCGGGCGCGGGAGTCCATGAGCAGCGCCGCCTCGCGCGAGGCCGCCGGCGAGCTGCGCCACCTGCGGGTGCGCGAGGCCCAGGGCACCTCGGGCTGGAGCAAGGGCCGCATCGTCGCCGCCCTGGTGCAGGAGGCGGACCTCTCCCGCGGCCAGGCCGAGGAGGTCGCCCTGCGGGTGGAGGCGCGCGTCGTCTCCTCGGGCCTCAAGCGCCTGACCACCGCGCTCATCCGTGAGCTGGTCGACAACGAGCTCGTTTCGATGGGCCTCTCCGGCGCCCTCCTGCGTCAGGCCCCGGTGTCGATCCCGCGCCACGACCTGCGCGGGCGCCTCGAGCGCGGCGACGGGGACCTGGGCGAAGAGCTCGGCGGCGAGCTCCTGCGGCGCTACGCCCTCGCGGATCTGTTCGACGAGGCGACCCTCGAGCGCCACCTCTCCGGCGAGCTGCACCTCGAGGATCTGCGCGCGCCACACCTGCACCTGGCCCAGTCCGTGCCGAGTGGACTCCTGATGCGCGGCACTCCGGGCGTGCAGGGAGCCTTCGACGCGCTGGACGAGATCGCGAAGCTGTTCGGCAGCGTCTCGCGCGGCGTGCTGGTCGAGGAGCCCGCGGCCCTGCTGGGCTCCATCGGGCGCTCCCAGGACGGGGAGCTCCTGCGCTCCTGGCTCCTGGCGCTGGTGGCCCTGGGGCGGGGCGCCGGCCGTCGCGTGGACCTGGCCGGCTTCGGAGCCCGCGGGCTCGGGCTCGCGGGCCGCTGCGTCGAGGAGCTCGACGCCCTGACGGATCTGGAGGGCGAGCGTCACCTGCCGCGCCTCTTGCTGGACGAGAAGGAGCTGCGGGGAATGCTGGCGGCCGGCGAGGCCGGGCTGCGCCCGCGGGCCGAGCGCCTGCTCGAGCGCGGCCTCCTCGTGCCCACCTGGGCTCCCACCGGCGAGCTGTGCCTCGGCCCCGCCGGGCGCCGCGGCCGGCGTGAGCGCGGAGCCCTGATCTGCGGTGGGGCTGCGGCCCTCGACCTGGAGCGCCTGGCGCGCCAGGCCGGACCCTGGCGCGAGGACCTGCTGCTCGAGGGGCTCGCCCACGGCGTGGAGGCGGCCCTCGCCGGCCTCGACGAGCTGGCCCGCTTCCAGCGCCGGTACCGCTCGGCCCGCCGCGGCGAGGCCCGCGGTCGGGTGGCCTACGGCCTGGTGCCGGTCGGCCTGCGCGAGGCCCTGCGCCTGCTGGGCGACGGCGAGCTGCGTGCCGACGCCGGGGCGCGCCTCCTGGGCCTCGCCGCCGAGGCGGCCCGGCGCTTCGCGGACCAGCGCGGCCTGTCGGTCTTCCTGACCGCGCACCACGGCGACGAGGCCCGGCGCCGCTTCGCCGAACGCGAGGCGGCCTCCGAGCGCGAGCACCAGGGCCTGCTCTTCGAGCGCGCCGCCGAGGAGCGCTCGGCCCCGCTGCGCTCCGCCGGCTTCGACCTCGGGTCACTGCCGGGCCAGGTGCCGGGGCGCGCCCTGGCTCAGCTCTGCGCCACGGTGCCCGCCGGCGTCTGGCGCCCCCTCGACCTGCCCGCCTCCGGCGACGCGACCCCGCAGCTCGACGCCTTCGAGCTCTTCCTCTCCGAGCGGAGCACGATCCGCCGCAGCGTCTCCACCGCCACCGAGATCCCGCGCACCGCGCCGATCTTCCCCCTCGACCAGAGCTCGCCCCAGGCGAGCTGACTCCGCCCGCACGCTCCGCGACTCCAACCCCCGTCCATGCGCCTCAAACGCCTCGAACTCCTCGGCTTCAAGTCCTTCGCCGACACCACCGTCATCGAATTCGGCGACGACACGCTGACCGGCATCGTCGGCCCGAACGGCTGCGGCAAGAGCAACGTCGTCGACGCCGTGCGCTGGGTGCTGGGGGAACAGCGCCCGACCTCCATGCGCGGCAAGGAGATGACCGACGTCATCTTCAAGGGCTGCGCCAGCCGACCGTCGATGGGCGTGGCCGAGTGCACCATCGTGCTCGACAACTCGAGCGGCACGGTGGAGACCCACGGGGCCGAGATCTCGGTCACGCGCCGGGTCTACAAGAGCGGAGAGGGGGAGTACTGCATCGACGGCCAGAAGGTGCGGCTCAAGGACGTCAAGGAGATGCTCTTCGACACCGGCCTCGGCTCGCGCGGCTACTCGGTGCTGGAGCAGGGACGCATCGACGCGGTGCTCTCCGCCAACGCCATCGACCGCCGGCGCATCTTCGAGGAGGCGGCCGGCATCAGCCGCTACCGCCAGCGCAAGCACGAGACCGAGCTGCGCCTGGCGCGGGTCGAGCAGGACCTGGCGCGCCTCGACGATGTGACCGGCGAGCTGCGCTCGCGGGTGCGCTCGCTCAAGATCCAGGCCGGCAAGGCCGAGCGCTACGTGACCGCCCGTGACGAGTGGGAGGGCAAGAAGACGCGCCTGGTCAAGCACCAGCTCTTCCGCCTGGGGGGCGAGCTCGAGCTCTGCCTGCAGGAGGTCGCAGCGCTCGAAGAGGCCCTCGAGACCAAGCGCGGCGAGCGCAGCGGCTGCGAGGAGTCGATCCAGGCCCTCGAGGCCGAGCGCGCGGAGCTGACCCGGGCGCTCGAGACCGTGGCCGAGGAGGCCGCGCGGCTCGAGGGCGATGCCCGGGCCCTCGAGGAGCGGCGCACGCAGCTCCTGTCGCGGGTGCAGTCGTGGGAGCACATCGCCAGCGAGGAGTCCGAGCGGGCCGCGAACCTGACCACCCAGCTGGCCGAGCGCGCCCGGGAGCTCGAGGTGCTCGAGCAGCAGCGCGAGGCCCTCTCCACCGAGGTCGAGGGCGCCCGCGGCGAGGCCGAGCGCCGACGCGCCGAGCGCGACGAGCTGGTGCGGGTCTACGAGGAGTTCCGCGCCGACGTGGAGCGCCAGAACGAGCTCCTGCTCAAGGAGCTCAACGAGAAGACGGCCGCCGAGAACACCGTGCGCCACCTGGAGGAGGCCCGCGGCCCCGCCGCCGAGCGCAGCCAGCGGGTGCTCGAGCGCCTGCGGGCCGCCGAGGCGAGCCTGACCGAGGCCGAGGCCACCGAGGAGGCGGCCCTCGCCGCCCAGACCGCCGCGCGCGAGGAGCTCGAGCGGGCCGAGGCGGAGTTCGAGACCCTGCGCGGGGAGCACGAGTCCGCCGGCAAGGAGGTCGAGGAGCTGCGCTCCGAGCAGGCGCGCCTGGACCTGGAGCTGACCCGCCGGCGCGGTCGCATCGAGAGCCTGCTCGACCGCGAGCGCGAGCTGGCCGACCTGGGGCAGGGCGCCCGCGCCGTCCTGGAGGCGATCGAGGGCGAGCACGGACCTTGTGACGCCGGAGCCCTCTCGGGTCTCGTGGCGGACCACCTGGCGGTGGGCACCGAGTACGCCCGGGCCCTGGACGCCGTGCTCGGCGACCGCTCCCAGGCCCTGGTGGTGAGGGACCTCGAGGGCGCCCGCGCCGTGGCCGACTGGCTCGTGGAGCAGGCCGACGGCCAGGCGGCCCTGGCGGTGCCCGCGGGGCTCGGCGGGGCCACGAGCCTGTCGGAGCTGCCCGAGCACCTGCGCGGCGCGGTGCTCGGCAGCCTGCGCGAGCAGGTGGAGTGCGACCCGGACTTCGCTCCGGTGGCGGACGCCTTCTGCGGCGGCGTGTGGCTGGTGCGCGACCTGAGCGCCGCCCTCGAGCTGGTGGCCGCCGTGCCCGGTCTGCGCTGCGTGACGCCCCGGGGCGAACTGGTGGACGCCGCCGGGCTCGTGGCGGGGGAGCGCACCCTGGCCCAGGGCGCGATCGGACGGCGCTCCAGCGCCGCGGAGCTCGAGGCCGAGGTGCGCGGCCTGGAGGAGCAGCGCGCGCGCGCCGCCGGCAGGCTCGAGCGCGCCGCGACGACCCAGGCCGACCTGGCCGGGCGTCTGGCCGCCAGCGAGGCCCGCGCCGAGGAGCGCCGCGAGGCCGCGGTCGAGACCCGCGCGCGGGTGGAGACCGTCCAGGCCCGGGCCGAGGACCAGCGCGCCGCCGTGGAGCTCCTGCGCCGGGAGTGCGAGGGCGTGGCGGCGGAGACCGCGCAGCTCGAGCGCGACCTGGAGACGGCCCGCACGAAGGTGGTCGAGGTCGAGGCCCACTACGAGCGCGAGCGCGCCTCCCTGGCGGAGATGGACGAGCGCCGCACGCGGCTCGAGGAGGAGCGCGAGGAGCTCTCTCGGGCCGAGGGCCAGTCGCGGGTGCAGCTCACCCGCGTCGAGGAGCAGATCGAGGGCCTTGTGCGTCGCATCGCCGACCTGCGCCGGGGCATCGACGAGTCCAGCGGCGAGGTGCAGCGGGCCGAGCGCCTGTCGGAGGAGGCCGAGGGCAACGCGCGCTCGGGCGCGGCCGAGAGCGAGGAGCTGCTGCGCAAGACCCAGGAACTGACAGCGGAGCGCGCCGCGGTCACCGAGCGCGTCGGCGGCCTGCGGGAGCGGGCCGGCGAGGCGGAGGAGGCCCTCGAGGGCCGCCGCCGGGAGCGGGACGCGGTCACGCGCCTGCTGGAGGGCCGCGCGACGGACCTCTCGAACCTACGCCTCGAGGAGCAGCGCATCGCCCTGGCGCGGGACGAGATCGCCCGCCGCACCGAGGAGGAGCTGGGCCTCGAGCCGGCCGACCTGCTCGAGGGCTTCGAGCCGGAGGAGGAGCTCTCGAACGACCAGGCCCTCGACTTCCTCGACAAGCAGGTGCGCGAGCTCAAGTCGACCATCGATCGCATGGGCCCGGTCAACACGGAGGCCCTCTCCGAGCTCGAGGAGGTCGGCGGCCGGCTCGAGTTCCTCGACGGCCAGATCGCGGACCTCGGCACCTCGCGCAAGGTGCTGGGCGAGACCCTCAAGAAGATCGAAGAGGAGAGCGAGCGCCTGTTCGTGAAGACCTTCGACGAGGTACGGATCAACTTCCAGCGCATCTTCCGCCAGCTCTTCGGTGGCGGCAAGGCGGACGTCAAGCTGGCCGAGGGCGAGCCGGTGCTCGAGGCCGGCGTCGAGATCAGCGCCCGCCCGCCGGGCCGTGAGATGCTGCCCATCGGCCTGCTCTCCGGCGGCCAGCGCACCATGACGGCCCTGGCGCTGCTCTTCGCCGTCTTCGAGGCCCGACCGAGCCCCTTCTGCGTGCTCGACGAGGTCGACGCGGCCCTGGACGACGCGAACATCCAGCGCTTCCTGCTGATGCTGGACCAGTTCCGCCGTTCGACCCAGTTCGTGGTGGTGACCCACAACAAGGGCACCATGGCCCGCTGCGAGAGCCTCTACGGGGTGACCATGCAGACCAAGGGCGTCTCGCGCCAGGTCTCGGTCCAGCTCGACGAGGTCGACGACTTCGTGCCCGAGGCGAACGGCAAGTCGAGCGGCGAGGCACAGGCGGCCGAGCCCGAGGCCAGCGTCGACCGCGAGAGCGGCGAGCCGATCGTCGAGATCGTGCCAGCAGCGCTGCAAGAGCACTCGGAAGAGGGCGTCTCGGCGGGCTAGCCCGGCCTATTCATGAGCCTTCAACGCATTAGCACCCAACCGGGAT
>CAZQAT010000145.1:0-7854 GCA_964591315.1 uncultured Planctomycetaceae bacterium
TCGGCCCCCGCTCCCGCCATGCGCACCCTCCTCGCCGCCGTGTCGCTGCCCCTTGCCCTCGCCGCTTGCGCCTCCGGTCCCGAGGCCGCGGAAGAAGCGGAGCCGTTGCTCTACTGGACCAGCGCCCTCGACGAGGTGCAGGTGGCCGAGCTGGCGGAGCTCGCGCCGCGGGTCGAGGTCGTGGCTGGCCTCGACCGGGAGGGGGCCCTGTCGCGAGCGGCGGACTTCCACGGGGCGGACGCGCACCTCGTCTCCGAGGAGTTCCTGGCGGCGGCCACGAACCTGCGCTGGGTGCAGTCCTGGAGCGCGGGGGTCGACCGCTATCTGGGGCTCGAGGGCCTGATGGAGAACGATGCGATCGCCTTCACGAACATGAAGGGCGCCCACGGCCCGGTGATCGCCGAGCACGTCTTCGCCATGGTGCTCTCCCTCGCGCGCCAGCTGCCCGCCTTCCACGCGGCCCAGCGCGACGCCACCTGGAACCGGCGCGCGGGCCGCGGTCAGTTCGCCCTGGCGGAGTCGACGCTGGTGGTCGTGGGCATGGGCGGCATCGGGCGCGAGATCGCCAAGCGCGGTCACGGCTTCGACATGGAGGTGCTGGCGACCGTCCGGACACGGAGGGCCGCGCCGGACTACGTGGACGAGCTGGGGACGAACGAGGACCTGGACGGATACCTCGCCCGGGCGGACGTGGTGGCGATTGCGCTGCCCCTGACGGACGAGACGCGCGGGCTCTTCGATGCCGAGCGCATCGCGAAGATCAAGCCCGGAGCCGTGCTCGTGAACATCGCTCGGGGGCCGATCGTGGACACGGAGGCCCTGGTCGCGGCCCTGGAGTCCGGGCACCTGAAGGGGGCCTGCCTGGACGTGACCGCTCCCGAACCCCTGCCTTCGGACAGCCCGCTGTGGGCGCGCGACGACGTGATCATCACGCCCCACACGGCCGGGGCGGCACAGCTGACCGGCGAGCGGCGCTGGGCGCTGTTCCGTGAGAACGTGCAGCGCTTCGCGCGGGGAGAGGAGCTGGTGAACCTCGTCGACAAGGAGGCGGGCTACTGAGCCTCGGTCACCTTGATCTCGATGAGCCCGGAGTTCGTCGCCAGTCCGTCGGCGATCTCCCGCTCGTGCTCGGCGAGCCCAGCAGGGAAGCCACGATCCAGGACCACCCGCGTGCTCATGGAGTCGTCCGCGTGAGGCGCACCGGCCTCCCAGGGGAGGTGCCGGAGGGACTGCTGGTGGTCCGAGCTGCGTGGAGACTCGCCTTCCGGCGACAGGAGGACGTGACCGATCTTGGCCCCGGGGATCCCGGGGTCTTGGAGCAAGAGGCAGGTCAGGCCCCAGCGGCTCGCGATGAGGTAGGCGTGGCCCGCGTCCGCGGTGACGACCAGGTCTTCCTCCTGGAGGACCGTGCGCGCCTGGTCACGCCAGCTCGCCTGGGGATCGGTCGAGCCGAGGACGAGCGAGACGCCGAAGATCGCCGTGGCCTGCCCGCTCAGAACCAGGGCACTCGAGCCCAGGGCGAAGCCCTCGGCTCGCCTCGCCAGCAGGTCACAAGCTCCGATCAGCGCCGGAGGCAGGAGCCACAGGTACGGGATCGACCAGGTCGGTGAGCCGGAGAGAGTCAGCGCCAGGAGTGGAAGTCCGCACCACAGCGCCAACCAACGCGGCGGCCGCTCCTCGGAGGCGTCGCGCTTCAGGAAGAACAGGCTGGCCAGGGCGACCAGGCTCAGCCCGAGCCCCGGCAGGAGGCCCACGAGCCACACCCCGGCCTCGAACCAGCCACCCGAGCCTCCGAAGCGCACCGAGCGAGAGACTCGGTCCGCGAGCTCCGACCACTCGAGGGTGACACCGAGGGGCATGGCAAAGATCAAGAACAGCACGCCGCCGATCAGCGGCAGCGAGAAGCCGAGCTCGAAGCGCTTCTCTTGCCCACGGAGCCCCGCGACGACGACCGCGGGCAGGAGCCACACGAGCGCCGGCTGGCAGGCCGCGGCGAAGACCCAGTAGCACGCGGCCATCAGCGGCCGCGCCCCCTCGCCGCCCCACAGTGCGTCGAGGGCCAAGAACAGGAAGAGCAACGCCAGCGCCTCCGGCCCGGGCGTCGTTCCGGCGACCCACGCAACCGGGGACAGGAGTACGGCGAGGGTTCCCACCAGCGCCAGCCCGAAGCCGAGTCCCTGCCGCCGCGCGACTCCGAGTCCAACCGGCAGGCAGGCCCCGTAGGCCAGCGCCGCGATCACGAACCCGATCTGTTCCGGCATCATCCCCAGGTGCACGACCGTGATCCGCCGCAGGACGTCGATCACGAAGGGCACCAGCGGGTCCGCCGGGTCCATGTGCTCGACCTGCTGCCCGATCAGGCGCAGCTGGGGGAAGGCCAGGGCGAAGGCCGCCAGCGCCAGCCCGAGCACCAGGCCGCCCAGCACTTCCCGGTGCGAGCGTCGCTCCTCGCCCTCCTCGATCAGCTGGGTCGTCAGGTGCCGCGGGAAGCCGCCGAGCACCTCCTGCAGGGTGTCCTGGCCGTCCTCCGGCGGCCGCGGCGCGTTCGGGTCGGCGGTCTTGGGGTCCTCCGGAAACATGGCGAGGGGCGAGAGCCTAGCACGGCGCCGGCGCGGTCCGCTGGGCCCACCGGCACGCACTCTCGGGTGGCGAGTGGCTCAGGCTTCTACGGGAGCTCACGGATCCGCAAGTTGCGGAACTCGATCAGCGCTCCCTCGGACTCCAGGGCCAGGTAGCCCGTCGCCGGCGAGCACTCGGTCCCGCCGCTGGTCTCCTCGCCGTTGACCCAGACGCGCACCTCGCCGTTGATGGCGCGGATGTAGTAGTGGTTCCACTCCCCGGCGCGTCGCGTCAGCCGCTTGGTGGGGAAGCTCCGCGAGCTCGACGGGTTGCCGACCTTGAACTTCGTGCCGTCCTCCGCCGTGTACTCGATCTCCGGCACGAAGGCCTTCATCTTCGAGCCGCCGACGGGGAAGACGTCCCCGTGGCTCGTGAACCAGTTGGAGTGCGCCCCCTTGTTCTTCAGCCAGTTCTCCTCGTAGCCGAGGTCGAGCACCTGCACCTCGATCCCGCTGCGGGGCAGCTTGCCCGGCGGCAGGTCCGTGAAGGCGGACTCGGGGCACCACAGGAAGACGCCGGAGTTGCCCGCGTGGGTGTGGTGCTTCCACTCGAGGACGAGCTCGAAGTTCGTGTACTGCTTGTGGGTCCGCGCGCCGCCGAGCGGCTTGCCCGTGCAGACGATGACGCCGTCACGCTCGCTCCAGGTGTCCTCGGTGCCGTTGACGTTGACGAAGTCGTCGAGCGAGAGCGCGGTCCAGCCGTCGCCGTCGACAAAGGCCTTGGGCAGGTCCGCGACAGGGGCAGGAGCGAAGGCGACGAAGGTGAAGAGGGCGAGGAACAGTGCCGGGAGTTTCATGGGCGCAGCGCAGGGGTCGGGGGCCGCGCCAGGATACGCCTAGGCCCGGTCCAGGGGCACGTCCAACCGCATCTCGCCCGCACGTACGGGCAGGACGAGGCGAATCTCGCCGCCCTTGTTCTTCTTGTCGGCCTGCATCGAGGCGTGCAGCTCCTCCTCGGCCACGCTCAAGCCGTAGGTCTTCTCGATCTCCTCGATCGAGCTCGGCAGGTGCAGGGCGCGGGCAAGAGCATGGACGCGCTCGGCCAGGGCGACGTCCTCGAGGACCCCGGTCGCGGCCGCGTGGTCGAAGGCGATGCCGATGCCCGCGGCGACGGCGATGCCGTGGGGCACGACGCCGAAGCCGGCGATGTGCTCGATGCCGTGGCCGAAGGTGTGGCCGAGGTTGAGGCACTTGCGCAGGCCGCCCTCGTGGGGGTCCTGGGCGACGACCTCGGCCTTGAAGGCGACGCAGGTCTCCACCGTGCGCTCGAGGGCGCCGGCCTCGCGCTCGAGCAGGGCGGGGGCGTCGGCCTCGAGCCGGGAGAGGGCTGCCTCGCCGGAGAGCACCGCGGTCTTGAGCACCTCCCCGAGGCCGGACTCGAACTCCGCTCGGGGCAGGGTGGAGAGCACGCTCACGTCCGCGAGCACCGCCATCGGCTGGTGGAAGGTCCCGGCCAGGTTCTTGCCCGTGGGCAGGTTGACCGCCGTCTTGCCGCCCACCGAAGCGTCCACCTGGGCGAGCAGGGTCGTCGCGCACTGCAGGAAGTCGACACCGCGCTTGTAGAGGGAGGCCGCCAGGCCGCACAGGTCGCCGACGACCCCGCCCCCGAAGGCGACCAGGCAGGCGTTCCGGTCGAGCCCGGCGCTGACCAGGCGATCCAGGACGGTCTCGAGGGTGGCGAAGCTCTTGGAGGCCTCGCCGGGCTCGACGACGACGATCTCCTCGTTCGCGAGGGGGCCGAGTCGCTCGAGGTGCAGTCCGGCGACCGTCGCGTCCGTCAGGACCGCCACGCCCGAGTAGCGCTCGACGAGGGCGTCCGCCTCGGCCAGGACGTCCGCGCCGATGCGAACGTCGTAGGGGTCTTCGGTCGCGACACGGACCGTGCGCGCCATCCTCAGCCTTGCGGTTGGTCGGCCGCCATGCGACGACGCCGCTCCTGTCGCCGCTGGACCAGGGCTCTCTGGAGGGCCTCGGACTTCTTGCGGTCGCGCATGAGCAGGTAGGGGAAGAGCGCCAGCAGGAACAGCGTCAGCCCCAGGACGCCCCACATCAGGATCTCCGGCAGGTTGTTCTCCTGGGGGTGGAACTGCTCCAGCTCGGTGAGGACGAAGTAGGGCGCGGTGCGCGTGCCGTGGTCCTTGGACTCGTAGTTGTGGTTCTTGAGGAAGAAGCCCTTGCCGTGCAGGAGCTCCGCCTCGTACATGCCCGTCAGGTCGGGCCGGTCCGCCGGCATGATGAACTTGATCACGCCAGCGTGGTTGGTCCAGGTCCAGTTGCCGAGCCAGCCGGTGGTCACCTTGTCCAGGCGCGAGGGGTTCTCGCCCGGGTCCATGGTGTTGATCCCCATGTTCTTGCTGACCGGGATTCGGATCGGGATCGGGATCAGGTCCTCGGTCAGGAGCGGCCGCTGGCCGGTCGCTGGGTCGCGCTCGGCGCGGGGGTCCTCGATGCTGTCGGCGGCGAGCCTGAAGCGCCAGTCGCTGCCGTACTTGAGGATCTCGGTCATCGTCTCGTTGTTGAGCTCGGTGGCCTTCTCCCAGTCGATGGCGGCGTAGGCGTCGGTCTTCGCGTAGTCCATCAGGAGCCACTGGGCCTCGTAGACGTCGCCGTCGAGGCCGGTGGAGCGCTTGGCCGTGTCGTCGACCACCGTCGAGAGGCGAGCCTTGAGCACCTCCGGGTTGAAGGCGTCCTCCTCGAAGCGCGGGTAGGAGCTGACGAGGCTGGAGCCGACGAGCAGCGGTCCGTTGGCCCAGTCGCCCTCGTGGTCCTCGGCGCGGTAGAGCTTCAGGAACAGCCCGTCGAGGCGCATGAAGTCGCCGTAGATGACCTCCTCCGGCGTGGCCGTGGTGATGAAGTGGGTCACCTCGCCGTCGTCCCCGCGCAGCCAGCCCTTGTACTCGGTCTTGCCGTCCAGGCGCTCGCGGGACTTGATCTCCTCGAGCTTGCCGCGCACCCGCAGGGCCTTGCCGCGGTGGGCCTTGGGATCCGCCTCGACGGCGGCGCGCACCTCACCCGTCATCAGCTCCAGGCCCAGGGCGTGGAAGTGGCCCTCGTTGAAGCCGAAGACGTGGTTCGTGATCGGCTCGGTCAGGGCGCTCGGCAGCAGGACCCGGTCCTCCGGACGAGTGTCGAGGACCTGGTCCTCGATGGCGGCAAAGTCGTACTGCTTGACGGCGACCGTCTCCTCGAACTCCTCCTCCGCGCCGACCACTTCGCCCTGGCTCTGGAGGTGCTTCTTCTCCTGCAGGGTCGAGGCGAAGTAGGCCACGACGATCAGGACGAGCAGCACGCTCATCACGATCAGGCGCGTCTTGTCACGCTTGGCCTGGGACTCGGCACGGGCCAGGAGGGCCTCCTTGGAGTCGGACGAGAGGGGAGAGGTGGGCTTGCGCATGGGCGGATCTCAGTGGCCTGCTGGGGCGGCGTGGCGTCGGCGGTTGGCGGCGTAGGCGGCAGCGTCGACGATGCCGCGTAGCAGCCGGTCGTGCGGGCTCCCGGGGGGGGAGAGTTCTGGGTGCCACTGGCATCCCAGGGCGAAGGGGTGTGCGTCGCGCTCGATGGCCTCCACGACTCCGGCCGCGTCGCGGGCGCTGACGCTCCAAGGGGGGGAGACCTCGGCCAGGGCCTGGTGGTGCCTGGAGACGACCTCGATGGGGTCTACACCGACCAGATCGGCCAGTTTCGAGCCGGGTTCGATCTGGACCGGGTGGAGGGTGTCGCCGGTGTGCTCACCCGCCTCGGGGCAGTCCTCGGGCAGGTGCTGGTGGATCCCGGCCCCCTCGGCGAGACCGAGCAGCTGCATGCCGTAGCAGATCCCGAGCACCGGTGTGAGGCGCTCGATGGCGGCCCGCGCCAGGGCGAAGTCCCAGTCCTGCTTGGAGGTGGGGGTGAGGACGGCCGAGGGGTGGACGGGTTCGAGACCGAGGCGCTCGGTGTCGAAGTCGTCGCCGCCGCCGAGCAGGAGCCCGTCGACGCGCTCGAGCACGCGCCCGATGTCCTCGGGGCCGCCCACAGGGGTCAGCACCACCGGTACGCCGCCGGCGCGCAGCACCGCATCGGCGTAGGGCAGGCGCAGCTCGAGCTTCGGGTTCTCGCCCGCGCCCAGGCAGCCATTGATGCCGATCAGGGGCCTGAAGGAGTTCAGCATGGCCTCCGATTCTAGCCGGGCCACGGCTGGAGGTCCCGAGGCCGCCGCTATGATCCCGCGATGGACCTCGCCCTGGACCTCGTCTTCCTGGCCGCCGGCTTCTGGTTCCTGGCCAAGGGCTCGGACTGGCTGGTGACCGGCAGCTCCGTGATCGCGGACCGCATGGGCGTGCGCCAGCTCGTGATCGGCCTGACGGTGGTGGCCTGGGGCACCTCGGCGCCGGAGGTGGTGGTCTCGGGCCTGGCGGCCGTGGAGGGCAAGGTCGGCATGTCGATGGGCAACGTCCTCGGCAGCAACATCGCCAACCTGGCCCTGGTGCTGGGGGCCAGCGGGGTGATCCTGCCCGCGGTGTTGCAGGGCGCCCTGGCCTGGCGGGAGACCTTCTGGCTCCTGGCCTCGGTGGGGATCTTCTGGTGGCGGGCGGCGGACCTGCACGTCGACCGGGTCGACGGGTTGATCCTGCTCGGGGCCGTGACGGTCTATAGCTTGCAGCTCCTGTGGGAAGCGCGGCAGCGTCTCGTCGGCGTCGAACCCGAGCACGAGGAGGCGGACGAGTGGGCGGAGAGGATGCCGCGACTCTCGACCCTCGCGGGGGCCCTGGCCATCGCCGGCGCCGGCTGGCTGACGATCGAGGGCGCCGATGGCATGGCCAGGCGCTTCGGCATGAGCGACGACCTCATCGGCCTGACCGTCCTGGCGATCGGCACCTCACTGCCCGAGCTCGCGGCCGGCGTGCGCGGCGCCCTCAAGGGTCACAGCGACATCAGCCTGGGCAACGTGGTGGGCAGCAACGTGTTCAACGTCACCGCCGTGATCGGCATCGTGGCCCTGATCCGGCCCTTCGGCGGCCCCGATCAGCCGGAGGTGCAGGAGGCCCTGCGGGAGAACGTGCGGTTCGACTTCCCGATGGTGATCGCGTTCAGCGTCGCGGCACTGTTGTTGACCGCGATCGGCGGCAAGAAGGGGGGTCGCTTCAAGGGCTTCCTGCTGCTCGCGGCCTACTTCGCCTTCGGGGCCTATCAGGTCGTGACGGACTAGCCCTGCCTATTCATGAGCCTTCAACGCATTAGCACCCAACCGGCAGCCTCT
>CAZQAT010000146.1:0-7790 GCA_964591315.1 uncultured Planctomycetaceae bacterium
TCAACTGGATAGAGCACCTGACTACGGATCAGGAGGTTACAGGTTCGAATCCTGTGGGGTGTACCACCTCCAGCAGGGCGTGCCCGCGAGCGCTCTGGGGCACGGACCCGTACCCGCCGCCTCGGCCGCGCGGACGGGACCGCGCGCCGAGCCACGCCGGGGTCCGCGCCCGACCCCGCTCTCTCAACACTCGAACATCTCAGCCGCCGATCCCTCCCCCGCGGACGTCGAGTTCATGCGCCTGGCCCTGCGCCAGGCGCGGGCCGCCGAGGCCCTCGACGAGGTCCCGATCGGGGCCGTGATCGTGCTCGACGGAGAGGTCATCGGCGCCGGCCACAACCTGACCCGGACGCGGGTCGATCCCACGGCCCATGCGGAGCTCCTGGCGATCCGTGCGGCCGCCGAGCGGGTCGGGGCCCAGCGACTCCCGGGCGCGGTCTGCTACACGACCCTGGAGCCCTGCTTCATGTGCGCCGGGGCCCTCTCCCACGCCCGGGTCGCGCGGGTGGTGTGGGCCACCCGGGACCCGAAGTTCGGCGGCTGCGTCTCCCTCGGGAGCGTGCTCACCGACCGCCGCCTGAACCACCGGGCCGAGGTCGAGGAGGGCGTCCTGGCCGCGGAGTCCGCGGCGCTCCTCCGACAGTTCTTTGAAAGCAAACGAGGCGGGTGATCCGCCCCCGACCACGCCGCGGCGCGCCCGCGACGTGTTGCGGAGAGGTGCCAGAGCGGCTGAATGGACTGGTTTCGAAAACCAGCGTGTAGGCAACTGCACCGGGGGTTCAAATCCCCCCCTCTCCGCCATTCCCCGGCGCCGATGCCGGCGGGGGATGGGGCCGCCTCGAGACAGTACCCAGGAGAGGTGTCCGAGTGGCTGAAGGAGCACGCTTGGAAAGCGTGTAAGTCGGCAACGGCTTCGGGGGTTCGAATCCCCCCCTCTCCGCCATACACACGTGACGAGCCCGGCGATGGGCTCGGTCCCCTGCGGTGGGTCGCGTTCGAACCGGGTCAGGCCGGGAACGGAGCAGCCCTAAGGACAACGATCCAAGCGCGGGGTGCCCGAGTCCTTCGGCGGGCTCGTCCTCTGTCCGGGGCCAGGCGTCGGAATTTGGCCTGACTCGGTAGGGACGACCGCTACACTGGTCTCTGATGTCCTACCTCGTCCTGGCGCGCAAGTACCGCCCTCGCAGCTTTGGCGAGGTGACCGGCCAGGAGGTCGTGACCCGCACCCTGCAGGGGGCCATCGAGGAGGGCCGCGCGGCCCACGCCTACCTCTTCAGCGGGCCCCGCGGCACGGGCAAGACGACCACCGCGCGCCTGTTCGCCAAGGCGCTCAACTGCGAGCAGGGCCCCGCCGCGGACCCCTGCGGCACCTGCGCCCGCTGCACCGGCTCCGACGCCGGCAGCGAGACCGACATCATCGAGATCGACGCCGCCTCCCACACCGGCGTCGACAACGTGCGCGAGTTGCGGGACCAGGCGGCCTTCGCGCCGATGGTGGCGCGCCACAAGATCTACATCATCGACGAGGTGCACATGCTCTCGAAGCCGGCCTTCAACGCGCTGCTCAAGACGCTCGAGGAGCCGCCGGCCCACGTCAAGTTCCTCTTCGCCACCACCGAGCCGCACAAGGTCCCGGACACGATCCTCTCGCGCTGTCAGGTGCTGAAGCTCTCGGCACTCAGCGAGCCCGCGATCGAGGCGCGCCTGGACGAGGTCTTCACCGCCGAGGGCATCCAGGCCGAGGCCGGGGTCAGCGCCGCCATCGCCCGCCGGGCCCGGGGCGGCATGCGCGACGCCCTCTCCCTGGCGGACCAGCTCCTGGCCCTGGTGGGGGAGGCGCCCAGCCTGGACGACACCGAGCGCCTCGCGGCGGGCACGGACCGCGCCGGAGTCGAGCGCCTGGTGCGGGCTCTGGTCTCTGGCGATCGTCCGGCGGTCCTCTCCGCCCTCGGTGAGGGCCCCGGGGGCGAGGCCGAGTGGCTCGACGCCCTGCTCGAGTTCCTGCGCGGGTCGCTCCTGGCGGCCCACTGCGGTTCCGAGAACCCCCTCAGCGAGGCCCCGGCCGAGGCCCGCGCGAACATGGCGGCCCTGGCCAAGGAGCTGGGGCCCGAGCGCCTCGAGCTGTGGCTGGAGGACCTGCTCGCGGCCCGGGACGCCCTGCGCCTGCAGCCCGCTCAGGGGCGCCTGACCCTGGAGCTGTGCCTCCTGCGCCTGGCGCGGCCCGAGGCCACGATCCCCCTGGCGGAGCTCTGCGAGCGCCTGGCGGCCCTCGAGGCGCGCCTGGGTGGGGCCCCGGCACCCGCCGCCGCAGGGAGCCCCCCCGCGCCCCCGGCCGCCTCCGCACCGCCCGCCCAGCCCGCACCGCCCAGCCAGCCTGCCCCGGCGACGGCGCCGCGGGCGACCCCCGAGCGGACGCCCACCTCCCCGCCGTCCGGCGAGCCCGCCGCCGCGGAGTCGAAGGGCGGACGCCGGCGACCGGTCTTCGCCGGAGCCGTGCGCTCCAGCAAGGGCGAGGCCTGGAAGACCTTCCTCGACGAGCTCGAGGGGGCCGCCGCGGGCCTGGCCCAGGTCCTGCGCCAGTCCGGCCAGCTCGTGGAGCTGGGGGAGGGTCGTGCCGTCGTGCGCTTCCAGCGCCTGCGCCAGGCGGACCGGCCCCTGGTGGAGGACCCCCGCAACCAACGCCTCTGCAGCCGCCTCTTCTCCGAGCTGATGGGCGCGCCGGTCGAGGTGCGCCTCGAGGACGCCTCGGCCGTGCGCTCCGGTGACCGGGACGACTTCACGAAGAAGGTGGCCGACCTGTTCGAAGGCCGTATCGAGGACTGACCGAACCGACCTCCCGCCCCACGCGAACCGTCATGAGTGGATCCTTCGGAGACATGGGCAACCTGCTCAAGCAGGCCCAGGAGATGCAGCGCCAGCTGGACAAGGTGCGCGAGGAGCTGCGGGAGGAGGTCGTGGTCGGCACGGCGGGTGGCGGCGCGGTGCGCGTCGAGGTCAACGGCGACGGTCAGGTCCAGGCGGTGCACGTGGACGACGAGGTGGTCCAGTCCGCGGACAAGGGCATGCTCGAGGACCTCTTGCTGGGCGCCTTGCGGGACGGCATCTCCGAGTCCATGCGCCTGCGCAAGGAGCGCCTGAGCGCGGTCACCGGCGGCCTGAACCTGCCCGGCCTGTTCTGAGCGCGAGCGCCCTTCCGTGGCCTACCCCGAGCCCCTGGAAGCCCTGATCGGCGCCTTCGAGCGCTTCCCCGGCGTGGGGCGCGTGACCGCCGAGCGCCTCGCCTTCCACGTCCTGCGCGACCCCGAGGCGCGGGCCCTGGCCCCGGCCATCGAACGGGCCGCGAGGGAGACCCGCCGCTGCTCTCAATGCCGCAACGTGAGTGAGGCGGACCCCTGTTCGATCTGCTCCGATCCGGAGCGCGACGCCCGGCGCATCGCCGTGGTCGAGGAGCCCCGCCACGTGGAGGCCCTCGAGCGCGCCGGCATCTTCCGCGGCCACTACCACGTGCTCCTCGGCACCTGGAATCCGGCCGAGGGCACCGAGCTCGAGCACCTGGGGATCGGCGGCCTGGTGGAGCGCGTCGGCGCCGCGGGGGTCGAGGAGGTCATCCTGGCCACGGACCCGGACGCCGAGGGCGAGGCCACCGGCCTGGCGGTGGTCGAGGCCCTCGAGAAGGGCCTGGGACAGGGGGTGCCCGTGATCACCAGGCTGGCCCGGGGCCTGCCGGCGGGCAGCGCCCTGGAGTACCTGCACCGCGGCATCCTCGAGGACGCCCTGGAGGGCCGGCGGGAGGTCGGCCGCCGGCGGGGCTGAGCGCGGGCACCCGTTCGGGGTCAGGGCGAGGCGCGATCGCGGGACGGGCGTCCCCGGCCGCTCAACCGGCGGGCGAGAGGGGTCGATAGCGACCTCCCATGCGCCCCTCGCCCCAACAGGGCCTCTTCGCCCGCCCCGAGCAGCGGCAGCTCCTCCAGCCGCGCCTCCTGCAGTCGATCGAGGTCCTGCAGCTGCCGGTGCACGAGCTGGAGGCCTGGCTGGCGGCGGCCGCCGAGGAGAACCAGGCCCTGGTGCTGGAGGCCCCCGGCCCCGGGTCCAGCGGTCCGCTCCCCTCGCGCGAGGCCACCGAGCGCCACGACGAGATGCTGCGCAACCAGCCCGACCGGCGTCGCGGCCTGACGGACGAGCTGCTCGAGCAGGTGGACCTCTGGGGCCTGGAGATCGAGGTCGACCGCTGGGTGCGCTTCCTGATCGGGTGCCTGGACGAGAACGGCTACCTCTCGCCCACGGACGAGGAGCTCGAGGGCCTGGCGGGGGAGGCGGGGCTCGCCCCCGACCGCACCGCCCTGGGCCTGGGCATCGCCGCCCTGCAGCGCCTCGAGCCGCGGGGCATCGGCGGGCGTGACATGGAGGAGGCGCTGCTCCTGCAGCTCGACGACGACGACGCGGACTACTCCCTCCTGTGCCGGCTGATCGAGGAGTTCCTCGAGCCCCTCGCGAAGAACCGCCTGCCTCAGGTGGCCCGGGGCCTGGGCCTCGAGCTGGAGGAGCTGGGCACCTTGCTGGAGCGCCTGCGAGGCCTCGACCCGTGCCCCGGCGCGGGCCTGCTGGCGGAGGGCGCTCCCGAGCTGCGCCCGGACGTGGTGGTCGAGGAGGAGGCCCCCGGCAAGTACACCGTGAGCCTCGAGTTCTCCCAGCTGCCCGCCGTGCAGCTCGACGACGAGCTCCTGCAGCTGGCTCGGGACGCGGGCTCCCCACGCGAGGCCCGGGCCTGGGCCCGAGAGCGGGTCGAACGCGCACGCTGGGTGGTGGAAGCCCTCGAGCAGCGCGGCGCCACCCTGCTGCGGGTCGCCGGGCGCGTGTTCCACCACCAGCGGGCCTACCTCGAGCGGGGGCCGGGACACCTGCAGCCCCTGACGATGGTCGCGGTCGCGGAGGAGCTCGGCCTGCACCTGAGCACGGTCAGCCGCGCGGTCAGCGGCAAGGTGGTCCAGTGCCCCTGGGGCATCCTGCCCCTGCGGCACTTCTTCCAGGCCGCCACCGGCGACGCGGAGGCCCCGGCCCGCGAGGACCTGAGGGAGATCGTGCGCGCGGTCTTCGACGGCGAGGACACCCGTGCGCCCCTCTCCGACGACCAGGCGGTCGAGGAGCTCGCCCGGCGCGGACACCAGGTGGCGCGACGCACGGTGGCCAAGTACCGCGGGGAGCTCGGCATCCCGAGCTCCTACCGCCGGCGCAAGTACGCCTGACGAGGCGCCGCGCTCGCCGAAGGGCGGCGCCTGCCCCCCGCGGACCCGAGCGGCTATGCTGCCCGGCTCATGCGCAACGTCCGCCTCCAGATCGCCTACGACGGCAGCCGCTTCCACGGCTGGCAGCGCCAGGATGGCTTCGTCTCGGTCCAGGAGACCCTGGAGGACGCGGTCGAGGCCCTGACCGGCGAGCGCGTGACCCTGCACGGCTCGGGACGCACGGACACCGGCGTGCACGCCCTGCGGCAGGTGGCGAACTGTCACGTGGCGAGCCCGCTGCCGGACGACCGCCTGCGCCACGGGCTGAACGCACACCTGCCCGAGGGCGTCGTGGTCGACCGCCTCGAGACCTGCGCCGACGACTTCCACGCGCGCTTCTCGGCCGTGGGCAAGCGCTACCTGTACGTGGCCTCGACCACGCGCTTCATGCCCCCGGTGGGGGAGCGCTTCAGCGCCTGGAGCCACTGGTCCCTGGACCTCGAGGCCATGCGGGCCGCGGGGCGTGACCTGGTCGGCACCCACGACTTCCGCGGTCTGTGCAGCACCGGCTCCAGGCCGAAGACCACCGTGCGCACGGTGCGCGACCTGCGCTGGATAGCGCGCCGCGAGCGCCTGGCCTTCGTGATCGAGGCCGACGGCTTCCTCTACAACATGGTGCGGGCCATCGCCGGCACCCTCCTCGACGTGGGGCGCGGTCGCCTCGCCCCGGACAGTGTGCGGCGCGTGCTCGCGAGCGGTGACCGGGGCGCGGTGGGGCCCACCGCCGCACCCGGGGGGCTGTACCTCCTGCGCGTGCGCTACGGGGAGCCGACCTTCACCCGCGCCGCTCCGCCCGGGCGGCTCCCGCCCGGGGTGTTCCGGATCTGAGCCGCTGGGGGACTCTCGGGGGAGGAGGTTGCAACTGCCGGGGGCTGCCCCCTTGACGGTCGGCGGGTGCTGCTCCAGCCTGGGATTCACGGTCCTTCCATGGCTGCTCATCCGAGTTCGTTCGACTGCGGTTCCTACCACCATGCGACCCCGCGCCGCGGCGCGGGCCGGACCCCCCTCGACGAGTCGAGGTCTCCGGCGCCTCCCGCGGCGCCGCCGGCGACGGGCCTGCACCCGCCGTTCCGAGCTCCAGGAGGCGAGAGGTCTCTCCTCGCCCCGAGCACCTCGCTCAGACCCCAGGCCGATCAACGGAGGTCACCATGAACACCCAAGTCTCGATCCACCACCACGACTACCCGTCCGGGATGAGGGACCTGGTGGCGGAGAAGCTCCAGGAGCTGAGCCGCTTCTGCGGCACGACCGTCTCCATGAAGGCCCGCCTCGAGAAGCAGGCGGAACTGCACCGGGTGGAGATCATCGCCACCGTGCCCCATGGCCCTGTCCTGGTGGCCGACGCCCGCGCCGACGGCGTGCGCGGCGCCCTGGATGAGGCCCTCTCGCGCATGGCCCGCAAGCTCAAGCGAGCCCGGGAGAAGGTGACCATCGAGCGCCGCCGGACGGCCCGCGGTGTGGGCTGACCCGCCCCACGGCGGGCCCGGCGTCCGCGAGCGCGCACGACCATTCCAGCCAGAAGGGGCCTCCAAAGCTCCGCTGCCGGGGGTCCGCTTTGGTACCCTCCTGGGCGACCGGGCTCTCCGCCCGGGGCCGATTCTCCCCCTCCGCGCCCTGCCCCCACGGAACCTCTGCGCGGCCTTTGCCCCCCACCCATGAGCTTCTGGAAGCAGTTCAGACCCAAGAGTTGCAGCGTCAGCCTCAATTCCTCGGACAAGACCGGAGTCCTGACCGAGCTGGTCGAGAACATGGTCAAGTCGTCCGTGCTCGACAAGGACCTGTCCGAGGCCGCCCTGCGCACCTTGCGCGAGCGTGAGGACCTGGCCTCCACGGGGGTCGGCATGGGCGTCGCCATCCCACACGTGAAGCTGCCGGGGCTCTCCAAGGTGGTCTGCACCCTCTCGGTGCACAAGGAGGGCGTCGAGTGGCGCGCCATCGACGGTGAGCCGGTAGGCATCTTCTTCACCGTCCTGCGCCCGGAGCGGGCCGGCGAGGAGCACGACCCCGAGGCGCATCTGGAGATGATGTCCTGGGTCGCACGGCTCTCGCGCGAGGCCGACTTCCGGCGCTTCGCCCTGGCCTCGACGACCAAGAAGGAACTGGTCGACCTCCTCAAGGAGATGTCGGCCGTCTGAGGTGGGGCGGCCGGGGCCTCGCGTCCCCAATGCCGAGCCCGACCCGGGAGGGACTGCCTTGCCCGTGGAGCGGACCGTCACCATCATCAACTCCGAGGGTCTTCACGCACGCCCCTCGGGGGCGCTCGTGTCCGTGGCCAACGAGTTCCAGAGCGAGCTGCGCATCCGGTGCGGGGAGCGCAGCGTGAACGGGCGCTCGATCCTGGAGCTGATCACCCTCGGGGCCGGCTGCGGGGCCGAGCTGCACCTCTCCGCGCAGGGGCCAGACGCCGAGGAGCTCCTGGCGGCCCTGATCCGCCTGGTCGAGGCTGGCTTCGAGGGCTAGCCCGGCCTATTCATGAGGCTTTGACGCATTGGGACCCAACTCCGTTCC
>CAZQAT010000147.1:0-7733 GCA_964591315.1 uncultured Planctomycetaceae bacterium
TCGAGCGGCAAGAGCCAGGAGGAGGGGGTCCGCCCTAGCCCGGCCTATTCATGAGCCTTCAACGCATTAGCACCCAACCGGCAGCCCAAGGCTGCCGGTTGGGTGCTAATGCGTTGAAGGCTCATGAATAGTCCGGTCTAGCCCGTCGAAGGAGCAACTGCGAGATGGCCTCCGGGAGCCGTGGTCGGAGTGTCCTGACTCCGTGTCCGCACACAGACGGCCCTACCGGGGTGGATGGTGCGCCAGAGCCCCGAAGTCGATCAGGCACTCTGCAACGTCTCGACCGTGGACGTCACGAAGCTCGGGGTCGGCGCCATGCTCGATGAGGAGCTCGAGGATGCCCGCGAAGTGTATGGAGGCCGAGGCGCCACGTACGCCGGTCTTGATGGCTGCGACGTGGGCGGGTGTGTGGCCGTACAGATCGGCCACGTTGGGGTTCGCGCCGGCGTCCAGCAGCCTCTCCACATCGCCTCGGTTGCCGCTGCGAGTGGCGACGAACAGCGCCGTGCGGCCGAAGTCGTTGCGCGCGTCGAGGTCCTGCGTTCGCTCGAGCAGAGTCGGGACTGGGTCGTACAGGCGCTGCCCCTCCGAACGGAAGGCCGCGGCATGCAGGGGGCCGTTGCCCATCCGGTCGACAATGTCGTCCAGACGAGGGTAGTCCGCGAGTGTGCTCGCATCCCTGGCCACGTAGGCCTCCACGAGGGCGGGGGACCCCTGGAAGCTGCGGTCGAAGTGCAGCACCTGCCCCAGCAGCAGGGCGATTCCAGCGCCGACCAGGGTCCCCGGCGCGACCTTGCGCAGCAGGACGGACATGCGCAGGTCGGCTTCTCCTGGATCGGTGCGAGACTTGCGCCTTCCCATGAAGTAGTCGCCGAGCCAGGTGTAGCGAACGAACGCGTTGTAGCTCCAGAAGCAGATCACGGTCGAGAGGACCAGGGTCACGTAGCTCCGGAGGAGCGAGCTCCCCCAGGGCCACTGCTGGGCCATGTAGGACAGCTTGAAGGTGACCGTGAGGTGGATCCAGTAGACCCAATAGGCAGAGTCCGCCAGGTAACGGACCAGCGGCCGGGGACGGGTCAGGTACCGGTGGGCTAGCCCGATGAACCCGAGGCACATCGTCCAGCACAGGGCCATCCGGATGAAGGCGATCACCACCTTGTTCCACCCATTGTGGAACAGTCCCTCCCAGTGCAGCACGGGGCCGACGTAGGACAGGGACTCCATGTCGAACAGGGCCCAGGTCGTCACGTCCTTGATGACCGGAGCCGACTGGTCTATCCGATTGGTCGCGTCCCCAATGAACAGGATGAACGGCAGCGCCATCAGCAGGAGGAACCAGGAGTTGCGAGCCAGGTCGGGTAGCAGCTCCCGCTGGCGATAGAGCGCCATGCCGAACAGGTAGAAGACAAGGTAGAGCACCAGGTCGAGCAAGGGCGCGTTGAAACCCGACGGAGGAAGGAACACGTCCACGATCAGGTACTGGAGAGGCATGGTCAGCAGCGCCAGGGCCAGAGGCCCCCAGCGATTGCTGAGGCCGTGGCGCAGGAGACTCTCGACTCCCGGGATACGGCGCACCCCCAGGCGGACGAAGACAGGCCTGAGCAGGAAGTGCAGGGTGTAGAAGACGAGCAGATAGAAGATGAACCAGAAGTGGATGACGCCGTCCTCGAGGCCCTCATGCTCATCGAACAGACCGAAGAGGGCCAGGGAGCGCACCTGCTCCCAGAGGTCCATGCCGACCAGCTGGTTGCCGTAGTAGCCACTGCTGCCCTTCATCAGCATGGTGTGAATCGGCATGAGCAGCACGACCCCCACCAGGAACGGCAGCAGGATGCGCTTCACCCTGTCACGCACAAGGAACCCGAATCCCTTCCTGTCCGTGACGAGCTCCGCGAAGAACCCCGCCATCAAGAAGAAGATCTGCATCCGGAAGAGGTGGATGAAGCTCAGGAACTCGAGGTTCAGCTCATCACCCTGGTACTCCCCCGTGCCCCAGAACAGCTGAAACGGGGGCATGAACATGATGCACACATGCAGGACCAGCCCGAGCAGCATCGCCGCAGAACGAACGAAGTCGAGGTCGTGGTAGCGGCCATTCGACTCGGGAGAGAGCGTGCTCATGGGGCTTCTCGACGGGGGGGGAGTGCAGGAGCCTGGCGAGTGTTCAGCCATACTAGGCAGAGGCGCTTACCCCCCATTCCTGGCGGCACTGCTTTTTGCACGAGGCGCCCGGCTGGCTGGGACTGCCCTAGAAGATGAGGTCGTCTGGAAAGCCAGAGCGGACATCAGCAGCTTCGTTGACGCCTCGACGGCGTCGTCACCTTGCAGCGCCTGGCGGAAGACCTCTTCGAGCGGCACACTGAACACCCTGGTGATCTGAGACGCCAGCCGCGGACAGACACTCCAAGGGGCGTCTTCCGAGCGAGGTGAGACCTCCAGCTTCCCCTCCCGGCCTCAGGCCCGCAGCGGCACCTCCCCCACTGACCGAGGCCTGTGCTCTCGCCTCTTGCTAGCTCAGCAGCCCTCGAGCCCAGCTCGAGCCGGGGAGGTGGGGCGCGTGCGATGTCGCTGCGTCAGCTCGCGCCTGGCGCGAGCACTCCGTGGCAGGACAGCTGGGCAGGCGCAGCGGAGGGGCCGGTGCAGCCAGACGTTCGATGAACACCAGATGCTCGAACATGAAGTGGGTTGCCTCGTCGCGGAACGGAGCACGCAGCCCCAAGAGCACCTTGCCCTTGCTTGAGAGCGAGAGGCGCTCACTCGGGAGCGGCGGGCGCGCGATGTACCTGCGCAGCTGCTCGAGGCGCCCCGGGCTGGACTCGGTCTCGCCCATCAGGAGACGACGACACGGACGCAGTACGCGCGAACGGAGCGCGAACAGGAGCTTCGCGGCATCGGCATCCGTGAAGCACCCCTCCTCAGAAGCAGAACACCACGCTCAGTGCATCCGAGGTGTTCGAGCCCGTCCCCAGCGGGCCGGAGGGGTCGCGGTACCAGAGCTGGAAGTTCCACCTGTCGCCGGGCCTGATCTGACCCTCGCCCGCGTTCATCGGGTGGGTGCCGTAGTCGACGTGCCGTGACAGGTTCCCCGCTCCGTCCGTCAGCGCCGGCGGAGGCATGCGCAGGAGACCGGTGGTCCCGACGCCGACGCACAGGTAGCCGTCGAAGAAGGGCAGCTGGACCTGTTCGGGCCCGTAGAAGAAGAGCGCGAAGTGACCAGGCGGAGTACCCGTTGCGTGCAGCACGAAGTCGTTGGCCGCGAGATGGGTCGAGCCCGAGGCGCTCAGGGTCGCGCCCGGACCCGCAGAGTTTGGACTCGTGAGGCAGTAGCTCGTCGGAGGCGGGCAATCGCCGCCGCTACCCTCCACGAGGACGTGCTCGACGTCGACGGCGAGGTCGGTGTAGGTCTCCTGGATCCCGCTGGGCCAGTCGATCACGAGCATCTCGATCGACGTCTCGCCAGCGAGGCCGAACTCGACCGGGAGGCTGTCCTGACAGCGGAAGCCCGTGCCCCCTCCGTCGACCTGCCGCATCTGCCAGGCCCCTCCTGCCCGCAGCCGGACCCGCGCCCCCACGGCGTCACGGTTGCTCACGACGCCGACGAGCACGAGTCGGGTCCAGTGCGCCCCGGTGGTGTCGTTGCGGTACAGACGACACCCCTGCGGCCAGTCGTTCGCCGAGAAGAGGTCCAGGTCTCCGTCGCCGTCGTAGTCCGCCCACGAGGACCCTCCGGAGAGCCGCGTGTCCGCGACACCCTCCACAGCGGCCACCTCCTTGAAGACCCCGCTGCCGTCGTTTTGGAAGAGGTAGTTCGCCGGCGGGATCGTCCCACTCGCTGAATTGCTACATGTGATGTAGGCGTCGAGGTCGCCGTCGTTGTCGTAGTCTGCGACCGACGCCGCCCTCGTCACGATCCCGGAGGGGATCGTGAAGCGCAAGCCCGTGGATGTTCCGGCGTCGATGAAGGTGCCCGACCCCGTGTTCAGGTAGTGGTACCCGGCAACCGAGCCGACGTTGACGTTCTGCACGTACAGGTCGAAGTCCCCGTCACCGTCGAAGTCAGCCCAGATTGCATCCGCCGCACGAATCGGCGCGATGCCGACTGCCGCGGAGACGTCCGTGAAGGTCAGATCCCCGTTGTTCCGCAAGAGCTTCCCCGGGTCATTGCTGTCCACGCTGCACGAGTAGAGATCGGGATCTCCGTCTGAGTCGTAGTCACAGAACGCCACGCCCGAGCTCGGCGCGCTGCCGTGGGCGACCCCCGCCGAGACGGCGATGTCGGTGAAGGTCACACCTCCATTGCTGCGGAAGAGGCGATTGGGCTGCCCCCAGAGGGTGACGTACAGGTCGAGCCAGCCGTCGGAGTCCACATCGACCCAGGCCGCGCTGGTGCCTCCCGAGGGCATGAATGCGAGCCCCATGGCCGGCGCCACGTCGCTGAAGGTCCCGTCGCCGTTGTTTCGGAAGAGCTGGTAGGGAGCCGTGTTGGTCACGAAGAGGTCCGCGTCCCCGTCGTTGTCGTAGTCTCCCCAGGCAGCCGCCTGTTGGAAGGAGAGCGTCGTCTGTCCCAGAACGCCCGCGGAGGCGGCCACGTCCAGGAACTGGCCGTTCCCCTCGTTGCGCACCAGGATGTCATTGGGCTGGAACGAGCCTCCGTTGATCGGCAGGAACAGATCCTCGTCGCCATCGCCGTCGTAGTCGCGCCAGGCGGAGGCGGAGGTGTTCTCACCAGGGAAGGCGACGCCGGCCATGGGCGCAACATCGGTGAAGGTCTGCGCCTCGGCCTGACCGGCAATGAGGAGCGACAGGAGACATAACGACCGAGAGTTCATGGCGCCCTCCGGGGCTCGGGTCACAGCCTGCTTCATGGCGACCCTGAGAATAGCACCCCCGCGAAATACATGCCTTTTGGGCCTAGAGGCATAAATCCCTCACCCTCCCGAGAGCGGGCGATTCAGGCGACCTCATCACTCCCCTCGGACGCCTCACCTCCGAGGAGCAGCCTCCTCGCGGCCCTTGTTGCCCCACCTGCTGGCCTCCGAGCCAGGACCTGCGGAGGCCAGGAGCCCCTGCGCGGGACGCGGCCCCCGTGCGGAGAGGATGGCCTAGCTCGGCCGGGCCAGAGCCACGGCGAAGTCACCACTGGGGTCCTCGACTCGGTGCTCGACCTGCATCCCGCTGGCGGCCAGCTCAGCGTCGAGACCGGCGTGGGTGAACTTGGTGGAGACCTCGGTGCGCAGGTACTCGCCTGGGCTCAAGCGCAGCTCCAGGTCGAGCTCGGGAAGACGCCCGACCACCTCGCGCTCAGCGATCAAGCGCATCTCGATGTAGCTCTCTTCGGGGCACCAGACCCCCTCGTAGCGGAACATCTCCGGATCGAGGTCGCCGCCCAGCGCCCGGTTCGCCCCCCGCAAGGCGTTCATCGTGAACTCCGCAGTGACACCGGCGGCATCGTTGTAGGCGGCAATCAGGCGCCGCGGTGACTTGACCAGGTCATAGCCCACCAGGAAGGCGTCCCCTTCCTCCAGAGCCCCGCGCGCTCTTTCGAGCAGGCCCTTGCGGCTCGTTCGGTCGAAGTTGCCGATTGTCGACCCGAGAAAGGTCACCAGACGAGGCTGATCGGCAGTGAATGAGGGCCAGTCCCGGTGAAAGTCCCCGATCACGCCGGAGACTTGCAGCCACTCGTAGTCCTCGGCCAGCTTGGCGGCGGCATCGCGGACAGGCTCCTCGCTCACGTCCCAAGCCACATAGTGACGGCCCCCGAACTCCGCCATGGCCTCGATCAAGAGGCGCGTCTTGATCGAATAGCCCGATCCCAGCTCGATCAGCGTTGCCGGCCGCACGCGCCCCACCAGCTCATGGGCGTGCTCGACCAGGATCTCTCGCTCGCAGCGGGTGGGGTAGTACTCAGGCTGCCTGGTGATCTGCTCGAAGAGCTCCGATCCGCGCGCGTCGTACAGGAAGCGAGCGGGTAGCGACGGAGGCGTGCCCTGGAGCCCCGCACGCAAGCGCTCGCGATCCTCCTCGGGCGGCACCTCCGGCAGGCGCAGGATCTCGAGCAGAGCGGGAGCGGCGTCTTCGGTTGTGTTTCTCATCGTGGAGCGGGAGCGCTGAAGCTGAAGCCTGGGCGATCCCATCCCGGGAGAGTCACCTGAACGACGCTTGGGAGAGCGACGAGTTCCCAGGGGCCGTCGTCCATGGGCTCAGTCCATGGGCTCAGTCCATGGGCTCAGTCCATGGGCTCAGTCCATGGGCTCAGTCCATGGGCTCAGACGGCAGGTGATGGACGGGACTGCCGCCTGTGGGTGGCAGCCACGATAGAGGCAATTGAGCGTCAGGCCTCAGGAAAAGGCGATCAATGCGACCTCTCCACCCACCCCGCCCTCCGCCGCAGTCAGTTCACCCCCGGCAAGCGGCCCCCTGGCCGCTCCTTCTCGCCCCAACGGCCGGTCTCCGCGCCAGGATCCCGGGCCTCCTGCCCCTGCGTGGAGCCCCCCCAGGAGTGAGACCATCGCCGCCCCCCCGCCCCCCCGCGGGGGGGCCGGCGTCGGGCGCACCCCAGGCCGGGCGAGGCTGATACCGGGCTGTGGCGGAGGCGTCAGTGCCCTCCTGAACCGCCCGAGATCACGCCTCCGGGACTCAGAGTGAGTCCGCGGTCGTGGAGAGCACGCGGATAGGGGGTCAGCCCTGCGGCCGGGTGCGCAGCTCCGGACGAGGCTCACTCCGGAGCGCAGATTCCGCCGTCTCCGAGCTACATGTCTGCGCAGCAAGCATTCTGCTTGCCATCGAACAGCACCTCTTCGCAGCAATCCGGGAAGCTGTCCCGTGCGGCGAGGGTCGTTGCACAGCACTCAGGCCTGGCGTCATCGGCCACCCCTGCCACCATGCCTGTTGCACAGCACCCGGTCCATTCCTCAGGCGGATTGCCCAGGTTGTCCTGACAGCACTGGGGAAGCCCTGCGAGGATCTGCCTGGACGTGACGCAGCAGTCCGGAATCGTCCCGGCCGTCTCCGGGCCCTGGCAGGCGACGAGTGAGGTCATCAGGAACAGGAGGAATGAACTGATCTTTGTGTTCTGCATGAGTGGAGTTCAGCTGGGTCGATCCGGGAACACCGCCGTCTGGGGAGTTCCATGTCTGATGAGTTGAATTGTGCGGCCCCGGTCAGTCAAGGTTCATCTGCCTGGGTTGGCCACCACCGACGACTCCGGACGACTCGGCGCCCCCGGGCCCAGTCCCTTCCGAGCGTTCCAGGAGGGCCTGGAAGGTGCCCACCAGAGAGGGCCCGCCGCAAGGAGCCCCGGTCCCAGGCGTCTCGCCGCGCTCAATGGCGCCGGGCCTCCGACCCTGGGGCGGCATTGCAATCTCCTACATCTTGCATCTGACAAGGGCTCCGTTCGCCTCGCCATCTGCCCAGCTTCCATCTGCTCTCCAATGACCCCCAGTCTCGCCACCCGTCCCGCCCTCGCAGCGGGCGCAATCATCCTCTCCTCGTCCCCTCTCCTGGCCGCGCAGTCCACCCCGTACCAGTGCCCGTTGATCGGGCTCTGCTTCCAGTCCACCTAAAGGGCGGGTTCCTGGGCGAGGGCGACGGGGGAGATACAGGCAGCCAGTGCGCCGTGGAGGAACCTCTTCATGGAATGGGAGCGAATCAAGGTGCGACGGAGATGAGCAAGCAGGCCGGGTCTACTGACAGAACTCGACCTCGAGCCCGTCCGAGAAGTTGAAGCCGGCCGG
>CAZQAT010000148.1:0-7423 GCA_964591315.1 uncultured Planctomycetaceae bacterium
GGCCTCCGCCGGCTCCGGCGGGTCGGCCTCCGCCGGCTCCAGCGGGTCGGCCTCCGCCGGCTCCGGCCTCGCCGGCCTCGCTCGCGGAGCCTTCCGCGTCGCCGCCTCCGGCCGCCTCGTCCTCGGCCTGGTCGGGCCCCAGCTCCGCCGGCGGGCTGAGCAGCACGGTCTCACCCTCGGCGAGACCGGACTCGATGGCGACCCACTTGCCGTTGTTGGAGCCCACCACGACCTCGCGCCCCTCCACGGAGCCGCCGGCCCGGACCCAGGCCACGGCCCGGCCACCGGTGTGGTGCACGGCCTGCACCGGGGCGTAGAGGGTCTCGGGGATGCTCTCGACCAGGATCTCGATGCTGCAGCTCATCCCCGGCCGCATGTCCGGGGAGCTCTCGTCCACCAGGATCTCAGTCCGGTACACGCGCAGGTTCGGGTTGGCCCACCAGGAGTTCTTGTCCGGCAGCACGGCCACCTTGCCGACGTGTCCACGGAACTCGCGGCCCGGCAGGGCGTCGACCGTGACGATCACGGGCAGACCCTCGGTGACCTTCTCGAGGGAGGACTCGTGGATGCTCGCCTCGGCCACCATGCCCCCGTCCCCGGGGATATTGATGATCTCCTGCCGCTCGCGCACCTCGCCGCCCTCCTGCATGGGCTCGCTGCTGCCGCGCCGGCCCTCCTCGCGGCCGTAGACGACCATGCCCGCCACCGGGGCGTGGATCTTGGCCTTCGAGATCTGGCCCTCGATGCGCCCCAGGTTCTCCTGCTCGAGGTCGAGCTTGACGATCGACGCCAGCTTCGCGGCCTCGAAGTCGGCGATGCGCGCCACGGCCTGCTTGTTGGCCTTCTTCAGCTGGCGCTCGGCCTCCTCGAAGTCGTTCTGCAGGCGCGTCCACTCCTTGGGGTGCTCGTACTTCTCGAGCAGGTAGAGCGCACGCTCGGCCTGCTCGAGCATGATGCCCGCGCGGGTGAAGGCCAGCTCGTCCGCCTCGAGCTCCGTGCGCTCGACGAAGCCCTTCGCGGCCAGAGTGCGGCTCCAGGCGAGGGTGTCCTCCGCGCGCTTGCGCTCCTCCTCACGAATGAGGATGTCGTCCCGGAACTGCTGCAGCTCCTGCTGGCGGTTGCCGCCACCGAAGCTCCCCTCGACCTCGTCGTCAGCGGGGGTGCGGCTGGCGAGCAGCTCGAGCACCTCCTCGAAGCTCATCCGCTCGATGCCCTCGAAGTCGATGCCGATGTACTTCTCCAGCTCGAGGCGCGCGAAGTCCACGTCTTGCTCGGCCTTCGCGATGTCGCTCTCGTTCTCGATGCGCTGGATCTCCAGCGCCTCGCGGGCCTTGGTGGCCGCGGCCCGGGCGCTCTCGACGGAGATCTCCTGGGACACACGCTGATCCTCGAAGGCAGAAGAGTCCAGCTCGGCCAGGAGGTCCCCGGGCTCCACCTGGGTTCCCTCGGGGATCAGGTACAGGATCGTCGTGCGGCCCTCCACCTCGCTCTTGACGCTGACGCTGTTCTCGGCGACCAGGTTGCCGCGCTCGGTGACGGTGATCTCGAGCGGACCGCGGCGCACCGTGGCGCCCTGGATCTCGACCTCCGCATCACCGGAGAAGAGTGCGCCACTGAGCCAGGCGTAGGCCAGGCCGCCGCCCGCCAAGAGCGCGAGGAACGCGAGCAGGCGCAGGGGTCCACGGGATTTGTTTCGGCTCATTCCGGTTCTTCCTCCAGGTCTTTGGCGAGGCCGGGGTCTTCCATTCGAATGCCGCCGGACTCCACGCGCAAGAGGCCCATGTCCAGGACCAGGTCCAGGCGCGCCAGGGTGTAGTCGATCAGCGCACGGGTCTGGGCATTCTGCGAGGAGACCAGCGCCTCCTGGGCCTCGAGCAGGTCGCGGGTGCTGGCGCGCCCCGCCTGCAGGTTGAGACCGGCGCTCTCCACTCGCGTCTGGGCCAGGTGCACCGCGTTCTCCTGAATCCTCTGGGACTCGCGCCGCGAGGTCACCTCGCGCAGGAGCCCGCGCAATTCGCCCGCGATCTGGTCCTCGAGCTCCGCCGCGCCGCGCGCGGCGGCCTGCCAGGAGATCAGCGAGCGCCGGTAGGTGTTGCGCTCGGGCGTCCTGCCCAGTGGCAGGTCGAGCACCAAGCCCAGACCCCAGAGGGTGTCCTGGAAGTTGTACTTGAGCGGCTTGTTCGTGTCGGAGGCCACGTCCACCGAGGCGCTCACGTCGAGGCCGATGCGCAGGGCGTCCGCCGCCACCCGTGACTTGCGCTCCGCGTCGATCACCTGGTCGACCGCGGTCTGGAAGTCCGGGCGGTGTTCGTAGGCCAACACGATCGCCTGCTGCGCGTCGATCTCCGCGTCCGTGAGGCCGATCTCGGCCAGCCTTCCGAGCTCCTTGCGGTCGATCGAGAGCTCCACGCCCATGGGCAGGCCGAGCAGCAGCTTGAAGCTGTCGAGGGCGTTCTCGTAGTCCTGCTGGGCGCTGATCAGGCGGTCCTCGGAGGTGTACTCGTTCTGGCGCGCCTGGTCGACCTGGATGTCACTCAGGCGACCCGCCTCCGAGAGGGACTCGTTGCGCTCGCGGATGTCGACCACGTTCTCGTAGTTGAGGCGCTCGTTCGCGATCGCGTCCAGGTCCTGGTACAGCCGCAAGAGGCGCCCCGCCACGTCCACGGCCAGCTGGCGCCTGAAGCGCTCGAAGTCGCGCACCTCGTAGACCAGGTCGCGCTCGGCCTGGGTCAGGTCCTCGTAGACGATCAGCTCCCCCGAGCCCCGCAGGAGCGGCTGGGTGAAGAGCAGCGAGGCGCTGGTCTGGGCCGACCACCCCCCGCCGGACAGGACGTCCTTGACCAGCGAGAGCCCGATGCCGCTGATGATCGTCGCGCCTGTCCCGAGCACCTTGTCGAGACCGAAGCCGATGCCCCCCGAGACTGTCGTGGCCCGGTCCCCCACCCCATCGATGCCCGCGTCACCGGCCCCCTCGGGGATCCAGCCGAGCTCCCAGCGCTCGAGGGTCACGTCCAGGGCCGCGCGGTAGAGGTTCTCCTTGCGGGTCTGGTACTCGCGGTTGTTCTCCGCCGCGATCTCGAGGCAGGTGGCCAGGTCGAGCTCCTCGAGGTCGGTCACCTCCCCCGCCAGGACCCGCGCCCGCAGGCTGTCCTCGGGAGGGTCGATGGTGAAGTCGCCCAGCTCGCCGAACAGCTCGGCGCGACGGTCGCGGATCAGGGCGTAGGCGTCGCGGTCGGCCTCGACGGCGTACTCCTGCGGCGACTGGCAGGAGAGGATCCCCCAGGTGGCCAGGGAGAGGCAGACGAGGATCGGGCAGGGCTTGGTGGGCATCGAGGAGGGGCGCCGCGAGAGGTTGGGGATCGGGCGCCCAGCCTCATATTTCAACCGGGGCTCCCTCTGGACCCAAGGCCCGGATGCGCGCCCTGGCCGATTCACAGATCTTTGACCGCCCCTGCAGCCCCCGAGGGGTCTTCCTCGCCATCGCTCAGGCCCCAGCGCCGGCGCAGTTCGCGGTACTCCGCGGCCGGTATGGCCCGCGCCACGAGGGATCCCTCCTGCCACTGGAAGCGCACCAGGCGTGTTCCGTCGAAGTCGTAGCGTCCGGCCAGGCTGCCGTCCGTGCGCCGCAGCTCGACCCGCCGCAGGTCTCCAGCATCCCCGGCACCCAGGCGGTAGGAGAGCTCCACGCTCCAGGTCTCCAGGTCGCCGCTGGTCGGATCGAAGACCGGGTAGCGACCGCCGACCAGCCGACCGCGCCGCGCCAGGTCCAGGAGGTACTGGGGCATGACCGCGCCGCGCACGGTCTCGTGGGCCTCGCGCAGGCTGCCGTCCAGGCCCCACTCCATCACCTTCAGCCGCTCGCTGGCAGCCGTCCACTCGGCGAAGACCGTGCGGCCCTGGCCCCCGGCGATCTCGCGCCACACCAGGCGCGGGCTGTCCTGGTCGAGGCGCTCGACCGCCATCAGACGCACGTCCTCGAGGGGAAAGGCCACGTCCAGCTCGAGCTGCAGACCCCCGTCGACCTCGCGGCACACGCGGGAGGCGAGCCCCACGGCCCCGGCCCGGACCGCGGCCTCCAGGGCGCGCCGTCCGTCGTGGTCCGCGGCCGGATGCGGCGCCTCGCCGACCCACTCGATCAGGAAGTGCTCGCGCTCGGCCCCGACCTGAGGCCTGTGGCCCACCGCCGGATCCCCGGCCACCGCCCCCAGCAGGGCGGGCAGGCCGTACAGGGCAGCAGCGGTCCAGGCCAGGGCTCTCTTCGGGGGGGTCATCGGGGCGGCTCCAGGGGGGCTATCGGAGCCCCGGCGGAGGGTCTTGAGCCCTGGGCCCCCTCAGGCATCCAACGCCCTGGAGGCCTCCCGCAGCCCCAGGGCAGTCAGGAGGGCCAGGATGAGCGCCACGGGCCACAGGGCCCCCCCCAGGCGCTCTCTCAGGTCGACCCAGCCCAGGTGCCCAAAGCCCCGCTCGCGCTCCTGGAGGGGCTCCAGGAGCGTCTCGCTCTCGAACTTGAACAGGTCCCGGACCGAGAAGCTCTCGTGCTCCAGGGCCACCCGGTGGCGCAGGATGCGCCAGTGGACCGCGGGGGCGGCGAAGCCCGGGTCGAACTGCAGGGCCTCGAAGCGCCGGGCCTCGAGCTCCGCCGGAGCTCCGACTTCCTCCGTCAGCGGGAAGCGCTCCCGAGCAGCGCGCACCGCCAGGTCGTGGTAGGTGTAGTTGTCCACCAGGACCCCGGGCAGCTGCACGGCGAGGCCGAGCAGCCCGAGCACCAGCGCCCCCCGCCGAAGTCCGCCGCGCCGCAGGCGGCCGCGCTGGGCCGCGCGCTCGAAGGCCGGCGTCGCCAGGAGCCACAGGTAGGGCAGGGCCGGCAGGAGGTAGCGCGGCCCGTAGGTCCAGGCCCCGTGCCAGCCGCGCATGAAGAGCACGGGCAGCAGCACCGCCCCCACCACGGCGAGCAACAACCCGACCCAGCCGCGGCCGGTCTCGCGCAGGGTGCGCCGCGCCCCCTCCACCACCAGCACCAGGGCCGGGGCCATCCACAGCAGCCCTCGGCCCGGCGCGAGGGTCAGGCCGAACAGGGCCCGCAGAGGCGAGCCGCCGAACAGACCCCCCTCGACCGCCGCCCCATAGCCCGAGTCCCAGGGACTCCCGAAGCGCCACAGGTTCAGCGTGACCCACAGGGCGAGCGCCAGGACCTGGGGCAGGAGCGACCACAACCACAGCCGTCGACGCGAGCCCGGGCGCAGCACCCGCCCACCTCCAAGCACCCAGACCGCGCCGGCACCGAGCACGAGCACCGCCGGTGCCAGGGCCGCCTGGGTCAGGAAGGCCAGGCCGAGCCAGCCCCCGAAGGCGAGGGCGCGGCCCACCCGCGGCCGCTCGCGCAGCCGCAGCAGGGCGTGCAGGGCCGCCAGCAGCGCGAAGGCGGCGGACACGTCCCCCAGGCAATCCCGAGACTGGGCCCAGGCGAAGGTCGTCAGGCCAAAACCGAGCCCGCACGCGAAGGCTGTCCGGCCGCCGAGCCCCGAGCGCCGCGCGAGCACCACCAGCAGCCAGCCCAGGAGGGCCCCGAGCAGGGGATTGCGCAGGCCGAAGGCCAGGTGCTCGAAGTACTCACTGCGCCCCACGCCAAAGCGCTGGTGTCCCTCGTGGGCCTCCTGCACCCCGGGCATCAGGGCCCCCGCCGCGCTTCCGAGGGCGTACAGCGGCAACCCCAGCAGGGCCTGGCCGACCCCGTACCACCCGTAGTAGGACTCCCCGTCGGCCCCGACGCGCACCATGAAGCCCCCCGGGGGCGCCGCTCGACCCTCGGCGATCAGGGCCTCCGCCTCGGGGGTACCCCCCAGGGCCAGGCTGCCACGCCGTGCCAGGGCGCTGGTGGTCTGGAAGACCGTCTCCCCGTCCGGCCCGGAGGGCGGCCCGGCAAAGGTCGCCGCGAAGACCACGAACAACAGCAGGAAGACCGCCCGGGCCAGGGGAGGGTCCTGGGCGTCGAGCCGGGAGCTCGGCAGCGCAGAGCTCACGCCGCCCCCTCCGGCGATGTCCCGCTGGACGCCGACCGCACGCAAGGGTCCGTCCCTGGCGGCCGGCTCAAGGGTCGAGGGCGCGCATGCGCTGGGCCAGGATCTCGCGCCACTCGTCGACGACCTCCGGCATCTCCTCGGCCAGGTCGTGGCGCTCCCCCGGGTCCGCCCGCAGGTCGTAGAGCTCCTCCCGCCCGCCGACGGAGATCAGGCGCCAGCGCTCGCCGCGCACGGTGGCCCCCACGACTTCCCCACCCTGCTGGGCGAGCCCCAGGGCCGGCCGGGGCTCGAAGTCCTTCTCGATGTAGGAGTCGGTCAGGGCCAGGAGGCTCTGGCCCGTGACCGGCCCGCGGGCCTCGACGAGGAAGTACTCACGCAGGGCGGCAGTCACGTCGGGCAGCTCGACCACCGTGTCCAGGATGCGCTCACCGGTCAGGCTCGCGGGGTGCCAGAACACCAACGGCACGTGCAGCCCCGCGCTCACCAGACTGTCGGAGTTCCCGATGCGCCCGTCGCGCTCCGCCAGCTCGCAACCGGAGCTGCCGAGGTAGACGATCAGGGACTCCCCCCACAGGTCTCCCTCGGCGATCGTGTTGCGGTACAGGAAGAGGAAGGAGTTGAGCAGCTGGGTGACGCGACTGAGGCGGCCGTCGTAGAGGTCTCGCAGGTGGCGCCGGTCCGCGGAGGAGAGCTCGACCCGGCCCGCGCGCAGCTCCTCGAAGAAGGCCTCGTCCGTCCGCACCGGGCCGTCGTAGTCCTGCTCCGAGAAGCGGTCGGAGAGGGGCTCTCCGGCGAAGGGCGGGCGGACTCCTCCGAAGTGCAGCCAGACGAAGAGGGAGCGCTCCCCGTCCGCGGTCTCGAGCAGCCAGTTCGCGGCTGCGGCCAGCATCTTCTCGTCGCTCTCCAGGAACTCGGCCTTCTCGAAGCCGCGCCCCAGGCCGTCGGGGCTGCAGACCGCGTCGTCGAGGGAGCCGCGGTGGACGAAGGCGGCCGTCAGGAAGCCCTTGGCGGCCAGGTCCTCCGCCAGGGTCGAGGTCACCTCGTCGGACAGGCTGCCACGCATCAGCGCCCGCAGGCTGCGCCCGTCGTCGCTCTCGGGAGCAAGGGCGCTGGCGAAGGTCACCCCGCCGTTGCCCAGGTAGTCCACGTCGAGCACGATGGGCTGGCCGGGCTTGAGCAGCCCGGTGGTCTGGCGCTCGTACCCCAGGGCCGAGACGCGGTCCCGCCGCACCTTCTCCACGGTGACCAGGAGCAGGTGACGCGGGGGCGTGCCCGGACGGGCCTTCTCGACGGAGCAGCCTGCGCCGAAGGAACCGAGCGCGAGCAGGACCCAGGTCAGGGACTTGATTCGAAGACTGCCGAGCATCCGAGCGGAGGGGCGGGTCATGATGCTAGCCCGGATT
>CAZQAT010000149.1:0-7066 GCA_964591315.1 uncultured Planctomycetaceae bacterium
CTGGCTCGAGCTCGAGAGTGGCGCCCTGGTTGCGGACCGGGGTACAGGGGATACAACGGGAGGTTGCGAGGTGTCAGCGACCGATAACCCGGCGAAGATTGTCCGCACTCAGGACCCCAACGGCGCCCGGCCGAACCCTCGCCACAACGAACGCGCCCCCGGGGCCTGACCCCGGGGGCGCCTCCGTGCGGCGGCGACCTGCGCCCCCGCCGCTCCGGTGCGGTCCGGCGCTACCGCACCTGGATCTTGAGCTCGAGGGTCCCGGCTCCCGCGCGACCGGCGTTGCCGACCGACACCGCGCGCCGCGCGCCTTCGGGGATGCGCAGGACCTCGTCGACCTGCAGGCGGTCGTAGACGCGGTTCTCGATCGCGCCGAACAAGCGCGCGCGGGGGTCGAACTCCCCGGTCTCACGCAGGAGGTTGGCGGCGCCGCTGAGGGTCACGTCCAGGCTGCCGTCCGGGGCGCGGTCGACCCGCAGCACCAGGGCCAGGCCGTCGATGTCGAGGCCCACCCCGGGGTCGGGCACGGAGGAGCCCTGGGCGGTCTCGATGTCGAAGTCGAACAGCCGCGTGCTCTCGACGCCCAGGACCACCGCCGACTCCTGGCCCAGGCAGACGGTCAGGTCGCAGGTCACGCGCTTCGAGAGGCCGTTGCCCTTGCGCTGCACCTCCAGCCCGAGGGTCACCGCCTCGGCCTCGCGCTGCAGCTCCTCGACGGCGGCGCGCAGGGCCTCGCCCCCGCGCGCGGAGCCCCCGCCCTCCTCGGAGCGGCCGCGGGCGACGATCCAGGACCCGTCGTCGTTGAACTCGAACTCGGGCGCCAGGAACTCGAGCAGTTCGCGCTCGGGGTCGAAGCCGTGGTGCTTGAGGCGCGCGCGCAGCAGGCCTTCGTCGTACCAATCGCGCTGCTGCAGGCTCATGGTGGCCAGGGCGCCGTGGGCCAGCTCGCCCTCGAACTCGAAGCGCGGGGCGCTCAGGGCGTAGCCCCGAACGAGGTGCAGCTCACGGCCGCCGCCCAGCGCGGCGCCCACCACGGCCTGCGGGGCCGCGCCCTCACGCCGCACGATCAGGTACTGCACGCCGTCGGTGTCGTAGAGGTCGAGGCTGGAGCGCAGCACCAGGGCCTGGCCGTCGGGCAGGAGCGTGTTGAGGGCGAAGGTGCGCTGCGCGATCGCGAGGGACTCGAGCTGCTCGGGGCCCGAGTAGATCGCCGTTCCGCCCTCGTTGCTGATCAGGCCCGCGGCCTCCATCGGGACCGAGCGCACGGGCCCGGTGGGGGTGCCGTGCCGCACGAGCAGCGCCAGCCGGCAGCCGCCCGGCGCGGGGTAGGCGCCGACCTCCATGCGCACGCCTGAGGACATCGAGGTGCGACGGGGGTCGAAGGCGTAGGCGCCCTGGGCGACCTCGACGTCGTAGTCTCCGAAGAAGGAGTGCTCGGTGGTCATGTCCAGGCTGGCCAGCTCGTTGCCGCGCACCTGGAGCTGGTAGGTCTCGACCGCGCCCTCGGCCTGGGCGATCAGGCGCGCGGCCGTCCCCACGTCCACCAGTCCGCCGGGCTGGGCGGCCCCCGAGGAGGCGGCGGAGAGCTGCACCACGTCGACCCGGATCCCGGTAATGGAGCTGGCCGCGTCAGCGAAGAAGTCGACCAGCTCGCGCACCCGCGCCTGGAGCGCCTCGGGGGCGCGCACGATCAATTCGCCCTCCTCGGTCTCCCACATCATGCGACCCTCGTACTCGAGCTCCTCGCCGTAGTAGACCTCGAGGGCGTCGCGCACGAGGTCGGGCTCCAGCACCCACTGGTGTTCGGGGCCGTCGTCGTGCCAGGGCGTCCGCGACCCGGGCAGGAGGCGCCGGTCCTGGTGGTAGCGGTGGGCGACGCGAGCGACCGCCGAGAGGGCGTAGCGGCGCACCACCGAGTTCGCGTCGTCGAAGGCGGAGACGGCCGGCGCCGTGGACGCGTCGCCTCCCATGAGGGCCGAGGCGAGGAGCAGGGACAGGATGGTCATGGTTCGCTTCTCCAGGAGTCTTGGGCTCGCTCGCTCAAGAAGGGCTTGAGCTCGCGGGCGAGTTTGTAGAGGGAGGGGGGCGTCCCCGAGCCCGCCGGGCGCCGGCGCAGCAGACCGAGGATGTTCGAGTGGGTGCGCCCACGCACGCCGTCGAGAGCGCGCTCGACGGCCTCCTGGCCGCCGAGGGACTGCAGGGCCACGAGGCAGCTCGCGGCCAGGTGGCGCTCGTCCTCGCCCAGCTCGGCGAAGCGCTCGAGCAGGGGCTCGACGTCGGCGGCGTCGCCGCCCGCGCCGATCAGCGCCACCAGGTCGCGGTCCAGGGGAGCAGGCAGGTGGCGGGCGGGGAGCAGGGCGCGCAAGCCCGCCAGCCGCAGGGGCGAGTCCACCGCGACCAGGAGCTCGGCCAGACGCGTCGTGCCCGCCTGGTCGCCGCCCTGCAGCAGCACCCGGGCGTGCTCGGCGAAGCGCCCGGCGTCGTGCTCCAGGGCGCTGTCCGTCATGGCCACCAGGTCCTCGCTCGAGAGGCGCGTGTCCTCCGCCAGGCGCAGCAGGCTGGCGACGGCGGGGACGCCGGGCACGCGCGGCAAGAGCCGGCGCACCAGGGTGCGCAGCTCGCGCTCGTGCACGCGGTCCTCGAGCCAGCGCGCCGTGCGCAGCGGGGCCAGCTCCGCCGCGCAGCGCAGGCGCAGCTCGCGCCGCCCGCGCCGCTCGCGCTGCTCCAGGCCCGCCAGGAGTCGGTCGCCGGCGCCCTCGATGGACCCGACGCGCTCGAGGAGCTCCGCGGTGGCCAGGTGGCCCGCGTCCCCGAGCTCGAGCAGGGGCTCCACGGCGGCCGGACCGAGCCCGGCCAGGGTCGCGAGCAGGGCCCCTCGCTCCGGCGCCAGGTCCGTGTCGGCGGCGGCCGCGGCCAGCACCCGCGCGGCCTCCGGGCCGCCGGTCTGGCCCAGGGAAGCCAGGGCCAGGTCGCGCTCGTCCGCCAGGTGCAGGGCCCGTCCCAGGCCGTCGACGCCCCCGGGGCCCGCGTCGCGCAGGGCCAGGGTCGCGGCCCGCGCCAGCTCGGGCCGCTCAAGGGCCTGCTCCAGTCGCGAGCGGGAGAGCCGATCACCCCGCAGGCCCAGGTAGCGCGCCGCGGCGCGACCGACGCGCGGGTCCGGCGCCTCGAGCAGGCGCTCGACCAGCCGTCGCACCGGCCACTGCGCGCGGCGCAGGGATAGGGAGTTCAAATCGAAGAGCTGGGCGAAGGCCTCCACGCGCTCGGGCGGCGAGTCGTCGGCCAGGCCCCCGGCCGCCTCGAGCAGGAGCCGCGCCACCTCGTCGCGGGTGCTGCGCAGACGGTCCTCGTCGATCGGCCCCTCCTCCATGGAGTCGTCGCCCGTGGTGCCGTCGTCTCGGTGCTGGTCGTCGCTGGGCTGGTCGTCGCTGGGCTGGTCGTCGTCCCGCCCCTCGACCGCGACCTCCGCCTCGCGCGGCTCGGTGGGTGCGAGCTCCTCCCTCGGGCCGGGCGTGGGCCGTGCCTCGGGCTCCGTCCTCGTCTCCTGCACCAGGCCCTCCTCCGGTCCCCCCTCGTCCTCGCGGGTGGCGAGGTAGCCGAGCAGCACGACCAGGGCCGCGGCCGCGAGGGCGCCCGCGAGCCGCAGGGGGCGCCGGCCGGTCGCGCGCGGGCCCGCGGCCGCAGTGATCGCCTCGGCTTCGAGCCGCGCGCGCACGGCGCGCACCGAGGCCTCCACGTCGAGGCGCTGCAAGGGCGGGTCGGACAGGCCGGCCAGGGCCTCGTCCAGCCGCTCGAGGGAGGCGGCGTAGCCGCGGCACGCGGGGCACCCCTCGAGGTGCGCCTCGAGCTCGAAGCCGCGCTCGAGCCCCAGGCGCTCGTCGCTGCGCGCCTCCAGGGCGCGCCGGGCTCGACGACAGCTCAGCACGATTCTCTCCCGGTCTGCGATCCCCCGGACTGCGTCCCCCCCGTCCACGGCTCGAGCCAGCGCTCCAGCCGCCGGCGCGCCTTCATCACGTGCACCCGCGCGGTCTGCGGCGTCACCGACAGCACCTCGGCGATCTCGTCGTACTCCAGCCCCTCCTGGGTGCGCAGCACGAGCGCGGCGCGCAGCTTGTGGGGCAGGCGCTCGAGGCAGGCGCGCAGGCCCAGGGCCAGCTCGCGCCGGGCGCTCTCCTCCGCCGGCCCCTGGCCCGGGCTCTGGGGCTCATTGTCCTCCGCCTCGAGGAGCGGCCGCTCGCTGCGGGCGCGCTTGCGGAAGTGGTCGCGGCTGAGGTGCAGGGCGATGCGGTACAGCCAGGTCGAGAAGCTCGCCTCCCCTCGGAACCAGCGCAGGGAACCGTGGGCCCGCAGGAAGCACTCCTGGGCCAGGTCCTCGGCGTCTTCGTGGTTACCGATCATGCGGAACAGGAGGGTGTAGGTGCGGGCGAAGTGCAGGCGAACGAGGCTGTCGAAGGCGTCCAGGTCGCCCTGGCGGGCGCGTTCGAGGAGCTGCGCCTGGTGGGCGGCGTCGGGGCGCGAGCGGGTCATGGGCGGGGTGGGGGGCCGTCGCACGGCTCGCGCGCTCAACTCCCCTCGAGCCCCGTCCCGGGCCGCTGCACCTCGGCGTTGCTCCTCATCAGCCCCCTCGACGGGGCCGTGGGGGGGCTGTTGACGCCTTTTCTCGCGATCTTGCACGGGGGCTCATACCGACGCCCGGGGGGCGGGATACCGCCGCAGTGGGGGGCCCCGGGCCGTGCGTCGATCCAACGGCCTGCTGCATGGATCTCGGGCCCACAGCCCGTCCGAGCGGTGGCAGGCCCGCTCGTCACTCGCTGGCCCAACCACCGGAGCCATGAAGCGACTCCTCCTGCTCGCCGCGCTCGGAGTCCAAGGGATACAACGGGTCCCCGCGGTCACGCTCCGCGCTCCTCGTGGTCCCGGCCAAACCCATCCCGCCCCTCTCAACGGCTTGATTGCGGCCCGCGGACCCTTCAATCCGCCATCAGCGCTCCCGCCGAGCCCCACCGCGGCCTTCACGCCGCGGACCGGACACACCTCCCCCAGAAATACGAGGGACGTGATCGCCGGTGGATTCTACAAGCGGGCTGATCTCGAGCTGTCGCGACGGCGGCAGAGCCCCGGGAAGGGGCCGCGTGAGAGCCGAGATCGTCGCGCGATCGGTCTCCCGGCCACCGAATCGGGTCCAGCACTCTGCGGTTCGGAGGGGTGGTTGGCACCATGGAGTCGGGGACCCTCCCGGGTGCTCGAAAAGCGCCGGCGCACAAAGCACACCACGGGGTCCCGAGATAGGGTGGAGCCCGCCCCGGCACTCTTCCATCATGCTGCTCCACCTCCTCTCCCTCCTCCTCGCCGTCCTCCCCACCCCCCAGAGCCGCGCCGAGTACCTCGGCTCCCCCATCCACTACGAGGCCGAGGCCCGCACCGACCCCCTCGCCCAGCTAGCCGCCGCCGTCGAGGCCGGCGAGCGCGAGCTCGCCTGGACGCCTGGCCAGGGTTGGCTGCCCGCCGTGCTCGAGGCGCTCGAGATGCCGGTCGAATCCCAGGTGCTCGTCTTCTCGAAGACCAGCTTCCAGGACCGACTGATCTCCCCCACCCGGCCGCGGGCGATCTACTTCGGGGAGGACGCCTACCTGGGCTGGATCCCCGGGGCGCCGGTGATGGAGGTCACGGCCATCGACCCGGTCCAGGGGCCGACCTTCTACGTGGTGCCGCAGAAGAAGGACCGCTTCGAGATCGAGCGCCGGGACACCGAGTGCCTGAGCTGCCACGCGGGCTCGCGCACCCTCTACTGGCCCGGAAACCTGGTGCGCTCGGTGCACCCGGACGCGGACGGCCAGCCGATCCTGCGCAGCGGCACGCACCTGACGACCCACGCCAGCCCCCTCGCCGAGCGCTGGGGCGGCTGGTACGTGACCGGCACCAGCGGCGACCAGCGGCACATGGGCAATGCCTGGATCGAGGAGGGCCAGCCCGAGCGCATCGACCCCGCGCGGGGCTCCGACGTGACCGACCTCTCCCCCTACTTCGACACCGAGCGCTACCCCTCGGCCCACAGCGACATCGTGGCCCTGATGGTGATGGAGCACCAGGCCGAGATGCACAACGTCCTGGCGCGGGCGAGCTACCTGGGGCGCAAGGCCCAGGCGTACCAGGAGGAGATGAACAAGCTCTGGAAGCAGCCGGAGGGGACGGTCAGCGAGTCGACCCAGCGGCGCTACGACAAGGCGGCGCGGAAGGTGGTGGACCACCTCCTGTTCCGGGGGGAGGTGGCGTTGACGGCGCCGGTCGTGGGGACGTCGGGGTTTGCAGAGGCCTATGCGGCGGCGGGCAAGCGGGACTCGAAGGGGAGGTCGCTGCGGGACTTCGACCTCGAGACGCGGCTGTTCAAGTACCCGTGCAGTGACGCGATCTACTCGGAGGCGTTCGACGCGTTGCCGGGGCCGGTCATGAAGGCGGTGTGGAAGGAGCTCGGGGCCGTCTTGAGCGGGGAAGACGTGGGGAGGGACTTCTCGCATCTTTCGCCATCTGACCGGAGAGCGGTCTTGGACGTTGTTCGCGAGACCAGAGTCGAGCTACCTGAGGATTGGGGGGCGTAGGTCCGGCGCGTAGCCGCGCCGACGACCCAGCACTCTCGGAAGTCGACGGCCGCTACTCAGCGAGGTTGATCGCTTCGAAGGCAGTCGCTTCCGGCGGCACCTCAACTGTCCCCGTCAGTGTGGTCCCGTCCGGCTTGATCACCGTCCAACGATATGCTCCGCGAGGGATCCCATTGGCGATCACCTTGCCTTGCACGCCTGAGGTCAGAACCACTGCATCGTCTGTGAGCTTGCCAGACTCGAGCCACTCGTGGACGGGTACGTCGAACTCTAGGGACCGAAGGTCCACGTTCACTCCCGTGATCTGGGCGCCGCCGCTTCCGAGCGTACCGGTACCGAGTGCGGACAATCTCCGCCGGGTTATCGGTCGCTGACACCTCGCAACCTCCCGGGTTCCTCTGGCAGCAACCCCACCCTGCGCAGCAACCGCCCACGCCTCAATCCGCCGAGTAGAAGGGATACAACGGGTCTCC
>CAZQAT010000150.1:0-7002 GCA_964591315.1 uncultured Planctomycetaceae bacterium
GGTGCATCCGAGGTGGCGGAACCAAGGCGGCCAGGCGCTCGATGAACGCGAGGGGCTCGAAGACGAAGTGGGTTGTCCCGTCACGGAAGGGAACGCGTAGCTGCAATACGACCTGGCCGCGTTCATTGATCGAGAGTCGCTGGCTGGAGAGGGCGGGGCGAGTGATGTAACGACAGATGTGCTCCAAGCGGGGCGTGTCGCCGGCTCCGATCTTGACCGCCGCGTGCAGGCTGAAGCCGCCGAGGGAAGCACAGAGCTCCTTGGTCACCAGCGCATGGGCCGCCTCGGGGACCGGCGGCCGACCGATGCGTGGGATGCGGCTGCCGGCATCGGGGCCCAGGGCGACGCGGCCCTGGATCGAAGCGGCCTGGATCCAGGGCAGGAGGCCCTGCTCCTCGACTTGAGTGTCGAGTTCGCCCTCGTCCCTCATCAAGCCGCGGCGCCGACAGAGGCGTAGGATGCGCGAGCGGACTGTGAAGAGCAGCGCGGCGACCTGGGCGCTCGTGATGCGCCGGGCGGGGTGGAAGACGGGCGGGGTGAAGGGGTCGGGCGCGGTGTAAATCCCGTCGAGAGCCAGCGCGTGAAAGTGGACATTGGCATTCAGGGCGGAGCCGAAGCGCTGGATCTGATTGACGGCGCCGCCCTGACCGCCCTCGATGTCGTCCTCGGCCGCAGCGCGCGCGTAGAACCCGAAGACGGCGCGCAGGAAGACCTTGCGCACCGCGCGGCAGAGACGCGCATCGAGCGCCAGGAGGTAGCGGAGCCTCCACGGGAAGGAGAGCACCCACTGGCGAACGGGGACCTCGGGCAGGACGTTGTCGACGAGGTGCGCGGCGGCCTCGGCCATGCGCCGGCCGCCGCAGGAGGGGCAGAATCCCCGACCCTTGCAGGAGAAGGGCAGCAGCAAGTCGGTACCGCAAGCGAAGCAGTGAATGCGACAGAAGCCACCGGCCAGGATGCCGCAGGAAAGGTAGCTGCGCAGCTCGCGCTCCACGTAGCCGGGCAGGCTCGGAGTGGCGGGGTCATCGGCGATGCGGGCCAGGAAGGTCTCGAGGTGCTCGAGCAAGACCTGGTACAAGACCCCGTCGGCAGCTTCGCGTGCCGAGTACTCGCCACAGCTCGACGCGTTGGTCGTGGGCATCCCGCGGAGCGGACGCTCGCGGGGACGAGTGGTTTCGGGCGGAGCTCACGATCTTGGAGCAAAGTCGCCCGGTGCGCTCCTCGTGCGCCCCTCGAGAGCCCTTCCCGGGTGGACTTGTCCTGGCAACGCCTGCGCGAGCTGCGGGCCCCCTACCGCGCCGACTGACCCCATCGATCATGGAGCAAGACGAACGCGTCCAACGCTTTCTCGACGCCCTCGAGGCGGACCTCCCTCCCGCGGAATCCACCGGCGCCCTCTGTGGTTGCTGGCACGCCCTGCGCGGTGAGTGGGACGCTGCCCACGACGCCGGGCAGGGGGACACGAAGGACGACTCCTGGGTGCACGCCGCCCTGCACCGTGAGGAGGGAGACGCGAGCAACGCGGCCTACTGGTACTCGCGGGCCGGCCGGCCGGTGCCGACGAAGCCCGTGCGGCAGGAGTACCTCTAGATCGCGGCCACCTTGCTGCGCGGATCCCAGGGACGGGGCGGCTCTCCCTAGAGCCCCCGCAAGTGCACCGTCAGCTGCCCGTCCTCGACGGTGAAGGTCCGCTGGGCGGCCATCACGCTGCCCCACTCGGTCCAGGAGCTGCGGTCGAGCAGCTCCCAGCCGGGGGTCAGGACCTCGATCCGCGACGGGGCCCGGCTCGCCTCGACGTAGACGAAGCCGGTCGCGTCCGTGGGCCGCGCCGCCTGCCCATCGAAGGCCAGCTCGACGCCCTCCAGGGCCCGCGAGCGCTCTCCCTGCTCGACCTCGTACACGTGGATGCGTGCGCTCCAGCCCTCGACCGGGCGGATCTCGGCCAGCCGCACACCATTGGCATCCATGGGACCGAAGACCTCCTCTCCCATGCTCGGGCTGCGGTGGCCGTCCATGTTGAGGGACAGCTCGAGCTCGACCCCGACGGGGTAGGGGCCGTAGCGCGACATGGCGACCCGCCGACCGTCGAGCAGGGTGACGCCCTCGTCCAGGTCCCCGTCGATGCAGAACTGGAGGAAGGAGTGGGCCTCGATGGAGCCGCCGTCCTGAACGGTCAGGAGCAGACTCCCCTCCGCCTGGGGCTCGATGACCCGCACCTCCAGCACCTGTGAGGCGACGTCGTCGGCGACCACGAGCTCGACGACCCCGCCCTGCTCCGTGACGGGCACACGGAAGCCCTCGCGGAGCCCCGCGATCGGAAAGCCCCCTTGCGGCCAGTGGCTGTTCATCCGGTAGCGACCCGCCGGGACGTCCTCGAGGGTGAACTGCGCGACGCCGCCCTCCCAGTCGAGCTCGACCCGGGACAGGTCTGGAGCGCCGTCGACCCCGCTCACGAACAGGTAGAGCAGCTTCGCCCGCCCCCCACGACCGTCCAGGGGCTTGCCCGAGGCGGTGACGACCCGGCCCTCGACCTGGTGGAGGTCGGTCTGGACCCTGGGGACCAGCTCGACGCGCAGGGGCTCGACTCGAGGCAGGTGGATGTCGAGCACCTGCTCCTCGATTCCGTCCGCCGAGATCCGCAGGTCGTAGTCCCCCGCGGGTACGAACTGGAAGTGAAAGGGGGTCTCCTGCTCTCCGTACCACGGCATGACCCAGCGACTCGCCACATGACCCGGCTCGTCCTCTCCCGGCTTCACCCTCTGGACCAGGAACATCTCGGCTTCCACGGTGTCCTCGTCTCCCTCCGGCCAGAGCAGGAGGCCCTCGAGCCCGCAGCGCTCCGTGAGCTCGACCCTCAGGGGCTCCGTGGCGTGGCGCTCGTACTCGTGGATCATCGCGTGCCCGAGCACTGCCCCGTCCCGCGAGGCGACGAACACCCGGGTGGGCAGCGGCGAGTCCTCGACGTTCTCGAGGGAAGGCCGGAACCAGGCCGGGGCGGAGCCCTGGACGGCGGAAGCATTGCCCCAGCCCCCCAGGCGAGTCCCCCCGCCCCGGGACCAGGGGGAGGAGAACTCCGTGAGGCCGCCGTCCCGGGTCAGCTCCTCGGGGGCCCGCCAGAGTCCCGCGATGAAGTCGCCGTGCTGACGCCCGCCGGGCGGATCGAAGTCCAGGAGGATCATGGGCCCCACGGAGACCTCGAGGGTTCCCTCGAGCGCCTGTCCGTCCCCGGCGACGACGTGCTGGGTATCTGCGTGGTCCTCGTGGATCGTCTCGAACCCGACGCGGCCGGAGGGCAGCGCCCTCTTCGTCGTGAAGCGCCCGACCTGGTCCGAGACCACCCACTCCGTCCTCGCGCCTTCGAAGTACCGCGTCGCGCGTGTGAAGCCACCGCCGTCATGGACGGAATCAGGGTCCCCGTCCGCGTCCTGGAAGTCGATCCAGCGCTCGAGGCGCAGGGCCAGCCCGGGCAGGGGCAGCCCCGTCTCCGCATCGACGACCACCCCTTGGATCGGAGCGACGGGCTGTTCGACCGCCCGAAGCTCGAGGGCCTCACCGCGGCTCGCGCCCAGGAGCGAGGTCTCGAAGGTCTCCGGCTCCAGCGCCAGCTCCTCGTGCCTGAGGAGGAACAGGGAGAGGGACCTCACGCGACCCTGTCCGGCACCGTCGAGCTCCGCCTTCACGTCCAGGAACCCGTCCGCCTCCGTCTCCATGAAGATGTGCTTCAGCACGGGGCTCTTCGTCTCCCCGGCCTCGTCGATCTCCTCGGGACCGTGGAGGACCAGGCGCATCCGCATGTCGGGCATCGGCGCACCGTCGGAGTCCCGCACCACCCTCAGGAAGGCGCCCTTCGCGCCGCGCTCCTCCTGCTCGACCGGCTGCGCCTCCACCCGCCTGGCTTCTGCGGGGGAGCTCGCGGCAGCGTCGGAGAGCCTGAGCTCTCCCGGCGTGGCCCCGGCCCCTTCCTCGACCCGGTGCTCCCTGGACAGACCGGGATCGAGGCCGGCGGCGGACGAGTCGCCGCCCTCGTGGACGAAGAAGAACAGCGCCACGGCAGCGCCCAGGAGGACCAGAGCGAGGAGGGTCGAGGGGCGGCGGTTCATGGCCCACACCTAGCATGATCTCGCCTTCGAGTTGCTCGATGAGCGCCAGACCTCGACGGAGAGCCCCCGAGGGCCGCGCCAGGGGCTGTTCACAACGGTGAACCGGACACCGGCGACTCGGGGGCGCCCTCGGGGCGGCCGGCCCGCTACCTTGGCCCCATGGGCTCCCGCCGTCCCACGCTCCTGGTTCTGGCCGCCGTCGTGTTGCTCGCCTTCCTCGGCTGGCTCGTCACGGGAGGATCGAGCACCCTCCTCCCCGGCCTGGCGCCCCGCGGTGAGAGCTCGGCGGAGCCGACCGCGCCGGGCAGCCTGGGAGCCCCGGGTCCGGCACCGGCAGCAGCGGCTGATGGGGAGCGCACCGAGGCCGCCCCGGAGGCCGAGGAGCCCCGCACGCCGGCTCGCGGGCGGGACGCCATGCTGCGCGGTCGGGTCGTGAGCGACGTGCTCGCCGCGCCCCTTCCCGGTGCGACCGTGACCGTCACCCGTCGCCGCAACAGCGAGTTCTGGATGCCCGACGCCGAGCGCCACGCGCGCCAGCCCGTGGTCACGGCCGTGACCGACGCCGAGGGTCGCTTCGAGGTCGCCGTCCCCCGAGCCGTGCCCCTCGACGTGTGGGCGGCCGCCGACGATCACTCCACAGCTCGGCGCGACCACGTGTTCGCCGGGGACGACATCGAGCTGCGGCTCGCGGAGGCGGCGCTGCTCGAGGTCCTCCTGAAGCGCGCGTCCGACGGTTCGCCGGTCGAGGGCGCCCTGGTGCTCGGCCGGGACAGCCGGAGGGTCGAGCAGTGCAGTGCGCGCACGGACCGCGGCGGTCGCCTGGTCTTCGAGGACCTCCAGCCGGGTCTCCTGACGGTGGAGATCACTCCCCGCGACGCGGCCCCTCCCCCGTCGAAGCGGGTCGAGCTGCGCCCGGGCGAGCGCAGCTTGCTGGAGCTCTCCCTGGAGCCCGGGGTGCGGGTCCACGGCCTCGTCAGCGACCCGCAGGGCCGCCCGATCGCCGCCGCCGAGGTCGGCCTGGGCTCCTCCTTCCGGCGTTCGGTGTTCACCGACCAGTACGGGGAGTACGAGCTGTTCGGAGTCGGCGGGGTCAGGCGCCGCGACCTGGGCGACCTCCGTGCCCGTGCGGAGGGCCACGGTGGCGAGCGCAAGAGGCTCTCCGAGGAGCAGCTCGTCCGGGACACCCGCCTGGACTTCGTGCTCCACCCGGCGCGGATCGCCGCGGGTCGGGTCGTGGACACCGACGGTGCTCCGATCGAGGGCGTCTACGTCGCCGGCGTGGGCTCCAAGAGCGTCGAGGGCGTGACCCGCTCGGACTGGGAGCCGACGACCACGGACTCCGACGGCCGCTTCGAGCTGACGCGCCTGCACCTCCTGATCGACCACCAGCTCTTCCTCAAGAAGGGCGGCTACGGCACCCGGGTCTACGACTTCCCCGCCGACGAGGGCGAGCGAGAGCGGATCGATTACGGCGACCTCGTGCTGCACCCGGCCGGGAGCATCGAGGGGGTCCTGAGGGCTCAGACCGGGACCCCGCTGGCCGACCACCTGGTCAAGCTGCGTGGTGCGAACGGGGACCTCGACCGCTTCCGTCCCCAGGCGACCCCCTTGAAGGGCACCTGGGTCACGGCGGTCCGGCACTCGCGCACCGACACGCGCGGTCACTTCCACTTCACGGACCTGCCGGGCGGTGAGCTGCAGGTGACGGCCACGGTCCCCGGTCGCCCCACATCCAAGGCCGAGGCCACCCTCCAGCTCCCGGAGGGCGGCCGAGTCGAGGGCGTCGAGCTGGCTCTCGACCTCGGCGAGCCCATCACGGGTCTGGTCCGCACTCCGGACGGCGCCCCTGCCGTCGGCGTCTTCGTCCAGGTCGCCGGTCCCGAGGACCAGCCTCGCATCCGCGCCACCTCCGGTGCGGGCGGTCGCTTCGAGCTGCTCGGCGTGACCGAGGACATGGGCACCGTCGAGCTGTTCACCATCGTCGCCTCCTACAACTGGTACAACCCCTCCGCTCCTCTCGGCGCGAGTCGTCCGGTCACCGCCCGTCCCGGCGACACGGACGTCCTCCTGGAGCTGCGCGAGCTGACCTCCTTGAGCGGACGGGTGGAGGACGCCCAGGGCACTCCTCTCCCCGGCGTCCAGGTCCTGTCCTACCCCAGCGGCGCGGCCCGGATCCCCGCAGCGGTCCTCGCCCGGGCCACGAGCGCCGACGACGGCAGCTTCCGCCTGGACCTGCCCGGTGACGCCCGCGTGGACCTCGTGACCGGCACGCCAGAGGCCCCCAAGGACGAGGCCGGCGAAGCAGCCCCGAAGGAGGCCGTGGTGCTCGAGTTCGTCGCCAGTGGCGCCCAGGGCGTCGTGTTGCGGTTTGGGGAGTGAGGGGCGCTCCGCCGCCCTGTCGGACTGGCCTTCAACAGCCCGCCGGCGGCGGTCAGTGGCCCTTCGTGGGCGCCACGAGCACCTCTCGTTAGGCTGGGAAGCCGACGCGAGCCACCAGGCCCCTGACGCCACGACCAAGATGACCCCCGCAGTCCCCCCGGAACGAGTCGCGAAGATGACCTTCGCATCCATCTACCCGCACTACCTGAGCAAGGTCGAGAAGAAGGGTCGGACCGAAGAGGACCTGCACAAGGTGATCACCTGGCTGACCGGCTACACCAAGGCGCAGATCAAGAAGCACATCAAGTCAGAGACGAACTTCGGGGACTTCTTCAAGGGTGCCAAGCTGAACCCCAATGCCTCCAAGATCACGGGCGTGGTCTGCGGCTACCGCGTCGAGGAGATCGAGCACCCGCTGATGCAGAAGTGCCGCTACCTCGACAAGCTCGTCGATGAGCTCGCGCGCGGCAAGAAGATGGAGAGCATCCTGCGGCCGTAGGCCGGCCGAAGAACACAGCCGCCG
>CAZQAT010000151.1:0-6923 GCA_964591315.1 uncultured Planctomycetaceae bacterium
CTGAGAGGGGTCCGAGTCCAAGCGGCGTCGCCTCCGGGCGGCGCCGCTGCTCGTTCCGGCCGGGGTCCGCCCGGCGAGTTCTTACAGGGGCGTTCGGACCCGGAAAGGCCTTCCGGGTCGGCGGACGCGGGATTCCCGAACGGGGCTCTCCGGGACTCCAAGGCAGGTCTATAGTCCACTCTCCGGTCGGCCTAGAGACCACTGGTGCCCTCCAGCACTCCTCCCTGGGCGGATCTCCCGCGATGACGGGATTCTCCGGTCGGCTCCGTTTGCCGCCCCCCGGAATCGGGGGGATACTTTCTGGTCAGGGTCGGGAGCATCGCGGCGCCCGCAAGCCCAGGCCCCCCGACAGGGGCCAGCGAGCCCGACCCTCTTCAATCCACGCCACCAACCACGCCACGCCATGAGGACTCTCAACCTCCTTTCCACCGTCTCTATCGGTATCGCCCTCTCCGCCACTGCTCAGGCTCAGTTCTCGGTATCCGGAGGCGGCAGCGCCGTCCCCGCCAGCGGCCTCGGAGGCGGCATGTGGGACCAGGGCATGCCCACCGCCCCCGGCACCTCGACGGCGAACGTGCCGGAGGCCGTGACGGCCATCAACTCGGTGGTGATCGCGGGCTTCTCGCACGACTGGGGTGGCGATGTGCACGTGACGCTGGTCGACCCGAACGGGGTCGAGCACAACCTGTTCCTCCGCCCGGGCTTCCAGAACCCGGCCGGTGCGGACTTCGGGACCCCCGGAGACTTCGAGTCTGGGGATTACACCATCGTCGAGAGCGGTGGTGACGACCTCCCGACGGTGGCCAACGGCGCCGACATCGCGCCCGGGACCTACAACCAGTCGTTCAGCACCGGTGGCGTGTCCTGGACCGACGGCACCAACAATATCTTCAACACCCCCATGGGTGCGATCGCCGGTCCCGCGGGTGATTGGGAGCTGCGGATCTACGACTGGGGCGTCGGCGATAACGGGAGCTTCAGCGGCTGGACCCTGACCGGGAACCAGGAGGCCTCGGACAACGCGGGCGCCTCGGACTGTGACTGCTCCGGCGGCAACAGTCCCTGCTCCAACGTCTCCGGCGCTGGCCGCGGCTGCCCGAACTCGAACGCCAACGGCCTCGGGGCCGCTCTGGTGGGCGCGGGCAACGCTGACACCACAAGCGACACCTTCAGCCTGAGCCTCACGGACGCCGCGCCGAACAAGCCCGGCCTGATCCTGTCCGGTACCGCCAGCCTGGGCCCGAACGGCATCGCCACCGTGCCCGACTCCGCCGGCATCCTGTGCGTGGCCGGCCAGACCCGCCGTGGCGCCGTGGTCCTCACGGACGCCGCCGGTGCCGCGAGCTTCCCGGACTTCCAGGGAGCCCCCTACAGCGCCTCCGACATCGTCTCGTCCGGTGCTCCGACCTCCTACACCTACTGGTTCCGTGACCCCGGCACCTCCGCGGGTTGCAACGGCGACACCGGCTCCAGTGACTTCAACTTCACCAACGGTTGGACCGTCACCTGGCTGTAGGACTTGCTGCACGGCGCGAGTCGTGACAGCCAGCGCAAGGGAGCGCGGCCCCGTGGGCCGCGCTCCTTCTTCATGGGGCTCTCCGCCGCCCCGTGGAGTAGAATCCCGGATCACCGCCTTCCTCGAGCCTCACGCTTCCATGCGCCCTCTTCCGATCTTCGCCCTGATCCTCGTCTTCGGCACCGCGGTCGTCCTCCTCATGAACCTTGGAGGCGATGATGGGGGCGAGGGAGTGGGGCCTGGACAGCTGGGCGTGGTGGAGCCCGGCGGCGAGGGCGCCGCGCCCTTGCCGGATGTGGGGCCGGCCGCGGATGACCCCGCTGACTCCCGCGTGTCGATCACCGACGAGGGCACCCAGGCGGATGCGGTACAGGGAGGTCCGGCCGAGGCCGACGAGGGGCCGGTGGAACTGTTCGGCGAGGTCGTCGACGTGGAGGGCAATCCGCTCGAAGGAGTGCACCTGGTGTTCTTGACCCAAGGCAGCGGCGAGGACCTCTGGAGCAGCCGTGGCCTGGAGCGCCTCGAGGGAGAGCCCCGGGCCCTTACCGACGCAAACGGCAAGTACCGCCTGAAGGGCGTCAGTGCCGGAGGAGACCACGCCCTGTACGTGCACCACCCCGAGATGATCCTCTGGATCGAAGAGGGGGTGACCGTCGGCCCCTTCGGTTCCACGGAGCACCCGCAGATCATCCTCTCCTACGGCAAGCGCGTACGCGGCGTCGTCCAGAACGAGTTCGATCACCCGGTCGAAGGGGCTCGCCTGCACCTCGACGCACGCTGGGTCCCGGATCACCCGACGGCGAGCCTCGACCGCCTGAGCGCCACGACGGACGAGCACGGCCGCTACGAGATTCTGGGTGTCCCCGACGGAAAGCGCTGCCTGACCGCCGAGGCCGAGGGCTTCGGCACCGTCACACGCATCGCCAGCCTGCACTTCTCGGACAAGACGGGTCAGTCCCACATCGTGAACTTCACCCTCAAGGGGGACGTGGGCAGCCAGGGGCGTGTGGTCGACCTCGAGGGCAACCCGGTGGCCGGTGCGACGGTCGTCATGGTCGAGTCGGACGAGTACCGGGACATCCCCAACGCCCAGGCCACGACGGCCGCGGACGGTACCTTCGAGGTCACGGGCCTGCCCTTCGGCAGGTACCGCACGCGTGCCGTTGCCGAGGGCTACCTGGAGAGCGTGCAGGAGGAGGTCATCGCGCCGATCACCGACCTGGTCCTCACGCTCACACCGCGCCCCATGATCCGGGGTACGGTGGTCGACGCGGAGGGCGGCACGCCCGTGACGCAGGGCACCCTCAGGTTGCGGCGCGTCTACTCGGCCGACTCCCCGACCGTCCCGCAGCGGGACGTTCACCTCTTCCAGGACGCGAAGGGGGCCTTCGCAATCCCGGCCGTCGATCCGCAGGGGACCTGGGTCGTGGAGGCGGACGCGCCGGGCTATGCCCCGACCCAGTCCGCGTCCTTCCTCGCCTCGAAGGCGCAGGGGGTCGATGACGTGGTCGTCGCTCTGACTCGGGGAGGCGGCATCCGTGGCCGCCTGGTGGACCCCGAGGGCAAGGCTGTCCGTGGGGGCCTGGCGACGAGCCGTGACGCCACTTGGTCCGACGACCCTCTGACCCGGGCCATGGGCGGCTCCTTGCCCTCCAACGCCACGGTGGTCGATGCGCGCGCCGATGAGAACGGGGAGTTCGAGCTCCTGAACCTCCACCCGGGCACCTACCAGGTGGTGGTCAGCGGACCCGGACTGTTCGAGAAGCAGGTCACGGGCATCGCGGTCGAAGAGAGCGCCCTGGCGGATCTGGGGGACGTGGCTCTGGAGAAGGCCGCCGCCTTGCAAGGTGTCCTCTACGACGTCAACACCTCGCCCATCAGTCGCGGCATCGTGTTCCTCAGCCCCACCGGCCAGGCCACCAAGGCGCCGATGCTGCGTACGCGGTCCCTGGGGGACGGCAGCTTTCGTTTCCGCGACGTGATCCCGGGCACCTACGTCCTCAGCGGCAAGCCGCCCACCCCGACCTCCGACCCGACCATGATCTGGCCGAATCCCGGCGGAGAGCAGGTCGTGCTCGCAAGTGGCGTGCAGGAGAGGCGTGACGTGCGCCTGATGGACTGGACCAAGCCGGCCCCGCCGACCCCCAAGCCCCCCACCGGCAACGTGGGCGGCAAGGTCCTCGACGCCGAGGGTGTGGGCGTGATCGGCGCTGCGCTCGAGCTGGTTCCGAGGGCGGTGGGTTTCTCTCCCACCCAGTTGTCCAAGTCGGGTCGCGAGGGCGAGTTCGTCTTCCTCAGCGTGCCGCCGGGTGAGTATGCCTTGTACGTCATCGACCATCCGGAGACGGAGGTTCGAGTCGACGTGGTCGCAGACCAGTGGGTCCGTCACGACTTGCAGCTCGGCGAGTGAAGCTCCTCCGCCGAACCCGGTGGCCGATGATCCGCGGCCTGGTCTGGGTCGCGACCCTGGGATTCACCCTGGCGGCTTGTGGGGAGAGTGGCGGGCAGCGGACCCTGGCCTTCGACGACGACCCGGAGTCCGTGAGGGCCGTACGGAGCATCCGTGAAGGGCTCTCCCAGGGCCTGCGGCCCGACACCGACGAGGTGCGGCGCCTGCGGGAGATCACCCTCCGCTATCCTGGAGACGAGTTCGTTGGAGAGACCTTGATGCGGGCCCTGGAGGCCTTCGAGGACTCGATCGAGCTGCAGGAGGCCATGGCCGAGGTCCTCCGCGCCCAGGGCGACGAGCAGGGCGCGGCGAGGCACGCCGCCCGGGCGCGGGAGCTCCGGGCCGGGGGCGCCGCGGACTAGACCAGCTTCTCTACGGGTTCGGCGACTGCTCGGCGTAGACGTAGGTGACGCGCACGTCAGCCTGGACACGGCCCCCCAGGTCTTTCACCGCCAAGGAGGGCTGGCCCGGGGTGCTGTAGGCGCGGAGGTAGTCCAGGCGCAGCTCGACGCGATCACGATCCCCGCTGCTGAGCCAGCTGCTGGTGGCCGGCAAGGAGCTCGTGGTCTTCTCCTGGATCGTGTGGGTCTGGATCGTGCCGGAGCTACCCGAGTAGTCCAGCTCCCCGTCGAACGGCCCGAGAAAGTCGTAGTTCGTGACGTTGAGCTGGCGGGCGTAGGCCGTCTGGTCGTCGAGGCTGACCAGGATCAGGTCTGCCTGCTGGCTCTGGCAGAGGAAGTTGCCCTTGTTCAGGTGCTCGAGAGCCAGGGCCGTGCCGTGCTCGATCCCGACCTCGACGCGAACTTCCAAGAGCTTGCCCAGCTCCGCAGGAAAGGTCGGGACGGCGAGGGATTCCTGGGTCAGGCCGACCCCGCTGCCGTGCAGGTCCAGGGTGCGCTCGAACTGGAGTTCTCCAGCCAAGGTGGGGCCCGTGACGACGGCAGCGAACAGGACGGTGGCGAGCGTGCGCAGTGCGTTCGGCATCGATCTTCTCCTCCTAGAGTGGGCGGACACTCTCTCAAGCCGCGTGAGGAGCCCGTCTGATGAGGAAAAGCGCCATTTTTTTCGAGGCTCGTTCAGTCCAGGTGCCCGCGGCTGGCGTCACCCATCTCGATCCCACCCTGGGGAAAGTAGGTGCTCCAGCGCTGGTCGACGCGGGCGGCGGTGTCCGGATCGCAGAACAGCTCCTCCGGATAGGGGGCCTTCATGCGGGCGTCGATCAAGACCGGCGCCTTGCGCACCACGTGGTTGAGCGCCAGCTCGCTGGAGCGGGAGTGGATGTCCGCGGCCGGGTCGAAGCGCGTGAAGGTCGACCAGAGGAAGTTGATCGAGGAGCGCGCAGCCCGCTCCGCGTCGTCCGTCAGTACCAGCAGGGGCCAGTCGGCGAAGGCCGGGTCGGCGACGAGCTGGGCGGCGGCGCCGGGCTCCTCGTCGTGGGGCGGCCCCTCGACCACCAGGCAGCCCGGGCAGAAGACCCGCACGTCCCGGGCCAGTCGCGAGGGCTGGCCGGTGAATTCGGTCGGCAGCTCCCGGCGCTTCTCGCCCAGGCCCACCAGTACCCCCTTGCTGCCCTCGTTCAATCGCGGTCCCGCGTAGTCGAGGGTGTCCATCGACAGGTTGGCGAAGACGAAGAGGTCCGTCTCGAAGTCGCAGCGCTCGAGGACGTGCTGTAGCACGGCGGGGAAGTCGGACAGGTCGACCGGCCGGTCCACGAGCAGCAGGAACTTCGTGAGGGAGAGCTGGCCTTCCCCGAGGATGCGGAAGGCGCTGACCAGGGCCTCGCGCTTGTAGCGCTCCTCGACCACCGCCGCCGAGAGGGAGTGGTAGCCGGTCTCCCCGTAGCTCCAGAGATCCCGCACCGCCGGCATGACCACCGGGAACAGCGGCGAGAGGAGCTTCTGCAGGTAGTCGCCGATGAAGAAGTCCTCCTGGCGCGGCTTTCCCACCACCGTCGCCGGGAAGACCGCGTTGCGCCGGTGGAGGAGGGCGTCGACCCGCAGCCAGGGGAAGTCGTGGACCTCCGAGTAGTAGCCGTAGTGGTCGCCGAAGGGGCCCTCGGGCTTGCGCTCGCCGCAGGGGATGCGGCCCACCAGGGCGAACTCCGCCTCGGACACGAGGGGTAGGGGCCCCGCCGGGTTGCGCGTCAGTCCGAGCCGCCCGCCCTGCATCAGGCTCGTGAGCAGGAGCTCCGGCACGTTCTCCGGCAGGGGCGCGATGGCGGACAGGGTCAGGGCAGGCGGCCCGCCGAGCATCAGGTTGGCCGGCAGGTGCTGGCCACGGCGCTCCGCCTCGGCCAGATGAAAACCGGCGCCTCGGTGGATCTGGATGTGGGCGCCGGCGGCGTCGTCGCCGTAGACCTGGGCACGGTACATGCCCAGGTTGTGCCCGCCGGTCTCGGGGTGCTCGGTGTAGACCAGCGGCAGGGTGATGAAGGGCCCTCCGTCCCGCGCCCAGGTCTTGAGCGCCGGCAGGGTCGAGAGGCGCGGCGGGCGCTGCTGCATCTCCGTCACCGGCCCGCTGGCGCCGCGCTTCAGGCCGACCTTGGCCAGGGAGGCGAAGAGCGAGCGCCGCTCCCACAGCTTCCCGAGAGTCGGCGGCAAGAGCTCCTCGGGAAGACGGGCGACCTCGGCGATCAGCTCCTCCGGCCGCGAGCCGAAGGCGAGCTCCACCCGGCGCGCCGTGCCGAAGAGGTTCGTGACGAGGGGGAAGGCCGCGCCCTCGACCTTGCGGAACAGGAGTGCCGGCCCTCCGGCGGCGATCACACGCCGGTGGATCTCGGCGATCTCCAGCTCAGGGGAGACAGGCGCGTCGACCTCGACCAGCTCGCCCTCGGCGCGAAGGAGGTCGAGGAACTGGCCGAGATTGCGCGGCGCGGGCTGCGGGGATGACGCGCTGGCGCTCAAGCTAGCCCGGCCTATTCATGAGGCTTTGACGCATTGGGACCCAACTGCGTTCCTG
>CAZQAT010000152.1:0-6585 GCA_964591315.1 uncultured Planctomycetaceae bacterium
CCGGACGAGTGCGAGCTGGCCGGCAACGACTGCGACGTCAACGGAGTTCCTGACGAGTGCGACACGGACTGCAACACGAACGGCACCCCTGACGCCTGCGAGGTGATCACGGACTGCAACAGCAACTCCGTGCCGGACGAGTGCGAGCTCGCGGGCAACGACTGCGACATCAATGGCGTCCCGGACGATTGCGATACGGACTGCAATTCGAACGGCACCCCGGACGCTTGCGAGGTGATCACGGACTGCAACAGCAACGCGATCCCGGACGAGTGTGAGCTGGTCGGCAACGACTGCAACATCAACGGCGTGCCGGACGAGTGCGAGCCGGACTGCGACGCCAGCGGCATCCCGGATGAGTGCGAGATCTACGCGGACTGCAACGGCAACCAGGTCCCGGACCCCTGCGATATCACCGCCGGCACGAGCGATGACCTGGACGGAGACGGCCAGCCCGACGAGTGCCAGACGGCCGTGTCCTTCTGCTCCGGTGACGGTTCGGCGGCTGCCTGCCCCTGCGGGAACACCGGGTCGGCCGGTGCCGGCTGCGGCAACTCCGCTGGTGGGGGCGCCCGGCTCTTCGCGAACGGCTCCAACAGCATCATCGCCGACGACCTGGCCTTCGTGGCTTCGGGCCTGATCCCCGGCCAGTCGGCCATGCTGTTCTACGGGAATGCTCTCGAGAACGGCGGCGTTGGTACGACCCTCGGCGACGGCCTGCGCTGCGTCGGCGGTCAGATCCAGCGGCTCGACGTGCTCGTGCCCGGCGGCGTCGGGAACGCGGGCTGGCCCACGGGCTACGCTGCCCTCGAGGGCTGGCAGCCCGGTGACAGCCGCTACTTCCAGGTCTGGTACCGCGACACCACCCCCGGCCCCTGCGCGAGCGGCTACAACCTCTCGAGCGGCCAGGCCGTGACCTTCACGCCCTGAGGGTCTGCCCTCCAGGAGCGGCCCCCCGCAGGCGACCTCCACGTCGCTCGCGGGGGGCCGCTCTCTGTCGTACTCCGGTGCTCAGCGCCCGCTGAGCCACTCGATCTCGGAGAAGCCCACCAGGCCGGGGTGGCGAGTTCCGGCCGTGCGCTCGAGGATCTTGATCTCGACCTGGCGCAGGGGGACGGACTTCTTCAACCGCAGTACGCCCTTCTTCTCGTCGTCGTCGGGGATCTCGAGCTCGTGGACCATGCTGGCCCTGCCGTTCAGCTTGACGAGCACGCGCGTGGCCCGGTCGTGGGAGTTGCGGTCGGACTCGGCCACATTGACCTGGGACAGGAGCAGCACCCGCCCGCGCTGGGGCCGGGCCAGCTCGAGGCGCAGCCAGGGGGTCGCGTCCGCCTTGGCGGCCACCCAGCCCGTCGACATGCGGCCATCGAGCGCTTGTGCGGGAGATTGGTTGTCGCCGTTCTGGGTCGAGCCTGTGGCCACGACCTTGGTGTGGCTCAAGAGGTTCTCCCGGGAGTGGCTGGCGAACTCGAGCTGTGCGGGGTCGTAGACGTCCGTGATCTGCACCGTCAGGGGCGCCCCGTGGAGCTCCGCGGTCGACCCCTCATGGTCGTCGGGGAGCTGGACGCGCACGCGGACCTCGCACTGGTACTGCCCGCGGGCCGTGAACTCGTGCCGCAGGGCGAAGCGCTGGCCGGCCCACTTGCGGGTGGAGTCCGCCGGTGCAGTTCCGACCACCTCGCCATCCACGAGGTACTCGACGCCGAGCACACGCAGGCCGTGGGTGGAGCCCTCGCCCTGGGCGTAGTCATCGATGGCAAGGTCGGAGAAGCCGCTCACGAAGAAGACCGCCTGCTTGCCGCCGGTGATGCGCCAGCGCACGTCGGCTTTCTGGTGTTCTGCGATCCACGTGCCTTTCGGTGTGCGCGTCACCGGCTCGAGCCCCGAGGTCGGTGCAGCGGTGGCGCGGGAGAGGAACAGGAGCGCGAAGCAGGTGTCGTTCTCATTGGACCACTGGCCTTCGCCGCCCTGCCTCTTGACCAGTTCCTTGGCCCCCTCCCAGTACCAATCGTGAGGCCCGAGCAGCTCGACTTCGAACAGGGCGCCCACCCTCTCGAGGCCGTAGAGGTAGTAGAGCAGGTTGCCGTCGCCGCCGCCGACGTTGGACACGACGCTGAAGTTGTAGGTCAGCCAGTTGACGGCCAGCTCGTGCCCGTCGTCCACCTGGCGCCGGAGCTTCCCGGGGAAGCGCTCGAGGCCCTCGACGCAGATGCCGAGGACGCCGAGGCCGGCCGTGGTCATCGAGGCCGAGGGCACCTGCCCGACGCGGTAGGGGAAGCCTGCGATGCGCAGGGTGGCGGAGGAGTCGTCCGTCGCGAGCGGGTCCTCCACCACCTTGGGCGCCTCCTGGTAGCGCAGGGTCGACTCGGCCAGGGAGGTCCAGGCCTTGGCCGGGATCTTGAGCCCCGCCTCCAGGGCCGCCCGCAGGCCCAGGGCCGCGTACTGGGTGTTCGAGAGGTCGGCCAGGTCCCCGTGGTCGGGGTAGGCCCACATGGCGTCCATGCGGGCGTCCGCGCTCTTGGCGCCCTGGTAGGAGAGCAGCCGCTCGAGCATGTCCTCCATGAAGTCCTCGTGCTCGGGGTCGCCGAGGGCGCCGAGGGCCATCAGGCAGGTGCCGAGCTCGTAGGTCTCCCTGGGCGGGTGGTTGACGATGAACTCGGCTGCCTTCAGGACGGCCGGGTGGTCCTTGGCCACGCCGCTCTTGAGCAGGGTGTACATGGAGAGGCCCGTGGAGCCGACCGGGAAGCGGTCCGAGTGCTGTCGGAAGGAGCCGTCCCAGAGCTGCTGACGCAGGAGGTACCCGATGCCCGTATCGATGGCGTGGTCGATGCGCGGCTGGAACTCGCGGCGCTCCTGGGGGGTGGCCCCCTTGATCTCCGGCGGCGGCGGTGCCTCGGTGAAGGGGATGATCTCGACCTGGCGCGCTGCCGGGTTGTGCCTGCGCTCCCACAGGAGCTTGTGGCGCCTGTCGAGGAGCTGCAGCGTGAAGCCTCGCAGGCGCTCGTCGCAGCAGTCGGTGCGGTTCCAGACCACGATGCGCTCGATCAGCAGCGGGTCCTTCAGGTCCAGCTCCCAGGAGGGGTCGCGCTCCCTGGCGCTGTGGGTCACCGAGCCCCGGGGGTAGTCGCCGGCCGTGCTCCCGTCGATGGCGCGCTCGGGGACGCCGTCGTTGGTCACGGACGACTGGCTGGCCTCGCCGCTACCGGCGACGTTCTGGCCTCCGACGAAGACCTCGACCTCGGCCAGGGACAGTCTCCTGGCGGCACCGGGGAGCACGATGCGGACGTAGCGCGCCGGCTCAGGATTCTCTTGGGCGTCCGGGGCGGTCCCGGGGGCCGCCAGGAGGAGGGGGAGCAACCAGGCGGTGATCATGCGCCCCATGCTAACCGCGGGGCCCGATCCGGCGCGAATCGGCCGCCCCGCGGCGTGTGTAGGCGCCCTAGCGGTTGAACGTCAGGTCCCGGAACTCCTTCGCCGTCGAGAGGATCGCGCGCTCGATGGGCAGGCGCTCTGTCGACGAGCCGGTCCAGAATCCGTGGCCGCTGGTGTTGTCGAGGATGTACTGGCCGTCCTCGGGGTTCTCGAGGGCGGCGCCGTGGGCGATCAGGAGGGTCTCGGGGCTGATGGAGCGCACCTTCTGGTAGACCTCCTCGGTGCGCGAGGCGGTCACGTCGATGGTCTCGCCGGAGTCGTACCCACGAATGCCGCCCTTGGTGGTGCCGGCGTGGAAGCAGAACATGTCGGGCTTGCACTGCTCCGCCATCTGGACGCTGTCCTCCATGTCGAAGGCCAGGCCGACGGTCACGAAGCCCATCTCCTTGGCCAGGGCCAGCATCTCGCACTCCACGTCGAAGGTGATGCCGCTCTTCTTGAGCACCTGGTAGAGGGTCGAGTCCTTGTCGACGTAGCTGACCGAGGGGCCGATGTTCGAGACGGACTCGACGCCCATGTCGCGGATCTCCTGCAGCACCATGCGCATGTCCCGCAGGGGATCGTTGGGATTCAGGCAGATGCAGATGAAGGCGTCGCCCTTGATGGCGGGCAGGATGTCGTGGCGGGTGTACTCGAGGACCTGCTTGTTGGAGTCCAGGACGGGCCACATCATCGACATGGTGCCCCAGCCGTTGGCCCGCAGGCGGGCGCCGGAGAAGGTGTTGATGCAGTCGACGCCCGCTTGCTCGAGCAGCTTGGCCACCAGGCCGCTGCCGGCGCTCGAGATCATGATCGGGACGTCGTCGGTGACCTTCTTGTTGAGCTTGGCGAGGATCTCCTCGCGGGAGGTGCGGGGGACGATCACGGGGGACTCTCCGTATTGGGGTGAGGGGAACTGTTGTGCCCGCGGGGTGATGCGCCGGCGCGAGGGGCAGAGAGGGTAGCCGGGGTCCTTCGGAGGCTCAATGGCGGAGCCACCGGACCGACCTCAGGGGCGGCCACGCGTGTGAGCCTGTCCGCTGGCCCGCCCGAGAAGGTCGGAAGATGACCTGGACATCCGGGTGCTGCCCCGGACCGCGCAGGTCCGGGGGCGGCGCTCACCTGCTACCGGGAGGGTCGGGCCGCGGGCGCTCCTCGTGACCGAGGCAGCCTGCCAGGGGCTGAGGCGGGTACTTGGCAAAGCGCGGGTCGTGCTTTGCCTTGAGGCAGCGCAGGAAGCGTGAGCCGCCCTTGGCTTCGATCACCCGCAGGTGAACACAGGCCTCGCAGACGCTCTGCACCTTCACTCCGTCCGTGCCTGGGCATGCGCCTCGCCGTCCTCGCCGAGCTCGACCCGGATCACGTTCGGGCAGCAGCAGACCGGGCAGTCCTCGACGTACTCCTGCCGCTCGCCGGCGGAGCCGTCGACGGGGATCACGATCTCCTCGCCGCAGGAGTCGCACTGATACGCGCCCTCCTCGGCGAAGCTCAGCGGCCGGGCCGGCCTGGCGGGGGCCGCGCCGCGTCGCCACCGGACCCAGCGCAGGCTCCGGGCGTGAGCCCAGTCGATCGTCTCCGCCCTGCGCGCGGTGTCTGTCGCCAGGCGGGCGGGGTCCGGGCGGATCCCGACGCGACCCAGGTCGAGCCGGTCCGCGTCCCAGCAGGCGTGTACGGTGGGGCAGTCGCTCCGCTGGTCGTGGCTGTGGCCCTCGCAGGCCTCGCACAGGGTCGCCAGGCGGGCGTCGCTCAGCTCGAAGAAGGTCCCCCTCAACTCCCGGGCGCGCCGGGCGGCACGCTGGCCGTGCTCCGGGTCCTCGCCGTCGCTCCAGCGGCAGGAGTCATGCAGCAGGGCGAAGAGCTCCGCGACGCCGAGGTCGATCTCGGCGTCGCCCTCCCCGCGCGCGATGCGCAGTGCGTTGGCTCGCACCCGTGCCCAGTGGGTGATGCCGTGAACCCCGGACCACGCGACCACCAGGGTGGACTGCAGCTCACCGAGCAGGGCGCGCCGGTGCGCGGAGGTGGGGAAGGGGTTGGTGTGGACCACGATGCGGCCGGCCTCGAGTGAGGCAGGACCCCATCTTCGCAGGATTGCTTCGGGGGGGCGAGCCCCGAGCGTCCACCGGCGTATGCTCGGGCCATGCTCGTCTCGCTCTCGGCCCTCTTGATAACCCTCGTGCCCGCGGCGGCGCGTCCCACGCCGCTGCGCGTGGCCTGTGTGGGGGACTCGATGACTCATGGGACGGGCTTGCCGGACCGGGAGCGGCTGGCGTATCCGGCGCAGCTGGCCGAGCTCCTGGGGCCGGGCTACCAGGTCCTCAACTCCGGGGCGGAGGGAGCGAGCTTCTTCGATCAGGAGGTCTCTACGTCGACGAGCGAGGACCTGAACAGCTGGCGTCCCCACATCGTCGTGGTGTTGATGGGGACCGACGGCTGGCGGCGGCAACCCGAGGCTGCCCCCGATCCCGGGCGCCCATGGGCCATCGGGGCGGCGTCCAGCTACCTCGAGGACCTCCGCGAGCAGGTGCCCGCTGCGACCCTCCTGCTGTGCACCCCGCCCCGTCCCGAGCACCGTGCGCGCGGCGGCGAGGCGTGGAGCGAGGAGGAGCGCCGCGGTCGAGAGCAGCACCACGAGCAACTGCGCCGGGCGCTCGCGGACCCGGGCCTCGACACCCTCGACGTCGACCGCCTCGACCTGTCCCTGCAGCTCCGGGCGCGCGACTACCTGGAGGCGGCGCGCCCCTCTCCGCTGGGGGCTGCGAGGCTCGCGAGCAGGATCGCCGAGGCGGTCGTCCGCGCCCGCGCACCCGTGCTCCCGGTCTGGGGAGACCCTTCGGCTGTCCCCGAAGAGCCGCGGGAGGAGCGCTTCCAGGGCCATCGCGGGCAGCGGTTCACCCTGCAGATGCCGGGGCGAGACGGGGTCGAGGGGGTGCTCGTGGCGCCGGACCGGCCCGCCGCCGGCTACCCCTGGATCTGGCGTGCGCGTTTCTTCGGTCACGAGCCGGACCTCGACCGCGAGTTGCTCTCTCGCGGCTACCACCTGGCCTACTGCGACGTGTCGGGTCTGTTCGGGGCGGACGAGGCTCTCGAGCGATGGGATCGCTTCTACGAGCACTGCGTTGGGTTGGGCCTGTCACGGCGCGTGACCCTCGAGGGCATGAGCCGCGGCGGGCTGCC
>CAZQAT010000153.1:0-6535 GCA_964591315.1 uncultured Planctomycetaceae bacterium
ACGGCGACGTGGTGGTGCACATCCTCCAGGAGGAGGCGCGCGAGTTCTACGACCTGGACCAGCTCTACGGGGAGTGCCCCATGGTGGACTGGGAGAAGGTCGAGCTGCCGGAGCTCCCCGAGCCGCGGGCCTCGCACACCGGGAGCGACTGAGCGCGCCCCCCGCACCGGACGGGACAGGAGGGTCCGTCGCCCTCCGCCGCGTCCACTGGAACGGGATCGGCTCCACCGGTGCTGATCTCCGCACCGAGCCCTGGAGCGCGAGCCTGAACGATCCCCAGCAGGAGCGAGCCCGCGGACCCTTGACCCCGGCCTGGCTCTGGGAAGGGCCTGTGGGGAGCCCCGCTCGCCCTTGGCTTTCGGCCCCCACCTTCCTACCGTGTTCGGACACAAGAAAAGGAAGAAAGGGAGGTAGGCGGCGGTGGCCGCACCCGAAGAGCACAAGGTATGGAGTGGCTCGACTGGAACGATGATGCATTCACGCGGGCACGGGCACGGAGCTGTCCGGTGCTGCTCTTCGTCAAGGCCGGCTGGTGCCGCTGGTGCCGTGAGCTGGAGAAGTCGATCCTGACCGACCCGGCCATCGAGTCGCGCCTGGCGGCGGACTTCGTCTGCATCCGGGTCGACAAGGACCGCCGGCCGGACATCGACCCGCGCTACACCATGGGCGGCTGGCCGACCCTGGCCTGGCTGGACGAGAACGGGGAGATCCTCGGCGCGGACAACTTCCTCGACCGCACGGAGCTCAGCGCGCGCCTCGAGCAGGTGGCCCGCGGCTACCGGGAGAGCACCGAGGCCCTGCGCGAGGAGCTCCGGCGCGGGCGCGAGCGCGCGCCGGAGAGTCTGCAGAGCGAGCCGCGCTCCTCGAAGGCCGCCCTCGGGGAGCCCCAGGTGGAGCTCTCCCTCGACATCGTCGAGAAGGTCGGCCAGAGCGTGCTCGACACCGCCGACCCGGTGCACGGAGGCTGGGGCAAGCAGCACAAGTTCCCCCACCCCGAGGCGATCGACCTCGCGCTGATCCGCTGGTCGCAGACCGGCGACTCGAACATGCTCGACCTCGTGCGCCGCACCCTGCGGCGCATGCAGGCGGGGCAGATCCACGACACGGTCGAGGGCGGCTTCTACCGCTACGCCACCCGCGCGGACTGGAGCCTGCCCAACACGGAGAAGATGCTCGACTCGAACGCCCAGCGCCTCTACACCTACCTGGAGGCCTACCAGGCCCTGGGGGACGAGGACTTCCGCAATACGGCGGAGGCCGGGCTGCGCTGGATGATCGACGTGCTGCTCGATCCCGAGACGCGCGCCTTCCGGGGCAGCCAGGACGCGGACGGCGAGTACGCGCGGCTGGCGACCCTCGAGGCGCGCGAGCGCCGCGGGCGCCCGCCGGTGGACGCCACCCTCTTCACCAACTGGAACGCCATGGCGGTCTCGACCCTGCTCAAGGCCAGCCGCGTCCTGGGCGGGCGCGAGTGGCGCGAGCAGGCCCTCGACACCCTCCAGTTCCTGCTGGACGAGATGTGGGATGCCGAGAAGGGCATGTACCACTACCACGACGGTCAGCGGCACCTGCCCGGCATGCTGAGCGACCAGGCCTACACCCTGCGCGCCCTCGTGGACGCGGCCCAGTTCGCCGGGGAGAACCGCTTCCTGGAGGACGCCCGGCGGCTGGCGAACTTCACCATCGAGACCCTGCGGGCCGACAACGGCGGCTTCTACGACAAGGTCCACGACCCCTACGCCCGGGGCGACCTGCGCCGCCGCAACCGCTCGATCCTCGAGAACTCGGTCGTGGCCGAAGCGCTCCTGCGCCTGGCCCTCCTGACCGACGACAAGGACTACGAGGACAGCGCCCGCGAGGCGCTGGCCTCCTTCACGGGCACCTACCGTCGCTACGGCCACTACGTGGCGGGCTACGCCCGGGCGGTGGACCTGCTCTTCCACCAGCCGGTGGTGGTGACCGTGGTGGGCCGGCGCGACGCGCCGGAGACCGAGGCGCTCCTGCAGGCCGCCCTCAAGCCCTACGTGGCCAGCCGCGTCGTGCGCAACCTGGACCCCCACGCTGATCCGGAGCTGTTCAAGCGCAGCGGCCTGCCCCTGGCCGTCGAGGGACCGCGGGCCTACGTGGAGCGCGGGCGCGAGAGCTACGCGGACACGGACGACCCGGGGCGCCTCCCCGCGCTGATGATGCGTACCTGAGCGCGGCGCGCTGGGCATGGTCGAGGGAGCAGCCGTAAAGGCCGAGCGCGGGGCGGGGTCACCGCCCGTGCGCATGCTCGAGCGGCTGGCCCTCGTGGCGCTCCTCCTGCTCGCGCTCGTGCCCCGGGCACGGGAGCTGGGCGCGGGCTTCGACCGTGGCTTCGGGGGCTACCAGGGGGCCTTCTTCGCAATTGCGGCGGTGAACTACGAGCGCCTGGGGCCGGGCGTCTCGGACGGCTACCCGGTGCTCAACGTGGACCTGCCCGGGGGCAGCCTGCAGGCAGCCCGGGAGAGGCCGGAGCAGCTCCTCGCCTACTCGAACCACCCCCCCACCCTGGCCTGGGTCGGGTGGTGGTCCGTGCGCGCCCTCGGGCCCGAGGGCTGGGGCGACGCCTGGCGCGAGGACGGGCCGCCGCGCGGCATCGAGGGGGCCTTGCGGCTGCCCTTCCTCCTCTTCCACATGGCCGGACTCCTCCTGCTGTGGTGGGTGGCCCGGCGCGCGGCCGGGGCGCAGGTGGCGGCGCTGGCCCTGGCCCTGGTGGTGTTCCTGCCGGTCAGCGCCCTGTACGGGACGCTCGTGAACTACGAGAACCCCTCGCTCCTGTTCGCCCTCCTGGCGGTGGCGGGCTACGCGGGCTACCTGCGCAGCGGCCGGCGGCGGGAGCTGGTGCTGGTCGGGCTCGGGATGCTGCTCGGTTGCAGCTTCACCTACGGGCCGCTCTTCTTCCTGCCCGCCCTCGGTCTGCACGCGCTGTGGCGACGAAGGGCGCGCGTCGCCGCGCAGGTCGTGCTCCTCGGGGGAGTCTCTGGACTCACACCGCTCCTCCTCCACGCTTGCGCCGCGGGCGCCCTGCGCGAACGCACCGGCAGTGGAGAGGGTCCGGTCCTCGCCCGGGCGCGGGTCCTGTTCGAGCCCCTGCTCGACGGCAGCGTGCCTCTGGGCACCTGGATCGGAGCCCAGTTCGAGCACATGGCCCGGGCCTTCGGGCCGGTCTTCCTGGGCGCGCTGCTCTTGGCCCTCGCCGTGGCGGTGGCACGCGCCCTCTCGCGCACCTTCGACGCCCGCTGCCGCGCGGGCGAGCTGCCGCTGGACGAGCGCGAGCCCCTCGACCTGGGGACGCCCCTCTTCGCCGCCGGGCTGCTCTACCTCTTCGCCTTCTACCGCCACACGGCGGAGGAGCAGTGGGTCTTCCTGCTGTACCTCGTGCCCGGCGCCGCGCTCCTGGTGGCCCGGGCAGCGCACGGGATCAGCGCGCCGCTCCTGCGTCTGCGGGGCGGCATCGGGCCCCTGGTGCTGCTGGTGGGCAGCGTGATGCTCTTCAGCCTGGCCCGCTTCGAGACCTGGCGCGCGGCGGAGCGAGCGCCGGGTCCGCGGGACGTGGAGGGGCTGGAGCTCGGGCCGGAGGCTCCCCTGCCGCGGACCGCCGGCGGCGCGCTCGCCGAGCTCCTGCCGCCGGGCGCCGTGGGCCTGCACCCGGAGGTGCTGGGCCTGCACACGGCCTCCGCCTACTACGCCTGGCGCTCGCTGCTCCCGACTCCCGGCCTGCCGGACCCGTCCCTGCGCGGAGCTCTCGACGACGTCTTCCGCCGGCTCGGCCTGCAGGACGCCCCCCTGCACTTCGTGCTGCCCGACGACCCGCCGGAGAGCACCGCCCCGACGGTCAACGCCCAGCGCGCTGCGCTCGGGGCGCCGACCCTCACGGCCGCGGGCTGGAGCGCCTGGCTCCTCGACTGAGCGCCCCTACTCCGAGGTCAGCCAGAGCATCCACACCTCGGCCGTGGCCGAGTCGTTGTCGCGCACCAGGTACATGCGCTTGCCGTCGGGGCTGTAGCGGATCTGGCGCCCGGTGCCCGTGCCGCTCGCGCCCTCCGCCTCGAGCATGTGCACCAGCATCAGGGTGACCGGATCCACGAAGCGGATGCCGTCGAGCGGGCCGCCGGTCAGCAGCAGGTACTCCTCGCTCGGCATCAGGGTCACCCCGCGCATCGTCAGGGACAGGCTGGCATTCACCAGGTTGGGCGGGTCCTGGTCGAGGAACACGCGCTGGATCATGCCCTGGTCGTTGCCGACCCAGGCTCGGCTCGAGTCGGCGCTGATCACGGCGCTGGCGATCACCGGAGGCTCCGGCGCCTCGAAGAGCTCTGCCGGCTGCGTCAGGTAGCCGGGGCTGGCCGGGTCGGTGTCGAGCACCGCGACCCCGTACATGCCGTTGCCGGTCCAGGTCACGATGGCCTTGTCGCCGGCGGGGGCCATGGCGATCTCGGCGGCGGTCATCAGGGGCTCGGAGAACACCAGCTGGGTCGAGGTGCGGTAGTCCCGGCTGCCGGGGTCCACGTCGAGCTGCCAGAAGCTGCCGTCGCTCGCCGCCACGAGGGCCACCAGGGCGTCGGGCTGCATGGCGATCCCGCTGGGGTCCTGGCCCCCGGGCATGTCGATCGGCGTGACCATGTCCGTCGACACGGCCACCTCCGAGAAGCCCCCGTCGTGGGTCACGTACAGGCGCAGGCCGTTGGGCGTGAGGGCCATGCTCGTGGGGTTGGCGCCCACGTTGATGAACTGCACGAACTGGTTGAAGGTGACGCTCTCCGGGTCCGCGTCGAACTTCCAGACCTGGGACAGGGCCGGGCGCAGGGCGTAGCCCCACTTGCCGTCGGGGGTCAGCTCGAGGTCCGCGATCTCGCCGCCCGAGGCGGGGATGGTCCCCTCCGCCAGGGTCTTGATCTCGAACTCGTAGCTCGCGAGGCCGCCGGCCTGGTCGGCCACGTAGGCCCAGACCGAGTTGCCCTCGCTCGGTCTGTTCGGCGCCAGGCGCCAGACCGGCAGCGGGACGTTGATCAGCTGGAAGGCGACGGAGAAGCCCGTGTTCACGTTGGTTCCGCTGCCCGGGTCCCCGGTGCCGCCGATCTCGACGCCCCAGGGGCCGTTCTCATCGCTGGCGAACTTGACCTCCAGGGTCTCGAACAAGCCGTAGGTGCCGGTCAGGAAGTCCGAGATCAGGATGCTCGGCGGGTCCAGGTCGAAGTCGTAGTTCCAGGTCTTGACCGACTCCTGGTTGCCCGCATCGTCGACGGCGAAGAACTTCAGGGCCAGGGGGTGGTTGATCAGGATGCCCGTGATCGGGCTGGGCCCCGAGATGGTCGTCACGCCCCCCACGGTGGGAGTGAAGCCGTCGGTCGTGTAGTAGACCGTGGCCGGCTCGTTGGCGGTCAGGGTCACCACCTGGTGCTCGGGGTACAGGCCCCCGATCGGGTCGGCGCTGGTGAAGGGCGGCGTGCTGTCCGAGTTGCTCGGAGGACCCTGATCTCCACCCGAGTCGGCCGAGCCCCCGCCGCAGGCCGTGGAGAGGAGCGCGAGGAGGAGCAGCGGACGAAGGTGGGGCTGTTGGCGCAGGGACATGGGCAGTTCGGGGCCTCCGGGACAGGCTCCCGAGAATACAACGGGGAGCCGCGACGCGGGCTCCTACCCCCGGTGGATCCGAGCGTTACGCCTGCTCCCCGCGAGCGGACCCGCTCCGCCCGGCGTGCGGATCGGCTCGCCCCCCCCTCAACGGGCCCCGAAGGGCGGCAAGAGGGTCCCCCGGGTGCGCCGGAACAGCTCCGCGGTGGCCCGCACGTCGCGCAGGCAGTACTCACCGATGTCCTCGATGCGCCCGTCCCGGTAGGCCCGCGCCACCTGGCTCCCGTCGATCGAGCCCTTGGGGCTCTCCACGTCGAAGCGCCGACACCAGTAGTCCAGGGAGTAGCGGTCGCGGCTGGCCCCGAAGAAGGTGAAGGCGTCCAGGAGGTCGCAGTGGTCCTCGGTCGCGTAGCGGTTCGGCACGAGCTGCCGCGTGGGGGCCACGCCGAGCTGGGCCGAGCGCACCATCAGGACCGGCCCGTCGTAGCCGCGGCCGTTGTAGGTCACCAGCTGGGGCTTGCCGCGGCCCTGGACCGGGCCGACCTTCTCCCAGAAGGCCTCGAGCAGCTCCCCCTCGCTGCCGCGCAGGATCTGGGAGTGCTGGACCTTCTCCCAGGGGTGCATCTCCTCCTGCTCACCCTCCAGCAGGATCAGTCCGCGGTCCTCCTCCACGAGCCACATGCCGATGGCGATCACCTTGCCGAGGCCCGGGTACAGCGCCGTGCGCTCGGGCACGGCGTCGCGCCGGGAGGGGTCTCGCTCGCGGTTGAGCAGGTAGCCGCGGGTGATCTCGTCGACCTCGTCCCAGGGGAAGCCGGCGACCTCGATGTCGAAGGCGATGGCGGTCATGGGCAGCAGGATAACGGGACCCGGCCTCCGGCATCAAAGCCCGCGGGCCCGACCCGGTGGAATCCGGCTCGGGCCCGCGGGCATCTGGGCT
>CAZQAT010000154.1:0-6313 GCA_964591315.1 uncultured Planctomycetaceae bacterium
GCCCGGCGTGCGCGGCACGCCGAAGCGGGCCATCCAGCCCCGCGCCAGCGGGTGGGCCTCGGTCGAGGCGTCCACGTGCCGTAGCTTGGTGAGGCAGTCCAGCGCCTTCGTCACGACCAGCGCGCGGGCGGTCAGGAGCACGAGTGCGGTCATGGCTACAGCCCCTCCCCACCGAAGGGCGAGGGGTGCCCGCCGCGCACGTCGCGCTCTCCCTTGGACTGCTTGTAGGCGGCCATGTGGAGCTGTTTGCGTGACCGCGCCAGCATGGGCTGGGCGGCACCGGCAAGCACTCGGAGGAGCCCTTCGAGCATCCCCGCGGTCTCGCGGTGGAACCCGGCGTACTGCTTGAACGCGGGCAGCTCCGACTCCTCGAGGCTCGTCACCTGGAGGTAGTGGTGCTCCTCGTTCAACTGCGTCACGCGGCGCGTCAGGCCGAGCCGCCACGCGGTCAGGACGATGCGGGCGTCCTCGACGCACGGGGCCGGGGCCGGGTGGGCGCTCGGCTGAAGCTCGACCGAGGCCGAACAGCTGCCTGCCTGGCCGCCATCGGGGTCATGCCAGGTCAGCTCGGCGCCGACGGTGATGCCGAACAGCTGCGGGAGCCCGACCCCGGCCGGCAGGGCGAGGCGCAGCACGACGCGTCGCACGTCGCCGGCCCGTAGCGAGCCCAGCGTGCAGCGCAGGCGCTGGCCCAGCTGCTCGCACGGTGCTCCGGACAGCTCCTCGGCCGTTACGCCGGCCGGCAGCACCAGCTCCAGCTGCATGCGCTCCGCGGCGAGGTCCGCAAGCTCGACCAGCTCCCCGCACAGGACCTCACCGATCTCCGCGCCCAGCTCCGCCTCGTGCAGGCGACCGCCGCCCTGCTCGGCGATGACGGCCAGCTGCCGTGACGAGTAGTCGTCACCGATGCCGACCGCCGTGGTGGTCACACCGGCGTCGAGGAGGTTCCTGGCCTGGTGGGCGAGCGCCTCCGGGGAGGTCTCGCCTCGGTTCGCGCGGCCGTCCGAGAGCAGGATGCAGTGCTTGCGGCTGGCCGTGCCCGGCTCCGCCTGGAGCAGCAGCTGGCCGGCCGTGCGCCAGCCTCCGGAGAGGTTGGTCATCCCGCCGGCCTCGATGCTGCAGATCGCGTTCTCGGCCACGGCCCTGCCCGTGGGCGTCATCGGCCGGGCGTCAAGGTGCACGTGCACGTTCGACTGGAAGCTCACGAGGGTCAGGTGATCGGTGTCTTCGAGTCGGCTGGCGACTTCGAGGGCTGCTCTGCGCGCGGCCTCCAGGCGCTCACCGCGCATCGAGCCCGAGGCGTCGAGAGCGAGCGCCAGGTCGAGGGGAGGTCGATTGACGGTCTGCGGCCCGCGCTCCCCGCGCGGCGCGGTCAGCTCGACGATCAGGTGCCGCGTGCAGGGCTGATCGATGGGGACGAGCGGCTGGTCGATTCTCAGGTTGATGGAGGTCATGTGGTTCCTCGGTCTTGCGTGTCGTTGTCGAACGGGACGGCCGCTGCGTGCATACAACTCCCCCCTGGCCGTACGGGAGGCCGCGTCGATGGGGCGGGCGGCGCTCTCAAGGCGCGACCGCGTGATCCGGGCGCTCGGCTCCGGGTGGCGGGTCTAGCCCTCGCCGCCGATCCACTCACGAAGTCGCCGCGCGAGCTTCGCGAGCCAGGCCACGCGCTCGGGGTCGTCTCCGCGCATGCGGAGCTCGACACCGTCGCCGACCTCTATGGTGGTCCAGTGAGATTGGGACGGGGCTGTCCCTGTCCGCTTGTGCTGCGGCGCGCCCCACTGCGCGCCCGGGTGAGTCGCGGCCATCAGGGCCGACGACAGGGCGGGGCCGACGGACGGGCTGGGGGCGGCCGCGCTCAGGTCACCGACAGCTAGCGGCTCCTCTCCTCGTGCAACGCGCGCCACCGTTTCTGCCGGAACGCTCTCGAAGATCGCCCGCATCTCCTGCAGCGGGAGCCTGCGCTTGACCTGATCGTGGACCTGGCGCAGGAAGAGGAGTCGATCGAGGTGCTCCTGCCCGTAGTGGGCACCCCGCCCCCTGCCTCCCGGATCGGCCAGGACCCCGGCCGTGATCCAGCTACGGATCGTGCGTGGCGGGTACCCGGTCAGTTCGGCCAGGTCGGAGAGTCGGTAGGTGGTGGGGTTCATCGAAGTGGCACTCTAACCTTTATGGGCAGGATGTCAATATACGGGATGTCAAATTGCCTATTTCTGTCCCCTGGAGCCCTGGAGCGCCATAACCGAGCGCTCGGACAAGGCAGAAACCATGTGAACAGGCATCACGGCGCCCGCGGTGCTTGAGGTCGGGAGTGCGCGTGGTGCATGGTGGACGCCATGAAGAACGATCCCACGGCAACCGGCAGTAGCACCAGTGCCATCCCCGGCCTGGCCATCCTCGCCTGCCTCGTCACGGGCCTGATCTCGGTCGGCTACGGCCTCTATCACGAGGATTCTCTGGCCCTCGTGGCCGCAGCGGTTGCCTTCGGAGCCGTCACGATCGCGACCTTGCGCTAGCCCGGCCTGTCTCGAGGGGCTGCCGGCCCTCCTCCCCGGTTCCGGTGATTGTGGTCGCATGCGCGTTCCGCCCTCCGCTGGTGTGGGTGACAGCCGAGGGATTCGACCCGCGGCTGACACCCGCCCCGAACGTGAGGAATGACAGGCACCTGTCGCGGAACTGCCGATACACCCTGGGGCGCTCCTGTGCCTCCGGCCTCGGTCTCGCTCGCGCCGCCTCGAGCAGTGAAGACATGCTGGTGCCTGGTTCGCGTGGCCCGGATCGCCTCTCGATCGAGTCGGCCGGCGAGCATCGGGCCAGGGCCAGCCAGAGGGCTCTCCTTCCTCCGGCACGCGTGATAGGATCGCGCGCGAGCATGCCCTCCCCAGGAACTTCGCCACGACTCGCCGTCGCTCTCTGCATCGCCGTTCTTGGTCTCGAACTCTCTGCCGCGCAAGAGACCGTTCCGGGCGACCTGCGACGGAGGCTCCCTGCAGATCAGCGCGCCACGCTCGAGCTCAGCGATCCCTTCGCCGACGATTGGGAGACGGAGAGCTTCGAGAGGAGCGCGAAGGAAGCCCTCGGCCCGGTCTACCGGCGCTTTGCGGAGGATGGTGGATTCGAGGAGGTCCTGCGGCCCTTGCTGGCGGACGGCGCCCGTGCGACGCGGCTGGTGCCGGAGGCGCTCGAGCAGGCCGCGCGCGGGCAGCATTGGAGCGTGCACCGTGGTGGCGCGGCTCCCGCGGAGTTGAAGGAGGTCACCAGCGCGGAGCATGCAGCGCAACTCGCAGCCTGGCGGGAGAGCTTCTCGGACGAGGCCCAGCTCGACCTCAAGGTGGTCGCCGTTCGCCAGGGAGAGTCGGGCACGGAGACCCGCCTGCGAGTTACCGCCAGCGGGCGCTCGGGAGAGACCCGCTTGCAGCACAACGCGGTCTGGGATCTGACCTGGGAGGCCTCCGAGGTGGGCGAGCCTCCGCGCATCAGCGCGTGGAGAGTGTCGAACTTCGAGGCAGTCCAGTTGGATGCGGGTGCACCGCGCTTCGTCGACATCACAGCCAGCGCCTTCGACGGCCAGGGGGTGTACACGGAACAGCTCACGCCCGGCTTGGTCGATTGGCAGCGGCGCCTCGACGCGAACCTGGGGCTCGGTACGCTCGGCCATGAGGGCCTGGCGATCGGAGACGTGAATGGTGACGGCCTCGAGGACGTCTACCTCTGCCAGCCCGGCGGCCTCCCCAACCGGCTCTTCCTGCGGCGTCCCGACGGGACGACGCGCGAGGTCGCGGCGGAGGCCGGGGTCGATCTGCTCGATTCGACGCCGAGCGCCCTGATCCTGGACTTCGACGGCGACGGCGACCGCGATCTCGTCACCGCCCTGGTCGACGTGGTCGCCGTCTTCGCCAACGTCGGTGGGGGCAAGTTCGAGCATGTCTCCAGCCTCCCGGCTTCGACGATGATGTCGCTGGCCGCTGCGGACTATGACCGAGACGGCGACCTGGACATCTACACCTGCGGCTACCAATCACCGTACGCCGACATCGGGGCGCCCCTCCCCTACCACGACGCGAACAATGGGCAGCGCAACCTGCTCCTTCGCAACGAGGGCGAGCTGCGCTTCGAAGAGGTGACCTCGGAAGTTGGCCTGGACGTGAACAACCGCCGCTTCAGTTTCGCTGCCTCATGGGAGGACTACGACGACGACGGCGACCCCGACCTCTACGTCTCCAACGACTTCGGTCGCAACAATCTCTACCGCAACGACGGTGGCAAGTTCGTCGACGTCGCCGCCGCCGCCGGCGTCGAGGATGTCTCCGCCGGAATGGGGGTGAGTTGGGGCGACTACGACGGTGACGGGCGCTTCGATCTCTACGTCAGCAACATGTTCTCGTCCGCGGGGAGTCGCGTGGCGTATCAGCGTCGCTTCCAGGCCCAGGCCGACGAGGACACGCTGGGCCTGCTCCGTCGTCATGCGCGGGGGAACTCGCTCTTTCGCAACGCCGGTGACGGTGCCTTCGAGGACGTCACCCTGGCCCAGGGCGTCGAGATGGGGCGCTGGGCCTGGGGCTCGATCTTCACCGACTTCACGAATGACGGCCGGTTGGACCTCTACATTCCGAACGGCTTCGCCACGGGAGATAGGGACGACGACTTGTGAAGCTTCTTCTGGCGGCAGGTCGTGTCGCGTTCTCCTGTAGCAGCCGACGACGAGGGCGAGGAGTACCTCGCGGCCTGGCGGGCGACGAACTCGCTCCTGCGCCAGCAGTACTCCTGGAGCGGGAACGAACGCAACTGCGCGCTGCTCTCTGCCGGGGGGCGTCATGCCGACGCTTCGGCGGCACTGGGCCTGAACCTCGACGACGACGGACGAGCTGCGGCGCGTATCGACTGGGACTGGGACGGGGACCTCGACCTGCTCGTCACCAACCGCACGGGCCCGCGCTTGCGGCTGCTGCGCAACGAGAGCGAGAACCAGAATGGTCTCCTCGCCTTGCGCTTGCGCGATCAGGGGATGAATCACGACGCCATCGGCGCCCGCGTCGAGTTGCGCCTCTCTGGTCCTGAGGGCCCGCTCCTGGTACGCGGAGCGCGCGCCGGCGAGGGCTTCCTGGCTCAGCAGAGCGCCTGGATCCACTTCGGCCTCGGCGGCTCGCGGCCCCATGCGCTCACGGTGCGCTGGCCAGACGGCACGCGCGAGGCCTTCGAGGGGGTGGGCGAGGGCGGTCGCTTCGTCCTCGAGCGCGGTTCGGGCCGAGCCGCGCCCTGGGCTCTGGAGACCGCCGCGGCAGGTCTCGTCGCCGGCGGTGCAGCCCCGAGGCGCCCGAGCTCCCAGGCCCGCATCGTACTCGCAGCTCCAGTCCCGATTCCGCGCCTGCCCGTCACGACCGTCGACGGCCGCGAGGCCGGCGTCCTGGGCGTCCCGAGTGCCGGAGAACGCGTCGGTGGAGTGCCCACCTTGGTTTGCGTTTGGGCTCAGTGGTGCGCGCCTTGTCGTCTCGAGCTGAAGGACGTCACCGAGAACGTCGAGGCCTTCCGCGAGGCGGGCCTGCTAGCCCTGGCGCTCAATGCGGACCAGGACACGGATCGTGAACGCGCCCAGGCCTTCCTCGAGGAGATCGAGTGGCCCGGGCTCGCTGCCTTCGCCACCCCGGAAGCGGTGGACGTCCTCGATGTCTTCCGCGGTGCGCTCCTCGATCTCGAGACGCGTCTGCCCTTGCCGGCGACCTTCTTGCTCGACAGCGAGACGCGCGTGGTGGCCATGTACTTCGGCGGCGTGTCCGCTGAGCAGGTCTTGAAGGACACGGCCCTCTTCGACCTCGCGCCCGCCGAACGCCGTTTGGCGGCGGGCGGCTTCCCCGGCCGTTGGGTCGCGGCGGAGCCTCCCGCCGCGGACCTCAACTACTTCGAGAGGCGGTTCCGCGCGCGGGGCCTCGAGGCGGCGGCACGGGAGTACATGTTGGGGCGCATCCAGATCGTGCAGGGCCCCCAGCTCAGCGCTGAGGTCATCCGCGGCCGCAAGCTGGCGCTCGAGGGTGAGTTCGAGCAAGCGGCCGATGCCTTTCGCGCGGGCATCGCCGCCGACGCGAACGACTTCGAGGCGCACAGCGGGTTGGGCATCGCGCTCCACAACCTGCGCCGATTCGCCGCGGCTGCGGAGGCCTATGCGGCCGCGCTCGAGCTGCGCCAGAACCATGCCGACACCTGGTTCAACTACGGGCTCGTGTCGCTGGCGACCGGAAACCGCTCTGAGGCCGACAGGGCCGCCCGAGAGCTCGTCCGGCTCAACAGCCCCAAGCTGCGAGATCTCGAGCGCGCGATC
>CAZQAT010000155.1:0-6028 GCA_964591315.1 uncultured Planctomycetaceae bacterium
ACGCCGGACGACGGCTACCGGGTCTTCATCGACACCCTGCCCTACCGCTTCTACTGCATCCTGGCCCTGGTCATGGTGGGGCTCGTGACCGCCACCGGGCGCGACTTCGGCCCGATGCTGAAGGCCGAGGAGCGCGCGCGCAGGACGGGCCAGCTCGTGCGCGAGGGCGGCACCCCCATGGTGGGCGACGTGGCCACCGCCATGGAGCCCGCGAAGGGCGTCGAGATCCGCGCCTGGCGCGCGCTGGTGCCCCTGCTCGTGTTCGTCTTCGTGACCTGCTTCACGATCCTCCAGACCGGGGGCGCCTTCGCCGAGGGCGCCCCCTCTCTCTTCTCGATCGAGGGCCTGTCGGCCGTGCTCGGAGACGGCAACAGCTACGTGGCCCTCTGGCGCGGCTCGAGCCTGGGCTTCCTGACGGCGGTCGTCGCCTCCCTCCTCGGCGGGCTGCGCTCGGAGATCCTCGACGCGGCCTGGAAGACCCTGCGCTCGATGGGGGTCGCCCTCGCCATTCTCTACCTCGCCTGGATGATCGGCTCCGTCTGCACCGAGCTGGGCACGGCCTCCTACCTGACCGTGATGCTCGACGAGATGGAGTACCCGCTGGCCCTGCCGGTGATCCTCTTCGTGCTCTCGGGGGCGATCGCCTTCGCCACCGGCTCCTCCTGGTCGACCATGAGCATCCTCCTGCCCCTGGTGGTCGGGCTGTCCTTCGCCCTGGGCGAGAGCTACGGCGCGACCAACCCGGGCGTGATCGACGGCTACATGCTGATGCTGCTCTCCATCGGCGCCGTGCTCGAGGGCTCGATCTTCGGGGACCACTGCTCCCCGATCTCCGACACCACCGTGCTCTCCTCGGTGGCCTCGGCCTCCGATCACATCGACCACGTGCGCACCCAGGCCCCCTACGCCTTCCTGACCATGGTGGTGGCCATCGCCGCGGGCTACCTGCCGGCGGCGGCCTTCGGGCTGCACCCGGCCTGGAGCCTCGCGGGCGGGGCCCTCTTGCTCTGGATCAGCTTGCGGATCCTGGGCGAGCGGGCCGATGAGAGGTCCGCGGCGGCCGATCCCGAGGCCGCACCCGGAGCGTGACCGGCGAAGCAACCCTCTCCCCCCAGCTGAAGCGGCGCCTGGCCCTGGGCGTGGGCCTGGGTGCCGTCGTGTACCTGGCCCTGGCGCTGTGGGCCGACGGCCCCCGGATCGCCGAGGCCCTCGCGGACTTCCCGCTCGGATGGGTCGCGGTGGCCTGCGGGCTCTCCTTCCTGAACTACCTGATCCGCTTCGCCCGCTGGGAGCGCTACCGGGCGATCCTGGGCATCCGGCTGGGGGTCGTGACCTCCTTCCGCATCTACCTGGCGGGGCTCGCCCTGACGGTGACGCCCGGCAAGATGGGCGAGGCCTTTCGCTCGCTCCTGATCGCCAAGGAGGACGGCACGCCCGTAGCACGCAGCGCGCCGATGGTGCTGGCGGAGCGCTTCACCGACCTGCTCGGCTTCCTGATCCTGGTGGCCGTCGGCGGGATCGCCAGCCACCCCGAACACCTGTGGGTCTTCTGGGGCACCCTCGGGCTGTGCGCTGTCCTGCTCCTACTGGTGGGCTCGCGCAGGGCGGCGACGGCGATGCTCGCGGTCTGCGCGCACCTGCCCCTCGTGCGGCGCTTCGTGGGCGAGCTGCAGCACGCCCTCGAGTCCACCCGCGCCCTGCTGCGGGCGCGGGAGCTACCGCTCGCGACGGCGCTCTCGACCGTCGGCTGGGGCTGCGAGTGCCTCGCCTTCTTCCTGATCTGCGAGGCCGCCGTGCCCGGAGGCACGGACCTGCTCGGCGCGACCTTCATCTTCGCCCTCTCCGCGATCGTCGGCGCCGTGCTGATCGTCTTCCCCGGCGGGCTGGGCGTGACCGAGGCCTCCATGGGCGGACTGCTGACCGCGCGCTTCTCGGCCCACGGCCTGGCGCGCGACGCGGCCGCCGCCCAGGCCCTCACGGCCACCTTCCTGATCCGCCTCTGCACCCTGTGGTTCGCGGTGCTGCTCGGGCTCGTCGCCCTCGGCGTGCACGCGCGGCTCAGTCGTACTCGGTGACCGCCGGCAGGCGCCGGGCGCGGGACATGTACTGGTTGGCGATGCGCCGGAAGAGGCTCGCGCCGCTGGGCTCCCCCTTGAAGACCGCGATCCACTGGCGCGTCTCCTCGAGCCGCCCGAAGACGTGCTGATGGACGCCCGCCGGCGGCCCCGATCCGATCGGGAAGGGACCCAGGTGGTCCGCGTGCCAGGCGGGCTCGATCCGGGTCTGCTCGTTCCAGTCGTTCCAGGAGGCCACCTGGATCCAGTCCGCCCCGCTCTCGATCGCGGCATCCACCGTCGCGACGTAGAAGGCTCCGTCGAAGTCCTCCGCCACCCTCACGCAGAGGGGTAGCCCGTCCTCGCCGAGCAGGTTCTGGACGCCCCAGCCCCCGACCCCGGAGTCGTCGAAGCCCGGCCAGACCGTCTGCACGGCGAGGCGCTGGGTGTCGTCCCCGGCGGCCCAGTCGCTGACGCTCTGGGTCAGCCCGGCGGCGTGGGACTCGAGGCTCCACAGGGTCGGTGCGGGCAGGGTGGGCGTGCCCGCCCGCGCGTCGGCGAAGGTGCGGAAGGTCAGGGTGTCCCGCTGGGCGAGCTGCCAGCGCGTGAAGCCCTGCAGGACCGAGCCCGGCCCCGGCTGGCTGTCGGCCACCAAGAGCAGGTCCTCCCCCGTGGCCTGCAGCACCGCGCCGTGGATCGCGCTCCAGTCCGATTCCTCCAGGCACTGGCTGCCCGAGGGGTCGCAGATTCCGCTGCGAAAGACGAACACGACCAGGCGCCCGTCCCGGCGCAGGGCGCAGCGCTTGCCCTCGAGGAAGCGGGCATGGTGGACCAGGTCCGCGGTGATGCCCGCGACCTTGTCGGCCTTCGTGGGCTGACCGGCCACCCAGTTCAGGAAGTGGACCTTGGGCTCGTACATGACCGCCAGCTTGAGGTCCGTGCCCGGGGCCTCGGCGGTCTCGACCAGGGCCTCCCAGCACTCCTCGTTCAAGGCCTCCGACCCGGCCGTCAGGCTCTGGACCGCGATCGCGTGCCCCAGGTAGTCGTACACGAAGTGGTCGAGGCCCGCGGCGGCGGCCAGGTCGAGGTGATAGCGCAGCACCTCCGGGTCCCGGGAGTCGTAGGCCCCCACCAGGGGCAGCTGATCCTCCCCGCTCCAGGTGCTGGCCGCCACGTCGCGCCGGCCGTTGGAGCGCATGCAGTCGGGGTTGGTCGTGCAGTCCGGCTCGTGGAAGAAGCCGTTGAAGCCGCTGTCGCAGGCCGGCGGCACCGTCCAGTGCCAGTTGCGCCAGCGCTCCGCCGGTCCGGACGGATCGCTCCAGGCCCCGGGGAAGCTGGGCGAGCGGAAGTGCCCCACGTAGTTCGCCCCCACCCGACGGCGCGGGTTGCCGTCGATCCCGTGGAGCTCGCCGAGCTGGGCGAAGTCCGCCACGAGCTCCGTACCGAGGTCGTTGACGAGCGCCAGCCGCAGCGCCTCCTCTCCGGGCGCGAGCGTCTGCAGGGGCGAGGTCTGCAGGAAGCGCCAGTGCCCCTCATGCTGGACGGCCGGGGTCCAGCTCCCGCGGGCCACCAGGCGCTCGCTCCCGGAGCGCGCGCTGCGGGCCCAGACCTGCAGCTCCGCGCTGAGCTGGGGGTCGGGCTCGACTCCGAGTCCGCTGCCGTTCGGGAGGTGCAGCCAGATCCCCGCCTCGACCTCCCGCCCCGGCCCGATCCGCGGCGCGCTGGCGCCGGGGACTCCGCCCAGCTGGACGAGCTGCGAGAGCTCCGCACCGCCCGCGGCCGGGAGCTGGGCGAAGCCGGGACCGTAGTAGCCGTGGGGAGCCAGCGCGGTCGGGCCAGACGTCACGCCGCCGCTCGCGGTCCAGGCGCCGCTGCCGGGCTGCCAGTCCTCGAAGCTCGCCGCGTCCACGTCACAGGCCGCGTACTCGAAAGGTCCCGCCTGGGCACCGTCCACCCACAGACCACCGCTCGCCTCGGTGCGCAGCCGGTAGCGCAGCTCGGTCGTGTCGCTCTGCACGCGTCCGTCGGTCCCGGGTGTGGGCAGGGTCGCCAGGTAGGTCCAGCGCCCGGGCACGAGCTCGAAGGCCTCGACACGCGGCGACTCCGCCAGGAGCGTGGCCCCCGACGCACCGACCGCCTCGAGTTCGAGCCACAGCCCCCCCGAGAAGTTCGGAGCGGGCCAGACCCACAGGCCGAACTCGAGCTTCGGACCCGGGCGGCCCGGAGGCGGAGCGGACTCCACGATCTCACCGGGAGCCAGGGGGACCGGCAGCTCGAGCACCGCGGTCACGCCCGGCGGCAGGTCGGCCGCGGCGCTTCCGCCCGAGGCTCCCGGAGAGGGGACCGCGGCGAAGGGGCTGGAGCCGTTGCTGGCGGACTGGGCCCAGCCCGCGAGGCCCGCCTCGAAGTCGCCGTTCGGGAGACTCGCTGAGGAACCCTGACCGGCGCCGAGAGGCCCGGCCAGGACCATCAGGAGTCCGGCAGCACGGACTCCGTGGAGAGCCGCGCGCTCGCCCCCTGCTCCTCTTCCCTTGAGTCCTCCGATGTCCCCGTACTCCTGCGGTTCTCTGCGCGCGAGTCTAGGTCATCAATTGCTGCATCCCTAGGATCGTGAGGCCGCGCTCCGAGCTTTTGATGGCCCCTTCCGGAGTGGGGCGAAGGCCGCCAGGCCCAGGGCCAAGGCCACCAGGGAGAGCCAGGCCGCCGGGGCCGGGACACCGTCCGCGACCTGCGTCGTCCCCCCCTCTGCCGCCGGGGGCGCGAAGGGCCAGGTGCGCGCCGCCCCCGCCGCCTGCCGCTCCGCGAAGGGCACCACGTCGGACGCGGGGAGCAGCTGCGCGTCCAGCCATCGAGCCCAGTCCAGGGCGAGGGCCGCGCTCCCTCCCTCGAAGGCCTCCACCTGCGTCAGGGCCACGCGCAACCGACCGGGCCCGGAGCTCCACGCGACGGGCGTGCCGTCCAGAGCACTCCAGGCCACGTCCCCGTCCGCCGCGGCCACCCGCGCCCGCCCGCGCAGGCCCCACCCCTCCGCGAGCACCCGGCCCTCCGCGAGGACCCGCCCCTCCGCGAGGACCCGGACCGAACGCTCGTCGGCCGAGGGCGGGAGCTCGATCCACAGCGCGACCTCGCCACCGTCGTCCAGGGTGCTCAGCCCGCGCTCCGCGCACCAGAGCTCCACCAGCTCGCGGAGCTCCGCGGCGAGGCCGGCGTCGACCCGCACCCGGCGTGCCGGACTCGGGCCACCGTCCACCAGGGCCACGCCGTTCCAGAGCACCCGCCGCCCGCCGCTGTCGGCCACGATCCCCGGCACCGCCGCACCGCCGCTGGCCACCCCGCCGGTCACCGACAGCCCTTCCGGATCGAGGCGATCGCTGATGGGGATCCGGTCCCCCCGGCCGGCGGAGAGCTCCGGGGCGGCCACGGCCGGCGCCGCGGCCCAGGCCCGCGGCGGGGTCGCGCCCCGGGCACTCTCGCCCGCGGAGGTGGTCCAACGCCGCTCCTCCGGCCCGACGTCCAGCCGCTCGAGCTCCGCCAGGGCGCGCTCCAGGGCCAGGTCGTAGCGCGTCCGCGCCGCGCCCTCCACGACGGGCAGGTACATGGAGGGACTGCGGTCCAGCTCCAGGGTCCAGGTCACCCGCGGGGGCGGGTCCGAGCGCCGCGGGCCCGCCACGGCCAGGGCCCCGGCGACCAGGGCGGCCGCCAGCAACCAGGTGCGCGGCGGGACCCGACGGGCGCCCGAGGCGGACCGCGGAGGTGCGCCTTCGGTGGTGCTCCGCCAGAGCTCGAGCGCACCGGTGGCCACCCGGAGCGGTGCCGTCGGTCGTCGCGCCCAGAGCAGCAGGAGGATCGGCAGCGCGAGGGCCGCGAGCCCCACGGGACGCTCCAGGATCCAGACAGCGAGGACGCCCATCGACTCCGCCTAGCCCTGCCTATTCATGAGGCTTTGACGCATTGGGACCCAACTGCGTTCCTGG
>CAZQAT010000156.1:0-5534 GCA_964591315.1 uncultured Planctomycetaceae bacterium
TCGCAGAGGCGCGGCCGGCGGTGAGGATCGGAGAGGCGCGCCCGGATCTGGGGGACGAGTGGGCGGTTGGCGCGGGGCCCTTTGCCATGTGGTTCAGCGAGTGGGATAGCGACGCCACCTTCAACAAGTACGACTCCGGCACCGGACGCATTTCGGCGGACCTGCGGGTTCGACCGCCGAGCTACGAGATCGTCTCCATCAACCACGACAGCTTCGTGTCCGGCTATCTGTACCCGAAGCAAGCCTCGCAGGTTGGAGATCCTGTCTACCTCGACTCTCTGACGCCGGACATCCAGAGCGATGGTACCGACGCGAACTTGCTGCCCGAGTTCTGGGCGGTCGAGGAGTGCTACATCCCCCTGTACCTGCGGGGCGCTGGGAGCGGGCAAGCCCAGGAACAGCACATCTGCGGCTTCGGCCGCGTCCTCCTCGAGGAGATCCCCCCGCCCGACGAGTACAACAACGCGGAGACGGGAGACCTGTTCATGAGGGTCACCAAGTTGCCCAACGAGCTCTCGCCCGATCAGCCGTGGATGGCGGCCAGGAACGCCAGCGCCATCTTTGATGGGACCCAGCACGAGGACCTGTTCCCCAACTACGAACTGGGTTGGGGCGACTTGATCGACGCACTGTTCAGGCTCAGCCCAGTGCCGCCGCCTGGAACTCTGCCCTGGGACATTCCCGATGCCCGCGTCTACGCCCCCGCCCACGCCCGTTAGCGAGAGAGAACCGACACATGAAGAACCCTCAAATCCTGATCGTCGGCAGTGACGAACTCCTCCGCGAAGAGGTGCGCGCGGCCCTGCGCGGCATCAAGAAGTGGAAGCCCGTGCTGCACGTGGCCCACGACGTGCGGCAGGGCGTCGAGGCGGCTCGCTCCAGGCGACCCGAACTGATCGTGTTCGAGCTGCGCGGCGGCGGCGCCAGCCTGACCGAGTTCGCGGACGAGGTCTCCAACGGCTCCCCGGAGTCGGTGGTGGTGGCGACCTACCGCGCCGAGGACTTCGACGACGACGCCTCCGAGAGCGAGGCGATCATCGAGGGCATGCGCCACGGCGTGGCGGACTTCCTGCGCCGGCCCCTCTCGACCGCCGAGCTGCAGCAGCTCTTCGACCGGGTCTTCAGCGCCGCCCCGCGGGCCAGCCGCCCCCTGGGCAAGATCATCTCCTTCGTCAGCAACAAGGGCGGCGCCGGCAAGTCGACCACCTCGGTCAACACCGCCGTGGCCCTCGCCATGCGCCACCCCGGGGACGTGCTGCTGGTGGACACCTCCCTGCAGCTGGGGGTGGCGGCCATGATGCTCGACGTGGCCCCCAAGACCTCGATCGTCGACGCGATCCAGGAGAGCCACCGGCTGGACGAGACCCTGATCCGCCAGATCGCCATGCCCAGCGAGTGCGGGCTGCACGTCCTGGCCGCGCCCCTGGACGCCATCGAGGCCTCCCACGTGGACGACGAGGGGCTGTCGCGCATCCTGACCCTGGCGCGCCGGGCCTACAAGTACGTCATCGTCGACACCTACCCGATGCTCGACAGCGTGATCATGGCCGCCCTCGACCTCTCGGACCTGGTCTACGTGGTCTTCCACGCCACGGTGCCCAGCGTGGTGGGCAACGCCCACTTCCTCGACGTGCTCAAGAAGGTCGGGGTGACCGAGTCCCGCCAGCGGATCGTGCTCAACTACCCCTTCCCCAAGGTCTCCGGCGGCCTGCGGGTCGACGACGTGGTCGACCGCCTGGGGCGCGAGGTGCACCACGTCTTCCCCTTCCAGAAGAAGCTCATCACGGCCCTCAACACGGGCAAGCCCTACGCGCTCAGCTGCGGGCGCCGCTTCGGCTTCGGCAAGGCCCTGCACGGCATCACGCGCGAGATCGAGGGGGCCGCGAGCACCCAAGCGGTCGAGCCACGCGGCTCGGTCAGTCCACTAGGAGATCTTCCTCTGGCCGGTGAGGCCATGGCATGACTGAAGCTACCGAGAGAGACCCTGAGAACAGCGCAGGTGGCGAGCCCGAACGGCCCGTCGAGGGAGAGGAGCAGGAGATGAGCGAGACCCAGCGTGAGCAGGAGATGCAGGTGGCGCGGCACCGCTTCCGCGCCGCGATCACCACGGCGGCGGCCAGCCGTCTGCGCCCGGAGACCGCCCGCTCCGAGCGCGGTGAGCGCCAGCGCAAGCCCGAAGCGCCCCTCAGCGGGGTGGTGGACTACCTGTCCATCAAGGCGCAGCTGCACGAGCGCCTCCTGGACGACATCGGCGAGCGCCACCTGCTCGGCAGCGACGAGGAGCAGGTGGAGCAGGCCGTGCACGACTTCGTGGCGCGCACCCTCGAGGCCGAGGAGCTTCCCCTCAACGAGGAGGAGCGCGGCCGCCTGGGCGACGAGCTGATCCAGGAGACCCTCGGCGTCGGGCCCCTGGCGCCGCTGATGGCGGACCCGGCGGTGACCGACATCCTGGTCAACAGCCCGACGCGCGTGTACGTGGAGCGTTTCGGCCGCCTCGAGCGGGCCGACGTGCGCTTCCGGGACGAGGAGCACATCAAGCGCGTGATCGAGCGCCTGGCGGCCCGCGTCGGACGGCGCATCGACATGAGCTGTCCGATGGTGGACCTGCGCCTGCCCGACGGCAGCCGGGTCAACGCCACCATCCCGCCCATCTCGCTCGACAGCCCGACCATCTCGGTCCGCCGCTTCGGGCGCCAGCGCCTGCGCCGCGAGGACCTCCTGCGCCTGGGCATGTTCTCCCCGGACATGATGCGCTTCATGGACTTCGTCGTGCGCCAGCGCAAGAACGTCCTGATCTCCGGCGGCACCGGCGCGGGCAAGTCGACCCTGCTCTCGTCCCTGTGCGAGGCGATCCCCAACACCGAGCGCATCGTCACCATCGAGGACACGGCCGAGTTGATGCTCGACCAGGATCACATCGTGCGCCTGGAGAGCCGCCCGCCGAACATCGAGAACGTGGGGGAGATCTCCGCTCGGGACCTCCTGATCAACTCCCTGCGCATGCGGCCCGACCGCATCATCATCGGCGAGGTGCGTGGGGGCGAGGCCCTCGACATGCTCCAGTCCCTCAACACGGGGCACGACGGCGGCATGTCCACCATCCACGCCAACTCGACCCGCGACGCCCTCTCGCGCCTCGAGACGATGGTGCTCATGGCGGGCCTCGAGCTGCCCTCGCAGGCCATCCGCGAGCAGATCACCTCCGCCATCGACGTGCTGGTGCAGGTGCGCCGCTACGAGGACGGCGTGCGCCGTATCGAGTCCGTCTCCGAGGTGGCCGGCATGGAGGGCAACACGCCCCTCCTGCAGGAGGTCTACCGCTTCCAGCGCACGGGCCGCAAGGGCAACAAGGTGGTGGGGGACTACCTGGCGACGGGCATCGTGCCGCGCCTCGTGAACGACCTCCGGAACCAGGGCTTCGACTTCCCCTTGGAGCTGTTCCGCCGACCCGCCGGCTTCTCCGATGGTTGATCCGTGGCTCCTCGGCGTCCTCGCGCTCGTGGTGGGCGTGGGCGTCTGGATGTTCTACCGCCGTCGGGAGCGGGCGACGGCGGTGGGGCGCCTGTCGGAGCCCTTCCTCGAGGACGAGGAGCTCGAGAGCCCCCTGGAGCCGGTCGGCCTGGCCCCGCGCCACGCCTGGCTGCCCTACACGGCGGTGGCCCTGCTCGGTCTGGCCCTGTGGCTCTTCGGCGGCTGGGCCGACGTGTTCTGCGTGGCCCTGGTGCTGGTGGGCTGGGTGATCTCCTCGATCCTGCTGAGCACCATCGCCAAGCGCCGGGCCGTGAGCCTCGAGACCCAGCTGGCGGAGTCCATCGACCTGATCGTCGGCGCCCTGCACGCGGGCGCGGGCACCCTCGACGCCCTCGACTCCGCCGCCCGCGAGGCCCGCGAGCCCCTCAGGGGACACCTCAAGGACCTGGTGGGCTCGATCCGCCTGGGAGACGCCCCCGCCGATGCCCTCGAGGACCTGTACCGGGCCGTGCCCCTCGAGAGCTACCGCCTGTTCGCCTTCACGCTCGCCGTGCACGAGGAGACCGGCGGCTCCCTGGCCCCGACCCTCACGATGGTGGCGCGCTCGATCCGCGACAACGTGGACCTCAAGCGTCGCATCAACGCCGAGACGACCCAGGCCCAGGGCTCGGTCTTCGGCATCCTGGCCATCACCTACGGCATCGGCCTCGTCACCTGGCGCACCCACCCGACCCGCGTCGAGGGCTTCATCGAGGACGAGATGGGCATCCGCATCATCGCCGCGGCCGTGGTCCTGCAGGCCCTGGGCCTGTTCTGGATGAGCCGCCTGACCAAGATCCAGTACTGAGGCGGCAACGATGTTCAAGACGATCCTGATCGTGGTGCTGTGGTTGGGCGGGGTGACCCTGCTCTACTTCCTGTTCACCCGCAGCCGCACGGCCCGGGCCACCCGCGCGCGGATGGTGGCGACCCACGGCGAGGAGCTGGCGGGACGCGAGCCGGATCCCCGTGAGCCCTGGCTGCAGGAGTGGCTGACCACCGCCGGCTTCCGTGCCGTGGGCTCCTCCTCGGCCTTCGTGCTGGCGTCCCTGCTGGCGGCGGTCCTGGGCGCCACCCTGGGGCTGATCCTGGCCCTGTCGCCCCTGGGCGAGCTGCTGCGGCGCTCCGCCGCCGATCTACCGGAGGGTGCCGGCACCATAGCCCAGACCCTGATCACGGCCCTGCCCTGGGTCCTCTTCTTCACCTGCGCCCTGGCGCCCTGGCTCTACGTGCGCAAGAGGCGCCGCGAGCGGGTGGACTCGATCGAGAGCGAGCTGCCGATCGTGCTCGAGCTGCTCGCCACCCTGTCGGAGTCCGGTCTGGGCTTCGACGCCTCCTTCGCCAAGATCCTCGACTCCGAGCGCGAGGACACGCCCTTGATCGAGGAGTTCCGCCTGTTCCAGGGCGAGGCCCTGGCGGGCATCGCCCGCGTGCGCTGCTTCCGCCGCCTGGCCCGGCGCTGCGAGGTGAGCTCGATGACGGTCTTCTGTTCGGCCCTGATCCAGGCCGAGCAGATCGGCACCGGTTTCTCCGCCGTCCTGCGCACCCAGGCCAACGACCTGCGCAACCGCCGCCGGGACCGGGCCCTGATCAAGGCTCAGTCCCTGCCCGTGAAGCTGGTCTTCCCCCTCGTGATCTGCTTCCTGCCGGGGATCTTCGTGGTCACCCTGGGCCCCGCCTTCCGCGAGTTCTTCAACCTGGCCCAGGGCGTGATCACGGGAGTGCGCTGACCGCCGACGGCGCGGGGACCTGCTAGCCCGGCCTATTCATGAGCCTTCAACGCATTAGCACCCAACCGGGATCCCCTTCCAAGAGGTCCACTGGACCCCTTGGATCCGCTTCGCGGACCGGGGCTTACCCCTTCGGCAGCCTCTCCGCCCCTGGCGGCACTTTGGGTGTCGCCCGATCCTCGACGACCTCACCAGGTCGCCTCCGGTTCGTCCGACACCCAAAGTACCGCCAGGAACGCAGTTGGGTCCCAATGCGTCAAAGCCTCATGAATAGGCCGGGCTAGACTCCAGGAA
>CAZQAT010000157.1:0-5477 GCA_964591315.1 uncultured Planctomycetaceae bacterium
TCATGAATAGGCCGGGCTAGCCGGACGAGCCGCTCGCGAGCCACGCCCCCGCGACAGAGTCCGCCGCGACAGAGTCCGCCGCGACGCCGGGAGCGGACCATGACCGCTGGTCGCCGACCGCCCCTTCGGCCTATCATCCGCCCATGAGCCGAGCCTTCGAACGCCTCGCGCAACGCCGCGAGCACCTGGCCGTGGCCAACCCCCTGCGCGCCCTGACGGATGTCATCAACCGCGTCGAGGGCGGCATCAACCTCGGCCAGGGGGTCTGCGACCTGGACGCCCCGGAGTGCCTGCGGGACGGAGCCATGGCCTCGATCGAGGGGGCCGACCGGCAGACGTACACGCCCTACCTCGGCCTGCCCGGGGTCCGAGAGCAGGTCGCCAGGAAGCTCCGGGAGTACAACGGCCTCGACGTCGGCGCGGAGAACGTGCTCGTCAGCCTGGGCTCCTCGGGGGCCTTCTTCGCCGCCGGACTGTGCCTCTTCGAGCCGGGGGACGAGGTCGTGCTCTTCGAGCCCTTCTACTCCTACCACCCCAGCTCCCTGCGCCTGGCGGGGGCGACTCCCGTCTGCGTGCGGCTGGCAGAGCCGGACTACGCCTTCGACCCCGAGGCCCTGCGGGCCGCGCTGACGCCGAGGACGCGGGCGGTCGTCGTCAACACCCCCGCGAACCCCACGGGCAAGATGTTCACGCGCGAGGAGCTCGAGGCCCTCGCCGACCTGCTCGAGGGGACCGAGGTGGCCGTGCTGACCGACGAGGTCTACGAGTACATGGTGTTCGACGGGCGCGAGCACGTCTCCCCCGCCACGCTGCCCGGCCTGGCGGAGCGCACCCTGACCATCGGCGGCTTCAGCAAGACCTACTCGATCACCGGCTGGCGCATGGGCTACCTGGCGGGCCCCGCCGAGCTGGTGAACTCCATCGGCTTGATCTGCGACCAGGTCCACGTCTGCGCGCCGCGGCCCCTGCAGCGGGGCATCGAGAAGGCCCTGACGGAGCTGCCGTCGAGCTTCTACGACGAGCTGCGGGACGGCTACCAGGCCCGGCGCGACCGCTTCTGTGCGGCCCTGGGCGACGCGGGCTTCGGGGTGGCGCTGCCCCAGGGCGCGTACTACGCGATGGCGGACTACCGGGACGTGCTCGGCGACCTCGCCCCCTACGACGCTGTGCTGGCCCTGATCGACCGGGTGGGCATCAACGCGGTGCCCGGCGACCTCTTCTACGAGGACGGCGCGGATGTGCGCAGCATCCGCTTCCACTTCGCCGTCGGCGAGGAGGACCTGGACGAGATCTGTCGCCGGCTGCGGACCCTGGGCTGAGCTCCGCTCAACCCCTCCAGGGCGCCTCGTAGCGCAGCCCCAGGTTGAGCAGCTTCTGCAAGAGCTGCTTGTAGCTGTAGCCCTTGCGCTCGAAGGACTCGGCGAAGTCCTCCCCGAAGCAGATGTCCGGGTTGGGGTTCGCCTCCAGGATCCAGATGCGGCCCTCGGCGTCCAGGCGCATGTCGATGCGTGCGAAGCCCGAGAGCCCCAGGGCCCGATAGATGCGGCGCGCCAGCTGGTCGATCTCCCGCTGCTTGCCCTCGGGCAGGTCCTCCGCCAGGGCCGAGCGCAGGCCGACCTGCTTCTGGTAGGCCACGTCCCACTTGAGGCGCGAGGTGATGATGTTCGGTGCACCCTCCGGTAGATCATCCATGTGCAGCTCGAATACGGGCCCCGTCTCGAGCCGCTTGTTGCCGAGAACACCGATCGTCAGCTCGCGGCCCTCGATGAACTCCTCGCACAGGGCGGCGGTGCCCACATTGCGGTGGATGAACTCGACGCGCTCCTGGAGCTGCTCCAGGTCGCGCACGATGGAGGCCTGGGCAATGCCGGTCGAGGAGTGCTCGCTGCGGGACTTGACGAAGATCGGGAACTCCAGCCGACGCGGGAGGCTGCGCACCGCGCGGCCTCGGGAGACGGTCATGAAGCGCGGCGCCCGGATGCGGTGGTAGGAGAGCACCTTCTTGCACAGGGCCTTGTCGTTCGCCACCAGGAGCCCGCGGGGGTTGCAGCCGGTGTAGGGCTGCTTGTGCAGCTCGAGCCAGCCCACGACCGCGGAGTCGTAGATGCCCGCCTGGTGGAAGTGCATCATCAGATTGAAGACCACGTGCGGCCGGAACTCCTCCCGAGCGGCTCGCAGGGGCGCAAAGTCGTCGTCGACGCCCACGCCGATCACCTCGTGGCCGAGCTGCTCGAGGGTGGCCAGTACGTCGTACTCCATCTTCCACTCGTACATCTCCGCTTCGGTCAGCCCCTCGGTCGTCGGAGGCGGGACCAGCTCGGCGTGCATCAGCACGGCCACTCGGAGTCGCTTCATCGGTGGTAGTTGGGGTGGGCTCCGTACAGGAACTGGGAGGAGAGAGAGGTCAGGACGATTGCGGCGCTGACCATCGCCTCGCTCTGGGTCCCGGGGATGCGCAGGTCCTTGGAGCGGCAGCGTTCGACCATCTCGCGCACCACGTGGTCGAGCAGGTAGCGGTGCTGACCCGTGGCCGCGGAGACCCGACGCACGAGCTCGGTGCGGTTCTCGCGCAGGAAGGCGGAGGCCTTGCGGCGCACGGGCCCTCCGTCACGGGCTGGGAAGACCCGCATCAGCTGACCGTCGAGGGCCGGGCTCGAGTCCTCGGAGTACACGCCGCGCTTGCGCTCGTAGTACTCGCCGAGGGTCATGCCCACGCTCCTGAGGGGCTCCTCCCGCGACCGAGACCGGCGCCGGGGCGGCTGGTCGCCGACCTCGCGCATCAACTCGTCCACGTACTCGAGCTTCTCGAGGGCCGGCCAGTCCGCGTAGCGCCGCCGCCAGCGCGAGCCCGGCCGCAGCCACACGGCGAAGGTCTCGGCCCAGTCCTCGAGCGGGTGGCTCTGGGAGTACCAGAAGTCGAGGTTGTGGACGTGGTTCCGGCTGGTGGGGTCGGGGGTGTAGCTCGACGCGTAGGGCGTGCTCGCCCGGCCGAAGAGCTCGCGCCAGCGCTTGCGACGCCGCAGGCCGTAGGCGTTGTCCAGGGCGTGGGCCGCCTCGTGGCGCATGATCTTCATGCACTCGCCGTGGGAGCCGCCCTCCACCACGAGCATGCGGCGCCGCTCCAGGCGCACCAGCCGTGGGTGGGAGATGTAGAAGGGCACCGCGAAGCCCGTGCAGTCGTCCGGGGTGAACCAGTCCGTGGAGAGCCAGGCGTAGGGCCGAAAACGTAGCCCGGCAGCCCCCAGCTCCGCGTGGAGCTCCTCGAGGCGTCCGGCGACCGGGGTCTCCCCCAGCTCCAGCCCCAGGTCACAGATGCGCACGCGCAGCAGGTCTGCGTCGGCGAGCTCGCTCCACTTGCGGTGCGCCATGGATCGAGTGTAGCGACACCCGAGGCCATACCGCTACGATCCGGGTCGTGCCGAGCTGGGTCCCCAACGCCTTGACCACCCTGCGGATCGCGCTCCTGCCCCTCTGGTGGATGCAGGCCAGCGCTTGCACCGAGGCCGTCTACTACGGGGATGACGGCACATCTCACCGCTGGTGGGCGCTCGTGATCCTGACCGTCATCGGCCTCTCGGACGTGCTCGACGGCTTCGTGGCCCGACGCTTCGGGCTCGCCAGCAAGCTCGGCGCCTTCCTGGACGCCGCGGCAGACAAGCTGGCGCAGGTCGTGATGCTGGTCTACTTCACCTTCTACCACGGTCTGGCCTTCGAGCCCGTCCCGCTGGAGTTCTTCGCCCTGGTGATCCTGCGCGACGTGATCATGGCCGGGGGGATCCTGGCCGTGCGTACGCGGCGCGGCACGGTGCAGGTCCACCACGCCTGGCACGGCAAGGTCTCGAGCCTGCTGCTCTTCGCCCTGCTCGTGGGTATCACCGCCGAGCTCGAGCGGGCCTGGACAGACCCCCTGCTGTGGGCCGTGGCCGCCCTGATCGGGCTCAGCACGCTGTCCTACGCGCGCGACGGCTGGCGCCAGTGGAGGTCCGGCCCGGACCCGGACGCGCAGGACTACTGACCGTCGGCGGAGACCCTCGAGGGACGCCTCGGGTGCCGCTCGAGCTCACGGATCTTCCCGTCGAAGCTGCCGTGCAGGCCGCGCAGGATGGAGTTCAGGGCGGCCTGGTTGCCCAGGGGCGTGAAGTGGCGCGCGTCGGGCTTGCCGTCGGGCACGAAGTAGCCCGCGTTTCCGGTGCGATCGTGCTCCCGCTGGTGCTCGAGCACGGCGCGGGTCGAGGAGACCCAGGGGATCTCGAGCTCGTCGAGCATCAGCTTCAGGAACTGGATTCGCCAGGTCTGCTTCGAGACGAAACGCCCCCCGCGCCTCACGAAGGGTCCCTCGAAGATGATGAAGAAGTAGTCCACGCCGGCCTCTTCGAGCCGATCCCGCATCGAGGTGATCAGTGCCGCAGAGAGCTCCTTCTTGCGCTTCACGAGGGCCTCGCCCTCCGGGAGGTGCTCCTCGGCGAATGACTCGGGCAGGAGCTTCGCCCCGACCGTCAGGTAGCGCAGGAGGTAGCTCGTGACGTCGGGCGGGTTCTTGTCGATCCAGCTCGCGATGTCCTGGTACTCGCCGGGATAGGTCGGCACAAGCTCGCCATCCTCCAGGTCGAAGCGCGGCTTGGGCCCCTGACGGAACTCGAAGACCACCCGGTCAAGGTCGTCGTCCGCCAGGATGCCCACGGCAACCACCGGGTCCTGGTCCTTCCACAGGTCGATGGTCTCGTCGAGCAGGGCCTTCATCTGGTCCACCCCGTAGCCCCGCACGCCGTAGTTGATGACGCACACGTGCGGCCCCAGGAACGAGGTCTCGATCAGCCCTTCCCAGCAGTCCTTCTGGGGCGTGGTGCAGGCCGTGAAGGAGTCCCCGTACATGAGGAAAGGCCGACGCTTGCCGACTCGCGTGCGGTGCTGGTGGTCGAGGTCCGGTCGCCGCACCTGGCTCTTGACCCACCCCAGTCGCGGATCGGTGTTGTGGAAGCCCCGGTTCTGGCCGGCGGCCTCACGCCACAGAAAGAGCAGCTTGAAGTAGTCCGAGTGGGCCTTGGAGTTGCTGAAGGCGTTCGCGTCCCGATACTTGGCGCCGTACTTCAGGGCGAGCCCCGAGTCCGAGAAGAGCAGGTAGCGGAAGCCCGCCTCACAGACCCCGAGGGCGAGCACGAGCCCGAACCCCAGGGCCAGCAGCCCCCGCAGGACCCGCGCGAGGGGGGTGCGGCGGACGGGCTCCTGCCCCGGAGAGGAGCTGGTCGAGGCGGGCATGGACTCGCTGGACATCGTCGGCTGGGGGGGCACCTGGCGTCAGTGAGGGTGCGTGCGCGGGGGCGGGAGTCTACCCGATCCCCAACGCGGGCGGGAACCGCAGATGAGCGCCTCCGCGCGACGCCGCTGCTCACCGACCTGGACCCGCGAGGAGCCCGCGGGCGGACTAGCCCGGCCTATTCATGAGGCTTTGACGCATTGGGACCCAACTGCGTTCCTGG
>CAZQAT010000158.1:0-5349 GCA_964591315.1 uncultured Planctomycetaceae bacterium
TCATGAATAGGCCGGGCTAGGGGCAGAGCTCTACCTGTCGCGCGTCCGAGAGGTTGAAGCCCTCGGGGCCGCCCGTCACGTCGCGGAACCAGCATTGGACGTGTAGAAGGTCGCCCGGTGCGACGGCCATCGGCCCGGCGCCGAGGGGGAAGGTCGTGAAGTCGAGGGCGCGCTGCACGCTCCCCCCGAGACCCGAGAACTGTGGCGGGTTGAGGCGCGCGATCGGGCCGGCCACGCAGCGCAGGCCCTCGCCCAAGGGCAGCTGGGCGGACCCGAAGCCGTAGTAGAAGAGGGCCGGCACATTCGCCGGCAGACCCGTGGCGCCGAGCATCAGGTCGTTCGTGGTCACGCTCGCGCTTCCGTTCATGGCCATGGAGGCGCCCGTACCCGCGGAGTTCGGCAGGCTGCGGCAGTAGGGCACGCCCGGATCGTCGCAGGGGGGGCGCACGGACAGGACGAGCCGGGGCGCCGCGCCGCCCTCCTCGCTCAGGAACTCCATCGGACCCGATGCCCCCGGATCGCTGGCGAGCCCGAAGGCCACGGCGCCGCCGAGGGCTGCCTGGACCTGGGAGGTGACGTCGAAGGAGGTGGCCGTCCCACGGCTCAGGGTCGGCAGCTCGGCGATCAGACCCCCGTCCATGGGAGGCGCGTTGGCGAAGGTGAGCGTGTCCTCGCTCCAGGAAGTGGAGCTCACGCCTCGCAGCTGGGTCCCGGGGTGGCTGGTGAAGTCCTCCGGCGTCAGGAGGCTGAGCTTGGCCTCCTCGACGGTGCCGCTGACGCTCGAGAGGTCGAACCTCAGGTAGGCGCGACGCTGGGTGCCGAGGAGCCGCAGGGCCGGGGCGCTACCGTGGTTTGCGCTCGGCTGGGCCGCGTCGACGGTGGCGTCGTCCGTGGCGGCGAGGGTCTCGAGGCGCACGGCGCTGGGCCTTCCGAACCAGCCCGTGCTGAAGCGGTCGAAGCGGTGGAAGGCCTCCAGCAGGTCCGCCACCTTCTGCTCCCCGGCAGGGGAGGGGTGTACGCCGTCGTCCTCGAAGTCACTCCGGAGCCACACGAGCCCGTCCGAGCGTGGGATCGCGCCATTGGCCCACAGGTAGGGTCCCCACAGCGCCACGGGCGCGACGACCGGCCCTCGGTTCGGGTCGTGGTTGAGCCCAGGTTCGCCGGCAATCTGCTTCTCGATCAACCACTTGACCGCGAAGCCCGTCTCGTAGCAGAGGGGCTCGCCGTGCTGGGGGGTCTCCCCGTAACCGCCGTAGGTGCGGCTCGAGAAGAAGGCCAGGGCCAGGTTCGGGTAGAGGGCCTTCAGGTTCTGCAGCACCGCCGTGGCGTTGGCCAGTCCTTCGAGGGCGTGGTCGGGGAAGGCGGTGGTCCGGGGTTGCGCGTCGGCCATCTTGAGCCAGACCGCCTGCACCTGGCCGGGGGCGAGGCCCGCGGCGTCGAGGCGTTCCGCCAGGTTCGTCCAGTAGGGCGCGTTGGGGTTGGCGATCACGTTCAGGGCCTGGCCTCCCTGGCAGCCGTTGACCACGAACAGGCGGCCGTTGCGGTGGTCGTCCCCGTCAGCCCTGCGCTCGAAGGCGGAGAACTCCTGGTTGCAGTTCGACATCGAGACCGAGATCAGGCCGATGCGACCCGCGGGGTCCGGCGCACCGTTCGCGTTACGGGGCACCACACTCGACGCGGCGGCGAGGGCGTCGTCCCGGTGGCCCGGGGGCGGCGTGTTCAGGCCCCCTGAGTAGAGGCCCCCCTGGTGCAGGCCGAGGTAGAGGCCGGTGCCCAGGTCGTCGAGGGGCGTGCAGCCCTGGCACCCCTGAAAGGCCGGGGCTGGAGCGGCCGTCAGGGCGGTCAGGAGGGCTGTGGAGGCGAGCAGGTGCATGGGGATCCCGGCGTGGAGTAGCAGAGCAGGGACTGGGCGACACCCGCGTGATTCGGGCCCCGTCGCGTCCGACTCGACGGGCGCATGTGGCGGGCGACAGTCCTGAGACAGCGTACCGCACATTCCCGAATGACGGGGAGCTGAGAAGGTCCCCGGGCCTCGACGTGCTGCCGCTCCACGAAGCGAGACAGGGGATCCTGCGAAGTGGCGGGGCCTCTCTGCCTGCGGGCGGCCTGGGCCTCGTCTTCCACGGCGCGGTCGCCACGCTGCCCACACCTCTCGGTGACGGCTTCCTGTGCGTGGCGGGCAACCCGCAGACCTACCGCCTGGGCGTCCAGGCGAGCGACAGCACCGGCCTCGCAATCCGGGCCGTCGACTGCACCGCCCCGCCCATGACGCCGCCGGCGGTGGACTTCAGTCGGGAGACCCTGATCGCCGTCTAGGCCGGCCGGCGCTTCACCTTCGGGTACTCCATCGAGGTCACGGGCGTGCAACGAAGCATCACCAGCCTGGACGTGCAGAGTCTCGAGACCGAGCCCTGCGGCGGTGTCGTCTTCAGCGAGGCCCAGCCCTTCCAGATGGTGACAGTTCGGAAGGTCCCGACACCGACCCTGAACAACTGGACGGCGGAGACCGCCGACGTCTGTCCCTGAGGGGCGCCCTCCTCCGTCGCTCCGCTGTGCCTGGCCCCGGCACCCACGAGCGCACCGGGCGGCCCCGCAGCGCGATCCGTGTCCGGCAGCACCGCCCGGAGAGGCCCGGGAGGCCGCTCTCTCCAGATGGGGCGGGGCCAGCCAGGCACGAATCGGCGGGTGGGCTTAGACTCGGGAGATCCCCCGTTGCCCGGACCGCCCAGCTCCCCAGCCGGCGTGTCCCCAGCCCCGCTCCCTGTATGGCAACCAAGTTCCTCCGCACTCTCGTGGTTCCGTTCCTGGCGTCCCTTGCATCGGCCCAAGGAGACATGACCGTTCACCGCATGGGCTACTGGGGCTCGAACGGAAACGCGATCACCTACTACGGCCAGAGCGGTGGGATCGCCGCCTACTCGGTGGCCTCCCAGTCCTGCAACATCGGGGACGACATCCTGACCTGGACCAGCGGCGGAGGGCAGACCCACCCGGTCATCTCACAGAACGTCTTCCGGCTGAAGGGCCGCCGCTTCGAGCACCTGGGGCAGTCCTGGCTGAAGCACGGCTTCTGCGCGCTCTGTGAGTCGGGCTGCGGTGACGGCTCCGGCAGCGGTTGCACGCCCTATCTGCGGGTCGGTTGCGCGGACACCTACAGCTCAGGCCTCAACGACGGCTCCAATGGGGGGCCGAAGTACGCCGTCAGCCCCACGTCCGGTGACCACCACCACTCCTATCCGAACCCCAGCGGCAACTCGACCATTCGCGGGCGCCTGCAGGTGGCCGTGGCCGACGTGACGCCGAGCCAGAACCAGGGAGCGGTCTACTTCGTCGAGGGCAACTACGTCCACTACGAGGACCACCAGTTCGGATTCGCCCACAACAACTCGACCTGGCGCACCGTGAACTTCACGAACAGCCTGTCGATGCAGGGAGACAACAACAGCATCAACCACGTGGGCGAGTCCTGTGTCTACGGCTGGAAGAGCGAGGACGGCTCGGTCCAGATCGCCGAGATCACGAATACCGCCGAGGGCGGCTCCGGCGTTCACGGCTACTACCAGTGCGCCTCGCGTGTCTGGGACAACGGAGACGGCACCTGGGACTATGTCTACGTGGTCAACAACCAGAACTCGACCCAGGGCGCCTACGAGTTTCGCATCCCTTGGGGGGGCAGCGGCGACCTGACAGACGTCTGGTTCAACGACGTGGACTACCACAGCGGCGAGCTGCAGGACGGCACCGACTGGACGATGACCACGGACGCGAGCCACATCATCTGGAGCTGCCCCCAGACCTACGCCCAGAACCCCAACGCCAACGCCATCAACTGGTGTACGGCCTACAGCTTCGGATTCACCGCCGCCGCGGGCCCCGTGGCGGACGTGGGTGAGCTCGAGATGTTCGAGCCCGGGGTGGGCAGCGTCCTGACCTTCCCCCTCGAGGGACCCGGCGGCGGGGTTCCTCCGGTGGGCCTGTCCTACTGCGCCGGCGACGGTAGCGGCGCGACCTGTCCCTGCACGAGCGGCGCGGCGGGGGAGGGCTGCCAGAACTCCTCGGGCTCCGGGGCGGCGCTGACCGGCACCGGCGTGGGCAGCGTCTCCGCCGACACGGTCGTGCTCCGCACCGCGGGAGCCCCGGTCCACGTCAGCGCTCTCTTCTTCGGCGGCACCCTCTCCTACGGCACCGGCGTCGGCTTCGGGAACGGCCTGATCTGCGCCGGGGGCCAGATCACCCGCCTCGAGATCGTGCCCACCGACGGGGCCGGAGAGATGACCAGCACGGTCTCCATCTCCGCCACGGACGGCTCCTCCGCCGGCCAGACTCACTTCTACCAGGCCTGGTTCCGGGACACGGGCGACCCTTGCGGTAACGGCCACAACCTCTCCAACGGCCTGGAGATCACCTGGGCTCCTTGAGGACCTGAAGGGGCGGCCACCGGGCCGGTCGAAGCAGCGCGGCGTGCTCTCCGAGTGCGCCGCGTTCTCGTTCACGTTCAGTCTCTGCGGGTGGCGCACCTCCCCCTGCCCTCGGTGGCGTACCGAACTCGGGGGATGCCTGGTACCCTGGAGCGGCCCTGTCTCCGAGCCCCATGAGTCGTCCCATCCCCGTCATCGCTTCCTCGCTGGTCCTCTCCGCCCTGGTGAGCACCGTGATCGTGCTCACCCTCTCACCGACGCCCCCGACCTCGGTGGTCCCGGGCGCGGAGGGGCTCCGACCCCGGGGGAGCGGGACGGAGCGAGTCGAGGCTGAGATCGCGGAGCTCCGTCGTTCCCTGGATGCCCTGACGCTCGAGGTCGCGTCCCTGCGTCGGCTGCCCACCCCCGCCCAGCGTGTGGAGGCGAGCGCCGGAGCGAGCGACTCGGGTGTGGCAGGGGCGACCGGAGGCGCGTTCGAGGAGGCGCTCACCTCGAGGCAGGGCGGCGACCTCCTCCGTTCGAGTGTCGAGGACGTGCTCGCCTCCATCGAGGAGGAGCGCGCAGCCGAGGAGTGGGAAGCGGAGCTGGAGGAGCGACAGGAGGAGGCCGTGCGGGCCAACGAGGAGTACGACCGCCTCGACGCGGAGCTCGACGACCGGATGCAGAAGCTCAACGACCGCCTGGTCCTGAGCGCCTCCCAGTCCAGAGACCTGCGGAAGCTCGTCGCCCTGCAGAACGAGCGCAACCGGGACATGACCCACCTGTGGTCAGAGGGCAAGACCTCCGACGAGGACCTCGAGGCCATCTTCATGGAGAACCGGGCGCATCACCGCGAGGAGATCGCACGCTTGCTGGGGACAGAGAAGCTCGGGGCCTACCGCCAGGTGCTTCGCGGGGGCGGCCTCGGTGGGCGCTTCGCCTTCTTCGTCGG
>CAZQAT010000159.1:0-5273 GCA_964591315.1 uncultured Planctomycetaceae bacterium
CTCATGAAAAGGCCGGGCTAGGCACGTCGGGCGCGGGCGCACGGTGCCCTCCGTCGCGGGTTCGGCCCGCGATGGAGGGCCTGCGGGTGACTCAGTCCAGATACCCGTCGAGGTCCGCCACCAGGAGCCCCCCGTGCAGGTAGATCGCGGGCAGCCAGAGCGGCACAGGGCCCAGGTCGGGATGGTCGTAGGCGAAGGCGCCGGCCAGCGACAGGGCGGCCTCACCTGAGCAACCGGCGAGGGCCAGCAGCACCGAGAACAGGAGCAGACCCTTGCAGCGGCGCCTCCAGAGGCGCAGCCCGAAGGCGACCGTCAGCCCCACCGCAAGCAGGGACCCGTGCGTGTCGAGGGGGCCCGTGCTGCAATAGACCAGGGTGAAGGCGATCAGGGAGAAGAGGAACTCGCTCCCGGACGTCTCGAGTGCAGCGACCTCCAGCCTCTGCCGGAACAGTCGCCAGCCGAGGGGCGCCGCGTGGGCCACCAGGCAGAACATCGGCAGCACCCACCAGCCCTGGCCCAGGAAGGACTGATCTTCCTGGCTGAGGATTCCGTGGTGGATGTGCACCCGGTCGCACAGGCTGAGCAGTACGCCGCCCGCGAGGGACAGCACCAGCCGCTGCCGGTGGAGCGGAGTCCTGGCGGTTTGATTCATGGCTGCTTGGTAGGGGGGGTCTGGCGAGGCCAGGGGCGAAGGGTGCTGGAGCACCCGCGGAAACTCCACCTTCAGGGGGACAGGTCGTCAGCCGGCGCATTCTAGACACCGAGAGGTTCGGGATCCCGCGGGCGAGTCCCCTTGCATGGGGGTCGCGGGTTCTCGGGTCCCTGGCCCTCCCCTCAGGAAGTCGGATCTGGAGAGTGCTGAGGCATTTCCAGGAAAACTGTCCAGCCGCACTCCCCGGGCTCACGTGCATGTGGTGTTACGGACTCCCCGAGAGAGCGCGGATTTGCCCGAGGAAGAAGCGAACAAGTTCGGACTCGCCGGGTATCGAACCGTGGCACCTGATCTCCCCGCCGCCTCAGTCTCGCTCTTTCCTCCCGCCTGCACGTGACTCCAGCCCCGGAGAGCCATGAGACTTCCGCAGTCCAGCCCCGCATTGCCCCGGTACGTCCTCGCGATCGGAATCGTCCTGGTCGGGTTACCCCTGTCTTCCGTTCGAGCCCAGGGCTACATCAGCACCTGGGGATTCAACTCCAGTCCCGAGTACCCATTCGACGTCCCGCCGGGCCCATTCGTCCAGCTGAGCACGGGAACGGACCACCATGGCCTGGCTCTGAGGATCGACGGATCGATCGCAGCTTGGGGGAGCGACTACTACGGCCAGGTCTCGGATGCGCCAACCGGCGACGGCTACATCTCGGTTGCGACCGGCCGAAACCACTCCCTGGCCTTGCGAGCCGACGGCAGCATCGTCGCCTGGGGAATTCAGGATGGACACCACCTCTACGACTACGGCCAGGTCTCGAGTGCCCCTGGAGGATCGGGTTACTCTCAGGTCGCGGGCGGCCTGGTCTACTCTCTCGCCTTGGGACACGACGGCTCCATCACTCCCTGGGGAGGCGGTACGGTCGTCTCGAATGCCCCGACGGAGACGGGCTTCACCCAGATCGTGGGGGGGTACCGGCATGCCCACGCCCTACGACCGGACGGCTCCATCGTGTCGTGGGGGAGTAACCAGGATGGTCTGGTCTCGAGCACCCCCGGCGGGGAGGGGTACATTCAAGTCGCCACGGGCCTACACCACTCCCTGGCCTTACGGGCCGACGGCAGCCTCGTCTCCTGGGGAGTCCAGGCCGGCTCGAACGATGACCACGGCCAGGTCTCGAACACCCCTCCCGGGACCGGATTCACGCAGGTTGCCGCCGGTGAATACCACTCGCTTGCCTTGCGAGCGGACGGCTCGATCGTGTCGTGGGGCAGCAACAGTCATGGACAGGTCGCAGGTGCCTCGAGTGACCTGACCTTCACCCACGTGGCTGCGACCAACAAGTCCTCTCTGGCCCTGCACCCGGGCAACTCTGGAAGTGCGTACTGCTCTGGTGACGGCTCCGGCGGAGCCTGCCCCTGCTTCTCATTCGGTCTGGTGGGGGAGGGCTGCGCGAACTCCCAGGGGGGCGGCGCAAGGCTCCTCGGGGTCGGCAATGCAGAGTTCGAACAGGACGCTTTTCAGCTGCAGGTGATGGGGGTGCCGGACAACCGACCGGGAGTCATCCTCCGTGGCGCCAGCTCCTTGAACGGTCCTCTGGGGCTCGCAGTCGGCGATGGGCTGCTCTGTATCGGAGGCAGTAAGGCCTACTCGCAGGTTCAGTTCGCATCCGGCGGCAAGACCACCTTCTCCGACTTCCAGGGCAGTCCCTTCGGCCTGTGGAGCTACGGGAGGGGGGTCGCGACGAACTACCAGTTCTTGTACCGAGACCCAGAGAACACCTGCTCGGGACTGGGATTCAACTACTCGAACGCCTGGGCAGTGACCTGGCTGTAGGGGAACCTCTCCTGACGAGACCGCTCCGGACGGGGGCGGAAGCAGACTGCCCTGACCGCTACGCCGTAGTGGTCAGGGCAGTCGGCTTCCAGCAGGTGCTCACCCCCGAAGCTGGTGGTGCATTCCGTGGCGCTCGGGGGGCCATGCTCCGTCGGGAGCCGACATCTCTCTGGAGCTCGGGCAGTCCCGCAGCTCAGAACTCGTAGGCGCCCAGGTCCACCAACCTGCCGGTGCCGGCACCGGTGTCGGGGGTTGCCGGATCATCCTTGAAGCGCGGTTCGCCGTCCATGTCGAGGGGGACCGGTTCGAACAGGTCGCCGTCGCCGTCGAGGTCGTTGACGTCCGCAAGAACCTCACTGTTGTCACCGGCGTCATGGACGGGTGATCCAGACCGTGTGTGGTAGTCGCGCAGGCCTTCGTTCAGGAAGAGCGGGTCGGTGTCGAGGTTGGTGCTGCCCTCCCATCCGCCGCGGATGTTCGTGTAGGTCATCGTGGCGCCCGGCCCGAAGACCTGCGGGTTCACCGGCGCATGGTTGTTCCAGATGATCGAGTTGTGAACATCCAGCACCGCTGGGATCTGAGTCCCCGTGAGGGCGAAGATCCCCCCTCCGCTCACCTTGGCCGAGTTGTTGGCGACCGTGCAGTTGATGAAGTGCCCGATGCCATGGCTGAACTGGTTCCCGTTGATGAAGGCCGCGCCGCCGCGGAGGGCCTCGTTGTCGTGGAACAGGCAGTTGACGAATCGAACGCTGGGGTTCGCCTGAGTGGAGTCGAGAGCGATCGAGTTGAGGAAGACGGCTCCCCCTCTCAGGGCATAGTTGTGGTCGAACCTGGTGTTGTGAGCCTTGAGCTTGGCCGTGTGGACCAGCATGGCTCCGCCCCGCTCGGCGGCGAAGTTGCCGGTGATCCGGCAGTCGGTCATGCGCAAGATTGCGAGGTTGTTTGCCGTGATGGCGCTACCGTAGACGGCCACGTTCTTGCGTACGGTGCAGTTCTTGAGGTCCAGGTTGACGCCGAACCCAGGGAGCGTGAGGTCCAGGGTGGCGTAGATCCCGGCACCTCGATTGGTCTGGCTGCCGGGGCCGTTGGCGTTGCCGTGCTCGACCGTGAAGCCGTCGAGCAGGGTGACGAGGTTCTGCGGGTTTCGGTCGATGAGGACGACGTGGTAGGCGTTGTCGCTCGAGTCTCCCAGGTTGCCCAGGTCGCCGCAGAGGACGGTCTGGAGGAAGAGGCCGGCACGTTGCTCGAGCTGGCTCTCGCTGCCGTCGAAGCCCCCGTACAGCCGGATGCCGATGGGGAGCTCGAAGGTGGCTGTGCGCGGTGAGCCGGGGGTCTGCTCCAGGGAGGGCCGGTAGGTACCCGCCGCGACCCAGATCTCGTCATCCGTGCCGGCGGAGAGCAGGGCGGACTGGAGGTCGTCGAAGGCGCTGGCCCAGGCCAGGCCGTCGCCGCCCGTGGGTGCGCTCGCATTCACGAACCAGGTCTGCTGGGCGCACAGGGGTGTGGTCAGGAGCAGGCCGGCAAGGGCGCGGAGGAGAGTGGGTCTGGTCAGCATGGCGTTTGCTCTTGAGGGGCTCGGGAGAACGTGGAGGGCTCGGCGGGCCGATCTGAGCCATGAAGGACGTCTCACCTGGACCGTGCGACCCCACCTGGAGGTCACCAGGGTTCAGTCTCTCATGGGTTCCCGCTACCAACAAGGCGCGATGACCTGCGAGGCGTTAGCCCGCAGCGACGAGAAATCTCCTGGCCTGCAGGGAGAGCCGGATCGGCCACCCCCAGGCGGGCGCCACAGCGGTAGGTCCTGCATCGAGGGCGAGGATTTCTGGCCTCTCCTCTGGCGAGAAACCAGAATTCTCCGGTGCCTGGAGCGGAATGGGACTGTGCTGGCCTCTACCTGGCCAGCCACGCCGAGGCGACTCATCGAGGAGGTGACATGGAAGCCCGTACCATCCATGAGGAGGGCGCGACCGGAGGTCTCGGACCGGAAGGGACAGAGCAGTCCCCTGCGTCCCTCGAGGAGGAGTTCGCCAGCTCCGAGCGTGAGCTTCCTGCCGAGAAGCGTGCCCAGCTCCGAGAGCGCCTCCTGGCGGAGACGCCCAGGTGGTACTCCCCCGTGGCCCACCTCATGGGCTCCACGACGATTGGGCTCCTGTTCGCCGTCGTGGCCGGGCTCTTCCTCGATGGAGTGCGCTGGTGGGATTGGCTGGCCGTCCCCGCCAGCTTCGTCATCGCGAACTTCCTCGAGTGGCATGCCCACAGGGACCTCCTGCACAAGCGTCAGTGGTGGTTGCCGGTGCTCTACGATCGTCACACGCCGATCCACCACCTGGTCTTCGTGTCCCACGACATGGCCATCCTCGAGCGGCGCGAGTGGCGGCAGGTCCTGATGCCGGCATCGGGGGTGGCCTTGATCGTGGTGATGCTGTTCCCGATCTGCTCCGTCATCTGGCTGCTCGGCCTTCCCAACCTGGCGATCCTGGCGTTCATCACCAATGTCGCCTACGTGCTCTCCTACGAGTGGCTGCACCTCTCCTATCACCTCTCGCCCGAGAGCTGGATCGGGAGGCGGCGGGTGATCCGGTTCCTGGGGCGGCATCACGCGGTGCACCATGCTCCCTCCCTGATGCGCCTCTGGAACATGAACGTGACAGTCCCCCTGTGGGACTGGGTGCGCGGGTCGAGCGCTGACCGGGAGCGGGCCGAGGCGGCGCTGTCAGCTCCAGAGGAATTTCGGGGCTCGGGCTAGCCCGGCCTATTCATGAGCCTTCAACGCATTAGCACCCAACCGGGATC
>CAZQAT010000160.1:0-5173 GCA_964591315.1 uncultured Planctomycetaceae bacterium
CCTCGAGGCGGAGCTCCTCGAGGACAGCGCCCTGGTGGTGGGGCGGATCCCGGCCTGCGGGGGCAACGACGCCCTGATCGTGCTGCTGCCCATGGAGCTCGACCCCTTGAAGTCTCCGAGCGAGGAGTAGGCCCGCGGTCGATCGCGGGCCCACGGGATCGCGTCAGAGCTGCGCCCCCTCCTCGAACAGCCGTACCAGGACCTCGAACATGACGGGGATGATCGCGTCGCCGTTGGCCAGGAGGACCACCCCCACGCCATCCTCGGGGCGGAACCACATCTCGGTGTAGACGCCCGTGTCGCCCCCGGCGTGACCCAGGAGGGTCCAGCCGTTGTAGTTCCAGTAGTGGAAGGCCAGCCCCTGGGTGGGCTCGAGGGCCGGGTACTGCACGGTCTGCATCTCCGCCACCGTGGCGGCCTCCAGGATCCGGGCCCCGCCGAACTCGCCGCCGTTCATGTGGGCCAGGAGGAAGCGCGAGAGGTCGAGCGCCGAGCTGCGCAAGGCGCCGTTGGGGTAGTCCGGGTAGCCGTACTGGTAGTATTTCTCGAAGCTCTGGCTCTGTCCATCCCAGGTGTGCGGCATGGCCACTTCGTCAGGCCGGAAGTCAGCCACGCGCCAGCTCGTGTGGTCCATCCCCAGGGGGGTGAAGACGTTCTGGTTGCAGTACTGGTCGAAGGGCTGGCCACCGATCTCCTGAACGAGGAGTCCGTTCAGGGCGAAGCCGATGTTCGAGTAGCGGAAGGCCGCTCCGGGAGGCCAGGGCGTGTAGTTCTGGAAGGGGAAGTACCAGGTCCCGCCCGGCGCGAGGTAGTTCTCGAGGAAGTGCCCCAGGCGCACCGGCGAGTCGCCCCGGGAGTAGAGCGGGATCATCACGCTCCAGTTGTCCTGGATGCCGCCGACGTGGGAGAGCAGCATGCGGAAGCTGATCGGCACGCTGGGCCAGCTGTGGTGGTCGACCGGGAAGGCGAGGTGCGGGTCCACGTCGTCATCGAGGCGGAAGCGCCCGTCCTCTCTCAGCTGCATCAGCGCGGTGCCCGTGACCGTCTTCGAGATCGAGGCCAGCATGAAGGGCGTGTCCGGGAGGACGGGCAGGTCCTTCTGCACGTCGCGCAGGCCGTAGACCCCGGACCACACGACCTGGTCCTGCTTGACGATGGTGGCGGCCAGGCCGGGGACGTGGGCCTCGGCCATCTTGCGCCGCAGGAACAGGTCGAGCTCGCTCGACTGCCCCGCCGCGACGACGGCCATGAGCGCCGCGACGACGGCTATGAGCGTCAGGCCCACGAGGCCGCGGGCGATCGGGGTGGAAGGCGAAGGGGTGGTTGGGCGGGGTGAGGAGCGCATCAGGGACCTCCATGTCGCGATTAGTCGATCAGGATATCTGAATACTAGCAGGGAGAAGCCCCGGGGGCCCCTCGAGGCTCGAAAACTCGGTGTCCGAACCGATCTGGGCCCGCCGGCGGGGCCCTGAAGACCACAGGGCCTCGGCCTCGAGCGAGGGCCCAGGCGTCCTCCGCGGACCGCGCCCGCTCCTGCTCGGCCAGCTTCTACAGACCGCCGAGGAGGGAGCGCGCGGCGTAGGGCCGGACCTCCTCGGGCGCGCCGTCGTAGACCACGGGCAGCAGCGCCTCGAGGCGCACCGGCTCCCGTCCAAGCGCGTCCACGAGCTTCACCCTCCGCGCGGCTCCGCGTCCGTGCGGGGGGTGACTCGCCTCAGTTCACGTCCACGCGCACGCGCAGGTTGGTGATGCCGAGGATGCGCCCCGCCACCAGGGGGCTGGGCATCGCTCCGTTCTCCGAACATCCACGTCCTCGCTGACGCCCCGGTTCGTTTCTTGGGAACCTCCTCGTCGCCGGAGGGCGGCTCGTCGCCGCCGGCGTGGGCCTCAGGCCGGAACGGCCGGGGCGGTGCGGTCCCCTGGGCTGCGGCGTGACGCTCCGCTCGAGAGGAGCCCCGCCAGCAGCGCGATACCGAGCCCGAGCCAGCGCAGGCTGCTGGCGTACTGGAAGCGTCCGTCGTGGGCCCCCAGCAGGGCCTCGAGCTGGGTCGAGCGGTGAACCGGACGGTCGGCGCGGTAGCCAGCCTGGTGGAGGGCGATCACCTCCTCCGTGCCGAGGGTGTGGTCGATCGTGCGCTCGAAGTCCGAGGCGAGGTTGCTGTTGAGGGCCTGGAGCTGGTGGTTGCCTCCGGCGGCGGCGAGGAGCCCCACCAGCAGGAGCCCGCTGCAGGCCATCTGGAGCCGTCCGCGGTTGGACGCCCGGCCGAGCCAGACCAGCCCGAACGCGATGCTCAGGACGATGCCACCAGCCAGCAGCCGGTCGGCGGAGGCGAGGGCCTGGGCGAGCTCCTGCGGGGCCACCTGTCCTGCGCTCGCGGTGAGGACGCTGTTGCTCGCAGACAGGGAGAGCTCGCGGAGCAGGGCTCCGAGGGCGACCGGGGAGAGGACCGCGAGAGGGGCGAGGAGAGGCTTCATCGGCAGGAGGGGGTAGAGGGCGTCGGAGAGGAAGCTACCGAGGGCGGGGACCGGGGTAACCCGCAACTCAGGCTCCGCACCCGGCTCCGCTGGCGGCTGACCCGAACCGGGGTTCAGCCCGCGAGCCAGGGCATCAGCGGCTCGATGCTGGGGATCCTCCTGTGTTCCATCCAGCCGAGGAGCGGGAGGCAGGCGGCGGTGAAGAGGGCGGTGCAAGGGCGTCCACGGCCCGGAGACCGCTTGGAGTGCTCACTCTCCGACATTTGCGGACTTTTGCGCCGACCACTGGATCTCCACGGAACACGACGGGGGAGCAAGAAGCTGGTCAAAGGCCCTCCGCGATGGAATCGAGGAGCTGCAACAGGAGTTGCGGGCCGTGGCTCGCCCCACCCCTCCCTGGCCAGTTGGCCCCCGTAACCAGTTGGCCCCTAACCTAGTGCACCGGGGTACATACCCTCTTCCAAGGCTCAGTCCGGCCCCCTCGGTGGGTCCTGTCGCCACTCTCTCATCCCAGAAGTGACCATGCGTTTTTCTGCAAGTTCCCTCGTCCTGGCTCTGTTGGCCTTCGCCCCGAACGCGTTCGCGCAGAACATCGCCTTCTCCATGACCGCCCCGAGCCCGACCGACCTTGACGACTACGGCCATTGGGTGACCCCCTGCGGCGACCTCGACGGAGACGGTCGCGCCGACCTCTTGACCTTCTACGGCATCAGTAACAACTCAACTGGCCTCGCCCTCGAGTTCGACGGGGTCGTCGCCCACTCGGGCGCGAACGGCGCGGTGCTGTACACCGTGCCCGCCACGGGTGCCGGCGGACTGGCGGGGCTCGCCTCGTCGCACATCATCGCCCTCGATGACGTCGACGCCGATGGTGTCGACGACTGGGCCGTCACGGTTGTCGAGGGGACGACCCCCCGGGTGCATCTCCGCTCAGGAATCGACGGTTCTCTGATCCGTCTCCTCGCGAATCCGCCCATGGCCTCGTGGTGGTTCGGCAACGTCCTAACGCAGGTCACCGACCTGGACGGTGACGGGCGAAGAGACCTCTTGGCGCTCGACCCCCTCGCGAACAGGGGCACACCCAGCATCGGGGCGGCGTACATCCACTCGACCGCCACCGGGGCCGTGCTGCGGACGCACGCCAACTACTCGTCCCAGGTCTACGTCGAACCCGGATTCACCGGGGACCTGAACGCTTTTGTCGATGCCATCTCCCTCGGCGACGCGGACGCGGACGGCGTCGAGGACTACATGGTCAGCTCCCCGCGCAGCAACGCCGGCCGCGGCAAGCTGCACGCGTTCTCGGGTCAGAGCGGGAACTTGCTGTACGAGGTCGATGGCGCGCTGATCGGCCCATTCTTCGGCATCGGCGCCCGCCTGCGAGACCTCGGAGACGTCAGCGGTGACGGCGTCCAGGACCTCCTGACGAGCACCCCGACCGGCTTCGATGCCCGCTCGGGAGTAGATGGGAGCCTCCTGTACTCCATCGGCGGCCTGTATCAGCAAGCGCACTTTCTGAAAGTGAGCCAGGCCGTCGCGAACTGGGACCAGGACGCCCAGCCCGAGCTGTTCATCATCGACACCTTCAACATCTACGTCCACGATGGTAGGGACGGCAGCCTGCAGCAGGTCATACCGCTGAGTGGGCTGAGCAGCCAAGGGCTGTGGTCCATCGAGGCCGGCCTCGACATCAACCAGGACGGCCTCGGTGAGGTGGCGGTCTCCGTTCGCCCCTACCCGTTCAGCAGTCCGGCGCGGATCTACGTGCTCTCCAGCATCGACCTCTGGGGGCAGATGTACTGCGCCGCGGACTCCCCGCAGTCCGGATGCCCATGCGCCAACTTCGGCTCGAATTACGGCTGCATCAACTCCACCGGTGCAGGTGCCGCCCTCGCACGGCTTAACGCGGATCTGGGTGTGGTCCCCCCGAACGTGCAGCTGGCCGCGTACTTGCTGCCGGCCGGCAGCACGAGCGTGCTCTTCTCCACGGGCTCCGTCCTCCCGGGTGGCCCTTCCTCGCCGCTCGGCGACGGGACCCTCTGCTTGCAGGGCCAGCTGCAGCGCGTGGAGACCGTGAGCGCCGGGCCGACCGGCACCGCGCACTTCTCGACCGGGCTGGACGTCGCGACGGGCTGGCAGCCTGGCCAGACCCGGGCCTTCCAGGTCTGGTACCGCGATGCCGGCGGCCCCTGCGGCGGTGGGAGCAACCTGACGAACGCCTGGCAGATGTACTGGATTCCCTGACGAGAGCTCGGGTTCAGGACGACACGGCGGCGCCGCGCGGAGGTCCTGCGCGGCGCCGCCTCGTCGATCCTGTCCCGGACCAGCGACGGTCGGCAGGCGCTGGTGCTGCATTCAACGCCGCTCTCCAGGCCTGCGCTCACCTCCACGCGCTTCAGCGATTCGGAGGTCGCGAGGCTCCTGTTCGCCGACCCTGGCGTGTCGGTCCCAGGCGCGAGCTGGCGCGGCGGCATCGTGCCCGCCCCCCTCGAGCTCCCCGACGATCATGCGATGCGCCAGGGAGACGCGTGCAGCCTTGCCATCGGTGCACGTGGGCGGAGCTCTTGCAGAGGGTGTTCGCCGTCGACGTCTTGAAGTGCCCCATGTGCGATTCGCGGCGACGATGGGTCGCGGTCATCACCGAGCCCGACGCGACCCATCGGATCCTGGAGCACCTGGGCCTTCAGAGGGCCGCCCC
>CAZQAT010000161.1:0-4848 GCA_964591315.1 uncultured Planctomycetaceae bacterium
TGTAGATGTCGAGGTCGCCGTCCTCGTCCGGGTCAGCCGCGCAGAGCGAGAAGACGTTGTTCTGCCCCGAGCCCTCGAGCACCACGGGCTGCTCGAAGTGGCCGCTGCCGTTGTTGTAGACAACCAGCACGTTCGGGCCGAGGGCCAGGGCCATGTCCTGGTCTCCGTCGTTGTCCAGGTCCACGAACAGGGCGCCCCGGATCGGGTCCAGGAAGCCCACCTGCGTCCGCCCGGAGATGTCCTGGGCGCGCCCGTCCGGGGTCTGTACGAACAGCCGGTTCGGCAGGCCTCCTTGCTGGGCGACGAAGACGTCGTCGACACCGTCCCCGTTCGCATCCCCCACCGCGATCCCCTGGCTGCCGATGAAGGCCGAGCCGGCCAGCTGGTCGAGCTTGTAGTAGTAGTCGTCGACCCCCAGCATGAACTCGCGCCCGAAGAAGCGGTGCCCGCCGAAGACGTGGCCGGTCAGGTCCGCGAAGAAGGGCCCCGGGGTCGTGACCTCTTCATAGGCCAGGACCTCCACGCTCGACAGGAGCGGCGCCTTCGAGCGGCTGCTCTGCCAGGTGTTGCGCCAGGTGGTCGAGACCTGGGTGCGACCGTCGGCCCTGACGCAGGAGAGCACGATCAGGGCCTCGGTCGTGAAGGACTCCTTGTCGACCACGTTCGAGGAGACGATCTCGACCTCCACGCGCGCCTCGTCGCTGCCCTGGAAGAGGGAGTGCAGGGCCGCGAAGGCAGCCTGTGCCGGCTCTCCCCGCAGGGAGTCGGCGGCCAGCGCCTCGGGCCGCCTCACCACCGTTCCCTGGTCCTCGTAGACCTCGCGCAGGCCCTCGGGCCGGAGGGTCGTCGTCACGAACTCCTCCCCCAGGCGCGGCCACACCGCGGGCAGGGCTCCGTTCACGACGTCCTGCAACAGCTCTCCGAGGACCGCACGTGCCTGCTCCTGATAGACCTCGCTCAGCCAGCCGTGGTCCAGCGCGTCCCACTCGGCCAGGTAGGCCTGGACCGCCGCCGGGGGGCCCAGGGAGCGGTCCTGGAAGGCCAGCTGCGGCTTGGAGGGGTCGCCCTGGGTCACGGGCCCCCGGCGGGGGCGCTGCTGGGTTGCGCCCTGCTGGGCCGGGGGGGGCGTCTTCCTCTCGGGAGCGGTCGTCGCTCCGGGGGCGGTCGTCGTTCCGGGGGAGGCGGTCGGCTCGGGGTCCTCACCACCGCATCCCACGGCGAGGAGGAGCGAGGCGGCGAGCAGGACCCCCCGGGGGGACCAGGGGGCAGAGGAGACCATCGGAGACGTCATCGGTCGGGTTCAGGCGGGTCCGCGGTGGGTCGAGGGCCGCGAAGTGTAGCGCGAATCCCGGCGGGGCACCGCCCTCGGGGGGGGCTCCCAGGGCCGGATGGGGGGCGATCTCGCGTGGGCTCCGGGCTAGACTGCGCCCTCCCCGCCCCGCCGATCGCTCCGAGAGCCCCATGCCCGACTCATCGAACGCACGCAAAAAGGTCCTGATCGCCAATGGCCAGGGATTCTGGGGCGACTCGATCCTGGGACCGGTACGGCTGGTCGACGAGGGTCCCCTGGACTACCTGACCCTCGACTACCTGGCCGAGGTGACCATGAGCATCATGCAGAAGCTCAAGTCCCGACGGCCGGAGATGGGCTACGCGACGGACTTCGTGCGGCTCATCGACCGCATCCTGCCCCAGCTCGTGGAGAAGGACATCAAGGTCGTCGCCAACGCCGGCGGCGTGAATCCCCACGCCTGCAAGGACGCGGTGATGGAGGTCATCGCCAGGCACGGCTTCGAAGGGGTGACGGTGGCCGTGGTCGAGGGAGACGACATCCTCGAGGACCTGGACGAGCTGATGGGCCAGGGCGAGGAGTTCCGCAACATGGACACGGGCGAGCCTCTCAGCGCGGTGCGCGATGCGGTGACGAGCGCGAACATCTACCTCGGTGCCTTCCCCATCGCCGAGGCCCTCGGCCAGGGAGCCCGCATCGTCATCACCGGCCGCGGCACGGACCCGGGCCTGGTGATCGGCCCCCTGATCCACGAGTTCGGCTGGAAGCCCGAGGACCACGACAAGATCGCCGCGGGCACCGTGGCCGGCCACATCGTCGAGTGCGGCGCCCAGTGCACCGGGGGCAACTACACCGACTGGCGCGAGGTGCCGGACATGGCGCGCATCGGCTACCCGATCATCGAGGCCTACCCGAACGGCGAATTCGTGGTCACCAAGCACGAGCACACCGGCGGCATGGTCACGATCCCCTCGGTCGCCCACCAGCTCGCCTACGAGATGGGTGACCCGGCCAACTACATCACCCCCGACGGCGTCGCGGACTTCACCAGCTTCGAGATGAGCCAGGAGGGCCCCGACCGGGTGCGGGTGAGCGGCGTGCGCGGCGGACCGCCGACGCCGACCTACAAGGTCTCCATGAGCTACCACGACGGCTGGAAGGCCGTCGGGCAGCTGACCGTCTCGGGGCCCGACGCCCTCGAGAAGGCCAGGCTCTGCGCGCAGATCGTCTGGCAACGCCTGGCCTTCGACGGCTACGAGTACACCGCCGACGAGCGCCTGGTGGAGTTCGTGGGCGCCAACGTCTGCCACGAGGGCATCCCCGTCGAGGGCGCCGACCAGCCCAACGAGGTGGTCCTGCGCATGGGCGTCAAGGGCAGGGACCGCGAGAAGGTCGACCGCTTCGGCCCCGAGCTGGTGCCCCTCGTCACCAGCGGCCCGCCGGGCGTGACCGGCTTCGCCGGGGGCCGCCCCAAGGCCACCGAGATCATCGGCTACTGGCCCGCGCTGATCCGCAAGGAGCTCGTCGAGACGCGGGTGTCCACCTTCACCTCCTGAGCCTCCGGAGAACGCCCATGCCCCGAGTCCCCCTCTCCGCCATCGCCTACGCCCGCTCGGGCGACAAGGGCGAGGGATCCAACGTGGGCATCATCGCCCGCAGCGACGCGGCCTACGCCTTCCTCAAGGAGGCCCTCTCGCCCGACGCGGTGCGCGTCCACATGCACGAGATCAACGCCGGCCGCGTCGAGCGCTTCTGTGCCGACAACATGCGCGTGCTCAACTTCCTCCTGGAGGACAGCCTGGGGGGCGGCGGCTCCGCCTCCCTCAAGACCGACGCCCAGGGCAAGACCCACGGGCTGGCGGTCCTGCGCATGGACATGGACGTGCCGCGGGAGGTGCTGGACTCGGTGAGCCCCAAGAGCTGAGGCCGCCACGCGCATCATGGACATCGTGCTCGAGATCCACGAGAAGGCCCGGCGCCTGGGGCACCGCATCGCCCTGCCCGAGTCCCAGGACCCGCGCGTCTGCCAGGCGGCCGCGACCCTGCACTCCCGAGGGCTCGGCCAGCCGGTGCTGATCGACGGCGGCCAGCTGGCCGGGGACCCCGCCGGCGCAGAGGTGATCAGACCCGACGGGGACTCGCGCATCGAGCGCTTCGCCGCGGAGCTCTTCGAGCTCCGCAAGCACAAGGGTCTCAGCCTCGACCAGGCCCGCGAGCAGGTGCGCGAGCCGCTGATGTTCGCCTCCTTCCTGCTGCGCTCCGGAGACTGCCAGGGCGCCGTCGCGGGCAGCGAGGCAGCCACGGCCCAGGTGTTGCGAGCCGGACTGCAGGGCGTGGGGCTCGCCCAGGGCATCCAGACGGTCTCCTCCTGCTTCCTGATGGTGCTGGAGGAGCGCACCCTGACCTACGCCGACTGCGGGGTGGTCCCCGACCCCACCCCCGAGCAGCTGGCGGACATCGCCCTCGCCTCCGCCGAGAGCCACCGGCGGCTGGTCGGAGAGGCGCCGCGGGTGGCCCTGCTCTCCTTCTCCACCAAGGGCTCCGCCGAACACCCGCGAGTCGAGAAGGTCATCCGCGCCGGTGAGCTGCTGGCCGAGCGTGCCCCGGGCCTGTGCTGTGACGCCGAACTGCAGGTGGACGCGGCGATCGTGCCCGAGGTGGCGAGCAAGAAGGCCCCCCGCTCGCCCCTCGCGGGCCGCGCCAACGTGCTCGTCTTCCCCGACCTCGACTCGGGCAACATCGCCTACAAGCTGACCCAGCGCCTGGCCGGCGCCCAGGCCCTCGGCCCCCTGGTGCAGGGACTGGCGCTGCCCTACATGGACCTCTCCCGGGGCTGCACCGCCGAGGACATCGTCAACGTGGCCGCCATCGCCGCGGTCCTCTCGAGCTGAGCCCCACCGCCATGAGACTCGCCCCCCTCCTCGCCGGCCTCGCGCTGCTCGCGTCGCCCGGCTGCGCCCTGCTCGGCATCACCGAGCCCGTGGAGGTCGAGCATGACCTGCGGGTGCTGGAGTCCGGCATCGAGATCCGCGACACCCTCCCTGGAGAGGGTCCGCCCGCGGAGGAGGGCCAGGAGGTCGTGCTCGACTACTCGGGCTTCCTCTCCGACGGCAGCCAGTTCGATTCGAGCCTCGACCGGGGCATCCCGATCCGCTTCGTGCTCGGCGAGGCCCCCTTGAGAGGCTGGGACCTGGCCCTGGTGGGCATGCGGGCCGGCGGCCGACGCCACGCGCGCATCCCCCCCCAGTTCGCCTACGGCGAGGTCGGCATCGAGGGACTGATCCCGCCGAACGAGTCCCTCGTGTTCGAGTTCGAACTGCACGAGATCCACTGAGCGCGCCGGGGGCGGGGGGGGCGGCCCCGCGCCCAGCACCCCCATCAATTCCGTGGCGGGCGCGGGGCCGGCGCCGCGCGCCCTCCCTGATTCGAGGTCGTGTCGAGGCTCAGTTCTCGACCTTGTCGCCGGTCACCGGGCAGACCTTGGCTTCGCTGCACTCGGAGGCCTTGGCCTCGGAGCACTCGGCCTTGGCCGCACCGCTGCACTCGGCCTTGGCGGC
>CAZQAT010000162.1:0-4412 GCA_964591315.1 uncultured Planctomycetaceae bacterium
CCGAAGGCGTTCAGCATCGAGACGTACAGGTGGCACAGCTTGGTGTGCTTCGGGAAGCGCAGGTGCGCGCCGCTGGCGACGCCCGCGCCCTGACCGCCCACCAGGAGGATCGGCAGGTCGGTGGGGTCGTGGCGGTTCCCGTCGCGCAGACCGGAACCGTAGAAGACGAGGGTGCGGTCGAGCAGGGTGCCCTCGCCCTCGGTGCGGGCCTCGAGCCGGCGCAAGAGCCCCGCCAGCCGCTCCACGTGCCAGCGATTGATGAGCTGGTACTGAGCCATCGCCTCCTCCTTGTTCTCGTGGTGAGAGAGCGGGTGGAAGCCGCCCGAGACACCGTCGAGGAAGGAGAAGTTACGGCTGCTGACCGCGTTGCCGAACATCAGGCTCGCGATGCGGGTGGTGTCGGAGGCCAGCGCCAGGGCCATCACCTCGAGCATGGCCTCGGCCCGCTCGGGGAAGGCCGCCGGGTCCTCGGCTCTGGAGGCCACGGTCGCGCCGGCGGGAATCGCCGCGGCCTCGACCGGCTCGACGCGGTCGAGGCGCCGCTCCAGGGCCCGCACGGACTCGGTGTACTCCTCGAGCTTGTCGCGGTCCGCTCCGCTCGCCCGCCGGCGCAGGTCCTCGGCCTCGCGCAGCACCAGGTCGAGCACCGAGCCCCCCTGGGGCAGGGGCCGCGTGGCCCGGAAGAGGCGCTCGAAGGCGCGCCGGGGGCTGGTCTCCTTGGTGGCCGGTCGGGTGGGCGTGCGCCAGGAGACGTGGGCGCCGTAGACCGTGCTGTAGCCCATGTCCACCGCATGCCGCACGCCCTCGAGACCGAGGGTCAGGGCGGGCACGCGGGTGCGGTGGCCGCAGAGCCGGGCCGCGTGCTGGTCGATGGTCGTGCCGACCCGCAGGTCGCGGCCGCCGGTCTTGTGCACCGGCGCCCCCGAGAGGAGCGCCGTGGTCTTCACGTAGTGCCCCTCCCCGGCGAGGCTGTTCGCGTTGCGCAGGCCCGAGAGCACCAGGGTGCGCGCGCGGAAGTCCGCCAGGGGCTCGAGGGTCGGGCTCGGGGTCCAGTCCGGTCCCACCTCGGCGGGCGTCCAGGCCGCGGGCAGCACCCCGTTGGGCTGGAACAGGAACAGCATGCGCACCGGCGGCGAGGACGGCTTCGGCGCGATACTCTCCAGCCACGGCAGGGCCAGGGTGGCGCCCGCGGAGCGCAGGAAGGCGCGGCGGCTGGTTCGGGGATCGAGGGAGCTCATCGGACGCTTCGACGGTATTGAAAAGGATAGCTCGCGACCACGCCGTGGATCAGAGCGCGGGCGCGCCAGTTCGCCCCGCGCAGCTGGGCGACCAGCTCGGAGACGACCGCCTCGTCCTGGGGCTCCAGGGGGCGGCCGAGGGCGTACACGAGCAGGGCCTCGGCCACCCCCCGCGCGACCTTCTCGGGCTCCGCCAGCAGGGCGTCCTTGAGCCCGATCACCCCGTCGATCTCCCGTCCGTCCGGCAGCACGGCGCGGGCGTCGATCGGCCCCAGGTGGTCCTCGTCCCGCCAGCGTCCGACGCCGTCGTAGTTCTCGAGGACGAAGCCGAGGGGGTCGATGTTCGCGTGGCAGGAGGCGCAGGAGGGGTCCTCGCGGTGGCGCTCGAGGCGCTGCCGCAGGCTGAGTCCGTCGTCGAGCTGGTCGTCGGCGGGCAGGCTGCCCGCGTTCGGCGGCGGGGGCTGCGGCGGCGTGCCGAAGAGGCGCTCGAGGATCCAGGCGCCGCGCACGACCGGGCTCGTGCGCAGGGGCTGGGAGGTGAGGGTCAGGACGCTCGCCTGGGTCAGGACGCCCCCCCGGCGGCGGTCGGGCAGCTCGACACGGCGCATCCCGCCGCCCTCCACGCCCTCGATGCCGTAGTGCCGGGCGAGGGTCCCGTCGAGGAAGGTGCTCGGGGAGTCCACGAGCTCCAGCAGGCGACGGTCCTCACGCACGAGCGCGTCGAAGAAGAGCGTGCTCTCCTCGATCATCGAGCGCTTCAGGTCGTCATCGGTGCCGCGGTAGCGACGCACGTCCACGCCCTGGCTCTGCAGGTCGGCGAAGCCCAACCAGCGGGCGGCGAAGCGGGTCGCCAGGGCCTCGCTGCGGGGATCGTCGAGCAGGCGCTCCACCTGAGCAGCGAGGACCGCGGGATCGTACAGGCTGCCCTCCCGCGCGGCCTCGCGCAGCTCGGCATCCGGAGGCGCGGCCCACAGGAAGAACGAGAGCCGCGTGGCCAGCTCCCACGGATCGATGCGCCAGGGAAGCTCCTCGTCGCGGTCCTCCTCGACCCGGTACAGGAAGTGGGGCGAGAGCAGCACGCTGGCGACGAGCGCGCGCGCTCCCTGCTCACCGGCGAGCAGGGCGGCGCGCGCCTCGAGCTCCTCCTCCGTGGGCGGCCGGCGGAAGGCCCGCTCGAGGAAGGTCGAGAGGGCCGGCCGCGCGTCCGCCTCGCCAACCAGCCCCAGTCGCGCCGGTCCGCCGCCGTCGAGGAAGGCCCCGACCGCCTGCTCGGTCGCGTCGAGGTAGAGCTCGACCAGGCGCGGGGTGACGAAGAGCACGTCCCCCTGGTTGTCGAAGCCTTCGCTGCTCGCGTCCTCGGGGAGCTCGTCCTGGAGGGCCAACTCGATGTCCAGGAGGGCACGCACGGCGTTGGCGTACTCGTGGCGGTTCAGGCGCCGCAGGGTCGGCCGTCCGGGGTCGGGGGCGAGAGCGGCCAGGCGGGCGCCCAGGGCCTCGACGAAGGAGGTGCGCGTTGAGGGGTCGAAGTCCGACGTGCTCTCTTCGCCCTCCTCGGGTGCGGGCGGCATCTCCCCGCTGCGCACGCGGTCGAGCAGCTCAGCGAGCAGCTCGGGAGGCGCGGCGGCGGGGTCGAAGTCGGCCAGGTCGAGGCGCCCCTTGGGACGCGCCCCCCCGTGACAGCTCACGCAGTGGGCCCCCACCAGCGCGCCGAGCTCGTCGCCCGCGGCCGGGAGCCGTTCACCCGCCGAGAGGGGCGCGGCCAGGACCACGAAGAGGGTCGACCGGACGAGAGATGCGCACCGCATCCTGACCATCCTAACCCGGACCTTTCAGACGCGCCGGGTCTCCCCGGCGCACCCGGCCAGGCACCAGGACCTCCCCGTAGACACCGAAGCGGGCGGCGGAGAAGCGGGCGAGGTGCTTCAGCACGCGCCCGTCGGCGGGGAGCTCGGCCTGGGCCAGGCCCGTCATGCGGCAGCGCTCGGTGGTCTGGTGCAGCAAGAGGCGCACCTCGTCGCCGAGCAGGAGCTCGCTGCCGAGCCACTCCTGCTCGATGGTCCCCTCCCCCTCCCCCTCCACCTCGAGCACGACGTTCGGACGGAAGCGCCGGACGTCGGCCGCCCCGTCGCCCAGGGCCGCCTGGATCCAGCGCAGGGATGCGCTGCTCAAGATGTGCAGCGGCCCGCGGTCGAGGTGGGAGACCTCGCTCTCCTCGCCGAGGGTGACCGAGATCCCGAGGTGCCGGGAGAGCAGCTCGTGGACCCGGGAGTCGTCCCCCCGCAGCTCGCGACCGTCCGGGAAACGCACCACCGGCACGCCCTCCTCGCTGCGCGCCGCCAGCTCGAACAGTCCGTCCATGCGGCGGAAGCGGCCCGTGTCCTTCCCGCTGCCCAGCTTCCCCGCGGGGTCGAGCACGGCCCACACGCGATCCCCGCACGCACCGCGCGCGTCGAGCTCGAGCTCCCCGAGCTCCTCCCCGAGGAGGGACTTGACCGGATAGCGCCAGAGCTGGGCCACGCATCCGAGGGCGGTCGAGTTCGTCATGGTCGGGGCTTGGTGGGGTCGTGGCCGGCGGACCCGGCGAGGCATGACCCTACAGCCCCGAACAGGCGGTCGTCATCCCCGGGTTCCCGCGAGCTGAGCCCCTGGAGCCCGCCGCGCACTGGCTAGGCTACGGACATGCTCCACGTCACTCCGATGACCGCGGCCGACTGGCGGCGGGTGCGGGCGATCCGCCTGCGGGCCCTGGAGTCCGACCCGGACGCCTTCGCCACCACCCTGGCGGAGGAGCGCGCACGCCCGGAGGCCAGCTGGCGGGAGCGCCTGGAGAACCCGGCCGCGAGGACCTTCGTCGCCAGCGACGGTGGTGCTGACCTCGGCCTCGTGACGGGCGGGCCCTGGTCCGGCCGTCCGGGGGTGGCCGGGCTGTTCGCCATGTGGGTCGCCCCCGAGGCCCGCGGACGTGGCCTGGGCGACGCCCTCGTCGGCGCGGTGATCGACTGGGCCCGGGAGGCCGACTTCGCGCACCTGGCCCTCGAGGTGGCGGACGAGAACGGCCCCGCCATCGCCCTCTACGCCCGGCACGGCTTCGAGCCCACGGGCCGCAGCGGTAGCCTGCCGCCCCCCCGCGAGCACGTGACCGAGCACGAGCGGGTGCTCGAGCTCGGTGCCGAA
>CAZQAT010000163.1:0-4396 GCA_964591315.1 uncultured Planctomycetaceae bacterium
GGTTCCGAAGAGCGCCGCCAGGGGCCGAGAGGCCGTCGAAGACAGCCGCTTGCGAAGTCTGGTGTGCGTGTTCATGAAGAATCCGGGCTAGTGGCCGAAGAGGGCCGGGCAGCGCTGAAGGAGTGCCTCCGGGAAGCCGTCGATTTCGTCGATCGCCGTGCGTAGCAGCGGCGCGTTGCCGAAGAGGCGCGCCACCTCTCCGACCCGGTCGGGGTGCCGTTCGAGCAGGGTCTCGAAGGCCTGCAAGGAGCGCTCCTGGTCGCCGACCATGGCGTAGGCCTTGCCGAGGTTGAAGCGGGCGCCGAAGAAGCGGTCGTCATCGTCCGCCAGCCCCGAGATCGTCACCCAGCGGAAGCAGGCGATCGACTTGCGGTAGCTCCGCTGGCTGACGTAGAGCTTGCCGAGCTGCATGGCCGCGTGGCCTCGGTTGCCCTGGTTGACGGCGCTGTTGAGGATCTCGCGATAGCTCTCCGCGGCCTCCAGGGTGTGGCCGTCGTGGGCCATCAGGAAGGTCTCGTAGAGGCGCGCCTCCTCGTGATCGGGGTCGGCTTGCAGGGCCTCCTGCAGCAGGCGGCGGCCCTTCTCGAGGGGGCTCTCGATGCGCTCGAGGCGCCCGTTCAGCATGTGGCGGGCCCGCTGCCAGTCCACGCCGCCGGCGCGCTCCTTGCCGTTCATGACCACGCCGTCGACGAAGCCGCGGCCCTGGTTCTTGGTGTCGGAGACCGACACGGCGGACTCGAACACGCGGGTCCGGAAGTCCGGGTCGATGGCGGACAGCACGTAGGCCTTGCCGAGCTGGTAGAAGACCGTGGCCAGGCGGTGCACCAGGTCGATGGACTCGGCCTCGACCCCGAGGGAGCCCGGGAGCGGGTCCTCCGCGGAGCCCGCGGAGAACATCGCCAGGCGGGCGAAGAGACGGTCGGGATCCTCCGCGTCGCGGTGGATCCGGACCTGCTGCCGGATGTCCTGGAAGAACGCGCGGCAGACGGGGCACTCCTCGATGTGGAGCATCGCCCGCGCCGAGCGTCCTTCGTCCAGCTCCCCGTCCAGCAGGCAGGAGAGGTCCTGCTGGAAGGCGGAGTGGGACTCCGACTCGTTCAACCAGTCTTGTACGTCCATGTCTAGGGGTTGACCTCCTCGGTGCCGGGGGCCGTGGGATCGGCTCCGCCACCGCTCAGGGGGGTCTCGAGCGACCCGAGTCCCCCGCCGCCACGGGGGATCGAATCGCTGGCTGTGGTCTTATCGCCACCGGAGTTGGCGACGACAGGGTTTCGGCGGTTCCCCTCTCCGGTCTTACGTGCGGGGCGCGGGTCGCGGGCGGGCCGGCAGTCGGGCGAGCGGCCCTCGAAGACCCGCTTCATCGAGCGGTGGATCTTCCGGCGAGCCCGGAAGATGACCATCTTGAGGTTCTCGAGCTTGATCCCCAGGTCCCCGGCGGCCTCGCGGTAGCTGTGGCCCTCGACCTCCACCAGGCGCAGGGCCCGCTGCTCGCGCTCGGAGAGCATGCCGTAGAACTCGAGGTAGAGCTGCAGGTAGGTCAGGTAGACCCGGGTGCACTCGATCCGGCTCTCGCTCTCGATGGCCCCGTTCAGGGGGCTGGGAGCGCCGGGGGCCGGCTGGTCGGGGATCTCGTCGAAGGCCACCTCGGCGCGGCCCCCCCGGGAGAGGGAGCGCAGGTGCTTGAGCACCGTGTTGCGCACGATCATCGCCGACCAGACCCGGAAGGCGTCCTCGCGGGAGGAGTCGAAGCGGTGCGGGTAGCGGTAGACGTTGAAGAAGACCTCCTGGAGCACGTCCCGGCCGTCGGCGCGGCTGGCGTAGCGCCGCAGGCGGGCGGAGACCTGGATCAGGAGGTGGGCGCCGTTGAGCTCGTAGAGCAGGCCGAAGCAGCCCCGGCTGCGGTCCGCCTTGAAGACCTCCATCAGGCGCGTCGAGACGGCGTCGCGGATCGACTCGACCGTGCGCTCGCCCCCGAGGTGGTCCCCCTCGTCGATCAGGGCCTCCATGCGGGCCAACTCCTCGCGCCCCACCTCGTCCCGGATCTCCCTCAGCCGCGCCCTGAGGCGCTCCGGACCACCCTCCGTCTGGAGCGCGAGTCCTGGGCTGAAGGGGTCGGTCGCTTGCATTCGAGCCGTAGGGGACGTGTCGGGCTGAAGGAGAGAGACGAGCGAGGCAAAGAACGCGATGCCGCCGGAGGACCGGAATCACGGGCGGAGGGGGTTGGGATACACCCTCCTAGCGCCATTCTACGGACCCCCAAGGGGGCCGGTTACGGATCCAGTACGCGCGAATCCTGGCAAACGGCCCCTTCCTAGCCGGACGGAGCCCCAAATCCTTACGGCAAAAATCTTTAGCAATTCCAGACTTTACGTGACGGCGGCCCGGGAGAAGGCTGGCGAGCGCCCATGGACCCCACATCCCTCGCCCTGGAGATCGCCCGCGACCTGGGCTTCGACCTGGCGGGGGTCGCGCCCCTCGCCCCACCCCCCCGGGCGGGGGAGTTCGAGGCCTGGCTGGAGGCCGGGCGGCACGGCTCCATGGCCTACCTGGAGCGCCAGCGGGAGCGGATCGTGGACCCCGGCCGGGTCCTGGAGGGGGGCCGGAGCCTGCTGGTGGTGGGCCTGGGCCACGCCCGGTCCGCGGTCGAGCTGCCCGGAGGGGCACGGGTGGCCCGCTACGCCGCCGGCCGGGACTACCACAACGTGGTCGGCAAGCGCCTCGACAGGCTGCGTCGGCGCCTCGAGGCCGAGGGCCTCCTGGGCCCCTTCCGGCGGGTGGTGGATGCGGGGCCCCTGCTGGAGCGCTCCCACGCCGCCGTGGCGGGTCTGGGAGCCGAGTCCAAGGCCGCCAACCTGCTGGCCCCGGGCTTCGGCCCCTGGTTGTTCCTGGGGGAGCTGCTCCTGGGCCAGGAGCTCGACCCGACCCCCCCGCCCGCGGACCCCTCGGCGCTGCCGAACTGCGGCACCTGCACCGCCTGCCTCGACGTCTGCCCCACCGACGCCATCACGGCCCCCGGGGAGGTGGACGCCCGGCGCTGCCTCAGCCACGCGACGATCGAGGACCGGGGGTTGCCCGCCCACCCGCTGCGGGAGGGCCTCGGGCCCTGGGTGTTCGGCTGCGATCTGTGCTCGGAGGTCTGCCCCTGGGGCCACGGGGCGCCGGACGGGAGCGAGCTCTTCGGCCTGCACCGGGAGCTCGAGGACGGGGGCGACGGGGGCCCCCACCCCCAGCTGCGGCGCTGGCTGGGTCAGGGCGAGGCAGAGTTCCCCGAACGCCTGAACGGCTCACCCCTGCAGCGGCCCCGGCGGGACGGGCTGGCCCGCAACGCGGCTCTGGTGCTCGGCCACCTGCCCAGCGCGGAGGGCCGGGTGGCCCTCGAAGCCGCCCTCGAAGGTGACCCCTCGCCCCTGGTGCGGGCCGCCGCGGGCTGGGCACTGCTCCGCGGGCACGCTGGAGAGGCCGGCGCCCGGGAGGTCGTCGACCTGGCCCTGGCCCGGGAACCGGACCCCGGCGCCCGGGAGGACCTGCGCCGCAGCCTCGACCGGAGCTCCTGAGCCCGTCGGCAGGAGGCTTCGGCCCCTGTCGAGGATCGTGAACAGGGCACCGGGGACGTTCGAGAACCTGAACGGCCACCGACGCGGGGGCTCCACACCGAACGCAACTATCTACACTGTAATGGTTTGTGCTGCCCGCCGCCTGGGGCCGAGGTCCTCCGGCCCCTCATTGCGACATCCTAGGAACCCGGCGGACCTCCGGACCCGTCTACTCTGCTTGCAACGGCGTTCGGATCCGTCGACATCGGCGGCTTCGACAAGGCCCGCCACCAGAAGCAGTCCTGATACCACAAGCCCTACCCAATCAGGCACTTATGAAGCTCCCTGAATAGGAATGCGCACTTGGCCCCGACCTTGCTCCTGACCTCCCGTCGGCGAGGGGAGGCCGGCGACACCGCGAACCTACCGGGAACGGCAACATGATGAACAACAGCTCCGACCGCGACTTCTACAGCGACCGCAAGTACTGCGACCAGTGCGATGACTACGTCAGCTACCTGATGAGCGTCGAGACCTCCTACTGCGTGCAGTGCGGTGCCCAGGTGCACCTCTTCAGCGAGTCCGACTGGGAGAGCTTCAACCAGTCCCTCCAGGATCGTCGCCCCAAGGGCGGCCGTCCCTCCAAGAGGAATAAGGGCAAGGAGTCCGCCTGAGACCGATTCGAGACGCGGCCGCGCATCCACGCGCCGCGTCCTGGGGACCCGCGACCTCGATACGACAGTACAGCTCTCACCCCCGCGGATCCCCTGCTCCGAGGTCTTCGCGATCCGGAGCCGGCGAGCCCACGACCACTCCCGGGTCGTGGGCTCTGCCTCTCTCCTGACCCTCGCTAGCCCGGATTA
>CAZQAT010000164.1:0-3897 GCA_964591315.1 uncultured Planctomycetaceae bacterium
GGGTCTGGAGGTCGTAGCGGATCTCCATGCCACGGGTCGGTGCGATGTCGGGGACCGTGAGGTGGAGGGTGCGGGCGTCGTCGGAGAGGCTGGCGGTGGTGACGGGCCAGGGGCGCTCGTTGAGGTGCGGGGAGCCGTAGTTCGCGCTGCGACGCAGGTCCCAGGCCTTCAGGTGGTAGTTCGCGGGGTCCGTGGCGGTGGCGGGGTCGAGGGGGTCGGTGAAGCGGAGGCGGATGCCCGTCCTCGTGGCGGAGAGCTCGACCGGCAGGTGCATCGGCGCGCCCGTCGCGCGGAGGCGGTAGAGGCCGCCGGGCTGCTGCTGGTTGCCGGCCCAGGCGAACATGCCCGCGAGGTAGAGCTGACCGTCCAGGGGGTGAAAACGGCCGCGCATGACACCCGTGGGGAACTTCGGCAAGGGCAGGGCACACATGCCGCCCTGCATCTGACCCTCCACCTCCTCGTGGGGCACGACGTAGATCTGGCCGTGGCCGTAGGAGAGGTTGAGCAGACGACCTCGGAGACCACCCCACTTCGGACTGTCAACCCACAACAGCTCTCCCGGCGAACGGTCAAAGGCGTTGGTGATCCAGACCAGGGGCGGGTCCATGGCCTCGTCCGCCTCGTCGGTCACGTCGTGGTAGCCGTACATGTTCCCGTAGAAGCCGCCGGGCTCGACGTAGTTGATGCGGTTCTTCGGGTTCCAGTGCCCCTCCTGGTCCGTGACGATGAAGGTGCCGTCGGGGTTGATGCACACGCCGTTGGCCGCGCGAAAGCCGTTGGCCACGATCTCGGTGCGCTCGCCGTCCGCGCTGACCCGCAGGAGCGTCCCGTGGTGCGGCACCAGGGCCGGCAGAGCATGACGGGCCGACTTGGCGTAGAGCAGGTTGCCCTCGGCGTCCGCCTGCAAGCCCATGGCGAACTCGTGGAAGTGGTCCGTGACCTGATGGTCGCCGTTGAAACACTCGTACCAGTCGATCTCCCCGTCACCGTTGAGGTCGTGCACGCGCACGATCTGGTCACGGCAGATGACGTAGACCTCACCGTCGAGCACCTTGACCCCCAGGGGCTGGAAGAGGCCCGAGGCGATGCGGCGCCAGCGCACCGAGATCGAACGCCCGCCGTCTTCGGTGGCGGCCGGGAGCCCGTTGAGGCCGCTGACCTTCCACAGGTTGCCGTCCCACGAGCTGACGATGGCCGCGTCGCCATCGTCGACGAAGTCGAGGCCGGTCAGACGCAGGCGACAGAACCAGGGGTTGTCGGTGGGACGCTCGAGCACGTCGACGGCGAAAGGCCCGTCGTCCGCGCCCAGCAGGACTCGGCCCTCGAGCTCCTGGCCCCAGCGAGCAGGACCGCCGCGGGTCCGGGTCCGGAGGTCCCGGGCCGGGAGGTCGATCACGACCGCCTCGGCCAGGGCGTCGGCGGCAGCACGGTCCTCACGGGCCGCGAACCAGAGGGTGAAGCGGCGCGGGTCCTCGCCGGCGGGCAGTTGCAGGCGCAGGTCCCCCTCGTCGGCCGACCAGCGCAGGCCCCGCACCTCGCCCTCGACGCCGGCCACCGTCACCAGAGGGACGCTCGAGTCCCGCGAGGCCGCCGCGCGCCGGACCCGCACGTGACGCCCGTTGCCGCTGCGGTCCTCCACCCGACCGTCGCGGGCGCTGCTCGGGCTCCAGTCCGCGGCCAGGCTGCCGCTCGGGCGGGCGCGGCCCGCGGTCCAGCGCTCGAGCTCCACCGCCCGGAGCGCGGCGTCGAAGAAGCGCACCTGGGCGATCTCGCCCTCGAAGGCCGAAGGGTCGGGGAAGTCCTCGGCGGTGAAGCCGATGCGCAGCACGGGGTCCGCGAGGGGCGCCGTGCGCTCCAGCCTCCCCATCCGCGGGTCCGGCTCACCGTCCACGAAGAAGCGGACGTCTCCCGTGGCCGCCGTGTACCGCACCGCGACCTCGTGCCAGGCGCCGTCGGCCACGTGGACGCTGCCCCGGTGGACACCCACCCAGCCGATGTCGACCGCCAGCCGCCCGCCGCGCAGGAACCAGGTCCAACCGTCGGGCACCCAGGTGGACTGACTCCCGGTCAGGGCCACGAGCGTCCCGTCCTGCTCGGTACGGATGCGCGCGGTCAGGGTGAAGTCCCCGTCCCCGAGGCCCAGCCCCTCCGTGTCCGTCAGCTCGAGGTAGGTGCTGCCGTCGAAGCGCAGGGTCTCGGGGCCGCTGCCACCACCCAGCGGGGCCTCCGCCTCGGCGCCGAGGTCCCCGAACCAGGCGACACCGCCCTCCGTCTCGAGGGCCGCCCCCGGGTCTTCGAGGTGGGCCACCTGCAGCACCAGCTCCTCGGCGCGCGGGCCGACGTCGAAGGTCCGCGTGAAGGCCCGCGCGTCGCGCCCGGCCAGCACGCCGGGCAGCTCGAGCACGCGCGTCTCACCCACCGTGTACTCCAGGAGCGTGTCCGGCCCGTGGGCGTACTGGCCCCGGAAGCGGGCCCAGTCCCGGTCGAGGGGCCCGTAGCGCCGACCGTCGCGACCCACCAGGCGCGTGTCCTCGAAGCTCCCGTCCCCCGGCCGACCCCAGCCCGGTCCGGTCGGGTTCTCCAGCTCGAGGTCACCCACCACGCGCGGGTGGATGTTGTGGCGGCCGTCGAAGTGGATGCTGCGCCAGTCGATGAACTCCTCTCCACTCCAGGCCGCCGCGACACGCATCGTGTCGGTGTCGTAGAGCATCCAGTAACGCCCCCGGGCCACGCCCCCCGGCCCGGCGTCGAGGCGGACGGCGTGGCCCTTGTAGGCGAAGTTCGTGCCGTCGTCGCCGACCTCGAGGGTCATCGTCTGGTTCGGCCCGTAGTCCATCCGGGACCACTCGTTGCTCTCCGCCGGTTCCGGCCCGCGCTCGGTGCCGGTCGGGAGGCTCGCGAGGTAGGCATCGTCCACCTCGACGAACTGGGAGGGGTTGTGCTCCCGCAGGTAGGCCTCGCGCAGGTAGTGGATCACGTCGTACTTCTGCGACGGCACCATCCAGGTCTGGGCGACCATCATCCCGTAGCCACGGGTCAGGGTCTGGTACAGCGAGAAGGGGTCACTGCCGCCCTTGAAGGGCTGGGAGGCGAAGCGCAGGGAGGTGGGCAGGGAGCCCGGCTCGTCGTGGGTCCCGTGGCAGTTGAGGCAGGTGCGCTCGTAGATCTCGCGGCCGCGCTCGAAGGCCGCGTCGTCGAGCTCGCGCAGGAAGCCGGCGTGGTCGATGTGCTGCTCGTACTCCGGCAGGGGCAGGGTGGCGTAGAGGGCCGGGTCGGGCTCCAGCTCCCGGGCGCGAGCGCTGCCGCCGTCCCGCAGCTCCATCAGGTAGCGCACGAGGTCCAGGAACTGCTGCTCGTCGGCCAGGAGGTTCGCGAGCCCCGAGGGCATGGCGGAGAGGGAGCTGCGCTCGAAGGCGTCGAGCTCCGCGCGCGCGAACTCCAGCTCCTTGAAGTCGCGCCCCGTGTCGCGGATCACGACGGTCTCGTCGTCCTCGGAGACGAGCAGGCCCGAGAAGAGCTCGCCGTCCGCCTCGAGGATCACCGACTCGTAGCCCTCCCGGATGACCTTCGAGGGCTCGAGGATGGACTCGACCAGGTGCTCGTCCGAGGCGTCCGCGCCCAGGGCCGCCAGGTCCGGGCCGAGGCGATTGGCCGCCCCGTCGGACAGGTGGCAGCGAGTGCAGGCGAGCTGAGCCTGATAGAAGACCACCGCGCCCCGCCGCGCGTCCCCGGAGCTGCGCGCCCGGGCGGCCAGGGCGGACGCGTCCCGGGCGGCCAGGGTCGACTCGAGGTCCTGCCCCAGGACGGCACCGAAGGCGAGCAGCGCGAGGGCGGCGAGGGTCGGCTTCAGGCCGATCATCAGGTCTCGGTCGTGGTCGTGCGTCCCATGAGTCGCGC
>CAZQAT010000165.1:0-3891 GCA_964591315.1 uncultured Planctomycetaceae bacterium
CCGCCGACGCCCTCGAGGAAGCGCGGCACCGACGCCACGCCGAGCTCCTCGGCCAGCTCTCCGTAGAGGGAGCTGAAGCCCTCCTCGTAGGCGCGCCCGTAGCTGGTGGGGATGTGCATCTCGAGCAGGAGCGCCTCGGCTCCCGACGCGCGCACGCGCTCGAGGATGCCCCGCAGGTTGGCCTCGATCTGCTCGAGGTCGAGGCCGCGCAGGCCGTCGTTGCAGCCCAGCTCGACCACCACGACCCGGGGCGCCTGCTTCAAGAGCCAGTCCACGCGGGCGAGCCCGCCGGAGGTCGTGTCGCCGCTGACGCCCGCGTTCACCAGCCGGAAGGGCGCGCCGCGCTCCGCCAGCAGGCGCTGGGCCACGGCGGGAAAGGCCAGGTCCTCGTCCAGGTGCAGGCCGGCGGCGAGGGAGTCGCCGAGGAAGGCCACCCGCGGGGCGTCCACGGGGATCTCGAGGTCCGTTGACGGGCGGGCGCCCTCGTCACCGGACCAGGCGTCCGCCAGGCGCGGCTCCTCGGGCTCCGTCGGGGACTCGCCGCCGCAGGCGAAGAACAGCCCGGCCATCAGAATCCACGCCCACCGGCTCGTTCGAATCATGAATGGATCCTAGTTCCTCTCGCCGTGGGTTTCCCCCACCGATAGCCTCTGCGCCGCGGACCCCGCCCCACGACCTCCATGCCGGAAGCCCCCACTCCCCAGATCCAGTGCATCGGCCTGAACCACCGCCTGCGCTCCGGTGATCAGGAGCTCGCCATCCTGAGCGACGTGGACTTCTCGATCGAGGCCGGGGAGTTCGTGGCCATCTGCGGGCCCTCGGGCAGCGGCAAGTCGACCCTGCTGGGGCTGCTGGCCGGCCTCGATCGGCCGACCGAGGGCTCGGTGCGCTTCGAGGGCCAGGCCCTCGAGCGCATGGGCGAGGACCAGCTCGCCCTCTGGCGCCGCGCGCAGGTCGGCTTCGTGTTCCAGGACTTCCAGCTGCTCGGCAACCTGACCGCCCGCGAGAACGTGCTGCTGCCCCTGGAGCTGGCGCGGATCGAGGGCGCCGGCGAGCGGGCCACGCAGCTCCTCGCCGACGTGGGCCTCTCCGAGCGCGGGCACCACTACCCCTCCCAGCTCTCCGGCGGCGAGCAGCAGCGGGTCGCCCTGGCGCGCGCCTTCGGGCCGCGGCCGGCGGTGCTCTTCGCGGACGAGCCCACGGGCAACCTGGACCGGGAGACCGGCGCCCAGGCCCTCGAGCTGCTGCTGCGGCTGCGCGAGGAGCAGGGCACGACCCTGGTGCTGGTGACCCACGACCCGGCCATCGCCGACCGAGCGGAGCACCGCATCGACCTGGTGGGCGGGCGCATCCAGGGGACCGCGGAGACGGCGCGGTGAGCCTGCGCCTGGCGCTCCTGCTGCTCCTGCGCGAGGCGCGCGGCGCCCGCGGCCGGATGCTCTTCTTCGTCGCCTGCCTGGCCCTCGGCGTCGGCGCGGTCACCGGCGTGGCCGCCCTGGTGGGTGCCATCGAGGGCGGCATCCGAGGCGAGTCGCGGCAGCTCCTGGCGGCGGACCTGCAGGTCTCCTCGCGTGCCCCCCTGCCCGAGGAACTCGACCTCCTGCTCGAGACGGAGGGCTCTCCCGAGAGCTGCGAGGTGCTCGAGCTCTCCACCATGCTGGCCGCGGCGGGTGAGGACGGCCCCGGTCGCTCGCGGCTGGTGGAGCTCAAGGCCACCGGCGCGGGCTATCCCTTCTACGGCGAGCTCCTGACCGAGCCCGCGGGCCTCGGCCTCGCCGAGCTGGGCGACGACGAGCTGATCGTGGGCCCCGACCTCTTGGAGGTGCTCGCGCTCGAGGTGGGTGACGGTGTGCTGATCGGAGGCGAGCCCTTCACGATCCGCGGCACCCTGCTCGAGGAGCCGGACCGCCTCGAGTTCGCCCTCTCCTTCGGGCCGCGGGTCTTCCTCACCACCGGCGGCCTCCGGCGCACGGAGCTGGTGCGCTTCGGCAGCCGCATCCGCCATGGACGTCTCCTGCGCTTCCCCGCCGGGACCACCGACGCCGAGCTCGCCGCGGTCGAGCGACGGCTGGAGCGCGGCCTGCGCAAGGACGGCCAGCGGGTGCGCGTGCGCACTCACCGCGAGGCCCAGCCCAGCGTGCGGCGCTCCCTGCGCAACACGGAGCGCTACCTGGGGCTGGTGGCCCTGCTCTCGCTCCTGCTGGGCGGGGTCGGCGTGGCCCAGGTGGTGCGCACCTGGATCGAGGAGCGCACGCCCCAGGTGGCGGTGCAGCGCAGCCTGGGCCTGACGCCGCGCGAGATCCTGGTCCTGTACGCGGGCCACGTGCTGCTGCTGGCCGGCTTCGCGAGCGCGGTCGGCTGCCTGGCGGGCTGGAGCCTGCCGGTGCTGGCGGCGCGCTTCGCCCCGGAGTTCATCGACGCCGAGGTGGCGGCCCGGGTGCCCTGGCCCGTCTTCCTGCGCGGCTTCGGCCTGGGGCTCTCGATCGCGGCCCTCTTCGCCCTCGGACCCCTGACCGCCATCTACCGCGTGTCGCCGGCGCGGGTGCTGCGGGCGGAGGCCCAGCCCCTTCCGATCCCGCGCTGGATCCGCGTCACCTCGTTGCTGCTGCTCGTCGCGGGCGTCTTCGCCTCCGCCTGGGTGCAGTCCGGGGAGGCGCGCATCGGCGCCATCTTCAGCGGCGGACTCCTGGTGCTCGTCGCCCTGCTCGTGGCCGGTGCGCGGACAGTGATGGCCGCCGTGCGGCGCCTGCCCCGCGAGCGGGTCTCCCCCTACCTGCGCCACGGGCTGGCGGCCCTGGCGCGGCCCGGGGCCGGCACCATCGCCACGGTGGTGGCCCTCGGCCTCGGGGTGCACGTGGTGGTCTCGATGGTCCTGGTGGAGGGGCGCCTGAGCGAGGAGCTCGGGGACGGCCTGCCCGAGGACGCGCCGACGGTCTTCCTGGTGGACGTGCAGACCGACCAGTGGCCGGGCGTCCAGGACCTGCTCGCCGAGCACGGCGGCCGCAACGTGGACTCGACCCCGGTGACCATGGCGCGCCTCTCCCACGTGGACGGCCGCCCCGTGCGCGAGATCGCCGACGAGCGCGGCGACCGGGGCCGCGCGCGCTGGGTGCTGACCCGCGAGCAGCGCCTGACCTGGCGCCCGGACCTGCCCCCCACCAACGAGCTGCTCGCGGGCCGCTGGTTCCAGGACGACGGTGTCGCGGAGGTCTCCATCGAGGAGCGCTTCGCCGAGGACCTCGGAGCCGGGGTGGGCACGCGCCTGACCTTCGACCTGCAGGGAGTGCCCGTGGAGCTGGTCGTCACCAGCCTGCGGGCGGTGGACTGGTCCAGCATGTCCATCAACTTCTTCCTCCTGGTGGAGCCCGGCGTGCTCGAGGAGGCCCCCCACAGTCGCCTGGCCTCCGCCCGCATCGACGAGGCCGTCGAGCAGGACGTGCAGGACGCCCTGGTGGCCGAGTTCCGCAACGTGACCTTCCTGCGCCTGCGGCCGATTCTGGAGAAGGTCGCGGCGGTGCTCGAGCGCATCGCACTGGGGGTGCGCTCCCTGGGTGGCGTGTCCGTGCTCGCGGGCCTGGCCATCCTGGCGGGGGCCATCAGCGCCGGCGGGCTGCGGCGAGCCAAGGAGGTCGCCTTGCTGAAGACCCTGGGGTTGACCCGCGGCGGCGTGACGCTGCTCTTCGCCCTGGAGTTCGGCCTGGTGGGGCTGGTGGCCGGGCTGGCGGGGGCCGCGGCCTCCTACGGTCTGGCCTACGCCTTCCTGCAGGAGCTGCTCGAGCTGCAGCCGCGCCTGCCCTGGCTGGGCCTGCCCCTGGCGGTGCTGGCCAGCGGCCTGATGTGCGCCCTGTGCGGCCTGCTCAGCAGCCTGCGGGCCCTGGCCGAACGACCGGC
>CAZQAT010000166.1:0-3884 GCA_964591315.1 uncultured Planctomycetaceae bacterium
CCCAGACCACGGGCTTCGTGACGGACATCGAGAACGTCAACTTCGGGGGCCTGGGAATGGACGCCACGGCCCTGCGCTTCATGCGCTACCGGGTGACCTTCGACATCACCCAGGGCACCGCGCCCCTGGACTTCAGCACGCCCCGCCCGCAGATGGACTTCCTGCGGGTGCCCTACACCTTCTAGGGACGGGATCGGGGCCTCCGCCCCGACGGCACACACAGGGACCCCCGATCCGGCCAGGCCGGATCGGGGGTTCTCCCTTGTGCCGAGGGGGAATTGCCCCGACTCCGCACGCTGTACCTGGGATCGCCCCCCGGGCCTTGGTTCAATGCGACCGTGGCCCCGCCCCTCGAGAGACCTCGCGCTGCGCTCCTGATCGCACTCGGCCTCGCCGCCTGCTCCCCGACCGAGGCGGACGAGGTGCGCTTCCTGCGCCTGGAGCAGTTCCGGCCGCGGCCCGAGGCGCGGGTCGGGGTGTTCCTGAACGAGGCCCTCGTGCTGCACTTCTCCGCGCCGGTGGATCCCTCCTCGATCACCGCCGAGAGTCTGAGCGTGAGGGCCGAGGACAGTGGCCGCCGGGCGGAGGGACGCTTCGAGGTCGACGGCCGACGGGTCACCTTCGCGCCGAAGCTGGGCAAGGCGCGCGACCTGTCCGACGGGGGACTGCGGCCCGGCACGCGCTACGAGGTGCTCGTGCGCGGCTTCCCGGCTCCCGACGGCGTGCGCTCCCTCGAGGGCTGGCCCCTGGCCCGCTCGGCGCGCTTCCTGGTGGAGACCGCTGCCCTGACCAAGCCCCGGGGGCAGATGTTCGAGGACCGCACCCCGGCCACGGGCGAGCCCCTGCGTCTGGAGCAGAGACCCTACGGCGGGGCGGAGTCCCTGCGCCTGTCCTGCGCCGAGGCTCTGGACCCCTCGACCCTGGTGGACGGGGAGTTCGTCCTGCGAGCGCTCGAGGACCCCGAGCAGGCGATCCCTCTGGATCCGAGTCTCGAGGCCAACGCGAGCAGCTCCGGGGCCGTCCTCGAGCTACGGCCCCGGCGCCTCCTGGGGCCGGGGGTCTACACCCTCTCGGCGCCCCGCGGCGCTTCCGTCCGCGACTTCGGCGGCAACCCGGTCTGGCTGACGGGTGCTCCGGGCGCGGAGCAGCAACTGCGCGTCCTCGAGCCCGGGGAGGAGAGCCTGGCCGGCCTCACGGTGACCTTCCTGAACGACGCCATGCGCTCCTCCCTGGTGCTCGAGGAGGCGGACGGCACCGCCGCGTGGGGCTCGAGCGGGGTGGTCAGCGTGCGCTTTCCCCGGGCCGCCGGGAACGGTCGCGACGGCCGGGTGCTCCTGGACCAGGCCGAGCCTCGGGGCGACGTGCACGCCGTGCGCCTCGGCCTGGCCGTGGGACGCGAGTGCCAGCTGCTGTCCGAGCCGGGCCTGGTGGTGCTTCGGTCCCAGGGCAGCATGCGGATCGATGGTTCACTGCGCCGCCGCTCGGGGGCCGCCGAGGTCGTGATCGACGGCAGCTTCGAGCCCGGCGAGACCCTCTCCCGCTGGCTCGAGCGGTTCGTGGAGGAGGACCCCAACTGGACGGTGCTGGTGGCCGGCGGCGACCTGGTGATCGAGGGCGAGCTGGACGTGGAGGGACCCCTGTTGCTGGTGGCCGGGGGGCGCGTCCGGGTCACCGGCCGCGTGCGTGCCCAGGAGGACGAGCTCTGGCTCCTGGGGGAGGGGGGCGGCGGCGGCCTCGACCCCACCAAGAGCGCCGCGCCGCTGGTGCTCGACCCGCCGCTGGAGAACCCCCTGGTGGAGCCCCTGACCTACGCGGTGCTCTCCCTGCACCTGCCCCCGGAAGGGGGCGTGGCCCGCTGGCTCGGCGCGGAGGTGCGCGCCGAGGAGCGCTCCGGCAGCTACCGGGTGCTGTACCTGCGCTCGGATCCGCCCATCGGCCGGCCCCTGGAGGAGTGGGGTGCGGTGGAGTCGCCGAAGGACCTGTTGGAGGCGGATCGCCTGCGGCTCTTGCTGCTGCTGACCGTCGACCCCCCGCGGCGGGTCTTCGGGGAGGTCTGGGACCCGCCGGTGATCGACGAGGTGCGCCTGTCCTGGGAGCCCGCCCCGCGCTGAGCCCATGTCCCCCGCGCTCTACTTCACCTTCATGGGGCTGGTGGGCCTGTTCGTCGGCTCCTTCCTGAACGTGGCCATCTACCGCTACCCCCTCGAGGGCGTCACGGTCAACCACCCCAGGCGTTCCCGCTGTCCCAGGTGCGAGCACACCCTGGCCTGGTACGAGAACGTGCCCCTGGTGTCCTGGCTGGTGCAGCGAGGGCGCTGCAGGCACTGCTCGGTGCGGATTCCCTGGCGCTATCCCCTGGTGGAGGGCCTGACCTGCGGCCTGTGGCTCCTGGTGGCCTGGCTGTCCGGAGGCCCCCAGGCCTGGCAGCTGGCCCTGGTGCAGGTGACCGTGCTCTCGGGCCTGGTGCTGGCCACCTTCGTGGACTTCGACGTGATGGAGATCCCCGACTCGGTCTCCCTGGGGGGCATGGCGCTGGGGCCGGTGGCCTCCTTCCTGGTCCCGGAGCTGCACGCCCAGAGCTGGCTGGCCCAGGAGCTGGCCGCCGAGGGGGGACGGATCACCCCGACCGGGGCCGTGGCCTCCTCCCTGGCGGGCCTGGCGGCGGGCTGGGGGGTGCTGTTCGCCATCTCCTGGCTGGGGGCGCGAGCCTTCGGCAAGGACGCCATGGGCTTCGGGGACGTGAAGCTGCTCGGAGCGGGGGGCTCCTTCGTGGGGCCGGGGGGGGTGCTCCTGGCGCTGATGATCGCCTCCCTCTTCGCCTCGGTGGTGGGGCTGCTGAACATGGCGCGCTTCTACGTCCTGATCCGCGGTCGCGCACGCCGGCGGGGGGTGCCGAAGCCGGTGGGCAAGGCCCTGAGCGTCGCGCGCATCCTCGGGCGCTACCTGCCCTTTGGCCCGTATCTCGCCGCCGGCATTGGAATCGTCCTCCTGGCTTGGAATGATGTCCTGGAGCTGCTGATCCGCGGCGCGACCTGAGCTCGCGCGGGAGTCGGCGGCGCCCGGACACCCACCACGGCCGCGAGCCGTGGGCACGAGTTCTCGAAAGCGGGAGGCCTCTGCGGGCCTCCGAGGAGGCGACGACTTGGAACAACGAATGACCCGGCTGCACAGGCTCGGTTCCCGGCAAGGTCTGCTGGGGCTCCTGCTGCTCTTCCTGCCCCTAGGGGTGACCTCTTGCACCAGCCCTGACCAGTTCAAGCAGGCGATCGACGAGCGTGACGCCGAGATCTCCAAGCTGCGCGAGGAGGGGGCGCGGCTGAAGCGCGAGCGCCAGGGCCTCCTCTCCGAGCTGGACACCCTCGGGGCCCAGCTGCGGGAGGCCAGCTTGCGGCGCGAGACGACCCCCGTCCAGGCCGCTCCGCAGCCGGCCCTCAACGACCTGGGGATCGGCTACTCCTACCGCGACGGTGTCGCGGTGATCACGATCCCCTCCTCGATCACCTTCGGCTCCGGCAAGGCGGCCCTCTCGCGTGACGGGCAGTCCGCCCTGAAGGAGGTGGCCCGGGTCCTGGCCAGCAGCCACGCCGGAGGGGTGTACTCCATCGAAGGGCACACCGACACCGACCCGATCAGCAAGTCGAAGTTCGGCACGAACCGGGCCCTGTCCCTGGCGCGCGCCACGGCGGTCCTGACCTTCCTGGTGGAGGACTGCGGCGTCCCGGACGACCAGTGCGTGGTCGTCGGTCACGGCCAGTACAGGCCCGTGGATCCGGCCGACACCTCGGCCGCCAAGGCCCGCAACCGACGGGTCGAGATCGTGGTCTACGGCGGCGGGAGCTAGCCCGGCCTATTCATGAGCCTTCAACGCATTAGCACCCAACCGG
>CAZQAT010000167.1:0-3877 GCA_964591315.1 uncultured Planctomycetaceae bacterium
GGCCTGCGGGGGCTTCGAGCTCCTGCGGCGCTTCGGGCTGGACCTGTCGGAGTAGCGAGGATCGTTTGCGGATTCTCCACGAGCCACTGAAGGTGGCGGGTGACTCTCCATTGACGGGCGCTGGCTAGAGGACTTCCAGCCTCCGGAGGCGTCCCTGGGATCCCGATCGGCAGCCCTGCGAAGGACTCTGAGCCGTGACCACACCCCATTGCGTTACTCGTGCTGACTGAGCAACTCTTCAACAAGAGTCCCGCCACGGTTCCGCGGCGCCGTCAGCAGGGCGTGCAGGGTCTCCGCCGCCACCGCGTTCCCGCGCTCGTTCCAGTGGCCGCCGCCGCCGATGTAGAGCCACTCCTCCTCGACCAGCACCGAGTCCGAGGGGGCCGCGCCCCGCAGGCCGGTGGTCAGGGACAGGTAGGGCAGCTCGAGCTCGGCGCAGATCGACCCCAGCTTGGCGTCCGGGTGGTCGCGCTCGAAGGTGCCGCGGGCGTCGCCCGCCAGCTCGAGCAGGCCCTCGAAGGCGTCCGCGTAGATCTGTCGCGAGTCGGGCACGTGAACCAGCGCGAAGGCTGCCCCGTCGGCGGCAACCGCGTCCCGGAAGCGCTCGAGCAGGGCGCTGGTGATGCGCCAGGCGTGGGCGATGGGCTCGGGCGGCTCGGTGCAGTAGACCCAGTCCGACTCCCGCAGGAGCGGTGCGGCCACGATGCTCCTGGCTCGGCTCCTGCGGAAGAGCTGCTTCTGCCACACGTACAGCCGCGAGTTCAGGTTGAGCCAGCGCGAGGCCAGGCTGCGGGAGGCGCTGAAGGGGAGCTGCACCAGGTCCCCCGACTCGTCGAAGTCGAAGTAGATGCGCGAGTTGCTGGTGAGCTGCCTGGAGTTCTGACCGAGGTCGTTGCCCGAGTGGAGGGCGCACAGCACCAGGTCGGGGGCGTAGCGCCGGGCCACCTGCTCGTAGATGAGGCACTCCTGTCCCGTGCTCGAGCGCAGGGTGCCGAAGTTCAACACCTCCCAGTCGACGGAGGGGTGCGAGGCGTCGAGCAGGGCCTCGAGCCGGGCGCACAGGCTGCGCTCCTCGTCGACGGCCAGGGCGGCGATCATCGAGTCGCCGGTGAGCGCGATGCGCACCACCCCCGGCGGCGCCTCCTCCGGGCGGTCGGGGCCCCGGAAGCCGTCGCGGTTGGTGCGCACGAGGACCTCTCTCTGTGCCTTGGGGTCGAAGACCTGGCCCTCGAAGGAGGGAATGAAGCGCCGCCCGAGGCGGGCGTCGCGCGTCACCAGGGGCGGCTGCACGTCCGTGAGAAGGCGCACCAGGATCTCCCCGAGGGGGATCATCAGGAGCACCACCGTCAGGATGAGCAGCGGCTTCTTGACCGAGCGCGGCAAGGCGAGCGACTCAGTAGAGCCCCAGGAGCTCTTCGAGGGCCGCGGCGGCGCCGTTGTAGATGCCGTCCCCGTCGCCGAGCAGGATCGCCTGCAGCGGCAGGTCCTCGATCGAGCGCAGGGAGACGAGCACGGCGGCCCGGTCGCTGATCTTCTCGTCCGGCAACAGGCGCAGGCGGCCGCTCTCGTGGCTGCGCACCAGGTCGGCGAAGTAGAGGGCCTGGAGGGGCTTCAGGTACAGGGCCGGCTCCATGGCGGACTTGCCCCCGTGCAGGGGGTGGACCTCGAGCACCCGCTGCAGCTCCTCGGGCAGGTCCCCGTCCCCGGAGTACCAGACGTCCACCTCGGCGGCGCCATCGCCCAGGCGCCCGCGCTCCTCCACGGGGGCCAGGAGCGGGGCGTCGAAGGCCGCCTTGAAGGCCGGCCCGGCCCGCAGGTGCTCGGCGTTGGTGACCAGCACCCAGCGCACGCCGCCCTTCTGGCGCAGCTCCTCGAGGCCCGCCTCGTCGAACTCCATGGGGTCGATCACGAGCCCGCCTGCGGGGCTCGCCCAATGGAAGCCGTTGAAGTCGATCTTGCGGTCCGGCTGGTACTGGCCCCAGTAGGACAGGCCTTCGAGTCTGGTGTTCTTCATGGTGAGCGCGGGGGGGCGGGGGCTGGAGCCGAGTTTTATCTGATGGACCTCTCGCTGCGAAGGGCGATCCCAGCCCTTCCCGGTTTGTGACCCACGCCGGAGCGGATTAGAGTGCGCGTCGTCTCGGCCCCCTCGAACCGCCCCCTCCTACACCATGAAGAAGACCATCGCCGTGCTCGTCACCCTGGACACGAAGGGACGCGAGGCGACCTACCTGCGCGAGCGCATCGAGGCCCTCGGGGCCGAGGCCCTCCTGATCGACATCGGGGTCGTTGGCGAGCCGTGTGCGCCCCCGGACGTGGACCGGGCCCAGGTGGCGGCGGCCGGCGGCATGCCCCTCGAGGAGCTCCTGGTGGACAGCACGCGCCAGAAGGCCTCGCCGGTCATGATCGCCGGGGCCACGCGCATCCTGAAGGAGCGCCTGGAGGAGGGCAGCCTGCACGGCGTCCTCGGGCTGGGGGGCACCCAGGGCACCTCGAACTGCACCGCGATCATGCAGACCCTGCCCTACGGCCTGCCGAAGGTGATGGTCTCCACCGTGGCCGCCGGGGACACCTCGGCCTTCGTGGGCATCAAGGACATCACGATGATGCCGTCGGTCAGCGACATCCTGGGCCTGAACCCGGTGACCGAGAAGATCCTGGCCAACGCCGCCGCCGCCACGGTGGGCATGGCGAACAGCGGCGTCGAGCTGGACCAGCGCCGGGAGGGCAGGCCGGTGATCGGAATCACGAACCTCGGGGTCCTGACCGAGGGCGCCATGCACGCCATCCAGCTCTTCGAGGAGCGGGGCTACGAGGTGATCGTCTTCCACGCGGTCGGCGCAGGCGGCAACGCGATGGAGCAGATGATGAAGGACGGCCTGATCGGCGCGGTCTTCGACTACGCCCTGGGGGAGATCGCCGACGAGGTCTTCGAGGGCCTGCGTGCCGGCGGCGACGAGCGCCTGACCGTGGCGGGGGAGCTGGGCCTGCCCCAGGTGATCACCCCCGGCGGCGCCGACCACCTGGGCTTCCTGGTGGAGCCCAACACGGTCCCGGAGCGCTGGCAGGACCACAAGGTGGTCTTCCACAACCCGATCATCCTCGCGCCGCGGGTCAACGCCGACGAGATGCGTCAGGTGGCGCGGGAGACCGCCAGGCGCCTGCAGCACACCAGGGGCAACGCGGTCTTCATGGTCCCCACCCGCAGCTTCAGCCGCTACGGCCTCGAGGACGGGCCCCTCCACGACCCGCAGGCGGACCGCGCCTTCACGGAGGAGCTGCGCGGTCTGCTGCCCCCGGAGGTGCCCCTGGAGGAGGTGGACGCCAACGCCGAGGATCCGGAGTTCGTGCGGGCTGCCGTCGAGCGCCTGATCGGCCTGATCGAGGCCGGGGACTGAGGGGCGTCCTGCCCAGGAGGCTGGAGCCCGCGAGCCTCGGGCGAGAGCGCTCCGGGAGCGCGCCCCCTAGAACAGGTCGTAGTGGAACTCTCCGTTCCCCCCCGTGGAGGAGTTATCCGTCAAGAGGAGGACGCCTATGGCGACCAGAATCAGGACCAGGGGCAGGGCGATCCAGAGCCAGTTCTCGCGGATGAAGGTTCCCATCAGTTCGGTCGGGGAGGCTAGCGGTCGGGCTATCGGGTGGAGGGGCGGGGATCGGTGGAGGCAGGCTCTCGTCGGGGATTGTACCCCGCGGACTGGAGGCTGACCGGGCGAAAGGTGCCTCCGGGCCTTCCGCAGCGGTGATAGGATGCCGCCTGCCCCGGCCACCATGGCCGGAGGCCACGTACCGAGCCCCGCGCTCCAGACCCCGAGCCCTCTGATCTACCCGCCATGGCCCTGATCCCGATGCGCACCCTCCTCGACCACGCGGCCGAGAACGA
>CAZQAT010000168.1:0-3854 GCA_964591315.1 uncultured Planctomycetaceae bacterium
CCGAGGCCGCCGAAGGCGAGGCCTAGTCCCGCGCCCCCCTGAGCCCCGCGCCGCCGGCGCGGGGCCTCCCGACCCCGAAGAGCCCACCGCAGCCCGACCCGCTCGAGCACCGGCCCCGCGCCGACCCCACCCCAAATGGCCCAGAACCTCGGTCGCAAGACCATCCTGATCCTCCTCCTCCTCGTCGGCTCGGCCCTGTCGATCCTCCTGCCGGAGGAGCCCTTCCGCATGGGGCTCGACCTCTCGGGGGGCACGCGCCTGGTCTACAAGATCGACTGGGACCAGGCCCTGGCCGAGGACAAGATCAGCCAGGCCGAGTACGCGGACCAGACCAAGCTCCTGGCGGACACCCTCGAGATCCTCCGCGAGCGGGTCGACCCGACCGGCACGCTCGAGGCGAGCTTCTCGGCCCAGGGCACGAACCGCTTCGTGATCGAGATCCCGAGCACGGCCAACGTCTCGGGCAACCAGGCCGTGGGGACCCTGGGGGACGGGGGCATCGACGCGATCCAGAGCGCGCTGACCCTGGTGACCGCGGACGAGGAGATGCTCAAGGGCTTCCCCGTCACCGGCGGCACGATCCAGGTCGGCGCCGAGCGCATGCGCTACGAGCGCCGGCAGGGTGACCTGCTGCTCGAGATCGACCGGGGCGTCGACAAGACCTCGGCGCAGGCCCACGCCGAGGGCCTCGCGGTGGAGCTGAAGGGCGAGGACGCGATCCGCTCTCGGATCGAGAACCCGGGCGCGATGAAGTTCTACATCGCCGCCGTGCCCGAGGACTTCCCCCCGGGCACGGACATCACGGCTCAGGAGAACATGGCCCGCCAGTGGCGCACGGAGAACCCGGACGCCCCCATCTCCGCCTACAACCAGACCCTCGCAGGGGAGGCCGGGGCTCTCGGCAACCTGCGCGTCTTCCCCAGGCGGGAGATCGACAAGAGCGGCCAGTCCATCACCGACGCGGCCAACATCGTCCTCCTGATGAACCCCAAGGACGAGTGGAGCTTCACCGGGGACGACCTCAAGAACGTCAACAAGACTCAGGACGGCTTCGGCTATCCGGCGGTGGGCCTGCAGATCTCGACCGAGAAGGAGTTCGCCTTCAGCGACTTCTCCGGGGCGAACAAGGGCAATCTCATGGCGGTCGTCCTGAACGACGAGGTGGTCACCCTGGCCACGATCAAGAACCGCCTGCCCGGTAACTTCATCATCGAGGGGGGCGACAGCGGCTTCACCCAGGCCGAGGTGGACGAGATGGTCAGCGTGCTGAAGTCCGGCTCGCTGATCATGAAGCCCGAGCTCGAGAACTCCGAGCGGGTGGGCGCCAAGCTGGGTGACCAGTACATCGAGCAGGGCTTCACGAGTGCGGTCCTGGGCCTGGCCCTGGTGCTCGTGTTCATCAGCTTCTACTACCGGAAGCTGGGCCTGTTCGCCGCGACCAGCCTCCTCTGCGCCCTCGTGATGCTGATGGGCGGCATGGCCTTCCTGAAGGCCACCCTGACCCTGCCCGGCGTGGCCGGCATCATCCTGACCGTCGGTATGGCGGTCGACGCGAACATCCTGGTCTACGAGCGGATCCGCGAGGAGCTGGCCCGAGGCCGCAAGCTGGCCCAGGCGGTCGAGAACGGCTTCTCGCGCGCCTTCGTGACGATCATCGACGCCAACGTCACGACCCTGATCACGGCCATCATCCTGTTCAAGGTCGGCACCGGCCCGGTGCGGGGCTTCGCCACGACCCTGATGATCGGCATCATCACCGCCGTCTTCGCGGCCCTGGTGATCACCCGCGTGCTGGTCGACTCCTCCCTGGCGCGGGGCAACGAGTCCTTCTCCATGGCGCGCCTGGTGCACGACACCAAGATCGCCTTCATGTCGAAGGCCAAGATCTTCCTGCCCATCTCCGCGATCCTGATCGTGGCGGGCGTCGGCCTGTTCATCTCCCTGCCCGACTCGAAGAAGCTCGGCATCGACTTCGTCGGCGGCCTCTCGGTCACGGCGAACCTGGAGGAGCCCCAGAAGACCGACGCGGTCCGCGAGCGGATCGGCGGCATCGAGGGCGCCCTGGGCGAGTCCGCCGTGGTGGTGCCCCTGACGGCCACGGGCGACGAAGCGAACGGCTACACCACCTTCCGCGTCACCTACAAGTCCCTGGTGGATGTCACCCAGGAGGACCAGGAGGCGGGCGCCGAGGCGACCGGTGAGGACGACATCCGCGGCGCCCTCGAGGATCTCCTGGCCGAGGGCCCGATCATTGCGCGCCTCGACGACACGGGTGCGAGCGGCAAGCTGTACTTCGAGGAGGACCACCCGCCGGCCGACATCGAGGCCCTCCTGGAGGGTGGCGGCTTCGGTGAGGTGACGGTCGAGATCGCCGACGGCATCCCCAGCCGCTTCTCCTTCACCTCCAGCGAGTCCCCCACCTCCAACGAGAGCCTCCTGACCTCGAACATCTCGAACCTGTTCGGGAACAAGGTCGACTCGGCGGGTGCCGAGTACGTGCTGTCGGACCCGATCCCCGCCGCTCGGGTGGTCGGGGCTCAGGTCGTCGGCGAGCTGCGGGACGCGGCCATCCTGGCGATCCTGATCAGCCTCTTCGCCGTGGTCATGTACATCCGCGCGCGCTTCGCCGAGTACTCCTTCGGCTTCGCCGCGGTGGCGGCCCTGGTGCACGACGTCTTGATGACCCTGGGTGCCCTCGCCATCTGCGACGCCATCGGCATCATCAACGCCGAGATCAGCCTGCCCATGATCGCGGCCTTCCTGACGATCATCGGCTACTCCCTGAACGACACGATCGTGGTCTTCGACCGCATCCGGGAGAACCGCCCGCGCATGGCCGACAAGAGCCTGCCCGAGATCCTGGACGTGTCCATCAACCAGACCCTGTCCCGCACGCTCTTGACCTCGATCACGACGCTCATCGCGGTGGTGATCCTGTTCGTCTTCAACTACGGCGGCGGCTCGGTGCTCGAGGGCTTCGCCTTCGCGTTGACCTTCGGTGTGATCGTCGGGACCTACTCGTCGGTCTTCGTGGCCAGCCCGGCCTTGATCTTCTTCGAGAACTGGGCCGAGAAGCGGGCCCGCAAGAGCGGCTCCGGCGACGGCCAGGCCCAGGCTGGCAGCGCCGCCTGACCCGGACGACCATGGCCTACACGAGGGGGGGAGCAGCGAGTTGCGTACACTCGTCGGCTGGCTGCTCCTGATCGCCCTCTGCGGCCTGGCGGGCTACCTGCAGAGCCGTTGGACCGACAGCGTCCGCGCCGAGCGGGAGCGTCTGGAGACTCCCACCGGCCTCCACGAGCGGGAAGAGAGCTGGGGCCGCTTCTTGATCGGGCACCCGAGCGGAGCCGAGCCGGTCGAGCTGCCGGAGTTCGAGGCGCCGCAGCCGGAGGTCCAGTTCCCGGCGACGGAGCCCGTCCCCACCGAGGGCCCCGCCCTCCAGGAACACGCCCCGCTGACGGTCTTCGAGTACGTGGTGCCCGAGGGGCGCGTGCTCTCCAAGATCTGCGAGGACTTCTACGACTCGGGCCGCTCCCCCATCCCCGAGCGGGTGGCCGAGTACAACGGCATGCGCAGCCCCGACGCCCTACGGGCGGGCCAGACGCTGCTCTTGCCGCCGTGGGAGGTGCTCTTCCCGGACCGCGAGCAGCCCTAGCCCGGCCTATTCATGAGGCTTTGACGCATTGGGGCCCAACTGCGTTCCTGGCGGTACTTTGGGTGTCGGACGAACCGGAGGCGACCTGGTGAGGTCGTCGAGGATCGGGCGACACCCAAAGTGCCGCCAGGGGCGGAGAGGCTGCCGGTTGGGTGCTAATGCGTTGAAGGCTCATGAATAGGCCGGGCTAGCACCCCTA
>CAZQAT010000169.1:0-3710 GCA_964591315.1 uncultured Planctomycetaceae bacterium
CATGAGGAGCGCGGAGCGTGAGCGGGGAGACCCGTTGTATCCCTTATGCTCCGTCCCCGGTGATGACGGTGGCGGCGTTCGACGAGAAGCGGCAGCCAGCGAGCGCTGCGAGGAGGAGGAGGCTCAGTCGGGTGGTGGGCATGGCTCGCTCTCGGGAGCTGGGGAGGTGCAGTGGAGCGCCAGCTGGAAAGGAGGATCGCAGTCGTCGGCTCAGCGAGCCCAGAGGGCTGTCTCCTCCAGCCAGCGCAGGACGACCTCACTGTAGGCCCGGTGGCCGGCCGGATCGAGGTGCCCGTCTCGCTCGAAGTAGAGCCGCTCGGGGCCCTCGGACTCGACCCAGCGCAGGTGCTGTTCGTGCTGGGCCATGTAGTCCTCGAGGGCGGCGACCTCGCTACCTCCGTGAAGGGGCAGGTAGAGGAAGAGCAGCGGGACGCCCGCGGCGTCGGCATCGGCGCGGATGGCGTCGAGGAGGGCCTCGCTCAGCTCCCACCAGGGCCCGACGCCATGCTGCTTGCCGATGACCCGCTGGGTCTGCCAGCCGAGGGCATGGAGGCGGGAGTGGTTCTCCAGGTAGCGCATAAGGGAGCCCGGGCGATCCGCCGCGGTCAGGCGCACGAGCTCACCCTCGCGAACACCAAACCTCGGCTTGTTGAAGCCCTCCGCCACGCGGTAGGCGGTGAAGCAGCGCTCGAGGTTGAAGCCTCCGAAGCAGACGACCACCAGGTCGGGCTCCAGGGGCAGCGCCCAGTGCCGCAGGCTCATCCACATCTGGTCCACGCCGAAGCCCGGCATGGCGCGCGTGACCACGCGCGTGTTTTCCAGGGCTGCCTCGAGTCGGGCGCCCGCGGTCTCCTCCCAGTGGACGCCCCAGCCCCAGGTGTGCGAGTCCCCGACGAGGACGACGAGGCGTTCGTCGGCCGCGCGCTCCCGGGTCTGGCCGGAACCTCCCGTGCGGAAGCCCTCTTCGTCGGCGAGGTAGCGGATGTCCCGCCCCTCGGTCGTCCAGGTGAGCTCGGCCTCCGGGCGCATCGTCCAGCCCGTGAGGGGATCCGGCACGAAGTTCGGGCTCTCTCGGTTCTCGCGCTCGCCCACGTGGACGGGTGGCTGGTAGTAGATCTTGCGGCCGAGCGGGGTCCAGCGGACCACGGCCTCCAGCGCGAGGAGGGCGAGCAGGAGCAGCAGCAGGGCGAGGCCCAGTCGCCGGGCCAGACGACGCCCCACCGCTCCCTGCCCCGGAGCCTCCGCCTCTCCACCGCTCGCCGTCATCGCGGAGAGCCTAGCATCCGCGCCGAACCTCCTCAGGCGGGGCCTCGCACCACCACTTGCCATCGGGAGCCAGCCCGCCCAGAGTCCACGCGTGACCTCACCGCTCCGCTTCCTCGCTCTCCTTGGCCTGGGCCTCGTGACCGCCTGCTCCCCCTCGAGCTCGCACCCGGCGACCTGCGGGTGATCGTCTTCATCTGAAGGCCGCGGTGGGTTCGGCGGGAGCGCTGATGGCGGATTGAAGGGCCCGCGGGCCGCAATCAAGCCGTTGAGAGGAGTGGAATGGGCTTGGTCGGGGCCACGAGGAGGGCGGAGACCCGTTGTATCTGTATCCCTTATACCCTTTATACTCGGAACCACTCTCGCGCGGGCCGGCGGCGCACGAACGACCTCGTGAGCGGCCGGCCGTGCAGGATCGGGTTCGCGTCGGCTCGTCCCGTGCCCTAGGCTCGGACCCTCGTGCTCGGAATCAAGAGGAGGTGAACCGGATGCGCAATGAGCTGTCGAAGGTCCTGCCGTTGAGCCTGATCGTGGCGGTCGTGGCCCTGGGGGCCGGGGTGGCCTACTTCTGGCCGGGGGGGGAGACCGCGGCGGGGGGGCTGACCCGGGAGCATGAGGCCGAGGAGCCCGCCAAGCTCAGCTCCACGGAGCTGGCCGCGGCGGCCGAGCAGGCGCCGGGCGAGCGGGCGGAGGTCGAGGCCGCGAACGCGAACGAGCCGGCGGCGGCCGAGCAGGCGGCGGAAGCCCGGCCCCCGCGCGCGGCGGCGGCCGAGGGGGGGACGATCAGCGTGACCGTCCTCGACGCCGCCGGGGCTCCCCTCTCCGACGCCTCCGTCCGGGTCCGCGAGGTGACCGCCGACCGGATGGCGAACCTCAATGGCGGACGCCTCGAGACGACGAACGCGGAGGGCGTGGCGGAGGTCGACTCCCTCGAGTGGAGGTCTTACCGCGCCATGGCCCAGGCCGAAGGCAGGGCCCCGGGGTTCAGCCAGGTCGTGAAGCTCAGCGAGGCCGAGCCCAGCGCCCGGGTGGTCCTCCAGCTCGGGCAGGGCGGACGGGTCGTGGGGCGTCTGCTCGACGTCCGCAGGAAGCCGGCCGCGGGCATCCGCCTCTCGATCCACCTGCGGGAGTTCCCCGGGCAGGTGCAGCGGCAGTCCCCCAGCGTGATGGCCTCGAGCGACACGGACTCGGACGGGGAGTTCGAGTTCGACAACCTCGCGCCCGGGAGCTACGCCCTCTACACCAGGGCCAAGGGCGAGGACAAGGAGCGCGTCCCGGACCGGTCAATCAGCCTCGAGGTCCTCGAGGGGCAGACGACGCAGGTCGAGTTCGAGGACCTGAGCGCGAGCTTCGTGAAGGTCTCGGGCCGGGTCACGATCAACGGGGAGCCCGCGGCGGGCACGCGCCTGAGCTTCAAATGGGCCGACCGCTCCCGTGGCTACCTCGGCAAGAATGCGAAGACCGGGGAGGACGGCGCGTTCGCCATCACCCTCGACGAGCCGGGCGCGTACCGGGTGCAGGTCAGCCCCCAGAGGCTGGGGAGCTTCTTCCGGGAGTTCAGCGTGCCCGCGGCCGAGACCCACGAGGTCGAGCTGGCGTTCCACACCGGGAGCATCAGCGGGACGGTCCGCTCGGCCCTGGGCGCTCCGGTGGGGGGCTTCCCGCTGCGCGCCATCGGGCGATCGGAGGACGAGGCGGGGGGGTCGATGGTCTCCTCCACCTCGACGAATGAGGAGGGCGACTTCGAGTTCCCGCACCTCCTGCCGGGCACCTACTCCATCCGGGCCTCCGAGGACACACGGAGGCTCTCGGATCGGGGCCCCCGGGCGGCCCCGCACCTGGGGAGCGTGTCCGTCGAGAGGCTGGCGCTCGCGGCGAACGAGCGGCTCAGGGACGTCGAGCTGAAGCTCAGCGCGGCGGGGGCCCTCGAGCTACGGGTCCTCGACTCGAAGAGGGCACCCGTGGCCTCCGCCGCGATCCACTGCCGGCGGATCCGTGGGGAGTTCCAGCCAGGCCCGGAGGCCCCGGTCTCCGACGCCGAGGGGGTCCACCTCTGGGGCGGGCTCGACGAGGGGGAGTACCTGGTCAGCGCGACCCTGGACACGGCCACCTCCACCTGGGAACGGGTCCAGGTGAGGTCGAACGAGACCAGGGAGGTCGAGCTGGTCCTCGAGCGGGGGACCGTGGTCCACGCCCGCTGGGTCCAGGACGGGTCGAGCGCGGAGGGCATCTACCTGAGCCTCTACAGCGCCGACGACGTCCACCTCGACTTCGGTCGCCAAAAGGAGGGCGGGTGTGACTTCGGGCCGCTGTCCCCGGGCACCTACCTCCTCGTCGGCTCCGGGCGCGGCGAGGGGAGCGTCCCCGTGCGCCACGAGTTCACGGTGCAGGGCGAGGAGAGCCTGCTCGTGGAGGTGGACCTGCGCTAGAGCCTCCACAGGAGGACG
>CAZQAT010000170.1:0-3640 GCA_964591315.1 uncultured Planctomycetaceae bacterium
ATCGGACCCGCGACGCAGAGCATCTTCGTTGGCGAGGGCCTGCTCTGCGTGAGTGATCCGCAGCGGATCTACCCGCTGCTCGTCACCGACGCGACCGGCGCCGCCTCGCTGCCGCTGGACCTGACCAGCGCACCGCTGGCGGGCACCGTGCAGGCCTTCGACACCCACTACTTCCAGTTCTGGTTCCGGGACCCCCTCGGCGGCCCGGCCGGCTTCAACTTCTCGGACGGGCTCGAGGTCGAGTTCTGTCAGTAGACCCAGCCTTCTTCCTCATCTCCGTCGCACCTTGATTCACACCCATTCCATGAAGAGGTTCCTCCACGGCGCACTGGCTGCCTGTATCTCCTCCGTCGCCCTCGCCCAGGAGCCCGCGCTCCAGGTGGACTGGATCCAGAGCCCAATCAACGGGCACTGGTATGGCGTGGACTACACGCCGAGGACCTGGACGGAGTCGGAGGCGCTGGCGGTGTCGCTGGGTGGGCACCTGGCGACGATCCGGAGTCAGGCGGAGCAGGATTGGATTGAGCAGACAGTGTCGCCTTACTGGCCACCCATAAGCGCCCTTCACATTGGGCTCAATGACGCTGCCTCAGAGGGCACTTTTGCTTGGTCAAGCGGGGAGCCCGTGAATTACACCAACTGGGGCCCGGGCGAGCCCAATGATCTCGGTGGCGAGGACTACGTATCGATCAGCGGCCCCGGCGGCATTTATTTTGGGTTGTGGAATGACGCAAGCTCCAGTTTCGTCACTCGACCCCTCATCGAACTCCCCACCGAGCCCACCACCGGCTGGTCCTGGCCGCAGGTTGTGCCGACCGGCGCTCGACCGGTCTACGGATGCCTCGCTGACCTCGACGGTGACGGCGACCTCGACTATGCGAGCCCAGACGCGGAAGAGTGTTGCCCCGGCGGCGACCCGGATTCGATCTCCATTCACTGGAACGACGGCGCGGGGAACTTCTCACCAGGGCCGGTGATCCAGGTGCCGGCAGAACCGAGGCAAGTCGTCTCCATGGACGTCGACCAAGATGGGAACCCTGATCTGGTCTACGGCTGCGAACAAGGCGCAACCCTGGGGTGGATTGCGAGCGACGGCGCCGGAGGCTTGTCGGGGGCCCAGACGATTGAGCCGGGGGTCGCCTATCACTCCCTGACGGTCACGGACATCGATGCGGACGGGACCGATGACCTGATCGCTGTGGATTACTCCACTCCAGCAAACGTGTTCGCCTACCGGGGGATGCCCAGCGGAGGGTTTGCTCCCCGACACCTCATCGAGAACTCTGATGGGATAAGGGCAGGACACCCCACCGATGGCGACCTCAACGGCGACGGGGCTGTGGACTTGGTCGTGAACTACGACGGAGAGGACCGCGTCTCTGTTTTTCTCAACGACGGAATCGGTCAATTCCCGCAGCGACTTGATCTGGCGACCGGATCCCGACCCTGGCGCTGCTCGCTCGCCGACCTCGATCTCGACGGAGACCTCGACCTGCTCGTGCCCGCCTTGGCCTCGGACCGCCTCGAGGTCTGGCACAACGACGGGGCGGGCGGCTTCCAGAAGGTCGCGGACTACCCAGCTGGAAACGGCCCTCACGACAGTACGACCGCGGATGTGAACGGTGACGGTGTGTCAGACGTCATCGTTCCCTCGTATCTCTCCGACGACGTCCGCATTCTCTACGGCGACGGGGTTGGGGGCCTGACCCTCGGCGAGGTCTTCACGGGGCACGACTACGCTAGGTCCTGCGCCACCGGCGACCTCGATGGCAACGGCTCCCCAGACCTGTTGGTCGTTCGCCACAACGCCAACAGCTTTGCCGTCTGGAAGAACCACCGCGTCTTCGACTGCAACCAGAACGGCCTCCCCGACGCCGACGACATCGCCAACGGCACCTCCCTGGACTGCAACGCCAACGGCATCCCCGACGAGTGCGACATCGCGAACGGCACCGAGCAGGACTGCGACGGCAACGGTCTGCTCGATTCCTGCGAGATCGCAGCAGGGACCGCCGAGGACTGTGACGCCGACGGCACCCTCGACTCTTGCGAGATCGCCGCTGACTCGAGTCTCGATCTCGATCAGAACGGTGTTCTCGATAGCTGCCAGTGCGAGATCTCCACCTACTGCTTCTCCACGATGAACTCGACGGGTGGACCGGCGCACATCGGCTGGGCAGGTTCCGGGAGCCTCTCCTCGCAAGACCTGAGCCTGATAGCGACTGAGCTGCCTCCCCACCAGTTCGGGATCTTCTTCTACGGCGCGCAGGAACACTTCGCGATCCTGGGTGATGGGGTCCTGTGCGCGAAGCCTCCCCTCTATCGAATCGGAGGAGCGCAACCAAGCGGGCCAGACGGGACTGTCACACTGCCACTGGACTACGGCTCCCATCCAATGTCAGGCGGCCCGGGCCAGGTGACCTCCTCATCCACCTGGTACTTCCAGTTCTGGTTCCGGGACCCGACCTATGGGCCCGCCGGTTCGAATACAACGGACGGGCTCGAGGTGACGTTCTGCCCTTAGGCCCCCTGGGTTGGCGCGTGGAGGGCAGCGCACGGAGCGACGATGTGGAATTGTCCGCCTGGAACGGGGGTGGAACTCCACAGGCGATCTGAGATCTCGGCGCGGATTCAGTCGCCGCGCCAGAGCTGACTGGATGGGGCCCAGGCTCGAGCTGGCGCAGTGAGGGCGGGCCGAGCACGGTGAGGGTGGGGCGCCGCTCCTGCGGTGCTGCGGGGGGCCACGCCCTCGTGCGCAGCCCGATCGGGATGCTGTCAGATGGGATCGGTGGGAATGCGCAACAGGGGGCTCGTACTGGATGACGCCGGGTGCTCAGGGCGTGCAGCCGAGCTGGGCGGGGTTGCACCCGTCGTCAGCGGCCTGTTACGGAGGTTGTGAGCGCCGTGGTGGAGGCCTCCTGGCTCCGTGCCTCCCGGGGACTCCGGGGGAATGGTATAAGTAAATGCTCTGGTTGATTCTCACCTCGGTCGCTCCTCCCGGCATGTTGTTACTCCTTCACGCTCAGCAAGACCCCGGGGCGTCTGTTCCTGGAGGGCCCGACAGGGGGGGAGTGCGCGCCGGGACCGGAGCAGTCCGACGCGGATTGGCGGACGCGAGGTGTGCCTGCCCGGGGGAGGGGCCCCGGCCGAGAGAGGGCGAGCTCGGGCAGGCCGCCGGAATCGCCAATCCTCAGGAGGGCCTCGGTCTCTTCCTCTCGATCTCCTTCGCAGCATGAGTTTCATTCATGGTCTCGTCGTTCCCGGCCTCGCCGGGGTGGTCCTGGGTCTCGCGGCGCCGATTGCGGGGGCGCAGACATCTGGCTTCGGCCCTCAGCAGGTGATCACGACAGTGGCGGACCTGGCCACGTCCGTCTACGCCACGGACCTGGACGGTGACGGCGACGTGGATGTGCTGTCGGCTTCTTACCGTGACGACAAGATCGCCTGGTACGAGAACCAGGGCCGCGGTGTCTTCGGGGCGCAGCAGGTGATCACGACAGTGGCGGACGGGGCCTGGTCCGTCTACGCCACCGACCTTGACGGTGACGGTGACGCGGACGTGCTGTCGGCTTCCTGGTTCGACGCCAAGATCGCCTGGTACGAGAACCAGGGCGGCGGTGTGTTCGGGGCGCAGCAGGTG
>CAZQAT010000171.1:0-3496 GCA_964591315.1 uncultured Planctomycetaceae bacterium
CCTCTCTCTTGGTGATCTCGCCGACGACGGCGTCATCGGTCTTGGCGACCATCTGATCGAGGTTCAGGCGCTCGATCTGGGCGGTGCCCATCACGGCACCCGCCGCGATCGCGGCGGCAACGAGGGCTGCCTTGGCAGTGCGGAGGTTCTTCATTTGGTTGGGGTTCCTATTACTCCTACGGAGTCTCCTGTGCAGGGTCTGGGGGCCATTGCGCCCGCGTATGCTCGGGCCGGGAGCGCCTTCAAGGGCCCCCTGATACGTCTGACGGGGCCTGGACGAGCTGGGCTCCGCCTGAGTGCAGTATTTGATCAAGAGTAGCCCAGGAGTTGCGGACGGGTGTGCGGAGCCGAGTCATTCCTTCTCGAGGAGCGGAATCGATGCTCCCTGAAGGTGTGCGATACCGCCCCAAGGGCCCCTCCAGGGCCCAGCAAAGCCCCCCTGGACCTCCCTCCGAGGGCCTTCAAGGGCCCTCAGGCGGCCCTCCCGGGGCTCAGTTGCAGAGGGTCAGGCCCAGGCCGTTGGACAGGTTGTATCCGACCGGGCCGCCGGACACGTCGCGGTACCAGTACTGGAAGTTCACGTCGTCTCCCACGCCGACCTGGCCGGTGCCGGCGTCGAAGGGAGGCGCGCTCCAGTTGATGGCCCGGAACACGGTGCCGGTTCCGTCCGCCACCTGCACGTCCAGGCGGGTCAGCGTGCCGTCCACGCAGCGCACGCCCTCTCCCAGGGGAGTGCTGGTCTGGGACCCGCCGTAGAAGAAGAGGCCCGGCGTGTTCGGGAGCAGGCCCGTGCAGCTCAGTGTGAGGTTGTCCAGGACCAGGCTGGCGGAGCCCCCGAAGGCGATCTGGGCCCCAGCGCCGACGGAGTTCGGGGAGGTACCGCAGAAGGTCTGGGGGTCGCTGCAGCCGCCGCCTCCCTGCAGGTCCACGGGCCAGGGATTGGAGAGGTCGTCGTTGGCCGTACCGTTCGAGCGCACCAGGATGTCCCCGCTGCCCGCTTGGCCCGGAATCGTGGCGCTCAAGACGGTGCCGTTGGAGCTCAGGCCGGCCACCTTGGCCGGCTGCCCGTCGCCGGCCGTGCCCGATCGCGTGAACCAGACCTGGTTCTCGGTGGGAGAGAAGTTCTGGCCGGTGACCGTGATCGTGTTGCCGACGAGGGAGACCCCCGTGATGCGGGGTTTGGAGCTCGAGATGGAGCCGTAGATGGCCTGGCAGCCGGCCATGTCGTCCGAGTTGATCGAGCGCCCGGACTCGCTCCCGCTGCCGGTGGAGGGCCACATGGTGGCGCCTCCCACGTTGCTGTGTCCCAGGCCGAGGGCGTGGCCGTACTCGTGGCAGGCGACGCTCTGGAGGTCGAATTGCCCGCCGCTCACGTTTCCGGGGCCGTCGGCCCAGGTCCAGGACGAGTAGTAGCGGATCCGCCAGCCGGTGGAGATCGGCGTCTCGCAGAAGGCCAGCACCCCGCCGCTGGAGCCGGAGATCTCCGAGTGGGTGTTGTCGTTGCCTCCGCCGACCCCCGGGGCGTTGCCCTGGAAGCTCGGGTCGAAGTTCGCACCCGAGGAACCGAGCACGCCCTGGTTCGGGTCCCCGCTGCCGTTGCCATGGGCCACCGAGGACCACTCGATGCAGGCCTTCCAGATCGCCATGTCGGCCCCCTGGTAGCCCGGGAACTGGGGATGGGGCGTCTGGTTGTTGTTGGCCGTGGAGTCGGTGAAGTTGTTGTAGATCCGGAAGTCGCGCTGGTTGAGGTTCAGGCTACCTCCGATGGTGGACCAGGCCGCCGCCTCTTCGGAGGGCAGGAGCAAGGCGGCTCCCAGGCCGAGGCCCAGGGCGGGGAGCAGGATGCGGGAGAGGGTCATGCTGAGGGTCGGGCTCGAAGGGGGGCCGGTTCAGAGGGATCGGACGCAGGCGAGCCCACCCAGGGTCCGCCGGAACGGCGGATTTGGCACCCGGCGGGCGAGTACGACCGGAGCCGCCCCGTGGGGGGGGGCGGCTCCGGTGTTCGTCGCGCGGCCCCGGTGGGGGGGCCGCACGGTCCTCAACTCAGTCGCAGAGCGTCAGCCCGACGGCGCTGGACAGGTTGTAGCCGCTCGGGCCGCCGGGGACGTCGCGGTACCAGTACTGGAAGTTGACGTCGTCGCCGGGGGCCACGGCGCCGGTTCCGAAGAGGAACGGAGGGCCGAACCAGTTGATGGGCTTGACCACGGTGCCGAGGATGTCGGCGACCTGCACGTCGAGACGGGTCAGTTGGCCGTCGACACAGCGCACGCCTTCACCCAGCAGCACGGCCGTCTGGTTGGGGCCGTAGAAGAACAGGCCCGGCGTGCCCGGGACGAGGCCCGAGCAGTTCAGCTGGAAGTCGTTGGTCGACTGGCTCGCGGAACCGGTGAAGCCGATGGTGGCGCCGGGGCCCACCGAGTTCGGCGAGGTGCCGCAGTAGACCTGCGGGTCGTTGCAGCCTGTTCCGCCGCCGCCCTCGAGGTCGCTCGGCCAGGGGTTCGACAGGCCGCCGTGCCCCCCGTTGTTGCGCCGCGCCAGGATGTCGCCAGGCCCGGCGGCGGCGGGGATGGTGGCCGTCAGGGTCGTCCCGTTGGAGGTCAGGCCGGTGGCCTTGATCGGAGTGCCGTTGCTCCCCGTGCCCGCCTGGGTGAACCAGATCTCGTTGCCGCTGGAGTCGAAGCCCGTTCCCGTGACGGTGATGGTGTTGCCGTTCACGGACACGTTCGTGATCGTGGGCTTGGTGCCCGAGATCGAGCCGTAGACGGCCTGGCAGCCGGCCATATCGTCGTTGTTGATCGAGCGGATGCCCTCGTTGCCGTTGGCCACCGAGGGATACATCGTGGCTCCACCGTTGGTGCTGTGGCCCAGGCCGAGGGCGTGACCGTACTCGTGGCAGGCGACTCCCTGCAGGTCGTACTGGTTGTTGCCGATCGTGCCGGGGCCGTCGGCCCAGTTGATGCCCTGGTAGTAGCGGATCCGCCAACCGTCGCTGATCGGCGTCTCGCAGTAGGCCAGGGCGCCACCGCCGCTACCGGAGATCTGGGAGTGGATGTTCTGGTTGGAGTTTCCGGTGCCGGTGGCGTTGCCCTGGAAGCTCGGGTCGAAGTTCGCGCCGCTGCCGCCCAGTTGGTTCTGGGTCGAGTCGCCGCTGCCGTCACCGTGGGCGATGGAGGACCACTCGATGCAGCCCTTCCAGATCGCCATGTCCGCGCCCTGGTAGCCCGGGAACTGCGGGTCGGGGGTCTGGTTGTTGTTGTCGGAGCCGTCCGAGAAGTTGTTGTAGATGCGGAAGTCGCGCTGGCTCTGGCTCAGGCTTCCACCGAGCGTGGACCAGCCGTGGGCCTCTTGGCTACCGGTCAGCAGGAACGCGCTGCCGACGCTCAGGGCGACGACGGGGAGAATCAGTTGGGTGATTTTCATGGTCGGCTTCCTCTAGTTCTTCTTCTCGGAGATCTCGGTGATCTTCGCGTCCAGTTGAGTGAGGCCGATGTTGCTG
>CAZQAT010000172.1:0-3494 GCA_964591315.1 uncultured Planctomycetaceae bacterium
GCGCTGCACCTGTACCCGGTGCGTCTCCGGTTGGACCGCATCCGACGCACACACAGGGAGGTCTTTGAAGAGCTCCGGGAGCGGGGGATCGGTGTCAACCTGCACTACATCCCCGTTCACACCCAGCCCTACTACCGAGACCTCGGGTTCTCCGCGGGGGATTTCCCCGAAGCGGAGCGATACCACGCCGAGGCGATCAGCCTTCCGATGTTCCCCACGCTCACAGAGGAGCAGCAGGAGGAGGTCGTCGCCACCCTGCGTGAGGTCCTGGAGGCATGAGCCTCGCCGTCATCCCGGCCAGGGGTGGGAGCAAGCGCATCCCGCGCAAGAACCTGCGCGTCTTCTGCGGCAAGCCGATGATCGTCTGGTCGATCGAGGCTGCGATAGAGAGCGATTGCTTCGAGCGAATCGTGGTCTCGACCGACGACGAGGAGCTCGCGGAGATCGCACGCGAGCACGGCGCGGAGGTGCCCTTCATGCGCCCCGCGGAGCTCTCCGATGATCACACCGGGACCGGACCCGTGGTGGCCCATGCGGCGGACGCCTGTGGTGTCGGGGACGGGGACCTCGTGTGCTGCATCTACGCCACGGCGCCCTTCGTCACGCCAGAGGATCTCCAGCGGGGCCACGAGGTCCTCGAGGCGAGCGGCGCGGAGTACGCCGTCTCGGTCACGAGCTACGCCTTCCCGATCCAGCGCGCGCTGCGCCTGGCCGAGGGGGGGCGGCTGCAGATGCTCCAGCCCGAGCACCTCCTCACGCGCTCGCAGGACCTCGAGGAGGCCTGGCACGACGCCGGCCAGTTCTACTGGGGCCGGGCGCGCGCCTGGCGCGCGGGGATGCCGCTCTTCTCGAGGGACGCCGCTCCGGTGCCGCTCCCGCGCCATCGGGTCCAGGATATCGACACCCCCGAGGACTGGACGCGGGCCGAGCTGATGTTCCGGGCGCTTCAGGAAGCGGGCGGCGAGCAGCGATGATCGTCGCCTTCCGCGCCGACGCCTCCCTGGCGATCGGGTCGGGCCACGTCATGCGCTGCCTGACTCTGGCCGACGAGCTGGCCAGGCGCGGCCATCGCTGCGTGTTCGTCAGCCACGAGCTGGAGGGGCATCGTCTCGAGTCCGTGCGGGCGCGGCGACATGAGTTGGAGGTGATCGCCGGCGTCGGCGAACCCTACACCGCGGACGAGGAGGCCCCGTCCCACGCCGCCTGGCTCGCCTGCGCCTGGCGCGAGGACGCCGCGGCGACCCGGGCCGCGGTCGAGGGCCTCGGCGTCGACCTGCTGGTGCTCGACCACTACGCCCTCGACGAGCGCTGGGAGCGCGCCGCTTGCTCCGGCGTGGTGCGCCGCATGGTCCTCGACGATCTCGCCGACCGGCCCCATGACGTGGACCTGCTTCTCGATCAGAACCTGGGCCGGACGGCCGCCGACTACGACGGTCTGGTGTCCGATCGGTGTCGGCGGCTCGTCGGCCCGACCTACGCCCTGGTCGCCCCGCGCTTCGTGGAGCTGCGCCCCGCGGCCCTCGAACGCCGCGCCGCGGACCCGCGCATCGGCAACATCCTGATCTCCATGGGCGGCGTCGACCAGGGCGACGCCGCCGGTGCCTGTCTCGAGGAGCTCGAGGCCTCGGAACTCCCCGACAGCACTGAGGTCTGCGTCGTGATGGGAGCCCACGCGCCGCACCTCGAGCGCGTGCACTCCCTCGTCGCCGCTTCGCGCTTCGCGGCAGAGGTGGTCGTCGACGTGCGCGACATGCCCGAGCGCATGGCCCGCGCCGACCTGGCCCTGGGCGGCGCCGGCGGCACGGCCTGGGAGCGCTGTGCCCTGGGCCTGCCGACGATCCTACTGGTCCTGGCCCCGAACCAGGCCGCGGGCGCGCAGTCCCTGGCCAGCGCCGGCGCCGCGGTCATCGCCGACTCACCCGCCGTGCTGCGCTCCTGCCTCGCTACCCTGTCGGACCCCGCCTACCTGGCCCACCTCGGACGCGCCGCCGCCGCGGCGGTCGATGGCCTGGGCCTGGCGCGGGCCTGCGACTTGATGGAGGACCTGGTATGAGCGAGCGACGCAAGCGACTGGGCGGCACTCTGCGACCGATGGACGAGGGCGACCTCGAGCGCGTGCTCGCCTGGCGTAACCACCCCGAGGTGCGGCGCTGGATGTACACGACCCACGAGATAGGGCTCGAGGAGCACCGCGCCTGGTTCGCGGCCGCGTCCGAGGACCCGCGCAAGCACCTCCTGATCTACGAGGTCGAGGGCGCGCCAACGGGCTTCGTGAACCTGACCGAGGACGCGCCCGATCCGCGCGGGCAGAGCGTCGCCACCTGGGGCTTCTACCTGGCGCCCGATGCTCCACGCGGCTGCGGCCGCGGCCTCGGCACCGAGGCCATCGCCCACGCCTTCCGCGAGCTCGGCGTCGAGCTGCTCCTGGCTGAGGCCCTCGGCAGCAACGCCAACTCGATCGCCTTCCACCAGCGCCTGGGCTTCGCCGACGCTGGCACCCGGGACGAGCCGCACCGTAGCGCCGACGGCGAGGTCGTCGACGTTGTCCGGTTCCGCCTCGAGCGCACGGCCTGGACGGCCGCGCAGGAGGCGAGCGCGTCGTGACGAAGCCGACCTTCAGTATCTCCGGTCGCCCGATCGGTCCGGGTCAACCGCCCTACGTGATCGCGGAGATGTCCGCGAATCACAACGGCAGCCTCGAGACCGCCAGGCGCATCGTCGAAGAGGCCGCCCGCCGCGGCGCCGATGCGGTCAAGCTGCAGACCTACCGCCCCGACACGATCACCCTCGACGGGGAGTCGGAGGAGTTCCACATCCGCGGCGGCCTGTGGGACGGCAAGAGCCTCTACCAGCTGTACGAGGAGGCCCACATGCCCTGGGAGTGGCACGGGCCGCTCTTCGAGCACGCGCGTGCGGTCGGCATCGAGATCTTCTCGAGCCCCTTCGACGACACGGCGGTCGACCTGCTGGAGGAGCAGGGGGCGCCGGCCTACAAGATCGCCTCCTTCGAGGCCGTGGATCTTCCGCTCATCCGCCGCGTGGCCGCAACGGGCAAGCCGGTGATCATCTCGACCGGCATGGCCGACGACGAGGAGATCGGCGAGGCCGTCGAGGCGGCGCGCTCCGCCGGCTGCGAAGAGCTCGCCCTCCTGCACTGCGTCAGCGGCTACCCCGCGCCGCCCGGCGACTACAACCTGCGGACGATCCCTGATATGGCCGCGCGCTTCGGCACGGTGGTCGGCCTGTCGGACCACACGCTGGACAACACCACGGCGTTGACGGCCGTGGCCCTGGGCGCGGCGATCTTCGAGAAGCACTTCACCCTGGACCGTTCGGGCGGCGGTCCGGACGACTCCTTCAGCCTCGAGCCTGAAGGCCTCGGGGAGCTCTGCACCGGCGTGCGCACGGCCTGGGAGGCGCTGGGTGCAGTCGACTACGGCCGCAAGTCCAGCGAGCAGGGGAACGTCCAGTTCCGCCGCTCGCTGTACTGGGTG
>CAZQAT010000173.1:0-3399 GCA_964591315.1 uncultured Planctomycetaceae bacterium
GGATCCCGGTTGGGTGCTAATGCGTTGAAGGCTCATGAATAGGCCGGGCTAGGCCTCCACCAGGTCGCGCACCAGCTCCTCGAAGGGCGTGGCGCTGGAGCGGCAGGCGAAGCGGATGCGGTGAGCAGCGGCGCTCCGCCGCCAGGCCTCGAGCCGCGCCTCGAGCGCCTCGTGGTAGCGGGACAGCCGCGCGCCGTCCACCTCGAGCTGCAGCCTCTCCCCGGCCTCGGGGTCCCACCACTCGACTCCCCCGGGGCTCGGGTCGAGCTCCTCGGGGGAGAGCAGCTGCAGGACGCACAGCTCCCTGCCGCCGCGACGCAGCGCCGCCACCTGGCCCAGCTCCAGGTCGAAGAGGTCCCCGAGGGCGAACAGGCGTCCGGCCTGATGAAAGCGCTGGGGCACCTCGAGCAGCGCCCCCAGACCGGCGCTGCCCGCGGCGTCGAGGCTCTCCAGGAAGGCCAGCAGGGCCGCGGTCCCCTCCCGGGGCCGGAAGGGAAAGCGGCGCGGCGCCTCGCCCTCGTCGCCGGCCACGAAGAGCTCCACTTCCGCGCCCTGGCGAGCGCCCAGCACGGCCAGGGCCGCGGCGCACTCCGCCGCCCGCTGCAGCTTGCCCGGCGGACCGCAGCCCATGGACGCGCTGCGGTCGAGGGCCACGGCCCAGCGCTCCCCCGCCTCACGCCGCGTCACCCGCACGAAGGGCCTCTCCAGCCGCGCGAGCAGGTTCCAGTCCAGCTGCCGCAGGTCCTCCCCCGGTCGGTAGGGGCGGAAGCCCGCCAGGTCCTCGCCCCCGCCGATCAGCGCCCCGGGCCCGGCCCCCTCGCGGCGCAGGAGCGCCCCGGCCAGGCGCAGCTCGAGGGCCGCCAGGCGTGCCGGGAAGTCGCGGGCGAAGCGTACCTCGCCCGCCGGGAGACGCGGACCGCGGGAGCTCATGGTCCCCCCTCAACGCCGAGAGCGCGGGTCGGTTCGCTCCCGAGCCCCTGGGCCCCGGGGCGCCGGGTCACTCGACCCGCCGCACGGCGACCATGGTCATGTCGTCCTCGCAGTTGTCCTCGCAGAACTCGAGCACCTCCCTGACGAGCCTCTCGGTCAGACCGCGAGCCTCCTGGATCTCCTGCACTCCCGCGGCGAGCATCGCCTCCAGCCCCTCCTCCCCGAGCAGGTCGTCGGGGGCGGCCAGCTTGCGGGCCTCGGTGATCCCGTCGGTGAAGGCCAGGAACAGATCCCCCGCGCTCATCTGGAAGGTGTCGCAGGTGGCGTAGGCGAAGTCCTCCATCATCCCCAGGGCGGGACCGTGCGCCTGGATCGTGCGCAGGCCTCCGCTGGCCTTCTCGAACACCCGCGGAGGCGTGTGGCCCGCGTTGAGCACCTGGACCTCACCCTCCTCGGACATCAGCGCCACGAAGAGGGTCACGAAGTTGCCCACCTCGATGCGCGAGGACAGGTCCTGGTTGACCAGGGACACCGCCTCGCACAGGTCGGGGACGATGCGCACCATCGAACGCAGGCTGGCCTGGACCTGGGAGGTGATCAGGGCCGAGGCCGGGCCGTGGCCCGTCACGTCGCCGACGACCACGCAGAAGCGCCCGTCGCGGGTCTTGAAGAAGTCGAAGAAGTCGCCGCTGGTGCGCTCGGCTGCCTGGAACCAGCCGAACACGTCGTAGCCCGTGAAGTCGTCGGGCACGTTCGGCATCAGGTTGTTCTGCACCACGCTGGCGTAGTCCAGGGAGGCCTCGAGCTTGGCGCGCTCGACCGCGTCCAGGTGCGCGGACATGGTCTTCAGGGCCGAGACCACCTGGGTCGTCAGGCGTGTGAAGTAGGCCAGATCCGAGCCGCCGAACTCGCGCGTGGCCGCCTTCGAGTCCACGTAGAGGGCCCCGCGGATGGCCGTGGTCCCCTCGCCCGCCTCGATCGGCACGCACATCAGGGAGCGCAGCTTGAGGTCGTAGACGCTGGCTCCCAGGTCCCCGGCCTCGGCGCTGGAGATGTCCTTCAGGGGCTCACCGGTCTCGTGGACCTTCTTGACCACGCTGGTCGAGTAGCGCAGGTCCCCCGTCAGGGGACTCCCGCCCCGGGAGCGGGCCACGCGCACCTCCATCTCGCCGTCACCCTTGTCGAGGATCAGGAAGCCGCGCTCGGAACCGGTGCGGTGCACGGAGGCGTCGACGATGTAGATCAGGAGCTCGTCCAGGTCCTCCTGCCCCTGGAGCTTGACCACGCGCTCCGCGATGGAGGCAAACTCCTCGAGCAGGCTGTCGGTCCGACGCTGATCCTCCCGCGCATCGCCCGTCAGGAACTGGCTCGCGTCACCGTCAGCGGCTCCCTCACTCCGAGCGGCGTCGGCCCCAGAGGCCACCTGCGACGGCGGCTCGGGCTTGGCTTTCTTCCTCCAGAACACCATGTCGCGGAGTCTAAGTGACGCCCGGCGCCGGACAGCCAAAAATCCTTGCCAGGCACGCCCCCGGGGGACAATCTACGGGGCCTGCTGGCCCCTCTCGGCGGCCAGCCACCCCGTATCCAGAGCCCCTGAGACATGCACATCAACGTCGAGCCGCGTGAGTCCTACGCCATCCTCTACCTTTCGGGTGAGTTCGACACTTACTACGTGCCCGCCCTGCAGTCCGAGGTCGACGGCCTCCTCAAGGCCGGCGTCTCGAGCGCCGTGCTCAACCTGCGGATGGTGAAGTTCATCAATTCCACGGCCCTGGGCGCGATCATCAAGGCCTCCAAGCAGTTCAAGGACGCCGGGGGAAGCCTGGCCATCGCCCACCCCTCCAAGTTCTGCCGGGACATCCTCGAGAAGGTCGGCCTGGACCGAGTCGTGCCCGTCTACGACACCGACGAGGAGGCCGCCGCGAACCTCCAGAGTGCCGCCCCGGCCGCCTCCGGCACCGAGGACGAGGCCTTCCTGGAGGACAAGTCCTCCGTGCTGTTCAGCCCCGTCGACTCCCAGCGCGTGGAGCACTTCATCTCCGAGACCGCCTCGCCCGTGAACCCCGTCCACCGCCACAGCTTCGGGACCAACTGGAGCGGCATCGGCCGCATGAGCGGCCTGGACGACTCCGCGGTGCGCTTCACCTGGAGCGGCGGCAAGACCAACCTCGAGCCCTTCGCCATGGCCCAGCTCGTGGCCCTGGGCACGGACTGGAAGATCAAGTTCCGCCTGCCGCTCTTGAAGAAGGGCTACTGCGAGGCGGTCGCCACCATCAGCGAGGTCGAGGAGCGCCCGGACGGCATCAAGGTCCAGGCGAGCTTCAAGGAGATCGACGACGAGACGCGCAACTCCGTGCGCCAGTACGCCGCCGACATGCAGTACCTGAAGGAGGAGCTGAAGAAGGCGACCGACAGCTAGCCCGGCCTATTCATGAGCCTTCAACGCATTAGCACCCAACCGGCAGCCTC
>CAZQAT010000174.1:0-3345 GCA_964591315.1 uncultured Planctomycetaceae bacterium
GCGGCGCCGCTCGGCCACTGATCTTCGAACGAGCCGGATCTTCGAAGGAGCCGGAGGCCGCGCCCGCCTACTCGACGATCAGCTCGCCGTTCATGATGCGCCAGTGCCCCGGGAAGGTGCACAGGTACGGATAGGTCCCCGGCTCGGCCGGCGCGCGGAAGGTGATCGCCTGGCTCCTCCCGGGGGGCACGAGGTCCGTGTGCACGAGCACGTCGTCGGTCTCGGGGACGTAGTGGCGGGCGAAGGCCCGCGGGTCGGAGACCTGGGCGCTGGTCAGCTCCCCCACCGCCTCCAGGCTTCCAGGCCTCGTCAGCACCCAGTTGTGGGGCATCGAGTCGGGGTTCTTGAACTCCAGGCGCACCAGCTCCCCGGCGCGCACGCGCAAGGTGCGCTGGAGGAAGGTCATGTTGCTCGCGGCCTCGATCGCGAGCGGCCGCGCGCCTTCCTGCTCGTGGCGCCAGGGATTGGGGACCCGCTCGGTGACCAGGGCCATGTCGGTCGCCATCGGGTGGGCGGCGATCGTCTTGGGTCGCGGCACGTACTCGGGGTAGTCGGTGAAGGGTCCGTCGAGCTCGTGCACGGTCGCGAAGAGGTCCCGCCGCACCCCCTCGGCGAGCTCCAGGCGCAGGTGGAGCTGGTGCACCGGCTGGAGGTCGGGGAGCTCCAGGAACAGCTCGCGCCGGTCCTCCGAGAGGTGGACGGCGGTGATCGCCAGGGTGTCGTGGCCGGGCGTGTCGGGGTGGCGGGGCGAGTACTCGGGGGAGCCGTAGGCGCCGCTGTAGCGGTAGTTCCAGCACTGGGCGAAGTGGCGCCCCGCCTCGCCCGCGCTCTCGGCCACCGGGGCGCTGAACCTCACCCGCACCCCGTTCTCGAACAGGTGGAAGCCCACGGGCTGGTGCACCTCGCCCCCGGTGAAGCGCACCCGCTCGAAGCAGCCGTTCTCGGTGGCGTAGGACCCCCAGCCCTTCATCCCGGCCACGTACAGCTGCCCGTCGGTGGGGTGGAAGCGCCCGCGGTGGACTCCCGAGCGGAACTCCCCCGGCAGGGGCACCACCGCGCCCTGGGCGCGACCGCGCACCTCGTCCCGCAGCAGCAGGAAGTGGGAGGCGGTGCCGAAGGAGAGGTGGACCGCCAGGCCGTCGAACGGCCCCCACGCATCGCCGACCACGGGCACCTGGCCGCCGGCGGAGTTGTCGACCCCGCGCGGGAGGTACACCAGGGGCAGCTCCGGAGCCGTGCCGCCGCGCGGACCGCGGTAGCCGAAGTGCGGCGGCGGGCCGCTGGGCTCGGGGGAGACGGCGCAGATCATCGACGCCGGTGTCCACTCGCCCTCCGAGCAGGGGACGGTCAGGGTGCCGTCCGCGAGCAGGCCGATGCCGTCGGGGTTGCGGAAGCCCGTCGCCAGGACCTCGGCGCGCTCTCCGTCGGCGGAGATGCGCACGCAGCCCTGGTTCCCCGAGGCTGTCACGAAGCGCCCCTGGCCGTCGCGCACCAGGCCGCAGATGAAGTCGTGCCCATTCGGTGAGGTGTCGAAGGCCCGCGAGAAGCACTCGTAGAAGTCCGCCTCCCCGTCGGAGTCGAGGTCCACCAGGCGCGTGAGCTGGTCACGGCAGAGGACGAAGACACCCTCCTCGTCGATGACGATCCCCGACGGCTGGTGCAGGCCCTCGGCGAAGCGCCGCCAGCGCGCCGGGCCCCGCGCGTCTCCCGCGAAGCCCTCCACGCGCCACACCTCACCCTCGAAGGTGCAGATCAGCGCCGCCCCGTCGGGCCAGAAGGCCAGGCCGGTCGGTGACATGGGCACGCCGTTCTCGCCGCGGTCCGGCAGCTCGATCGAGTCGATTGCATGGGGCCGCCCGGCGCCTCGCACGACCGCGGTCTCGTACTCGACGGGCGTCCCCCCATCCCCACCGGCAGTCAGGGCCCGCAGGGGATGCTCCCTCGACGGTCCCCTGGTGCGCGTGAACTCCCCGCCCTCGGACCAGCATGTGTCCAGGTAGTCCACACCGTCGATGGAGTAGGAGAAGAGCACGCGCTCGCCGTGGCGGTAGTAGCCGTGGTAGTCGACCGTCCCCGCCGGCGGCGCGTCGGTCGGTGCCTGCAGCGGCTCGCCATCCAGGCGCAGCCCGTCTGTGAGCCCGTGGCGCGTGTCGGAGATGGCGAGGAAGCCGCCGCGCCACAGGGCAGGCACGCTGAGCGTGTCGGGATCGAAGCAGGCGGCCAGCTCGCCGCCCTCGCCCAGGCGCAGGCACACCGCGCGGGCCACGGTGACCCCGGCGCCGCGGAAGACTCCCGCCTGCACCGCGCCCAGCCGGGCTCTCTTCCAGCGGTCGTCCCGCCAGGTCTCCTCGTCCTGGGCCCCCCAGTGGCCGGTGTCCGCCCCGTCGAGGCCGGGGTAGGGGGCGAGCATCCCGGGGGCGTGCTCCATTCCTCCGAAGTGGTCCGCCTGTCTCGCGTAGAAGTCGTAGACACGCGGGCGGTTGAGCGGGTGCTCGTGGCGCGGCCAGTGCTCGGGGATCAGGGGGCCGCGCTCGAGCTCGAAGGTCGCCGGGCCTGCCAGGTGCGCCCGGCTGTGGTGGAGCACCTCGACCACCTCGCCCGCGGCCGGTCCCCCTTCGCGCCCGAGGTCGATCAGCAGGCGCAGGAGATCCGCGCGCGCTCCCCGGGGGAGAGCCTCGACGATTCCGTCGGGCATCGGGCTGCCGCCCGACCGGCGGGCCTCGATCTCCGTGCGGGCCAGGAACTCGCGACTCTGGTCGGCCGGGTCGAGGAGCACGATGCCCGCCTCGTCCTCCTCGACGACGAGCCCGGTGCGCAGGACGCCGTCGGTCCCGAGGACGCTCCACAGGCGGTACTCCTCCGCCACGTCGCGCTGCGGCCACCACAGTGCGACCGCCAGCTCCTCGGCGCTCCGCTCGCCCCCGATCCCGGTCAGGTCGGGACCGACCGAGCCCCCCAGGGCCCCGATCCGATGACAGCCCAGGCACCCGGCCTCGGCCGAGGCGAAGACCGCCGCCCCGCGCAGGGCGTCCCCCACCCTCCGCGCCTCGGCCACGAGCGCTCCCACCTCGGCGGCCGGGTCCCCCGGTGCCTCTTCAGCGGGCCGCCCCTCGTCCTGGGCGAAGGACACGGCCGCCGAGGCACCCGCCAGCAGCACCGCTCCCACGGCCACGAGCCCCCAGAGCCTGATCGCAGCCTCAGCGCCCACGATCCCGCCGGCGACCGGTCGCCCGTCTGGCCCCTCGTTCGCGGTCATCCACCCAAGATGATCCCACGGCGTGGTGAACGCAAGCGGCCGGGGCCTAGTCGGTCTCCTCGGCAGGCGTCGGGGGAGTCACGAAGGGG
>CAZQAT010000175.1:0-3284 GCA_964591315.1 uncultured Planctomycetaceae bacterium
CAGGAACGGAGTTGGGTCCCAATGCGTCAAAGCCTCATGAATAGGCCGGGCTAGGTCTTCAGTTTCGGCTCCAGGAGCGACGATGCAGGCCTCGAAATGGCCTCGTCCCGCAAGAGCCCCTGCGGAATTCACCGGGATCCCGGCAGATCCAAGCCCGGTCACGGCCTACGGCCCGTCAGCCGCAAGGCTGGGGTGAAGCCTCTGCCGCGCTGGATCAACCTGGCCGGCCTGGAGTTCAGCACGGAGGGCCCCGACTTCTCCAACGCCACACCTGGGCGCTGTGGGGAGGACTGGTTCGTCAATGGTCGCAAGACCTACGAGTCCCTGGCCGCGGCTGGCTTCCGCACCTTTCGGGTCCCCTTCTCCTGGGAGCGCCTCCAACCCGAGCTGCGCGGTCCACTCGCCCCTGAGGGAGTCCAGGCTCTCCGCTACCAGCTCAACCTGGCCCGCTCCGTCAATGCCCAGGTGATCCTCGACCTGCACAACGAAGGCCACTACGCCCAGGCCATCGAGGGTGGCGTCGAGCGACTCGCCCTCGGAGAGGAGCGTCATGGCCAGGTTCCCCTGGGCCCCAAGGAGCTCGCGGACTTCTGGGCCCGCATGGCCCACGCCTTCAAGGCTCAGCCCGCCATCGCCGGCTACGGCCTGATGAACGAGCCCCACGACCTCCCCGATGGCGCCTGGGTGCAGGCCTCCCAGGCCGCCGCCGAGGCCATTCGTGACGAGGGCGACCAGACCATGCTCTACGTTGCAGGTGACCGCTGGTCGAGCGTCGCCCACTGGGCCCGCGTAAACCCCTCCTCGCCCTGGGTCGATGATCCCCTGGACAAGGTCACCTACGAGGGGCACTGCTATCTCGACCAGAACGGATCGGGCAAGTACGCGCTCAGCTACGAGGAGGAGCTGTCCTTCGATCCAGACCTCCCCCAGCGTGCGGAGTCCAAGCTCACACCCTTCCTGGAGTGGCTCGAGAAGAACGGCGCAGTGGGCTTCCTGGGTGAGTTCGCGGTCCCGGTCCAGGATCCAGCCTGGTGCGGACTGCTGCGCCCCATGCTGGAACGCCTGGATGGCGCCGGCATCCAGGCGGCCTGGTGGGCTGCAGGAGAGTACTGGGGCGACTACCCGCTCTCGCTACAGCCGCCGAGTCGCGGCAAGCGGGCTCCCCTGCCGGCGGAAGTCGAGCTCTTCCTGGACTGAGAGCCGTCAGGAGCTTCTGCGGTGTGCGTCACGGTGCGAGCAGCGCAGCAGCGCACCGCCCCCGCCCCTCGGGCCGTGGAGTCCCACGGCTCACTCACCTGGCCGGCAGAGGCCCCCTCAGGGAGCACCGTGGATGACGCTCACCACCGAGTGGTTCACCGAGCCGGCGGTCATACGAACCTCGTTCCCAGTCTCCGGGTTCCACTTGAACAGGTCAGAGGTGGCGCTAGGCGGTACGACTCGCGAGAAGAGCACCGGTCCGTTGACGAAGACACACTCGAACTGCTCATCCTCGTTGGTCTGGGTGATCATCACCAGCTGAGAGGCGCTCGCATCCCACAGGGCGAGATCAATCTGGAGGCCGGAGTCCAGCGAGAGGATGAAGTCTCCGTTACCGGCGTCGCCCTCGAAGGCACTTCCTGCTCCCGCCACCGGCGTCGAGATGCCGCTGACCGGGTCCCAGACGTGTAGTCCCGGTGAGGCTCCGGTCTGGGTGTAGACCACCATGCCATTGGAGAGCACGCCGGCCAGGTGGAAGTCCTCCCCCGAGGTGTCCGCGATCACGTCGACCAGGGCCGTGACGATATTGAAGCGCTTCAACTGCCGTCCGGTGGCCGACTCGACCGCGAAGACCACGTCAGAGTTCGGGAGGAAGGTCTCGAACAGCTCGTTGTCCGGGCTCGAGGCCACGATGTCGGTGGTCTCGGTCGTGTGGTGGTAGAGACTGAGGTCGTCGTTGCCAGGCGCCGTGCCGATCGAGTACAGGACCCGGTCATCGGGGGTGAGGCCCTCGAAGAGCTCCACACTCGGACCGGTGGCGACGGCAGCCGTATTCAGCCCGTAGGGGCTCCACAGCCACAGGTTCTGATCCCCGAGAGAGTCGCTGGTACTGAAGACCACCAGGCCGCCGGAGAGCTGGCCCTGAAAGGTCATGTCGAGCTCCTGCACACTCGCAGGGAGATCGCCGCCCACGGTGAACGAGCCGTTGTGCATCCGGTAGTGATACAGGTCGGCTTCCAGGGTGATCGGGTTGTTGGTCGAGAAGACGACCCCACCATCGGGGACGAGCGTCTGGATCACCTCCGGGTAGTCGCTGCTGAAGGCAGTGGTGGGATCCTGGTCCCCGTAGTTCCAGAAGTAGAGATCCGGCTGACCGTTGTTGCCGTACTCGAAGTAGACGACCTCCGAGTCGCTGACCACGGGATTACGGTTGTGCATACCCGCGCGCCAGGCGACGTTCTCCGTCGACAGACCGTCCGAGTGCCAGGCGTAGAGGCCTGTCTCCGAGGCGGATCCCTGCTCGTACAGGACCACGCTGGAGAGGCTGTGTGCGGCGTACACGGTGTCCAGGCTGAGCGACGGTCCGATCTCGTAGGATGACACCATGTCGTACACGAAGAGATCGATCGATGACCCGCCCAGGCGCTCGTAAACGAACCAGCCGTTGGGAAGTTGAGCCCGGTAGTTCAGCGGCGAAGGCCCTCCCACGGCCAATGGGATCAGGCCCCCGGACTCCCCATCGTAGAGGGACAGGTCGTTTCCGCGCTGAACGACAGCCATCACATCCGACTGGACGAGGACGTCGAAGTCGGCATCCTCAGCACTACCGGAGGAGTAGTTCGCACGAACACGAACCGTGTACGAGCCCATCGCATCGAAGGTATTCACGTACTCGGTGCCCTGGATCTCTCCGCCACCGGACACGACGCTCCAGGTCGGACTCGAGCCGAAGTGCTCCTGTGCAAAGGGGCTGAGATCGAAGTGCCACTGGACATGGGTGTTCGCCACCTGAGACGGAATCGATGACGCCTCGGGTTGGGGATCTGCAGCACCCTCGAGGCTGCATCCCGACCCTGCGAGACCGAAGACCAGGGCCGCGGAGGTTGCGATGGTGGAGGTGAGGTTCCGGGCTTGCATGTCAACTGGCGGGCCGACCCGCACAGGAGGGGTTGGAGACTCTGGAGGGATCCACGCTGTCTAGTCGGAACCGCCGTGACTCAGAGTTGAGCCAAGTTCCCCGTGGGCCCCCCCCCGCGGGGGGGGGGGGGGGCGGGGGGGGGGGGGGGGGGGGGGGGGGGGGGGGGGGG
>CAZQAT010000176.1:0-3194 GCA_964591315.1 uncultured Planctomycetaceae bacterium
AGCGGCCGGGGCCTAGTCGGTCTCCTCGGCAGGCGTCGGGGGAGTCACGAAGGGGGCAGCCTTCTCGGGCGTGCCCGCTCCCTCGTAGTAGCTCGCCAGAGGCGGGGTGAGAGTCAGGCCCCGCAACGGACGGGAATGACAGGCCGCAGTTCTAGCCCGGCCTATTCATGAGCCCGGAATCGGGTGAAGACCCGAGTCTCTCGGGCCCACCCCGCCCCCCCCAAGCATGACGGGGCGCTCCATCCAACCGGCACCGGGGGCGGGCCCTGCCAGTCCCGCCCGGGACACCGACACCACGAGGTCGGTGTCCGCCGTTGATCTACCCTTGCCTCAAGGCAGCCAGACCACGGTCCAGCCGTTCGAGAAGTTGAAGTCCGCGCCGCTGGTATCACCCGTACAGCCGCTGGCGGTTGCAGGGTCGCGGAACCAGTGGGTGTAGGAGACCGGCGAGCCGGCGTTCACCAGGGAGGAGGCCCCGTAGGGAGCGCCCTGGAAGCTGGGGAAGGTCGCCGCGCCGGCCGCGTCGGTGAAGACCACGTCGCCGCGAGCCGTCGAGCCGCCGACGCAGAGCAGGCCGGCGTTGTTCGGCACCGAACTATTCCCGAAGGGTCCGAGGCTCTGGGTGCCGGCCAGGACGAGACCGGGCTTCACCGGCGCGGCATCGGTCACCGAGAGCATGAAGCTGTCCGAGCTGACCGAGGCGTGGCCTGCACCCACCAGCATGGCACCGAGCCCGTTGGCGTTCGAGTTCGGGCAGCCCCGGCCTGCGCTGCTCGTGTTGCCGCAGGGGCTGTTGCCTCCCGAGCAATCGCAGGAAGAGGCGCCGGAGTTGGTGCCGCCGGAGTCCGAGAGGTAGGTCCGGCTGGCGGAGCTGCCGATGTTGTCGTACTCGTCCGTGGATGTGAACCAGTACTGGACCGTGCCGATGACGCCCCCGGGGATCTCGGCGCGGAAGATCTGCCCGCCGGAGCTCACGGCCGAGACCTGGTTCTCCGGACCACCGTCGACCGTGTAGACCAGCACCGTGCTGTTGTACCAGGTGATGTAGTACGGAGCGTTGTCGTAGACCTGTGCCCGGACGACCGTCGGCTCCGGCCCCGGTGTGCGGTTCGGAGCCTGCTCGATGCTCGGGATGTACGGGCTGGTCGTGTCGGGCACCTGGGACACGTTCTCGTAGTAGACACTCGCCTGGTTGAATCCACTGGCAACCAGGATGTCGTAGTCCCCATCGTTGTCCACGTCGCAGACCTCTCCATCACGAGAGACCACATTGACGATCGGGAGCTCCTTGATGGTCTCATCCGTGAAGGAGAGGCCCGGGGAACCTCCCGCGTTGCTGTAGAGACGATCTCGGCCACTGAAGTTTGCAATGAAGAGATCGAGAGCTCCATCGTTGTCGTAGTCGATCATATCGCCTTCTTCATCGTCGGCTCCCGATCCCGAGAGCAGGTTGACGTTTCCGAAGAACCCTGCCCCGTTGTTCCTCAGGGTATTGTCGACGAAGCCGAAGGATGTGGCCCAGTTGATGCCCAGGATGTCCAGGTCGCCGTCCCCGTCCAGGTCTCCCATCTCTTGTTCGTACTTGCCGTTTCCGTTGGCGAAGTCCGCGGCGAAGGACACTCCCGTTCTATCGCGGAATCCGAGCGTGCCGCCGTTCTCTTCCAGGCGGTTGGTGAACAGCCGTGGAGAATTGGCCCTGGAACCATGCAGGACATCCAGATCGAAGTCGCCGTCGACGTCGCCCAGATCGATGTCGGGCCCGTTGGAGGCGATGTCACAGGTGGCCCCATCGGACTGGAGAGTGTTGTGCGCCTGGGTTCCCTCGCACCAGATGCCGGGCGTGCCGTTCAGGATGTTCGCCCTTGCCAGCTGAACCCCACTTGGATTGAACTCGCTGAAGAAGCCTGCGCCGTCATTGAGGAAGATCCGCGAGGGCGTGTTTCCCTGGTAGAACCCACCATAGGAGGAGTGGAACAGGTCCAGGTCGCCGTCGTTGTCCAGGTCGGCGAAGTCGCCATCTCCGGACCAGTCGATGAATCCACCGCCCCCAAGAACGAGCGCGGGGGCCACGGACGAACCCGTCGCGCCGAGACCCACCCAGCGGGTGCTAGTCTCGTCGGCATAGAATCCGGCTCCAGTGTTGACCCACCAGCGGCAGGGTTGGGAACTCTGGGAGGAGTGGTTGGCGACGTAGATGTCGAGATCGCTGTCCGAGTCGATGTCGGCGAACTCGATATCGCGGCTGGAGTCGTTCACCGCGGGGAATTGGGTTGCCGTGACGTCCTGAAACTCGCCCACCTGGATTCCGGGGCCGAGGTTCAGCCAGAGTTGGTTCTGCTGATTGCCAGAATCGCCACCGTTAGCGATGGCGATGTCCCAGTCTCCATCCCCGTCCACATCTCCGAAGTCAATGTTCTCGGAGTTGGAGCTGTTGGCCGCCCCACCCGGGATGTCCAGGATGTTCAGATTGAAGTCCTGCGTGAGTCCGGGCACGGAGAGCGCAAGAAGGAGGGGGGCTGCCAGGATGGCCCGGGAGGGCTGGAGGACGATCTTCATGAGCTGTGTACGTGACTGGAAGGTGCGGGCTCCTGCGATCCAAGGCGATGCCCCAGCGACAGCAGAGCGGCATAACCGAGATTACCGTCTCCCGTGAGATGCGAGTTGGTCTCTGAGCATGTGTCCGGGCGGAACCCCAGCGTTTCAGAAGACTCACCGGTCCGAAGGAAATTCCAGGTCTCGAACCCCTGGCCTGCCCCCATCCACGCCCCCCCAGGCCACCCTCGAGGCCGCCATCACCCTCGAGGCAGGGGGGGAGCGCGGGGCAGACCGGGCCTCGTGGTGAGCCTCTGGACTTGCTGCTATCTTCGGCCACATGCAAGGCACCCTCTGCACCTGGTTGCTCCTGGCTCTCGGCCTGCTCACCTTGCCCGCCGCGGACCAGGATGCGGAAGCCGAGCTGCTCGGCACCTGGATCGGGCGCTCGAACAACGTGAGGGGGTACGAGCTCGTCCTCGAGGAGGGCGGCAAGGGCAGCCTGGCCGGTGAGCGCCTCACCTGGCGCATCACGGGCAAGGGCCAGCTGCGCTACCGCGTCGCGGGCGAGTCCGCGACATGCTCGTACCGCATTCAGGGCTCCACCCTGAGCTTCGTCGAGGATGGTGAGACCTCCCGCTTCCGCCGCAAGCGGGAGCCGA
>CAZQAT010000177.1:0-3061 GCA_964591315.1 uncultured Planctomycetaceae bacterium
CCCAATGCGTCAAAGCCTCATGAATAGGCCGGGCTAGATGGACTGGGAGACCTTCTACAGCAGCTTCCGCTCCCCGGACTTCATCCCGGGCTACGAGATCGAGCACCGGCTGGGGGGCGGGGCCTTCGGAGAGGTCTACAAGGCCCGCAAGCACTCGATCGGCAAGTCCTACGCGATCAAGTTCCTCAAGGTCGACGACGGGGCCCAGAAGGACGCCGTCGAGCGGGAGCTCGAGCAGGTGGGCCACTTCGCCGCCATCGACCACCCGAACCTGGTGACGATCGAGGACATGGGCACCGTGCTTGGCGTGCCCTACCTCGTGATGGGCTACGCCGGTGAGCAGACCCTCGGCAAGCGCCTCGAGCGCGGAGACCTCTCGCGGAAGGAGGCCCTCTCGTTCTTCATCCAGACCTGTCGTGGCGTGCTGGCCCTGCACGACCGGCGCCTGGTGCACTTCGACCTGAAGCCGAGCAACGTGTTCATCCACGGAGACGTGGCGCGGGTGGGGGACTACGGCCTCTCGAAGCTGATGACCGAGGGCCGCCTGACCCTCAGCTTCGGACGCGGCACGCCGCACTACATGGCTCCGGAGATGGTGCGCGGTCGCGCGGACCACCGGGCGGACATCTACTCCCTGGGGGTGATCCTCTACGAGTCGATCAGCGGCAGGGTGCCCTTCGAGGTCAGGAGCGGGGCGGGCATCGTCGTGCGCGAGTCGGACGCGCCGCCGGACTTCTCCGAGGACTTCCCTGCCGACCTGCGGCGGGTCGCGGAGCGCTGCCTGCGACTGGAGCCCGAGAAGCGCTACGACGACGTGGAGGAGCTGCTCGAGGACCTGGGGCAGACCGCGCGGCGGGGGGACTCGGTCCGCCTCGAGCACGTGCAGCCGGCCCCCGAGCCCGCCTCCGTGGCCCAGGGTGCCTTCGCGCCGCGGGCCGCCGCCGTCGCGGAGCAGACGCCACCTCCCGCCCGCGAGGGCAGCTCGGGCGAGCTGCGGGCCACCGCCGCCGAGCTGACCCGCGGGGCCGTCGAGGTGGCGCGAGGTGTCTGGGACGGCCTGCGCACGGCGAAGACGCCCGGATCCGGGCGCCCCGCCGGCCAGCAGGCGCCCCTCGATCCGCAGCCCCGAGAGGCGGCGCCCGCGGCCACTCCGGACGCCGCCGAGACCAGCCCGCCGCCTTCCGCGGCGGGCGGCCAGCCGATCTACGTCCCGCCTCCTCGGCCGGTGACCATCCCGGTGCCGCCCCGGGCGAGGGGAGGAGCCCTGGGCACGCTGGTCTCCACGGTCGGCCTGGCGGCGGAGGTCTTCCTCAGCCTGCTGCGCGGCATCCTCTCCAGCCTGGGCGGCTTCCTGGTGCGCACCCATCGGCGGCTGGCGGCCCGCAGTTCGTCGCGGATGGGCAAGGCGCTGCGCCTTGGCGTCTTCTATGGTGGCGTGGCCCTCCTGGCGCTCCTCGTCCTCAGCCTGGCGGTGGAGGCCCTGCGCTGAGCGCCCCAGGGAGGCGGACCCCATGAGCGACTGGACCCCCGACATCGAGCGGCTGCAGGACTTCGACAACCAGGAGTGGCTGCGGGTCGAGAGCACCTACTGCGGGCGCCTGATGGCCTACGTCTCGCGCCGTGTGCCGGACTTGCAGGCCCGCGAGGACATCGTGCAGGAGACCTTCCTCGGCTCCGTGCGCGGCATCGCCAGCTTCGACTCGGTCTTCACCTTCGAGCAGTACCTCTTCGGCATCTGCCGCAACCGCACGATCGACTACCTGCGGCGGCGGAAGTCGGTGGGGGTGGGAGAGCCGGCCGACTCCTCCGAGAGCTTGCCGGGTATGGAGGACCTGGCCCGGGAGGAGACGACCCCCAGCGGCATCGTGCACATGGAGGACCTGGCGAAGAGGCAGGGGCGCGGCGAGAAGCTGCTGGTGCAGGTGCTCAAGGACTGGGTCCAGGAGACCTGGCAGCAGGGGGAGTTCGTGCGCTTGATGGTGATCGAGGCGCTGTTCTACGGGGGCTGGCGCAACCGGGATACCTGGGGCCGCTTCGAGCTGCGGGACGAGACCGCCGTGGCCGGCATCAAGTTCCGGGCCCTCAAACGCCTGCGGGAGCTGGCCCAGCGCCTCGACCCCTCGGGCCAGCTCATCCCGGCCCTGGCGGACGTGACCTCCGAGGGGACCGGCTACCTCGAGTTCGACGTCAAGCAGTGCTGGGGGCTGGGCCGCGTGGCCTGCCCGGCGCGCTATTGGCTCGCACGGCACATCACGGGCAACCTCCAGGAGGGGCCCAAGAGCTTCATCGACTTTCACCTGGAGGAGATGAAGTGCCCCTGGTGCATCGCCAACATGGACGACCTGCGCAGGGCGGAGGCCTCGGAGATCGAGCCCTTCTTGGAGCGGGTGCAGCAGTCCACGGTCCAGTACCTGAGGTCGCGCTCCCTGCGGCCGGAAGAAGCGGGAGGAGCAAGCGAGTGAGACGCGTCTGTCTGTTCTGCGGTTCGAGCGCCGGCGTCACGCCGGCCTACGCCTCGGCCGCCCGCGACCTGGGTCGGCTGCTCGCCGAGGGTGGCCTCGGCCTCGTCTACGGCGGCGGTCGCGTGGGCCTGATGGGCGAGGCTGCCGACGCCTGCCTCGCGGCCGGCGGCGAGGTGATCGGGGTCATTCCCGAGGCCATCTGCGAGCTGGAGGTAGAGCACCGCGGCGTGAACGAGCTCCACGTCGTGCCCTCCATGCACGAGCGCAAGCAGAAGATGCACGACCTCTCGGACGCCTTCGTCACCCTCCCCGGCGGCCACGGGACCTTCGACGAGCTGTTCGAGACGATCACCTGGCTGCAGCTCGGCTACCACCGGAAGCCGGTGGGGCTCCTGAACGTGGCGGGCTACTACGACCCGCTGCTCGCCATGCTCGACAAGGCCCTGGAGCAGGGCTTCCTGACTCCGCACGTGCGCGAGCTGCTGCTCGTCGAGAGCGAGCTCGAGGTGCTACTCGACAGGCTGCGGGGGTGGGAGGCGCCCGACCTGCGGCAGTGGCTGGCGCGGCACGAGCTCTAGCCCGGCCTATTCATGAGCCTT
>CAZQAT010000178.1:0-2968 GCA_964591315.1 uncultured Planctomycetaceae bacterium
GCGCTGGACCTATCGGGATAGGGCGGGTGGGCAGCTTGAGCGGAGGCAGCACATAGTCCGCCCCTGCCCCTCAAGATCACCCGAGATCGAGTCCGAAAGAGGCCGCATCGACAGGCTCACGCCAGCGTGAGGTCCCCCCTGTTCGCTCCAATCCAGCCAAGGCATACGCTATGGGAAGGGTCTTCCTTCTACTGAGCCTCGCGCTCGGCCTCCTGGCCGTGCTGTCGCCCCGAGGTTCCGAGCCCGGCGTCGGCGCCGGTACCGCCGTACGACTCGAGACCGTCTCCGATCTGGTCGACGAGGCCCACCTCGTCTTCGAGGCCCACACCCGCTCCACGCGCGCGGTGATCGGGGCCACGGGCCGCATCGAGACCGAGTACACCTTCGACGTGGATCGCACCTTTCTGGGTGAGGAGACCTCCGAGCGCGTGGTGCGCATCCCCGGCGGGGTCCTGCCCAACGGCAACGGGCTCCTGCTCCCGGGCCTGCCCCAGATCGTGGCGGGGGAGGACGTGCTGCTCTTCCTGAGCGAGGCCGGCTCCAGCGGCGTGCGCATGCCCGTGGGCCTCTCCCAGGGCAAGTTCCGGGTCGAGACGAGCCTGGACGGCAGCCGCCGCCTGAGCCGCCGGCACGGGGCCCTGACCGTGGTCGACCCCCAGAGCGGCGTCGTCCACGACGGCGGCGGAGAGGCGGTCTTCGACTACGCCGAGGTGATCGCCGAGGTCCACGCGGCCGTGTCCCGGAAGCAGCTCGCCGGGGAGGGTCGCTGATGGGGCTCCGCATCCCGCGCACGGCGCTGGTCGCCGCGGCCCTGCTGGGGGCCGCAGGCGTCTACGCCCACGTGCGCCTGATCCACCCCTCGAACGGGAATCCCCTGTACTGGTCGGCGCCCTCGAACGTCGGCATCGTGATCAACGACCAGGGCTCCGACGACCTGACCGACGGCAGCCACGAGACCGCCCTGCGCATGGCCATCCAGGCCTGGAACGACGTGGACGGCAGCGCCGTGCAGCTGGTGGAGAACGCGAGCCCCGCGGCCCAGGCGCGCACGGACTGGGCCAGCAACTCGATCCACCTGATCTACTTCGACGAGAGCAACTCCTCGGGCTACTTCCCCGGCGGCTCGAGCACGGTGGCCATCACGCCGGTCTGGTTCTACTCCAATGGCCGGATCGACGACGCGGACATCCTGTTCAACGGCAGCAGCTTCTCCTTCACGACCAGCGGCCAGCCCGGGCGCTTCGACATCCAGGACGTGGGGGCCCACGAGCTCGGGCACCTCCTGGGCCTCGACCACACGGGCTGGGCCGGGGGCACCATGTACCCCTACGTCGACACCCACGTCATCCTCCACCGCAGCCTGAGCCTGGACGAGGAGCACGGCATGCGCGCGGCCTACCCGAGCGCTGCCCACGGCCGCATCACGGGCACGGTCCGGCGCAGCTCCGACTCGAGCGCGGTGATCGGGGCCCACGTGGTCCTGCGCGACGTGAACGGGCGCACCCACTCGGCGGGCCTGACCGGCAACGGCGGGGCCTTCGATCTGCGCGGCCTGGACGCGGGCACCTACACCGTGGCGGTCAATCCCCTCGACTTCCCGGTCAGCGCCGGGAACCTGGGCGCGGGCCACACGGTGCAGGCCGACTTCGAGGCCAGGGTCCACGGGGCCGTGGTGCTCACCGCGGGTCAGACCCAGGCCATCGGCGACGTGCTGGTGGACCCGAACGTGGCGGTCTCCCTGGGACGCAACGCGGACCGCTACCCGATCCGCTGCAACAGCGGCGACACCACCGCGGCGGTGATCCGCGGCACGGGGCTGAGCGCCGGCTCCTCCCTGGCCTGCAGCGATCCGTCCATCGCGATCGCGCCCACCGCCTGGTTCGGGTCCCAGGTCACCTGCCAGATCCTGGTCCCCGGCGGCGCCACCCCGGGCCACGCGGACATCACGGTCACCGACCCCAGCGGCAACGTGGACATCCTGGTGGCCGGCATCGAGATCACCCCCGTCGACCCCGGCGTGACCCTGGCCAGCCCCAACCAGGGGGACATGGGCGGCGGCACCGCGGTGACGATCAACGGCACGGGCTTCAACGCCGGGGCGCGGGTCGTGATGGGGGGCGAGGTGTACGAGGACGGCGTCCCGGGCGGCTGCACGGTGGTCAACTCGACGACCATCACCCTGACCACCCGCCCGAGCGCTTCGGGGCTCACGGACGTGGTGGTGGTCGACGCCTCGGGTGTCGAGGGGCGCCAGAGCGGGGGCTTCCAGTTCCTGACGGTGCCGGTCGTGGACACCCTCTTCCCCGCGGCGGGCACGTCGACCGGGGGCACGGAGGTCATGATCACCGGCCAGAACTTCGACCTGAACGCCGTCGTCCGCATCAACGGCGTGGTCCAGGGAGCGGTCTTCCCCACCTCGGACGAGACCCTCCTGGTGATCACCAGCCCCGGCGCGGTGGGGGGGCCCTACACGGTCGAGGTGGAGAACCCCGGCGGCAGCATCGCCACCAGCCAGTTCAGCTACGTGCCGCGGGCGGACCCGGTGGTCACCAGCGCCTCTCCGGACTCGGGCACGGCCCTCGGAGGCGACGTGGTGACCCTGACGGGCACGAACTTCAGCGCGGCCTCCGCGGTGTCCTTCGGGATCGACCCGCTGACCGGCACCGGCGGCACGCCGGCGGCCGAGGTGCACTTCGTCGACGCCAACACGATCGAGGTCACCACCCCCGCCATGGCGGGCGGCACCGTCTCGGTGCTCGTCAGCGAGGGCTCCACCGACCAGGCGGACGTGCTCGTCGGGGGCTTCACGGTCCAGGCGGTTCAGTCCGACGGGGGCGGCGGCTGCCACGTTGTCCCGGTCCAGGGCCCGCCCAGCTCCGGTGACCTCCTGCGCTGGCTGCTCTTCATGGCCTTCCTGGCCCTGGCGGCGCGCTCGGCCCACCGGCTGGTGCCGCAGGCGGCCTAGCCC
>CAZQAT010000179.1:0-2930 GCA_964591315.1 uncultured Planctomycetaceae bacterium
GGGCCGAGAGGCCGTCGAAGACGGCCGCTTGCGAAGTCTGGTGTGCGTGTTCATGGATAATCCGGGCTAGCGGCCGAGGCCGATGTCCTTGGGGGGGAAGCTCTTGAAGGTCGCGCCGTGAGTCTTGGCCTCGGCCACGAGTGAGGCCAGCCAGGCGTTGCGGCGGTGCCCCACCGCCAGCTGCTCCTTCGGGTCGATGTACAGGTTGAAGAGCCACGGGGCGAGCCCGACGTCCTGGACCGTTGCCATGTCGATGTACATGTGCGTCGTATGGGGCAAGACCACCTTCAGGTGCAGCTTGTACTCGCGCATACGCACGCCCATGAGCGTGTCGCCCCACCAGAAGTAGACGCACTCGCGCTTCGAGCGCCCCTCGTCCGCCAGCAGGAAGGAGGCCTGGTCGATGGAGTCGTAGTAGCGGTCCGTGGGCAGCGCATCCCCGGACACGCCACCCAGGGTCAGGGTGGTCTTGAACAGGTCCATCAGGTCGAACGGGTCGTCGCTCTCGCGGCCCGGGGAGATCGTGCCCTCCCAGTAGGCGACCCCGGGGACGCGCACGCCGCCCTCGAAGGTCGTTCCCTTGGCGCCCCTGAAGGGGGTGTACCCGCCGTCCGGCCAGGCATCCATCTGCGGGCCGTTGTCGGAGGTGAAGAACACGAAGGTGTTCTCCAGCACGCCGACCTCCTTCAGGGTCGCGAGGATCTCACCGATGTGCAGGTCCACCTCGGCGACCCCCTCCTTGTAGGCGTAGCGCGCGGCGCTGAGCGGCGCGAGGTCGGGGTTGGGGAAGTTGTCCGCGTGGACCTTCATGAAGCAGTGCTCGATGAAGAAGGGCTTGTCACCCGCGGCGAGCTCGCGGATCTTCGCGACGGTGAAGTCCGCCAGGGTCTTCTCGGCGCGCCCCATGTCCTCGATCGTCTTGATCTGCTCGAGGATCTCCGTGCGACCGCCCTTGAAACCGTGGACCAGGTGGTCCTCGGGCGCGATCGACTCGAAGGCGCGTAGGCGCTCCTCGTTGTCCACGAGATCCGGATAGCGCCGTGCATCGAAGCGCTGGCTGATCTCCTTCTGGGCGGGATAGAAGCCGTAGAACTCATCGAAGCCGACGTCGTGCGGACGCATGCCCACGGGCTCGCCCACGTGCCACTTGCCGGTCAGCACCGTGTGATAGCCCGCGTCCGAGAGCAGCTTCGCCAGGCTCAGCTCGTCATCCCAGGGGTTCCGCGTGACCTTGTCACCGGCGAGGATCGGGCGCGTCAGTCCGGTGCGCACCGGCAGCCGGCCCGTGAGCATCGCAGAGCGCGTCGGCGTGCAGGTGTGCTGGGAGTAGCACGAGGTCAGCCGCAGGCCCTGCCTGGCGAGCCTGTCGATGTTCGGCGTGGCCGCGCCGATGGCAGCTCCCCCGCCGTAGCAGCCGGGGTCGCCGTAGCCCATGTCATCGACGACCAGCCACAGGATGTTCGGGCGTCGCCCCGTCTTCTCCCCGAGCGCCTCGAGCTTCTTCGCGACGGCCCCGTCCTGGTCCGGTCGCGGGATCGCGGGCTCGTGGTTCGGGGCGACCCTCTTGGCGCGGTTGAGGACGGAGCCCTGGGCGAGGGCGGGAGTGGAGCAGCTCAGGACGAGCAGTCCGAGCAGTCCGAGGCGTGCATGGATCTTCATTGGGTTCGCGAGTTGGGGGATGGAGCGGCTCGCCTCCCGGCGGAGGCCGGCGCATCGTGCGCACCGGACAGGAACGCACCCGCCGGCTGGGCCTGTTCCCCGCTCCGGGGAAACACCGGGCAGGATTGTGCCCGGCCCGCGGACAGCCGGCGGCGGAAAACCCCGGACGGGGCGAGCCGACTCGACGCGCTCTCACCGACGGCAACACCCGCTCTTCCCCCATCTCCGGATGGTCCGGTTGATCGACGGCTGGCCGGCTATTTGCAATTTCCTGGCGCAGGCTGCGACTGCGTTCCTCGTCAGATGCCCCGGCTCCCCGGGACGACCCTCGTCAGGGCCTGGTCGACACACCGCCGACGACCCTCGATCCCAGCCCGAGCCAGGCGCTGGGCGATGCGGCGCCCACGCTCGTCCGCCCCCCTCGAGGGCGCCCGGATGGACGCTCCTATATTAAAGGTGTCGCGACCCACCCCCGCGGCGGCACGGGGTGGTCCGTCGGGGCCCGTGGGGGGGACCGAGAATGGGAATCCCAAGGAGATCGCCACAAGACGGGCGTTCGGTCGCCGGATTCGCCGCTGGAGGGGTCCAGGCCCCAGGATGCCGCCAGAGGGCGCCCCAGCCCGCGGAGAACTCTTCACAAGTTCCTGCACCTCAGGAGCTTAGGTTGCACGGATACGGAGGCGTGCAGGGCTCCTCGTGGGGCCCTCCGCGGGCCCCAGACGGGCCCGCCGGGCCTCTCGCCACGGACACAAGACTCTAGGGATCAACGACTTGGATCGATTCCAGGCCCTGTGGACGGCTTTCAGGGACGCAGACCCGGAAAGCCCGCCGATGGAGCCCTCGGTCTCTTGGTGAAACTCCGTAGCCTTGGCCCTGACCGGCTGTGGCACCGGGCATCTGCCCGAGTTCTCTTCCCCATCCCGTTTCACTCAGTGGTCCCTACTCTTTGGAGTGCTAACCAGATGAACAAACTCGTTTTCAGCGCGCTCGCCACTCTCGTGGCCAGTGCGACTGGCTTCGCCAACGATACGGAGTGGCCGGAGCTGGACAGGGAGCTTGCGGCGTTGAACAACGCCCCCCTGGACAGTCACGCTCACGGACCCTCCGTGTCCGGATGGCTGATCGGAGCGATTACCTCCGATGACGCCCCTTCGATTGCAGACCCCGACGCCAGCGACAACCTGGGTACGGGACTCAGCGCTGCCCGCGTGAACCTCAGCGGATCCCTGGGCAACAACTACAGCTTCGTCCTCGGCTGGGACTTCACCGAC
>CAZQAT010000180.1:0-2901 GCA_964591315.1 uncultured Planctomycetaceae bacterium
GGATCCCGGTTGGGTGCTAATGCGTTGAAGGCTCATGAATAGGCCGGGCTAGCGCAGCTCCGCCAGCAGCGCCTCACTCGGCCCGCTCCAGCGGCCCTCGGGCTCCCGCTCGAGGTAGGCCTCGAGCACGGCGCGGGCGTCGTCCTTCTCGTCCGCGCCGTAGAGGGCCTTGGCCAGGTAGATGTGCACCGGGTCGGGCAGCTCGAGGCCCTCGGCCAGGGACGTGTCGAGGACGTGCCGCCAGCGGGTGGCGGCGGGCAGGAACTCCTGCCGCTGGAAGTGCACCACCGCCAGCTGGCTGTGCACCACGAGCAGGGAGTCGTCGTAGGCCAGGGCGCGCTCGAAGTGGCGCTCGGCGGCGTCGTGCTCACCGGCCTCGAAGGCGGCCACGCCGGCCCGCTTGGCCTCCTCGGCCGCGTCCGCCAGCAGGTCCGCCCCCGAGCCCAGGGCCTCGTCGTCGAGGCCCGCGCCGCGCGCCAGGCGGAAGTACTCCAGGGCCCGGGCCTTCTGCCCCAGGACCAGCTCCCCCACCGCGGCGCGCTTGTACATCAGGGCCAGCTCGGCCCCGCGGTCGTGGCCGTCGAGCTCCAGCTCCTCGAGCACCTTGACCGCGTCGGGCAGCTCCCCGTTGGCGGCCAGGGCGTCGGCCAGGAAGACCCGCGCGTCCAGCTCGTGGCGGTCCGCCTCGAGGGAGCGGCGGGCGTGCTCCAGGGCCGCCTTGGGGCGGCGGTCGGCCAGGGCCCGCTTGCCGAGCAGGAGGTGCGCCTGGCCCAGGAGCCGGTCCGTGAAGGGCAGCTCGGCGTCGTACTCCAGGGCCCGCCGCACGAGCTCGAGCCCGCGCGCCGCGCCGCCCTGGCGGCAGAGCTCGACCACGCCCTGGGCGCGCAGCAGCTCCGGCGACATCCCGCAGGCCTCGACCCCCCGGCGCAGCTCCTCGCGGGCGGTCTCCAGGCGGCCGGCGGCGGCGTGCAGCTCGGCGGCGGTGGCGTAGACCCGCGGGTCCCCGGGCGCCGCGGCCCGGGCGGCCTCGACGCGCGGGGTCACCTCGAGCTGCTTGCCCTCGAGGGCCAAGAGGCGCGCCCGCAGGAGCTCGGCCTCCACGCCGAGGAGCCCCTCGGAGGCGTCGATGCGCGCGGCGAGGCCCTCGAGGGCGCCGCGCTCGAGGGCGGACCGCAGGGCGCGGCTCGCTTCGGAGTCGTCGCGCAGGACCCGCCGCTCGACGGGGCCGGCCTCGGCCGACGGGGCGCGGGACTCTCCGGCCCCCTCCACGGCGTCCCCGCCGCAGCCGGTGCCCGCGAGGGTGAGCAGCAGCGCCAGGACGGCGGGGGTCGAAGGGCGGGGGATCCTCATGGGCGGGGCTGGCCGGTGGAGCCCCACAAGTTATCAGCCGCCCCCCCAAAAGGGGCACGGCTGGAGCCGCTAAGATCCGCCCCATGGGCTCCGTGCGCTTCGTCACCTTCGGCTGCAAGGCCAACCAGTACGACACCCAGGTCCTGCGCGAGGCCCTCGTGCGGCGCGGCTGGCGCGAGGGCTCCCAGGGCGCGGACCTCGTGGTCATGAACACCTGCACGGTGACCGCCGAGGCCGGGCGCAAGGCGCGCCAGCTGGCGCGGCGCATCCACCGCGAGTCGCCGGCCACCAGGATCGCCATGGTCGGCTGCCTGGCGGAGTCCGAGCCCGAGGTGCTGCGTGAGCTGCCCGGGGTGGAGTGGGTGCTGACCGGCGGCGAGGCCAAGCGGCCGATCAACTTCCTGCGCGAGCTGGGCGAGGAGCTCTCGCCGGAGGAGCTCGGCATCCCCTACGGCATCAGCGAGTTCCACGGCCACACCCGCGCCTTCCTGAAGATCCAGGACGGCTGCGACATGGCCTGCTCCTACTGCATCATCCCGAAGGTGCGCGGGGCGAGCCGCTCGCGCTCCGTCGAGGAGCTGTGCGCGGAGGTGCAGCGACTGGTCGGCGCCGGACACGTCGAGATCGTCCTGTGCGGCATCCACATCGGCCACTGGGGCCGCGACCTGGGCGGGGACATCGCGCAGCTCGTGCGCGCCCTGGCGGAGACCGAGGCCCGCGGTCCGGACGGCGAGGCGGCGGACTTCCGCCTGCGCCTCTCCTCCATCGAGGCCACCGAGGTCACGCCCGAGCTGCTCGCCTTGATGGCCGAGCGCCCCGACCGCATCGCGCCGCACCTGCACATGCCCCTGCAGTCCGGGGACGACCGCGTGCTCGCGGCCATGAACCGCTGGTACACCGGCGACGAGTACCTGGACCGCTGCCTGCGCATCCGCGAGGAGCTGGTGGAGCCCGCCTTCACCACCGACGTGATCGTGGGCTTCCCCGGCGAGGACGAGGCCGCCTTCGCCCGCTCCTGCGCGATCCTCGAGGCGGCGCGCTTCTCGAAGGTGCACGTGTTCCCCTTCAGCGCCCGCCCCGGAACCGCGGCCCACGGCCTGAAGCCCGTGCCCTCGCAGGAGCTGCGCGACCGACGCCTGCGCCTCGGGGACCTCTCGAGCGAGCTGGGGCGCGCCTTCCGCCAGCGCCTCGCGGGCCGCGAGGAGAGCGTGGTGCCCGAGGGCGCCGTGGGCCTCTCCGGCCGCTATCAGCGGGTGCACCTGGACCTCGAGGCCTGGCCGGGCCCGCTGCCGCCCCTGGTGAACCTGCGCCTCTCCCTCGAGGCCCGCGCGGGCGAGGAGGAGCCGCGGCTCGTCGGTCGGCCCCTCGCCGCCTCGCGTCCGGAGGTGCCGGCGTGAGCGACCGGGACCCGCGCGCCGAGCTGGCCTCCCTGAGCGCCGCCCTCGAGGTTCACCTCGAGCGCGAAGGACGCCGCGGGCGCCGGCACCTGGCGGCCCCGGCCGGGCCCGCGGCCGCAGCCTCGCCGCCCGCTCCGGCCCCGCGGCCCGCAGC
>CAZQAT010000181.1:0-2701 GCA_964591315.1 uncultured Planctomycetaceae bacterium
GGAACGCAGTTGGGTCCCAATGCGTCAAAGCCTCATGAATAGGCCGGGCTAGGGACCAGAGATCTTCAGAGGACCGGGGCCGCTCTCGGGCGAGAGCGGCCCTCGCCGTAGCCGGCGTGAATCTGACTCTCTGGAAACGTATCCCGGCCGTTACCGCGGCTAGTCTGGACACCATGCGCTCGCTGATCCTCGGCCTGGGCCTCGCACTGGGCTCTCTGCACACTCCTCCCGCTCCGCCTCCGGTGGGAGTGCACGAACGTGCCCAGGAGCTGCTCGACACCAAGGACTGGGAGGCCGCACGCGACCTCCTCCGCAAGCACCTCTCGAGCACCGCGGGCGACGGACGCGCCCACGCCCTTTTGGGCAAGGCCCTGCTGGGCCTGGGCGAGATGGACCAGGCCGCCCACCACCTGGCGACGGCCAGGGACCAGTTCAGCGCGGACGGCGATGACCGGGCCTACAAGAACGCCAACCGCGACTTGCGACGGGCCGACCCCCTCGAGGGGCGCCGTGCCCGGCTACAGCAAGACATCACCAAGAAGATGCTCGACGCGGCCGAGAAGCTCCACGAGCACGGCCACGGCGAGCGCGCCCTGGCGATTCTCGAGCGCACGGCGCCCATCGCCGCGGGGAAGGACGCGGACGACCTCCTGCTCCTGCTCGAGGAAGTGCGCAAGTCCTTCGAGGAGGTCGACCTGGATGAGGCCGGGGCCGAGGAGCAGGGCAGCGGCGCCTGGCCTCTGGTCACCCACGAGAGCGAGCACTACGTGCTGGAGGCCAACCTCGAGCCGGAGCTGGTCGAGCTGGTGGCGGAGACCATGGACGACATCCACGGCTACTACGTCCTGCTCTACCTCGACGGCGACGAGGGAGGCATCGGCTCCAAGGCGACGATCCGCATTCACCCGGACAAGAAGTCCATGCTCGGCAACTGGGGCGGCGGCTCGGCCCCCGAAGGCTGGTGGTCCCCGGGCGAGAACCAGGTCACCTGCTACGACACGCGCACCTCCACGGGCACCCTGGACTGGATGCTGGAGACCCTCTTCCACGAGGCCAGTCACCAGTTCATGACCCTGCTCGAGCGCAGGGGTGGAGCGGCGCCGGCCTGGCTCAATGAGGGCACCTCCTGCTTCTTCGAGGGGGCCAAGGCCATGGCCGACCGCCGGGTGCTGTGGCCCGACGCGGCCACGGGGCGCCTGGCGAACCTGGTGAACATGCTGCGCGGCGGCGGGAACGATCCCAGCCTGAAAAAGGTCATCGGCTACTCGGGAAGGGGCTCCTACGACGGAAGCTACTACCCCTGGGGCTGGGGCATCGTGTACTTCCTGCAGCAGTACGAGGACCCGCAGAGCCTCGAGTACGTGTACCGGCCGTTCTACGCACGCTACCGGGAGCAGATCACGAGTCGCGGGGGAGACTCGATGGAGCTCTTCGAAGAGGTCTTCCTCGGCGAGGACTCGCCCCTCGGGCACGAGACGCTCGCCGACTTCGACCGGGACTGGCGGGCCTGGATCCTGGACCACGTCTCGCCCCTGCACCGGGCCCCGGAGCCGGAGCGCCGCGCCCTGCGCCTGGCGTTGGTCGAGCGTTACCGCGCTGCCGCCGAGGCTGCGGCGGAGGACAAGAAGGCGCAAGTCCCCGAGCAGGAGCTCTGGAACCGCGCACTGGGTCACGTGGAATACGTACGCACGGAGATCGACGGGGAGGAGAGCCCCGACGTGGAGCTGATCGCCTTGCAGGCGGACATCCTCGAGCGTCAGGAGCGCAAGGCCGCCGCCGCACCGCTCATCGAGCAGCTCCTCAAGCTCGCGGACGAAGGCGCCTGGGACCCGAGCGACGAGGAGGTGGCGGCGCTCGAACAACGGCTCAAGGAGCTCGACCGCCGCAACTACGCTCTGCGCCGAGCCGAGAGCACCCGCAAGGGCCTGGTGCGCACCGCCCGCAAGCTCTTCAAGAACTACGGGGAGGGCGACGAGCCCATGCCCATGCGCTCCTACGCGCTGGCGGCGCGGGTCGGCGCCGCCCTCGAGGACTTGGAGGTACTGCTGCCCGCCGCCACGGACCTGCGCCAGAGCCTGCGGGCCAGCGGCGTCTCCTTCGGTGAGGTGCGCTCCCTGGTGGCCGGCACGAAGCACTGGCGCTCGATCTTCAGCTCGGGACCGGACAGCTTCTCGAGCCGGGACGGGCGCCTCGAGATGAGCTCCGTACGGCCCCACGCACGCATCAACACCTCGCTCCAGGTGGCGGAGGAGTACGAGCTGCGGGCCACTCTCGAGCGCCGAGGAGAGCTCTACCGCAGCACCTGCCACGGCCTGGTGATCGCCGCCACGGCAGAGGGCGAGTGGCTCGTCTTCGGCCTGCTCAAGGGCGGCAAGGCGGGCCTGCGGCGCCTGTCCCCCACCTCCGGCGACGGGGTCACAACCAACAACCTGCAGAACTTCTACCTGGAGCCGAGGCCCGAGGACGATGAGGACCTCGAGGTGCGCGTCCGGGTCCTGGCGGACGGACGCATCGAGGCCCGGGTCGGGACGTGCGAGCCAATCGAGGCGCGGATCCCCGATGACTTCCCCAGGCCGAAGTACGTGGGCATCTACTCGAAGGACGGCACCACGCGCCTGGTGGACCCCGTCCTCGAGAACTACTAGGCCGGCCTATTCATGAGGCTTTGACGCATTGGGACCCAACTGCGTTCCTGGCGGTA
>CAZQAT010000182.1:0-2696 GCA_964591315.1 uncultured Planctomycetaceae bacterium
AAGTACCGCCAGGAACGCAGTTGGGTCCCAATGCGTCAAAGCCTCATGAATAGGGCGGGCTAGGTGGCCGCCCCGCGGCCGCTGCACGGCCGTGACGAGCCAGGGGGAGTCGGCCGGAAGCTCAGCTCTTCCCCTCTCCCTCCGCGAAGGCCTTGAACCTCTGCAGGAACTTCATCGTCTCCTTCTTGAACGCCCCCGGCATCAGGAAGAGCATCGCCTTCATCGCGAACTTCTGGCCGACGAACTCGCTCACGCAGACCCAGCGCGTGCGGTCGGGGCCAAGCTCCTCGAAGCGGTTCTCGATGCTGTTGAACATGCCGTCCGCCTGGTAGGTGCCGTCGAACTGGTCCGGCAGCTCGCGCCGGGTGATCGTCTCGATCATCTCGCAGTCGCGCTTGCCCATCTTGTAGACCAGCCTCGAGGTGGCGCCCACCTGGCCGGGCTCTCCGCTCTGGTGCTCGAAGCTGACCAGCTCCGGCTGCCACTTGAACATGTTCTCCTGGCTGTCGAAGAGGTCGATGACGCGGGCGCGGGGGAGGTCGATCTCGATCTCTGTCGTGTACTTCATCTTCGAGCGAGGGCTGAGCCTGTTGCTCGAGAGGATACCGGATGGGGGCTGAGGGCCGTGCGTCCCAGCCGGCGGCACGGTGGTGGCGCGAGGTCACCGGCGACCTGTCCACGAGCTTCGGTCCCCTCGACGGGGACGCCCGGCATCAGCGGCTGAACGGAGTCGGAACTCACCGGCGCGGAGGGGGGTGCCTCAGGGGGCCCCGCTCCCGCCATCGCCGCGGCGCCCCTCGACGCCGATCACCTCGACGCCCGCGCGGGCGAGCAGGGCGGCGGTGAGCCCGGGGCCCTCGACGAGGGCGTCGTCCACGTGGGTCTGCCGCACGCCGCAGGAGGGCGAGCGCTCCTTCAGATAGGCCCGTTCGATCTCGTGGGCGCGGCACTCCGCCAGGGCCGCCTCGGCGCCGGCGCGGAACGCGGCGGTCACGTCCCGGCCCTCGCAGGTCACCAGGCGCGCGTCGCCGTCCAGCACGGCTTCCGCGTCACCGCCTGAGAGCCAGGCCGCCGGACGCGGGGTGCCGAGGCCTCCGGCCTCCTCGGGGCAGCAGGGCAGGGCCTCTTCGCCGCGCTCCTCGAGCTCCCGCTCCAGCACCTGGTCCCGGTTGTGCCTCCCGTCGTAGCGGCACTCCCGCCCCAGCAGGCAGGCGCTGACGAGGACCTTGCGGGGTGTGGGCTCCATGGGGCCTACCATAACGCCCGGCGTCCCCCGCGGTGGGGGAGCCCGACGCGCGGGAGGCGTCCCCATGGCCGAGGAGCAGGTGCTGGTGCCCCTGGCGCCGGGCCTCGAGGAGACCGAGGCGGCGGTGGGGCAGCTCTCGGGACCCGAGTGCGCCGCCGATCTGGCCGGGGCCCTGCTGGTGACCCGGGACCGGGCCTGATCCGCCCGAACCGGGCAGGTCGCCGCGCGTTGACAGCCCCGCGGCCCCGGACCTATCCTCTTCGGCTCGATTTCCGGCCCCTCCGGATCCCCGTTACCCCCTGGGAGCACCCCGGTAGGGAGGCCGAAGACCCCGTCCCCACACCATGAAGACCCCTCTCTCGATCCTCGGTCTGGCCTGCGCGGCCCTCGCCCTCGGCAGCCTCGCCTCGGCCGACACGATCTACCTGTTGGACGGAAAGTCCCTCACGGACGTCACTGTCAAGGAAGAGACCTTCAAGGAGATCTCCTACCGGGACGGGGGCAAGAACCGCACGGTGCGCACGGACGATGTGCTGCGCATCGAGTTCTCGGCCAAGTCGGCCCTGGTGGACCGGGCCGACACGGCGGCAGAGGACGGCCAGGCCTTCGACGCCATCGGCGACCTGGAGGTCTACGTCGAGGGTCTGCTGTCGAGCGGAAAGACGCCCCGCTACAAGTGGGAGCCCGCCTACGCCATGTTCCGCCTGGTGGAGCTGAACGGCATCGTCGGTGACGCCGACGCTCTCGTGGCGGCCGCCGACAAGCTGCTCAAGAACCGCCCCGAGTCCCGCTTCGTGCCGCTGGCCTTCCTGGCCAAGGCCGAGGCTCAACACAAGACCGGTAAGTCCGGGGCCGCACAGAAGACCCTCAAGGAGTTCCAGGCGATCATCACCAGCCAGGCCCTCTCCCAGCGCTGGTCCATCGAGCAGAAGCTCGCCACCGCGCTCTTCGACTCGAGCCTCAAGGGCAAGAAGCTGCGGGACGCCCTGGACCGCATCTCCACCCAGGCCGGCAGCCAGTTCCCCCTGGTCCACAACCGGGCCGAGGTGGCCATCGCCGAGTCCTTCCTCGAAGGCAAGGACTTCAAGCAGGCGGAGCCGATCTTCACGGACATCATCGAGAACGCCAAGGCCGACCCGCGCACCCTGGCGGCGGCCTACACCGGCCTCGGTGACTGCATCTTCAAGCGCGCCACCGGCGTCAAGGACGACGCGCGCAGCAAGCTCCTGACCGAGGCCGTGACCTCCTACATGCGGGTCGTCGTGGTCTACAAGGACCAGACCCTCTACGTGCCCAAGGCCATGTACTGGGCCGGTCGCGTCTTCGACGAGCTGGGCGGCGACGAGGACAAGGAAAAGGCCCAGAAGCTCTACCGTCGCGTGATGATCGAGTACCGCGGCACGAGCTGGGCGGACGAGGCGAACGCCTTCCGCAAGCGCTAGGCCGGATT
>CAZQAT010000183.1:0-2552 GCA_964591315.1 uncultured Planctomycetaceae bacterium
GGTCGGTGCCGCGGAGGAAGTCGGCCGCCGGCTTGCGCCGCGGAGGGCGTGACTGCATGGTGCGGGACCGGGCGGGTGCCTGGACCGCAGCGCCTTCCGATCCTCGATGTCACGCCTCCGTAGCCGAAAGCTGAGCCCCAGGGCCGTGAAGTGGCTGCTGAACCTCTTCCCGCCGCTCTGGTTCCAGCGCATCAAGATCCTGGAGGTGGGAGAGGACTTCCAGAGCTGCCGGGTGCGGGTCCGGCGCAGCCTCATGACCCGCAACCTGCACGGGACCACCTTCGGCGGCACGATCTACTCCGCGGCGGACTCGCCCCTGCCCATCCTCTACTGGCAGCTCTTCGCCCATCGGGGGCTGGAGGTGGAGAGCTGGCTGCAGGCCGGCCGGGTTCGATACGAGAAGCCCGCCGCGACGGACCTGATCCTCGACTTCCGCCTCACGGACGAGGAGGTGGCCTGGGCGACGGGAGAGCTCGAGCGGCAGGGGCGCTTCCGCCACGAGATCGACGTGGAGGCGGTCGACAGGGACGGCGCGGTCTGCGCGCGCATCTCGATGGAGGCCTACGTGCGCAAGGCCCGGGACGTGGGCGGCGCGCACGCCGCCTTCTGACCCTCCCCGGGTCGGTTCCGGCTGGCGGCCACGTTCGTTCAGCCGGAGGCTCGTGCCCCGCGCGGCGGCCGAGGGGCCGTCAGCGGCTCGCCTCCAGCGCCTTGACGAAGACCTGGCATGGGTTCCACTCGTCCCACAGGTCCGGGAAGACCTCGAGCGGCGCGAAGCCCACGGCCCGGTAGAACCTGCGCGTCAGCGCGTAGCTCTCGCTGTTCGCGGCCTCGGCGAGGGTCTTCACCTGGAGGTACCGGCAGCCATCGGCGGCGAGCCACTCCTCGGCGGCGGTCTGCATGCGCCTCCCGATCCCGCGCCGGTGGTGCGAGGGCAGGATCCCCACGCAGTACACCTCGGCCGACTCGGGGAAGTGGCGCTTGATCGTCAGGAAGCCCACCGCCTCCCCGCCATCGATCGCCAGCAGGGTGGGCAGGGTCTTCGCGGCCTCGACGTACTCCATGAGGGAGTCCTCCATCCCGAACCACTCCGGCAGCGCGCGCAGGATGCGCTCGCAGACCTGGGAGTGACCGGGCTCGGGCGGCTGAATGGAGAGGCTCTCGTTCTTCATGGCGGGGTAGGTGCTGGATGATGCGCGGGTCGATCGCCCGGAGATTGTCCCCTCCAGGCCGGCGAAGCGCACGGGGTGAGCGCGCCCCTCGCGCGGGCCGAGCGACTCTCGTGGCCGACGAGCGCCCATGGCGGGTCTGGTACGCTGGCTGCGCGCTGGCGGTGGTCCGCGCCCGCTCGCCCCGTGACGGACCTCGACCGCAACGAATCGATGCCGGACTCCATCCCGTGCTCCGCCCTCGCCGGCAGCTGCCTCCTCTTCCTGGGCCTCCTCCCCGGATGCGCCGCGCCGGAGGCCGAGACCGGTTGGGGCCTGGCGGACGGGGTCCGTCCGCAGTTCTTCTACGCCGCTGACGTCCCCGACCGGGTGCGCACGCCCCTCGAGCAGGCCTTCTCCGCGGCGATCGACGCCTGGGGCAACTACGGACCGATCGAGTACTGGGTGGTGGGTGCCGATGTCGTGGCCGCGGAGGAGCTGGCCGACCGCTTCTGCAAGCGGCGCAGCGTCCTGGGCAACATGAGGCTCTCGGACTGCGAGGAGCACAGTCGCCAGCGCACGGAGTTCGTCGAGTGGGCGGCGCGCGCGGCCACGATCGAGAGCACGGGTCAGCCCTTCCTCGACGCCGGCTGGAACGGTGGCGTCCAGTGGGGCGTGCACCTGTTCAGCTCCTCCTATCCCCCCGGCTGGGCAGGGCTGGCCGACGTGCCCATCGAGGACGACCAGACCGTCCTGCTCCACGAGTACTTCCACGCGATCCAGAACGCCCACATCCGCACCCTCGACTGGGAGGAGCGGGAGGCGCTGATGGGACCGGTCTGGTGGGTCGAGGGCGGCGCCGAGTTCATGGCCCAGGTGACCGGTGAGCGCTTGCGGGGGGAGGGGGCCCTCCCGCGCGACACCAGGCGTCCGGGTTTCACCTGGAGCGCGACCGACAGGATCCGGGACAAGATGAGGCGTGCGCAGGAGATGCTCGCCGCCAGGCCCGAGCTGAGGCTGGCCGAGATCGAGTACGGACCCGATGCGATGCTCGCCTACGACCTGGGGTGCTGGGCCGTCGCCTGGCTCTGCCACCGCGCGGGCCAGGACGCCCTCCTGGCCAGGTTCTATCCACGCCTCGAGCTGCAGGGCTGGGAGGGGGCCTTCCGCGACACCTTCGGCATGACCTCCGAGGAGTTCTACGGGGAGTTCGAGCGCTTCCTCGAGCTGCCCCTCGAGGAGCAGGTGGGGATCCTGCCCGGTGGGGGAGGCGGGGAGGGCTGAGCCGGCGCCCAGGAGGTGAGCGCTAGTCCAGCTCCCTCTGCAGCAGCACCCGCCCCGAGGAACCCGGCTCGAGCTCGGCCGTGGCGGTCCAGCGCTCCTGGGCCTGGTGCTCCCGCCGGC
>CAZQAT010000184.1:0-2518 GCA_964591315.1 uncultured Planctomycetaceae bacterium
GCTCGGCGGGAGCGCTGATGGCGGATTGAAGGGGCCGCGGGCGGCAATCAAGCCGTTGAGAGGGGCGGGATGGGCTTGGCCGGGGCCATGAGGAGCGCGGAGGCCCGTTGTATCCCCTGTACACCCCCTGTGGGGAAGCGGGGCTGGGGGCGGCTGCGAGAGGCGCCATCAGCGCGAGCGAATTGAGCATGGCTCCAAGCGTTGGAGCTGCTCCTGATTCTGCTTCACAATTCGAGACACGGCGGCGCACGCCGTCCATCCTCTGGCCCAAGGCAGCACGTTCCTCGCTCACCGAACAGACTCTTCAGCCATGATCTGCACGACGACGCCCGACATTCAGGCCGGCACCATCAAGAAGTACCACGGCATCGTCCACGGCGAGGCGATCCTCGGCGCCGACGTCTTCAAGGACATGTTCGCCGGGATCCGCAATCTGGTCGGCGGCCGGGCGGCCGCCTACGAGAAGGAGCTGTCGAAGGCGAGGATGATCGCGGTCGAGGAGATGAAGCAGCAGGCCGAGGAGCTGGGCGCGAACGCTGTGGTCGGCATCGACCTGGACTACGAGGTCATCGGACAGAGCGGCTCGATGATGATGGTGACGGCCAGCGGAACCGCGGTCACGGTGATCCTGCACGAGTGATCCGGGCCTCCTGGGCGGCCATCGAGCCGCCGACTCGGCTACGGAGTCGGGGCCTTCGTCGCGGCACGCCAGAGGTCGAACCACTCCTCCGGGCGCTCCAGGGAGAGCCGCCCCCGGATCCCTAGGATCCGCGCAGCAAGGTCGCCGCGATCTCGAGGTACTCCTGGCGCACGGGCTTCGTCGGCACCGGCCGGCCCGCCCGCGAGTACCAGTAGGCCGCGTTGCTCGCGTCTCCCTCCTCACGGTGCAGGGCGGCGTGCACCCAGGAGTCGTCCTTCGTGTCCCCCTGCCCGGCGTCGTGGGCAGCGTCCCACTCACCGCGCAGGGCGTGCCAGCAACCACAGAGGGCGCCGGTGGATTCCGCGGGAGGGAGGTCCGCCTCGAGGGCGTCGAGAAAGCGTTGGACGCGTTCGTCTTGCTCCATGATCGATGGGGTCAGTCGGCGCGGTAGGGGGCCCGCAGCTCGCGCAGGCGTTGCACGAGCTCGGGGCGTTCGCTCCAGAGGTTCGTCGTCTCGCCCGGGTCCGCGCTCAGGTCGTAGAGCTGTCCCCGCGGTCCGTCCGCCCCGGGCTCGACCCTGCGGGGCTTCGAGAAGCCTCCCGAGCCCAGGTGGGTGATCAGCTTCCAGTCACCGTCGCGGATCACCGCCGCATTCGCCTTCAGGATCGTCGGCCCACGGGTCGTGGAGGCCTCCGGGTCGATCAGGACCGGCAGCAGGCTGTGGCTGTCCTCGGTCGTCTCCGGGGGCAGGGGGCGGCCGGTCAGGGCGGCGGCGGTCGCGAGCAGGTCCGTGAAGCAGAGCAGCTGGTCGCTGACCGTGCTCGGGGGCGTGCGCGAGGGCCAGCGCACGACGAAGGGCATGCGGTGCCCGCCCTCCCAGGAGTCGCTCTTCATGCCCCGGTAGGAGCCCGTCGAGGCGTGGCCGAAGCGCTCCACGTCGGCCGGATACCAGACCGGCCCGTTGTCGGAGGTGAACAGCACCAGGGTGTCGCGCGCCTGATCGTTACGGTCCAGGGCCTCGAGCACGGCCCCCACGGTCGCGTCCACCTGAGCCATGAAGTCGCCGTACATGTCCGCGCCGCTCGTGCCGACGAAGGCCTCGTCGGGGAGCCAGGGCGTGTGCGGCGACGCCAGCGCCAGGTACAGGAAGAAGGGCCGCTCCGTCCCGGCCCGCTCGTCCAGGTAGGCCACCGCCTCCGCCTCGAACCGCCCGTTCACCTCCGCGTGCACGAAGCCAGGCGCGCAGCGGCCCTCGCGCCAGAAGGCCCCCTGGATGTTCGTCCAGCCCTCGGTCCCGCTCGCCTCGACCCTCTCGCTGGGCGGGGCCACCGGTGTCCGGTCGCGGATGTAGTAGTAGGGCGGGATGTCGAGGGAGGCGTGGATGCCGAAGTAGCGGTCGAAGCCGCGGTCGACCGGGCCGCCGAAGAGGTCCTCGCCGTCCGTCTGTGGCCCGCCGTCGAAGCCCAGGTGCCACTTGCCGACCATGGCCGTCGCGTAGCCCGCGTCGCGCAGGAAGGAGGCCAGGGTCAGCCGGTCCTCCTCGATCACCGGGCCCTCCCCGACCGAGAAGCGGCCGACCCGGCAGGGGTAGCGGCCGGTCAGGAGCCCGTAGCGGGTGGGCACGCACCAGGCTCCGGGGGAGTGGGCGTCCGTGAAGCGCATGCCCTCCGCCGCCAGACGGTCGATGTGCGGTGTCGGGATCCGCGAGTCCGGATTGAAGCAGCCGGGGTCGCCGTAGCCCATGTCGTCCGCCAGGATCAGGACCAGGTTGGGCGGGCCGGCGTCAGGCGCGTGGTCGTCCGTGGCGCGGCAGGTGCCGAGGAGCGCGACCGTGGCGATGGCGAGGAGGGGGCGGTGCACGGGAGCAGTCTAGCCCGG
>CAZQAT010000185.1:0-2514 GCA_964591315.1 uncultured Planctomycetaceae bacterium
TCAGGCGCCCGCGATGCGGCGCACATACGCCTCGTAGGGCTTCTGGAGCTCCTCCAGCTTCATCCCGAAGGTCTTCTCGAGGTGGGTCGCGGCCCCCTGGCCCTTGAAGGCGCTCTGCAGGTACTCGAGGAAGCGCTCGCGGTAGCCGCCATCGTCGGCATTGAGCAGGAAGAAGACGAGCGTGTAGGCCTGTCGTACGAAGCGTGCCTGGTCTTCGCCGGTCCGGAATGCGCCACGGCCGGCGTTGATCAGGCGCTTCAGCTCGAGGACGTCCTCGTCCGCGGCCTGCTGGCCGAACCACTCGACGTACGGGACGCCCTTCTCCATGTGAATGTCCCCGGGGGACGGCCGCAGGGCAAAGGCGAAGGCGTTACCGATGCCCTCACGCGCCCACCGGGGGAGCTGGCCCTCGTGGTTGGCCTCGGGGAGCCGGAAGGAGTTCGTCAGCATGAGGTCGACGACTGCCTTGCGGATCTCGTGCGGGTTGGCGTCGATGCCACGCACGAGGACCGCGTTGCCGATCCTCTCGTACCAGGCGCTCCAGCCGGGCGCCGGCGGGTGGGGGGCGTCATCGGTGGCGGCGAAGATGTGCAGCTCGGGTGTCTCCTCGAAGGGGTAGAGCTCCATCGGCTGCCCGACGACGTCGTAGAACATCTGGTGGACGCGCTCGAGGTCGATCGAGACGTCGAGCGCCTTCGCGGGGTCGATGTTCGTGCGGATCAGGTAGTGGGCCGTCGGGAGCTCCATGGCCGTGTCCCAATCGGCGACCCGCTCTCGCAGCTGCTCGAGCGTCTTGTAGCGACCGCGAACCTTGAGGCGCCAGCCGCGGCGCCCCTCGCTCCCGCCCAGGGCGGTCCAGGCCTGCTCGTTCTCGGGATCGAGGGTCAGGATCCTGAGCCACAGGTTGCGGGACTCTCCGTGCAGGTCGACGCTCTCAGCCCACTCCGCGAGCCCGGCGAGGGCAGCGACGTCGGTGTGGTCCAGTGCCGCGAAGCGCGACAGGAAGGTCCTCATGTAGCCCTCGATCGAGTGCACCTCCGCGACCTTGGAGCGCTCGACCTCCTTCACATGGCGGCCGCTCTGGCGGTAGGCGACCTTCGCGTCGTCCTCGTAGAGCACCCGGCAGTGGATCTCCTTGCCGTTCTTGAGCACGACGGTGTCGGGCTTCTCGTTGGGTGCGGCGAGCAGGAAGAGCGGGAGCGTCAGCGTGGCGAGGCGGAGCATTGGATGGGGGGGGTGGGAGTCGCGGTGGCCGGCGCGCGAGGAGCCGGGGGCGGTCAGGATCGCCTATCCTCCCCTCCCTGTCAGGTCTCGATGGAGAATCGAAAGCCGGCGGCCTCCAGGCGCGGGCGCAGCGCCGGCCCAAAGGCGTGGGCCGGGGTGAGCGCGCCGCAGGTGCTGGTGGCGGGATCGAGGGTCTGCAGGGCGCACTCGGCGAGCATGGCCGCGGTGGCGCCGTAGCCGGGGTCGAGGTCGGCCTCCATGCTCAGGCGTCCGAGGACGGTCTCGCCGTCGCGCGCGACCAGGCGGTGACGGAAGAAGCCACGCCGGCGGCTCTCCTCGCTCGGCCCACGGCCGGGGGCGGGCAGCAGGACGGTCCGCAGGAGTGCACGCGTCGGCCCGAGGGTCATGCCCCCCAGGAAGGCAGCGGTGAAGCCGAAGATGGACCAGGCGCGGAGCCGGCCGCGGGCCCCGCGGCCACACCAGAGCTGCTCGCGGTAGACGAAGTCCTCGCCCCACGGGTGTCCGGCGAGGAGATTGGTGCGGTGCACCACCCGGCCGTTGATGCCGGCCATCACGAAGGGAGCTCCGAAGCCGCCGTCCACCCGTTCGACGCCCTGGGTGTCGGGGCGCCTGGGCGGGTGGAAGCCAGGGGTCAGGGCGCCGGGATCGCTGAGGTAGGGGGCCACCTCGGGATCGCGGCGCCGCTCGAGCAGGAGCGAGGCGCTGGCGATCGTGCCGCCGCTGATTCCGCCGCGGGCAGGGCCCACGAGTGCATCCACCCGCGGGGCGTAACGGCCGTGGCGCGCGTGCACAGCATCCTGGAGCAGCAGGCAACCGAGGTCGGAGGGCACGGAGTCGTAGCCACACATCGAGACCAGGCGCACCCCGCGCTCACGGGCGGCCTCGTGGTTGCGGTCGATGACCCCGCGTACCCACGGCACCTCGCCGGTGATGTCGCAGCAGTGCGTGCCCTCCGCGACGCAGGCGTCGACCAGGGCATCGCCGTGCAGGGCGAAGGGCCCCGCGGTGCTCACCACGGCACGGGTGGAGGCGGCCAGCGCCCTCATCGAGGCGGGGTCGCTGGTGTCCGCCTGCAGGAGCGGCAGCTCCAGTCCCAGGGACCTGCAGAGCTCCTGGAGCTTGTCCGGATCACGCCCGGCAAGGGCCAGCCGCAGGCCGCCGTGGTGGTCCGCCAGGTAGGCCGTGAGGATGCGGCCTGTGTACCCGGTCGCTCCGAAGACGACGAGCTCGTGCTGCCTGGTCATCGGGGCAGTCTAGCGGCTGCACCTC
>CAZQAT010000186.1:0-2492 GCA_964591315.1 uncultured Planctomycetaceae bacterium
GGCTCGGGCTCCGGCTCGGGGGTCTCGCGCCGCGCCTCGACGAGGACCTGGATCGCCTTCGGCAGGTCGAACACCTTCGGGTCGACCTTGTCGTACTCGACCCCCGTGAAGCGGATCTCGTACTTCTGACCGGCGGCCTCGACGGTGGTCTTGGTGGCGGTGAGCGAGCCGCCGAACTCCTTGTAGTCGGAGATGTGCGAGACGGTCCTTGTCTCCCCCATGGGCGAGGCGGCGGTGGCCTCGACCCCCACCAGGAGCCCGGTCTCGACCGAGTAGTACTCGCGGTGGGTGCGCAGCTTCGCGGTCGCCTTCGCGTCGACGCCCTCCGGCGCCTTGGTCACGAACTCCACCACGTGACAGTCGAGGCCGCCAAAGGTCTCGCGGGCGACGGTCTCCATGGACTCGAAGCGCTCCGGCCCCTTGAGCAGGTTGTCCCAGTCCGCCTGCTGCAGGAACTGGACCTGCTCCATGCCCTCCAGCAGCCCGGTGCCCAGCATGGGGTGGATGCGCCAGGCCACTCCGCCCGCGTGGCCCTGGCGGACCTCGCCGACGGGCCCCAGGGAGAGCTCGGTGTAGAGCCTGTTCGGCTTGGCCGCGTACAGGTTCAGCTGGCCCTCGATGCCCATGCCGACGAGCTCGAACTCGGCGGTGATGTGGGCCGATGCGTGCTTGTCGAGGGTGGCGCGCAGCTTGGCCTTCTCCACGAAGCGGTCCACCACCGCGCGGGCGCTCGGCAGCTCGACGGCATCCGTCGGTGCCGGCGCGGGGGGCGGGTCCTGGGCCCCGGAGGCGGGAGCGAACAGGAGGACGGAGGCGAGGGCGAGGGTGGCGGTCGTCGAACGTCGGGTTCTCATGGCATTGGTCGGGTCTCGGGATTCAGGCTCCGCCGGCCCGGGTGGAGATCCACTCCAGGGCCGCTTCGAGCTGGGGATCGACGCCGCGGCGTAGAGCCTCACGGGTCATGGGCACGGGTTGGTCGGGAATCACGCCGGGCCCCTCGAGCAGGGTCCCGTCGGAGGTCTTGAAGTCGCCGAAGGCGTGCAAGAGAGCGTCACCGTTCGGCAGGGTGGTGAAGGTGGCGGGCAGGACGGCCCCGGCGCTGTCCTCACCGAAGATGCGCGCACGACCGGTGGACTGCATGCCGCCAGCGAAGACCTCCGAGGCGCTCCCGGTGGTCTCGTCGATCAGGATCGCCAGCGGTCCGCCGTAGGCCTCGAGCAGCTCGCCGCCGGCGGTCACCTGGCGAGGCAGGGCCACGTAGCGCATCTCACCCTCACGCAGGGTCTGGGTCCCGAGCAACACCTGCTCGTCGAAGAAGTGCCCCGCCACGCCCATCACCATCGCGGCGGCGCCGCCGGTGTTTCCGCGAAGGTCGATCACCACGCCGTCGTCGCCACGCATCCCCTCGAGGGCCTCGTGCAGGGGCTGCACCATGGGCAGGAACCAGTTCGTGAAGTGCACGTAGCCGACGCGCAGCCCGGAGTGTTCCAGGCTGCGGGTGGAGAACTGCAGGTAGAAGGTGGGCAGCACCCCGAACACGTGGGCGACCGCGTCGCGCTCGTCCCGCACGAGCTCCAGGTCGCGGGGTCGGCCCTCCAGGTCACTGAACTCGAGGCTCGAGGCCTCGCCGACCCGCCCGAGACAGGCCGCGCCCACCCGGCTCCAGGCGTTCGTACGCACGCCCTTGGCCAGCTTGCCCTGCTTGTCCCCGAGGGCATCGACCAGCGGGGCCGTCTCCAGCCCGTCGAGCCGCACCAGGGACCACCCCAGGCGCACACCCGCCCGCTCGGCGGGCCCCCCGGGGCGCAGGCCCGTCACCAGCACACGGCCCTCCCGCAGGCGTACCTCGAAGCCCAGGTCGCCCTCCTTGTCCGCCTCGCTGACCTCGTCGCCGGTGCCCTGGTCGGCGGGCACGGCCTCCTCCGGAATCACGACGAAGTGGGACTGGCCCAGGCGCCCGAGCATGTCGCCGAGCACCGCTCGCAGCTCCGACTGGGTGGTGGCCGCCGCCGCCCGGGGCTCGAGCTCCTCCCGCAGGGCCTCCCAGTCCACGCCGTTGAACTCGGGGTCGAAGTGAGTCTCGCCCACGGTCTCCCAAGCCGAGTGGAAGGTCTCGAGAGCTGCCTCCCGGGTGATGGGCGGCGAGCTCGGGGTCGAGCCGCAGGCGCCGGCGAGGAGGGACAGGAAGGTCGCCGCCAGGGCGCGCGAGGAGCGGTGCATCATGCGAGGGGTGGCGCTGCCGAGGAAATGGGGCCCAGGGCCTCCTTGCGGCGGCCCCCGGACGGTATCCGCTCTTCCTTCCGATTTCCCTCGGAGAGCCCAGATACGCGGCGGACACAGGATCGAGCGCCCCGGCCCCCTCTGGCTGACTGCTGCAGCCCCCGCGGCCCAGGTGCCGAGGGGGCTGAGAATTCATACAAACCTCCCCGGCGGCATGTCGCACCGAATCGGGATAGAGTTTGGCAAGGACCCGGCGACGGAGAGAGGACGCC
>CAZQAT010000187.1:0-2421 GCA_964591315.1 uncultured Planctomycetaceae bacterium
CGTTGGTCCGCGTCGACGGAGGAGATGCGTGTCAGGCCGCCCAGGGGCCAGTGCACGCGCAACTCGTCGACTCGCTCGGCGGCGCCGAGGCCGAAGTGCGCCACCAACGACTGGCCTGAGATGTAGCCGGAGGAGGTGCCCACCTCCCTGGTCAGCCAGCGATCCCCGATGCGCAGGTCGATTCGCGCGCCGATCGCCTCGCGGTTGCTCTCGACCCCGTGCAGCCGCACCTGGAGCCAGTGGCCCTCCGAGCCCTGGTTCATCAAGAGGAGCGTCGGCCCCTCGACCGTCTGGACCACGAGGTCGAGGTCGCCGTCCCCCTCGGCGTCGAAGACCCCCACCCCGCGAGAGTCCTCGATGCAGTCAGCGCCGCTCACGTAGGCCGCCGGCTCGAACTCCGGCAGGGCGCCTCCCAGGTTGCGGAACAGGAAGTTGTTCTCGTTGCCGTTCAGGGAGTTGCGACCGATCTTCAGGTACTCGTGCTCCATCTCCGCGAGGCTCTGGCGTCGACCGACGCCCTCGAGGAAGTCGATTCAGCAGTCGTAGTCCTTCTCGCCGGTCCAGAAACCGTTGGCGACGTAGACGTCCAGGTGGGTGTCGTTGTCGTAGTCCAGGAAGACTCCCGAGAGCGCCCAGCCGCACCAGTAGGAGCGGGTCGGGATGGAGACCTCCGCGAAGCTCCCGTCCCCTTGGTTCAGGTAGAGCCGGTTGCCGTGGAACATCTCCCACATGCCCTCGATCACGAAGGGGCGGAAGAGGGTCGTCACGATCCAGGGGGTCGGGAGGGGGAAGCCAGGCTGGTTCAGGAGCCACCGCGAGTTGGAGGCCATCCCCGTGGCGTACAGGTCCGGCCAGCCGTCCCCGTTCACGTCACCGAAGGCGGCCGACATGCTCGAGCCGTAGAAGCCCAGGCCCGACTCCTCCGCCACGTTCTCGAAGGTACCGTCGCCCCTGTTGCGGTACAGGAGATCCAGCCCCACGTCGTTGGCCACGAAGAGGTCCACGTCCCCGTCCCGGTCGTAGTCCGAGGTGGCGCAGGCGAGGGCCCAGCGGGTGTCCTGCAGCCCCGCTGCCTCGGTGGCCTCCGTGAAGCGGCCGTGACCGTCGTTCTCGAAGTAGAGGTTCGGGTTCCCGTTCGTGGCGTCGCGCGGGTCGTTGTGGGTCGTGTGGCGCACCTCGTTGCCGCTGATCACGAACAGGTCCAGGTCCCCGTCGCGGTCGAAGTCGGCGAGGCAGGCGCCGGTGGTGTAGCCCGCGGTCTCGATCCCCGACTGCTCTGGCGCCAGCTCCCGGAAGCGGCCGTCCCCGAGGTTCTCGAAGAGCACGTCCTGGGCCCCCACCAGCCCGACGAACAGGTCCGGGTCTCCGTCCCCGTCCACGTCGCCGAAGTAGGCGCAGCGGCACTCGCCGGTCGCGGGCGTCTCGAGACCGGCGGCCTCGGTGATCTCGTCGAACTCGCCCCCCAGGTTGTGAAAGAGCCGCAGCCTGTCGCCGCTGACGAGCAGGACGTCGTCGAGGCCGTCAACGTCCACGTCGCCGAGGGCCAGCCCTGAGCTGGACAGATCCGGCACCAGGGAGCCGTCCAGGGCGGGGATGCCCCGGGAGCGGTTCATGGCCACCAGACCGCGCTCGGCGGCCTCCTCCCGGAAGCGAGGCCGCCCCCCCACGTCCATGGTGCGGCCCGCCTCGACCCCCACGATCTTCCAGGCGCCCTCGACCAGGGCTCCGCGCACGACCCGCTCCTGCTCGAAGGTACGCGGAACTCCGTCCACGACCCCGTCGATCCGCAGAACGCAGTCCGCCTCCAGGATGCCGTCGTCGTCCGGGGCCCGGGCGTCGTGGATCACACAGCGGGCACGATCGACGCGGTCGAATCCCGACAGGACCGACTCCGCATCCGCCCGCCCCCATCCCTCGAGGTCGGGCCCGTAGCAGGCCACCACCGCCTCGACGTCCGCGCCGCGGAAGGCGGCCGGGTAGTCGAAGTGGACGAGCCGGTTGTAGGGAGTGACGACCTCCTGCTTGGTCACCTCCCAGGAGGTGCAGGCGGACAGGAGGGCCGTGAGGAGGAGCGACAGGAGGGCGTGGGCGTGGAGTCTCATGAGTGGCGCGGGTCGGTGATGCGGCCACAGATACGAACGGGTCACCGCGGAGTCAAGTGGCGCCCAGACCCTCTCGCGGGCATCGTCACCGAGTACGGAGAGGCCCGGGGCCCCAGCCGAACTGGGAACCCCGGGCCTCTTGGTCGATCCGCGCCGCCACGCAGGGCGGTGCGCCGTGGGGACCTACTGCCAGGTCACGGTCCAGCCGTTGGTGAAGTTGAAGTCACTCGAGGCCGTGTCACCGGTGCAGCCGGCGGAGGTGCCGGGATCGCGGAACCAGTAGGTGTAGGAGATCGGGCTACCGGCCACGACGATGTCG
>CAZQAT010000188.1:0-2400 GCA_964591315.1 uncultured Planctomycetaceae bacterium
AGGCGGACTCCTTCTTCAGCTACCGGGAGAAGGTCTGCCTGATCCAGATCACCGCCGGGGGCAAGGACTACCTGGTGGATCCCCTGGCGGAGCTCGAGATCGGCGGGCTGGGGGAGGTCTTCGCCGACCCGCGGCGGGTCAAGATCTTCCACGACGGTGAGTACGACGTGCTCATCCTGGGGCGTGAGCACGGCTTCCGCTTTGCGAACCTCTTCGACACCCGCATCGCCGCCGCGGCTCTGGGGGTCGAGAATCCGGGCCTGGCCTCGGTGCTCGAGGAGCACTTCGAGATCGCCCTCGACAAGTCCATGCAGCGCTCCAACTGGGGCGCGCGACCCCTGACCGAGCGCCAGATCGACTACGCGCGCCTGGACACCCGCTACCTGCACGAGCTGATGGCGCGTCAGCGGGTGCAGCTCGAGGAGCGGGACCGTATGAGGATCGTCGAGGGCGAGTGCCAGCGGCTGGAGCAGCTCGAGCCCGTGCCCCTCGAGTTCAACCCGGACGAGTGGGTGCGCATCAAGGGGGCCCGGACCCTGGACCCGGACGCACGCCAGGCGGTGCGGGAGCTCTACATCCTGCGCGACGAGCTGGCCCGTGAGGGGGACGTGCCCCCCTTCCGGGTGATGAACAACCAGGCCCTGCTGCAGGCCGCCATCGAGGGACCGGAGAGCGCCCAGGAGCTGGCGGACATCCACGGCTTCTCCTGGCGCCAGGTGCGCAAGATCGGCGAGCGCGTGCTCGACGCCCTCGACCGTGCCGACGAGCTCGGCCCCCTCGAGAAGCTGCCGCGTCTGGCCCCCAAGGACGGCACCGGCGGCCTCGACCTGGTCCAGGTGGAGCTCTTCGACCGCCTCAAGGAGTGGCGCCGCAACCGCTCACGCAAGGAGGGCATGGACGCCTCCCTGATCCTGAACCGCCACACCCTGGTGCGGCTGGTGCAGTCGCGTCCGGCCGGACGCGAGGCCCTGGCGGCTGTCCCGGGCCTGATGGCCTGGCAGGCGGAGAGCTTCGGGGAAGAGCTCCTGGAGCTGGTCTCCCGCTTCGAAGCAGACTTGGCCGCGGGCCGCTTCCCGGGGGGCCGGCGCCGCGGCGGGCGCGGTGGGCGGCGCCGACCGAAGCGGTAGGCGCCCTGCGCGGGCATGGGTAGGCTGTGGCCGTGAAGCTCGCCCCCCACAGCGCCTGGATCCTCCTCGCCGCCTTGTTCCTGACCGGCCTCGGGCCCGTCCAGGACGGCAAGCCGCCCTCGGAGCGGGAGCGGATCGTCGCTCAGATGAAGGTCCTCAAGGACCCGCGCCGCGACGACGAGGCGAAGGACATCGCCATGGTCGAGCTGCTCTTCCTCGGCCTCGACGGTCCCCGGGCCCTGGCCGCCTGGCTCGAGCGGGACCTCGCGAGTCGTCGCAAGCAGGGAGCCAAGGACGAGCTGCGCCTCCTGGGCGAGTTCGAGTCCCGCGCCACGCGCCAGGTTGCCCAGCGCCTCAAGGGCTCGGCCCAGCTCGAGGTCGAGGAGCAGCGCGCGGTCGTCCGCCGCAACTCCCGGGACAGGAACCTGACCAAGAAGCAGGTGCAGGAGGAGAGCGACCCGGCCTACGCGCGCCTGGTGGAGCTGATGACCACCGACCCGAGCGCGGTCTGGGCCGAGAACGCCGAGCTGCGCGAGGAGTGGGAGAGCTTCCTGGACGGCATCGACCGGGAGCTCTACCTGATCGGCACCTGGGAGGCCGCCCGCGCCGCGCTCCAGGCGGCCCCCGGCGGCAACGAGCGTCTGGCCGAGCGCGCGGTGGAGGACCCGACCCCGCCGCCCCGCGACGTGCCCGCCCTGCTGGCGGAGCTCGAGCGGCGCGCCCAGCTGGCCACGCCCATGTCCCAGACCGACCGCCGGGTGCTCGACGAGAACGGGGCCCTCGCGACCACCGTCGGCGAGGAGCTCGAGCCGGGCCAGCTCGGGCCCGAGGAGAAGCGCGGCGTGCTCGCCCTCAACCTGCGCCGCATCCTGATCGGCCTGCCCGCCCAGCGCATCGACATCAAGCTGGTGGCCGCCTGTCGGGGGCACTCGAAGGACATGAAGGAGCTGGGCTTCTTCGCCCACGAGTCCCCGGTGAAGGGCAAGAAGACCCCCTGGGACCGGGCCGCCGCGGCGGGCACCAGCGCCGGCTCCGAGAACATCGCCCGCGGCGCCCAGACCGGCCCGGACGCCATCCTCCAGTGGTGGTACAGCCCCGGTCACCACCGCAACATGATGGGCGGCGGGTCGCGCACGGCCCTCGGCCGCTACGACGACCACTGGACCCAGTGCTTCGGGGGCTGAGAGCGGTCCGGACCGCGCGCCTCGGACCGAATGCGAGCGGGGGGCGCCCGGCCGCCGGGGGGGGGCGGGGGGCGCGGGGGGGGGGGGGG
>CAZQAT010000189.1:0-2276 GCA_964591315.1 uncultured Planctomycetaceae bacterium
CTACTCCGACAGGTCCAGCCCGAAGCGCCGCAGGAGCTCGAAGCCCCCGCAGGCCTCGCAGGCGAGCAGGTGCAGGGGCGTGTCGTCGTCGATCATCCAACGCGAGAGGCGCATGGGGTCGGAGCCCCTGGTGTTCGTGCCCGCGTGGGTGGTCGTCGCGGTGGCGAAGCCCGCCTTGCGCACGGCCTCGACGGAGTCCCCGTTCCAGTCCCACTTGCGCCCGAAGGGGTAGGCGAAGCTCCTGAGCTTCCCGAGACGCCCCTCCAGCCGCTCGCGCCCCCCGTCGATCTCTCCCGCCTGGCCCTCGGCGTCCAGGCCCGAGAGGACGTAATGGTGCACCGTGTGCCCACCGAGCTCGACCCCGGCCTCCTGCAGGGCGCGGGCGTCTTCCCAGGAGAGGTAGAGCTGCCGGCACAGCGCCGCCTCGTCACCTCCGGCCTCGACGAAGATGGCCGTCAGGGTCGCCTCCACGTCCGCCTGGTCGGCCTCGTACTTGAGCACCTTCTTGAGGGTGTAGCTGAGGTCGCCGCCCTCGGCCAGGACCTCCTGCATGCGCGCCGCGCCCTTCGCGTCCTTCGACAGGGCCGCGTAGCGCTCCACCAGCTCGGCGTGGCTCTTGCGCGCCAGGATCCAGAAGAACTTGTGGGTCCAGTTGAGGCCCTGCCCGTCCAGGGGCCGGCTCTCGAGGTACACCGTCGCCGACAGGTCGCGCGCCTTCAGGATCGGCAGCATGGCCTCGAGGTTGTCGTGGTAGCCGTCGTCCATGGACATGACCACCATCGAGCGCCCCACACCCTTCTGCAGGCGCTCCCAGCCCTCCCCCACGTTGACCCAGTCGTAGTGGCGCCCGAAGAAGTCCAGCACGTGCTCGAGGTGTGCGCCCTCGATCTTCATGTCCTTCGGCAGGAACGCGTTCGAGGGGTGCGCCACACAGTGGGAGGTGAGGATCGTCAGGCGCTGGGGCATCAGCCGGCTCAGCACCACGTGCAGGCCCGTGTGATAGAGCAGGCGCGCCCAGGCCTGGCGCAAGAACATCTTGAGCTTGTGCTTCATGGGGCCGTGAGCTTAGCCCATCGTCTCGTCGTCGCGGTCCCCGTCGGTCAGGTACCAGCCGCTCGCGTCGCGACCCGCCGCCGCCAGGGGGTGCTCGGCCTGGTGGGTGTAGAGGATCACGATCAGGTGGTTCTCCTCCCGCGGCGGCTGGAAGGCCGCCTCCCGCAGGCGCGCCTCCCACCAGCTCCCGTCGATGGCGGTGGCCTGCACGAGCTCGGCGCCGGAGGCCTCCAGGTGCGCGAGCCCGGCCTCGAGGGCCTGGGCCCGGGCGGCGGGGTCGGGGGCCAGCACGTCCACGAGGTAGCCCAGCACCTGGCCCTCGCGCGGGGTCTGCACCACCACGTAGCCCGCCAGCTCGCCGCCGGCGTCGAAGACCCCCAGGCAGGTGTGCAGCCCCGCGGTGTTGTCGATGAAGCGCCAGTTGAGGTAGTCCGCGTCGCGCCGCACCATCAGCTCGAACTCCGGCTCCACGCGCTTCGAGAGCTCGGTCACCGAGGCCGGGAAGCGCTCCAGGCGTCGCACGCCGAACTGGCCGCCGGAGGCCTCCCGCAGGCGGCGGCGCGCCTTGCCTCCGGCCTTGTGGGCGAAGCCCAATGTCCAGGCCTTCAGCCGCCCGTCCGCCCGCCGCACGTCGCGGGCGGCCTTGGTGGCCTTGAGCACGAAGGTCCAGGGCCGGATGGTGCCCACCCGGTCCCAGCCGAGCTTGAGGAAGATGTGGGCCGAGCGCCGGTTCGGCAGGCCGAAGACCAAGGGCCAGCCGAGCTCGCCGGTCTCCTGCATGCAGCGCCTGTCGAGGCCGCTGAAGATGCCCCGCTTGCGCCAGTCCGGGTGGGTCATCACGTCCCCGGTCTGGCCGATGGGCGCCATGGTCGTCTCGTCGCCCTTGACGAGAGCGAGGCGCGGGTTGCAGGCGTAGCCGCAGACCCCGTCGCCCCCCTCCGCCGGCCGCGCCAGGAGGCTGACCGCCGCTCCGTGGGGGTTCTGGTCGTAGCGCCACTCGAGGGCCGGAGCCTCGAGGCTCTTCTTGAAGCAGGCGTTGAAGAGCCGCGCCTGCTCCTCCCGATGCTCGGGGCCGCACAGGCCGATGGGGAAGTCTTCCGCGGGGACCATGGCGGCGTAGCCTACTCGAAGGGCCCCGGGGGACGCCGGGCAGGGACCGACAAAAGCAGGCGCTAGCCCGGCCTATTCATGAGGCTTTGACGCATTGGGACCCAACTGCGTTC
>CAZQAT010000190.1:0-1999 GCA_964591315.1 uncultured Planctomycetaceae bacterium
TCCCTATCTCGGAGATCTTCGACTCGAGGCCCGCCGGCTGCTGGAGTCGAGAGACGAGTAGACGACGCCGGGTTCTCCGGGGCCATGGACCGGGCAGGGTGGTCCTCTTCGTGCCGCGATCGGCGTCCCCTGCGATCAGGAGAGGCGCACTGTAGAGGGCGCGGGCTGCATGGGAATCAGCCTGCCCGACGAGGACGACATCGCTCGGACGCGACTCGCTGGTGCCCACCGTGCGCCGCCGCTGGAGCTCTCGGTCCTGATCTCGCTACACGACGGGGTGATCGGGGCCACCCCTCTGCTTGGCTGGCCGCGGCCTTTTGCCCGTGACAGGGGGGAGTCCACCCGCCGAGAATGGCGAGCACCTCGCGCCGGCCCGGGCGTTCTCCTCACCCTTCGTCTCCCCGCGCCAAGAGCCCGCCCAGCCCTCGATGAGCCTCCTCTCCCGCCTCTTCGGCGCGGGCGGTCCCCCCGACCGCTACCGCACCGAGTCCGAGTACAAGCGCAACCGCCAGCGGCAGGCGGCGCGGGCGCGGGAGCTGGCGGCGGAGCTCGGTGGGGGAGCGGCGACCCTGGCGTTCGCCTTCCGCGCGGCCAAGCGGGCGCGCTCGAAGGAGCTCGTGCGAGCCCTCGCGCAGCGCGGGGTCGAGGCGAGCTACGGGGGCGCGGCCGACGGGACCTTCGTGGTCGAGGGCTGCTACGCGCTGCCCTCGACATCGGAAGAGGCCCTCGTCCAGTGGACCGACGACCTCTGCCGCTTCGGCTACGAGTACGACGCGGAGTTCGAGGGCGGGCGGCCGACCTGATCCGCGAGGTGGGAGCTACTTCCCCACCAGGAAGTGCGCCACGTCCCCGTCCTGCATGACGTAGTCGCGGCCCTCCACGCGCATCTTGCCGGCGGCCTTGATGGCGGCCTCGTCCCCGTGCTCGACGAGGTCGGAGACCGAGTAGACCTCCGCGCGGATGTAGTTCTTCTCGAAGTCCGAGTGGATCACGCCCGCCGCGACGGGGCCCGTGTCGCCCTTGCGGATGTTCCAGGCGCGGATCTCCTTGGGCCCCGCGGTGTAGAAGGTCTGCATCCCCAAGAGGTCGTAGGCCTTGTGGATCAGCTTGGTCAGGCCGGACTCCTTCAGGCCCAGGTCCTCCATGAAGCTCGCGCGGTCCTCGGGCTCCATGGTGGCCAGCTCGCACTCGATGTCGCCGCACAGGGCCACGACCTCGGCGCCGGTCTCGGCGGCGTAGTCCCGCACGGCCTGGGCGTGGGCGGAGGTGCCGTCGAAGTCGTCGTCGCCCACGTTGGCCACGAAGAGCACCGGCTTCATGGTGATCAGGAAGAGCGGGCGAAGCATGTCGCGCTCGTTGTCCTTCCACTCGACGCTCCGCAGCTGGCCGCCGTCCTCGAGGACCTCACGGGCGCGCTCGAAGACCTCCTTCTGGGCGATGCACTCCTTGTCCCCGCTGCGGGCCTTCTTCGAGACGCGCTCGATGTTGCGGGTCACGGTCTCCAGGTCGGCCAGGGCCAGCTCGAGCTCGGCGACGCCGATGTCTCGTACGGGGTCGACGCTGTCGTGCACGTGGAGGACGTCGCCGCCCTCGAAGCAGCGGACGACGTGGGCCAGGGCGTCGGACTCCTTGATGCTGCCGAGGAACTTGTTGCCCAGGCCCTCGCCCTGGGAGGCCCCCGCCGCCAGCCCGGCGATGTCGACCATCTTCAGGGTGGCGTGGATGATCTTCTCGGTCTCGATGTGCTCGTTGATGACCGCCAGCCGCTCGTCCGGCACGTCGATCACGCCCACCTGGACCTCGACCGTGCTGAACGGGTAGTTGGCGCGCTCGGCGTTCGAGGCGGTGACGGCGTTGAAGACGGTCGACTTGCCGATGTTCGGCAGACCGACGATTCCGCAGGCGAGGCCCATCGTGACGGAGGGGGTTCGGTGGACTGAGAGGGGGTGGGAGAGCCGCGCAGTCTAGCCCGGATTCTTCATGAACACGCACACCAGAC
>CAZQAT010000191.1:0-1993 GCA_964591315.1 uncultured Planctomycetaceae bacterium
GGATCCCGGTTGGGTGCTAATGCGTTGAAGGCTCATGAATAGGCCGGGCTAGCGCGCCTTCTCGAACTCGAAGAAGTGCCGGCCAAGGTCGCGCAGCCCCAGCATCCCGAAGGCGTTCACCAATCGCTCCATCTCCCGCATCCGCGGGGACAGCCACTGGGCTCCCAGCAGCGCCTCGCCGGAGAGGTGCTCGTACGGCGCCTGGTCGAGCAGCGCGACATCCTGCATGAGCTGCGGGATCCGCACGGGGCCGAGATAGATCACAGCCAGACGACCGTGCTTGTCCACCAGGAAGCTGGTGGGCAGCGGCGCATCACGCGATCTGCCGAGGATCTCGGTCAGGAGCAGCTCGAAGGGCAGCTGGGAGCGGTCGTCGAGGACCCCGGCCAGCCCATCGAGCCCGTACTGGGCGAGGACCTTGCGCGCCTCCTCCTCCTTCGATGCGGGGTCGACGCTCATGGCCACCACGAAGATGCCCGCGTCCTCGAGCTGCTGACTGCGGCGCTGGATGCGTGCAAACTCCTTGTGGCAGTCCACCCCATGGGTGGCCCACACGTCGAACAGCACGTGGAAGCCGTCGAAGTCCGCCACGGTGCGGTCCGGGTTCTTGTAGGAGGGCACGCGCATCGGGCCGAGCGGGATACGCTCGACCAGGACCACGCGGTCCACGCTGGCACCCTGGGGCTTGCTCAGGGGCGCCGTCGCCTTGGCCGCCAGGTCCGGGACCTGGCGCCGAGGGATCAGCTCGGGAGCGTCAGCGCCCTGCACGACGCGGTAGCGGGTATTGACCTCGATGCCCTCGTGGCGCTCGCTCTCACCGCCCGGCCAGTGCACGGTCAGGCTCCGGACCTCGTCGCTCGCGCCCAGGCCGAAGTGCAGGCGCTTGGAGGACTGGGCGATGTAGCCCTCGCCCGCGAAGAGGGTCCGCATCAGGGTCACGTTCGGCAGCTCCACCTCGACCCGCGCCCCGATGGCGTCCCGGTTGCAGGAGGTGCCCCGCAGCTCGACGGCCAGGAAGTTGCCCTGACCCCGGGACTGGTTGAGCAGCAAGCGCAGGCGCGGGGCCGTGCGGTTCTTCATGACCATGTCGAGGCGACCGTCGTCGTCCCAGTCCACCATCGCCGCGGCCCGTGCGTCCTCCAGGAAGTCTGCGCCGCTGGCGGCTCCGACGTCCGAGAAGCGGCCGTCCTTCGTGTTGAGGTAGACCCGGTTGCGCTCCATCCCGGCCCAGGAGGCGCCGTGCTGCATGACCTTGTTCTCGAGGGCCGCCCACGAGTGGGAGTACTCCGCCGTGACCTCGCCCCCGTTGGGAGCCCGGGCGGTCACGCTGCGCCAGTGAAAGCTGTCCACGTCCTCCTCGTTCCAGCCCGTGACGAAGCCGTTCGGCACGTAGATGTCGGACCAGCCGTCGTTGTTGAGATCGGTGAACATGGCGCCCCAGGCCCAGCCCCCGCGTGCCACGCCGGCCTCGAGGGTGACGTCCTCGAAGGTCCCGTCGCCGCGGTTGCTCAGCAGGGTGTTGCCGCGCGAGATGCGCATGTAGCTCGGGTGGGTCTCCGGATCCATCCCCTCACGGAAGCGTTCGGTGTGAGGCACGATGCGCATGCCCTCGGCCATGAACATGTTGCTGACGTACACGTCCATGTCCCCGTCCCGGTCGTAGTCCGCCACGGTGGCGCCCATCCCCGCGGCCATGTCGCTCGCACCGGCCTCCTCGGCGATGTCCGTGAAGTGGCCGTCGTCGTTCCGGTAGAGGTTGTTGCGACCGAAGTCGTTGGTGACGTAGAGGTCGACGTCCCCGTCCCGGTCGAAGTCCTCCCACACGGCAGCAAGGCTGAAGCGCTCGTTGTTGACGTTCAGGCCCACCTCCTCGGTGGCGTCCGTGAACTTGCCTCGACCGTCGTTACGCCAGTAGTGGTTCGGAGAGCCGTTGTTCGCGTCGTAGTAGGGCGCAGGCAGAGTGGAGACACGGCCGCCGCTCAGGATGTAGTGG
>CAZQAT010000192.1:0-1949 GCA_964591315.1 uncultured Planctomycetaceae bacterium
GCGGCACGAGCTGGGCGGACGAGGCGAACGCCTTCCGCAAGCGCTAGGCCGGATTATTCATGAAGACGTGCACCAGACACAGCAACTCGGTTCCTGGTGGTGCTTTGCGGGTTCTGCCGACGCAGGCGACCCTGAAGGGTCGTCGAGGAAGCCAGGTTCCGAGAAGCGCCGCCAGGGGCCGAGAGGCCGTCGAAGACGGTCGGTTGCGAGGTCTGGTGTGCGTGTTCATGAATAATCCGGGCTAGGCCCTGTTTTCGATGCTCCGGGGCCTCCGATCCCCGAAGGACCGATTCCGACTACCGCGAGAGCGGCGTCCCGACACTCGGGCGCCGCTCTCGTCCTTTTCCGGGCCTCCGCGGCCGGCCGGTCGCCGGAATTCCCCACTCTCGCCGTCGACGATTCGGCCCTCCTCGGCGGCGCTCCCACGCGCCCCGAGCCACTCCGCCCGTTCCGCAGTCCACTGCATCGCCGGTGACGATCTCCGCGGGCCGTGGTGGCCCCTGCCGGCGAGGAGAGAATCGATGGTGACGAGAGCCCCCCGACAGGGAGATTGGCGCGGCCTGAGCGAGCTGCGCAAGGACGTGAAGCGGACCCTGGCACGCAGCTGCCGGGACGAGAGCGAACTGGAGGACATGGTCCAGGAGACCTTGTTGCGGGCGGCCACCTTCCGGCCCAGCCTGCACGACCGGAAGCGTCTGCGACCCTGGGTGCTGCGCATCGCCTGGAACGTGATGCGCGACCACGTCCGCCGCGAGCAGCGCCTGCGGCGGACGGACGCTTGCGAGGAGATCCTGGCGGAGCTCGTCGCCGCGGAGCCGGAGTCGGCGCTGTCGGAGATCTCCCTGGGCGACGGGTCCATGGACGCCGACGAGCTGCTCGAAGTGTTGCGCGGGCTCCTGTCCGGGCTGAGCGAGGTGGAGCAACAGCTCTACGCGGCCTACTACGGCGATGGGCTCGGCTGTCGGCAGGCGGCCCTGATCCTCGACGTGAGCACCCAGACGGTCAAGATGCGCCTCTTCCGGCTTCGACGGAAGCTGCAGCGGGGGCTCCAGCGCGAGGCCCGCCGGCGGGCCCACCTGGGGGGCGGCGTCGAGCTCGTCCGCCAGGGGGCGGTGGCCTGATGGGCGGCAAGGTCCTGCTCGCAGTGGCGCTGCTCCTCGCGCCGCCCGCCCCCCCCGCGGGCGTGCCGCGCCAGGGGGACGCCGGCGCCCAGCTCGCCTACGCGACTCGCGCCAAGCGCTCCCTGCGGGGCACGCGCGGGGAGCGGCGCGACCAGGCCCGTACGATGGTGGTCGAGGCCTACAGGGCGGTGCGGGTGTACTTCCCCGAGGCACGCTCCACCGGCGCCATGGCGGCCTTCCGGGCCGCGGAGCTGCTGCGCTCGGGCCGCCTGCTCCGGGCCTCCCGGGCGGAGTTCGAGCAGGCCTGGCTCCTGGGCAGGGGCGTGCGCATCGGCGCCCGGGCGGGCTTGGAGTTGGGGCACCTGGAGCGCCGGCGGCGGCGGCTCAACGACGCCCTGGCCTGGTACGAGGACGTGGAGAGCCTGGGGCCCGACTTCGCCGAGGAGCGCGATCTGGCCGCCTACTGGACGGGCCGGGTGCACGGACGCATGGGGCGCGTGGACGACGCCCTGCGTTGCTACGAGCGCGCCGCACGCAAGGGCGTCGAGCCCCTGCAGCGGGTACGCGCCTTCGACGCCTGGATCGACGGGCTGGTCGACGAGGAGCGCCTCGAGGCTGCCGCGGGCGTCTGGTCCCTCTGCCAGGGCACCCTGCGTCAGGCGGCAGAGGAGCGCTCGACACTCGGACTGCGTGTGCGCGCGGCGCTCGAGGGCATGCGCTCCCCGGGCCGGCTCGCGCGGGCAGTGGAGGCGCGCCGTCGGCGCGGGCGCGCGCCCTAGCCCGGCCTATTCATGAGGCTTTGACGCATTGGGACCCAACTGCGTTCCT
>CAZQAT010000193.1:0-1785 GCA_964591315.1 uncultured Planctomycetaceae bacterium
TATGTGCTGCCTCCGCTCAAGCTGCCCACCCGCCCTATCCCGATAGGTCCAGCGCGGCCCGTCGCTCCCATCGGGCGACCCGAGCCGCCCGCCCTCACTCATGAGCCGCCAGCACGCCAAGGACCTGATCCAGGACAACCTGACCATCCCCACCCTGCCGGAGGTGGTCCAGCGGATCAGCCGCATGATCGAAGATCCCGAGACGGGGACAGGAGACATCGGCGCGGTCGTCGCCGAGGACCCGCCCCTGGCGGCCAAGGTCCTGCGCATCGCGAACAGCGCCTACTACGGCCTGCGGGAGCGCTGCCTGTCCGCGGAGCAGGCCTCCGCGGTCCTGGGCGCACGGGTCCTCAAGAACGTCGTCACCCAGGCCGCCGTGATCCAGCAGTTCGAGCACCTGCGCGAGTACCCGGACTTCGACGTGGACGGGATCTGGGCCCACTCCTCCACCGTGGCCCACGCCTGCTCGACCCTGGCCCGTCACTCGACCGGGCGCCTGGGGCTCGAACCCGAGGAGTTCCACGTCTGCGGTCTCCTGCACGACCTGGGCAAGGTGGTGCTGCTCGACAGCCTGGGCGGCGCCTACGTGGAGATCAACCGGGAGGCGCAGCAGACCCAGACTCCTCTGCACCAGGTCGAGACCCACTCCCTCGGCTTCAACCACACCGAGGTGGGGGCCGTGATCGCCACCCACTGGTCCCTGCCGGACGCGGTGGCCTCCGCCATCCAGTACCACCACGGGCCCCGCGAGGCGGTGGCCGAGGACCCGGTGGTGTCCCTGGTGGCCCACGCCAACCTGGTCTGCCACCGCCTGGAGGAGGGGGGCCGGGAGCTGGCCGAGGCGACCCTCGACGAGGGCACCCTGGAGTTCCTCGGAATCCCCTCGGCGGACCTGCCGGCCATCCTGGAGGCGGTGCTCGCCGCCGAGCGCGAAGAGGCCGCCTGAGCCCCCCCCGCGAGGTGGATCGGAATTCGGAGGGCCCCCTCCGACGTGGGGAGTGGCCCCGGGATAGGTTTGGAGTGCGCGGCGAGAGCTGTCCCCCTCTCCCCGCCCCCTCCCCAGCATGGAAGCCGAGATCCTCCTCCACCGACTCTGTGAGCGACACGGAGTCGACCCCGACCGGGGCGCCCGCCTCTTGCCCCTGGTGCGTTGGGCCCTCGAGGGCCCCCAGGACGCCCGAGAGCGGATCCTGCGCCTGGTCGAGGCCTCCCTCAAGACCGGGGAGCAGGTCCCTCCACGCACCCTGAAGAACCTCCACGCGACCGCTGAGCGCGCCCTGCTCGTGTCCGTCGCCCGGGTCCTGCACGGGTGGACCCCCGACGAGGGCCTGCTCAACCTGGACCGCCTGAGGCTGAGGTCCCTCGGGCCTGCCGCGGCTGAGCTGGCCGAGGACGAGGCCCCCGAACTGGCCGAAGGGGGCCCGGAGAACGAGATCGATCCCCCGGAAGCCGAGGGCGAGGACGCCGCATAGGGTGAGCCCGCCCCGCTGGCGGGAGGACGGGCCCTTCGGAATCAACCCGCCGCGCCGGAGCGCGACTCCGGGCGATCAGCGGCGGCGCTGACGCAGGGCGGCACGCAGCTGCTCGAGCTCGCCCCGCAGGGCCCTCAGCTCCGCCCGCAGCTGCTCGAGCTCGGCCTGGTGGCCCCCGTGATCGCGACCACCGTGGCCGTCGTGGTGGAAGACCTCGTGGAGGCCGCCGTGAGCCTTGCCGTGGGCCTTGCCGTGGGTCTTGCCGTGGGCCTTGCCGTGGGTCTTGCCGTGGGCCTTGCCGTGGGTCTTGCCG
>CAZQAT010000194.1:0-1634 GCA_964591315.1 uncultured Planctomycetaceae bacterium
AGGCTGCCGGTTGGGTGCTAATGCGTTGAAGGCTCATGAATAGGCCGGGCTAGCGGCGCGACCTACTCGCGCGCCTTGCCCTCGACCTCCCCGAAGGCCCAGTTGTCGGCGGTCATGGTGATCTCGATCTCGGCGTCTTCCGGCACACTCACGGTGACCGGGGCGAAGCCGATGCCTCAGCAGTTGCCCGGGAACTTGGCGTTCACGAGCACCTCCCCGGTCTGCTTGTCCTTGATGGCGAAGTTCGGAGAGGAGCCGAGGGGCATGAAATTGGAGTACTCCTCGCCCGCGCGTCCGTAGTAGTAGATGTCGAGGGGGCCGATCTGCACCGCGCCGCCGCTGCGGGCGTACTCGAACTCAGCCTTGACCGGGCCGCCCCAGGCGACCTGGGCCGTCTCGCCGGCCTCGACCTCGATCCACTGGCTGCGGCCCGTGCGCAGGTCCGCCTTGCTCTTGCCGAGGACGACCTTGCCCGAGTGCACGCTGTACTCACCCGCGGGGACCTTCACGCCGCCCTTGGAGCGGGAGAGCTCGAAGGAGTGGGCGCCGTCGCGGCTCCGGACCACCACGGAGCGCATGCGCGCCTTGGACTCGTGGTCGGAGCCCAGGTCGAGGGTGCCGACCGGGCCCTCGTAGGGGGCGTAGTCGACCCGCGTGCCGTCGTCCTGCACGTCGATCGTGTAGAGGGCCTCGCCGATGCGCACGACCTTCGAGAGGAAGCTCGCGGCGCGTCCGCGGCCGACGATCATGGCGTCCTCGCCGTAGTCGTCGAAGCGGCCGTTGTTGTTCTGGTCGATGAGCTGGACGCGCGTCCCCTCGACCTCACCGACCATGGCGCCGGAGGCGGAGTAGGACCACTTGCCGTCGCTCGACAGGCGCACGGCGTAGCTCTTGTCCGCGCCACCCTCGCCGGGCACGCGTAGAACGAGGAGGGCCGTCTGGCCGCGCTCGAGGGGCTCCACCTTGGCCTCGCACTCCCCGTCACCGTCGCGGTCCACGTAGAGGACGGTGCCCTCCAGGCGAACGGCCACCGACTCGCCCCCGGCGTGGGGCAGGCGGATGCCGCCGGCCACGCCCTGGAATTGCTCCTGGGGCAGGAGGATGTCCCACTCCTTGTAGGGGCGGAAGGCCAGGTCCGCCGAGAGCGGGGCTGGCGCGACGCCGGCGAGGGTCAGGATGGATGCGCTGAGCAAGAGCACGATGAACTCCGGGCAGGGGTCGATCGGACGGTCCAGCAGGGCTGAACTTCCCCACATTACACCAGGGAACCGTCCGCCAACACCGATCGGGACCGAATGACCATCCCCTGACGCGGCCGATACGGGCCCTCGGTCCCTGAGACGGGTTTCCGAGCCCTATTTCGGTCGAGGCAATGGGCCCGTGCCGCTGCGCAACGCCTCGATCTCGTCGAGACGACCGGCCCGTTCCAGGAGGGCCTCCAGGTCCTCGCGGCTCGCGGGGAGTCCCCCGGGCCCCGGGTGCGAATCGCGCTACTTCGAGACCTCGGACCGGTCTTCGGCCGGCCCGACGAAGAAGGCGAAGCGCCCACCGAGGCCGCCCCCGCGAAGCACCTGGGAGGACAAGCGCTTCTTGCGGCCTCCGCTAATTCAACTGCCCCCGCGCCCGAGTCCAGC
>CAZQAT010000195.1:0-1501 GCA_964591315.1 uncultured Planctomycetaceae bacterium
AACGCTTCTCCTCAGAGCAGCACGGGGCAGCCGCGCGAGCGCGCCTGTGCGAATGCGTCATCGTTCCAATCGAGCCATTCCATCCGGTTCGCCCTGCTGGGGTGGACGTGTCGGCCGCGTCGGTCCAGTCCCTGTTCGACTCCGTTCACGGTAGGGATGTGGTGCTCGAAAACCAAGCTCCTGCGCGCTGCCCGCTGCGGGAGTCTCGCCCATGCGTCTGCGCCGTCGGGGCCGCCCGGCGGGATCGCTACAATCCACCCATGAGCCCCCCTCCGTGCCTGCTCGTCGGTCTCCTCGTGCTCCTGGCGTCGAGCTCGGGCCCGACCTGGGAGCGCACTTCCGGAGGCCGGGATCCCGTGCCCGCAGACGCGCAGCGGCTGGACGCCGCGCGCAGCAAGCTGCACGAGCGCTTCGGGAAGCGGCTCGAGCTCGATGAGCGCGAGGCCGGGCGCGAGCTCGTCGAGGAGCTGCGCGGGCTGGCCGGGCGCTCCCGGGCGGGCAGCCCCGCGCACTACGTGCTCCTGGAGGAGGCCGTGCTGGCGGCTCGCCGCTCTCACGACGCGCCGCTCCTGCTCGAGGTCTTCGACGCCCAGCTCGAGGCCGTGGAGGCCGACGAGGAGGCCGGCGGTCCGCAGGGCGGGGCGCCCGGCGAGACCTGCCTCGCCCTCGCGCGCCGCTGGCGCGCCCTGGCGCGCAAGGAGAGCAGCGCGCCCCTGCGCGAGGGCTACTACCGCCGCGCCGACCGCTGGTACCAGGCGGCCCTGGAGCGGACCGCCGACGTCTTCGACCGCGACGTCCTGGCCGGGGAGCGCGACGAGATGCGGCCCGACTTCGGCCCCGACTGGCGCTTCCTGGCCGAGCTGAAGGAGGCCGAGGTGCGCGCGCCCTTCGGGGAGCTGGGCAAGGACGGCTGGATGGGGCTCGAGCGCGACGAGGTGCGCATCGGCGGCACCCTGTGCCTGCACTCCCTCGGCCTGCACGCGGGCAACGAGGGCGACGACGCCCTGCTGCGCTACGACCTGGGCGGCGCCTGGAGCAGCCTGCGCGGGGCCGTGGCCCTGAACGACACCAGCGCCGCCACGAGGACCGCGCCCCTCGTCTTCCACCTGCGCGGGGACGGCAAGGCCCTGTGGAGTTCGGAGCCGATCACGAGCGTCGAGCACACCCAGGACTTCTCGGTGCGCGTGCGGGGCGTCGAGACCCTTGAGCTGGTGATCGAGTGCCGCGGCCCCAACCGCTCGGCCCACTCGATCTGGGTCGAGCCGGTGCTCGCGCGCTGAACAGCGCACAGGCCCGCGCGTCCGGGGACGCGCGGGCCTCTCGCTCGCGGGCGGGTTGCGGTGTTGGCTTCAGTCGCTCCCCGTGGGCCTGGCGCTGGGCTCCGGCAGATCCGGCAGGTCGATGCTCCTCCAGTCCACCTGCGGGCACTCGCCGTACAGCTGGTCGAGGTCGTAGAACTCGCGCGCCTCCTCCTGGAGGATGTGCACCACCACGTCGCCGT